>NZ_CP033810.1:1405000-2099619 GCF_003812685.1 Streptococcus sp. FDAARGOS_520 | reverse complement strand
CATATCTTTTTTGTTGGTGATGAAGATGTTTATGCACGTATGAAAACCTATTTTAACTTAAGGATGGGGCTTTGAGAGAATGGATTTTGTCTTTGATATAGATGGAACTCTTTGTTTTGATGGTATGAGTCTATCTAAAGAAATACAAGGAATACTAGAGAGAGCCCAGAGTGATTATGGTCATAGAGTCACTTTTGCTACGGCGCGATCTTATAGAGACACTATAGGTATCCTTGGCGACAAGCTATCTTTATCAAAAATTATTGGTTTAAATGGTGCGACTTTACATGAAAATGGTCACTTAGTGGATAGTTACTATTTACAAAGTGACTTTTTTAGTACTATTATTTCATATTGTCATCGCCATCAGATTCCATATTTTGTTGATGAGGTCTTTAATTACGCTACTTATCAGGCTTCTAAAATTCCCTTTATTGCTTATGTTGATCCTCAAAAAAGGGGAGAGCTTCTAGAAGTTTCTAAAATTGAGAAACCGATAAAAATGGTGTTGTATTTTGGTGATCAGCTGGAAAGGGCAGACCAAATGTTAGCGGAATTAAATCGTTTTGGACTTAGTAGTCACTTTTTCCACGAATTTGAAAAATGTTTGTACATAAATCCCATTGCAGTTGACAAGGGAAAAGCCACTAAGAAATTATTTGGGAATCGTTTTATAGCTTTTGGCAATGATAAAAATGATATTTCTATGTTTGATGCTGCGCATTATAGTGTTCAAGTAGGGGATTTTGATGAACTGACTCCTTACGCTAATTTACGTGTATCAAGAGAATCTGTACATGAAGGAATTACAATGCTTTTGGAAAAATACAAGGGGATTACGTAATGGATTTATTCCTAAGTTTAGAGAGGAAATTTAAAGCTGCAAGTGACAAAGAAGTTTCTAAGCAACAGGAGGCTTATTTACGCCATCATTTTAAGTGCTATGGTATTAAATCACCTGAGCGACGTATGCTCTACAAAGAGCTTATAAAGGCCGCTAAAAGACAAGCAAAAATTGATTGGCAATTGCTTGATAAATGTTGGCAAAGTGACTATCGTGAATATCATCATTTTGTACTTGATTATCTATTAGCTATGAGTCAATTTCTCACCTATAATGATTGCTCTAGACTAGAGTTTTACGCTCGTCATCAACAGTGGTGGGATAGTATTGATGTTCTGACTAAGATTTTTGGGAACTTATCCTTAAAAGATGATAAGGTTATGAATTTACTGTCAGAATGGTCACTTGATCAAGATTTTTGGATGAGGCGACTAGCTATTGAGCATCAACTAGGATTTAAAGAAAAAACAAATACTGATATTTTGTCACTTTTTATTTTAAGAAATACAGGAAGTCAAGAATTTTTTATCAATAAGGCGATTGGCTGGGCGCTTAGGGATTATTCAAAGTATAATAAAGTATGGGTAAAGGACTTTATCAGTAATCATTATGATGAGTTGTCGACTTTGAGCATACGCGAAGGAAGTAAGTACCTTTAATTATCAGTTCAATTATTCGAAAAAGAAGAAGCTTCATAGTAAAATAAAGGTAATTGATAAGGAGGTAAACTTATGACGACATTTCTTGGAAATTCTGTTACTTTTACAGGAAAACAGCTACAAGTTGGGGATATTGCAAAAGATTTTTTACTAATAGCTACAGACTTATCTCAAAAATCTTTAAAAGATTTTGAAGGGAAAAAGAAAGTTATTAGCGTTGTTCCTTCTATTGATACAGGTATTTGTTCAAAACAAACACGTACTTTTAATGAGGAATTATCAGAGCTAGATAACACGGTGGTTATTACTGTTTCTATGGATCTTCCATTTGCTCAGAAGCGTTGGTGCAGCGCTGAAGGCCTTGATAACGTGATTTTATTATCAGATTTTTATGATCATTCGTTTGGTCAAGATTACGCTCTTTTGATGAATGAGTGGCATTTGTTAACGCGTGCAGTTCTTATTTTGGATGAGCATAATAAGGTGACTTACACCGAATACGTTGACAATGTTAATTCAGATGTTGACTACGAAGCGGCGATTAATGCTGCAAAGATATTACCATAAATAATAAGGCTGGAAAATTTTCCAGCCTTATTATTTATATAGACAGTGAGAACAATTAGAAATGAAATGTTGTCATTATTCATCTTTTTCAATATCAACATTGTTTTTAAATATTAGATACATAACTCCATTGTAAGCTACACCGGACATAATACTAGACAAAATAACTTTTAAAGAAAATAGTGATACAATCAGCGGAGTGTTATTGTTAGTTGTTAAACCCAAGATAAGCCACTGGATGACAGTATAAAATATCCCGATTTTGATAAATTTTTGTTTGTTTTTCTTTATTGCTACTGGATAGTCATTTTTTGAGACTTCTAGTGGCGTTATTAAATCATGACTGTTGAGATAAGAGGGAATAACAATTAGAAAAATACAAAAATATAGAAAGAATGTTAAAGCTAGGAGAGTATATGCAGTCTCTGTGGGATATTTACTTACCGTGAACTAGGCGATGATAGAGGATAAAATGTGATAGAGACTAGTGGTTGCAAATAATAGATTTCCAAGGTAATTGATTTTTTGTTCTCTGTATTCATCGAATGGGCCATTAATACCATATAGGGATTTTATTAATTTTATCCCCAAATTTTTCTTTTCTTTCATAATATTCTCCTATCCTTGAACTATTTAATAAAGTTTGAGATTGAAATAATAACACGACCTAACCTCCCGAGTTTTCATAGATTTAGAGAGTCTAATCTGTTATAGATGTCTACTATCCCAAAAAAGAGTATTGAGGTCTGTTTGTAGGCATTCCGCTAGTCTTATACAAAGATCTAGCGAAGGATTGTATTTATTATTTTCAATAAGGTTTATTGTTTGTCTGGCGACACCAACTGATTTTGCTAAAGCTAATTGAGATATGCTAGCTTTAATTCTGTATTCTCTAAGACGATTCACGATTATTAGCTCCTTTAGTAAAGAATTTAAGAAGAGTGTCATATATAGATGACATTTTAAGTATATATCATTTTTCGAAGAGTGTCAATTATATGTGACAAATAAATATAAAAAACTTGTTTCCAGTCAAAATGGAAACAAGTTTAATGATTTTAATCAGTATAAGATAATGAGAGATTAACCCTATCGGTTATAACTATTTTTCTAAATAGCTATAGTTGTATTTAGAGTCAGTATTTTCGCAAGCAAATTGTTTGTTTGGATAACAAGCTGCTTGTGGTTTATTACCCAAAAATTCAGTTGAATCTTCTTCAGTATAGATGTTAGGCTGATTTTCAAGTGATCCTGAAGCGCCTGAGTGATAATCCCAATCAACAGGTCTTGCATCATAAGAAATTACGGGAGCGTTCTCTTTAGAATAAGGTGTTTCTGAAAGGTAAACAGTATATTCTTGTTCAGCTGTTTTTTTCATATTTTGAATAAAATATCTTTCTCCTGATTTTGTAGTTGGGATAAGATTTTCTTCAAAGAGTCTGTTATAGACATGGGAGACAGTTGCCAATTGATAACCAGTTAATGTGTGGTTAAATAGCGGTTGTTCAGTTTTGGCATCAACCATTTTAATCGAAATGGTTGATTCTGTACGTGCTAAACTTTTAGCATTTTTAGAAACATAGTAGCGTTCTGTAATGATGTCAGATTCTACTTCAGCTGATGAGCGACTTAATAGTGGACGGATATTCCCGATTTGGTAGTAAATATTTTCCTCATTAAAGTCATAATTGAAAATCAATTTATCAATTTGAAGGTTTTGTCGTACATTCGTGCTAATACGATGTTGAAGTTTGTAACCTTCTTTATCTAAACGAGAGTTTAAAAAAGCTTCGTAAGCAGACTTAGAAAGTGCATAGTCTGTGATATAATCTCCAACACGATAACCGTTAAGTTCCGAATCAGCAGTGTGTAGATTTGTGTATTCATCTAAAACTTTTCCAGAAGATTCTTCAACAAAGTAAATACGGTGTGATATAGCGACTGGAGTCCCCCATCGAACTTCATGTGTTTCTGTTACGATAGGAGTAACAGTACAAGTTACTGGAACGTCAATCCAAAATTTGTTTGGACCGTCTTTAGGTACAGTAACACCGTCGTTATCAATTGCTATTTCTTCTGTCTTGCCATCATCTAATTGACGCTTCAGATAAGCACTTTCCTTAAACTCGATGTTGCTGTATTGAACGTTTTTACTTTCTCCTCCAACACTAGAGTTTAAATTTCGAGCAATATAATCTAGAATTTCTTCTTTACTTAAAGTTTGTCCCATCTTTACATTGACTTCGATGTAATGCGGTAAAATGCTATTTCCGTTTTGATCAGTACCTGTAACATTTACAATAATGTGAGGATTTGGGTTTTCTACGTATTGGCGGTCACTAGGACCAGCAATAGCGTGGGCTTTTTCAGTGTAATAAAGACTCATCGATAGTACGAGCGTGCAAACTCCAATCGATAGTATATGTTTAAATGTTTTCCTAGACATTCATAAATCCTTTCATTTTAAACAATAAATTGTTTAGTTATCCTAAAATAAAGCAGTGAATGATAGGAATTAATCTCTACGACACTAAGTTATACTGATATAAAAATCAATAAATATAGAAATGTATATATTAATTTAAAATCTATATTTATTTTATATTACCATAAAAAAGCGACAAATAATATAATAATTCGGAAAAATATTTAAATATACAAATGAAAACCTTTACAGAGATTAATTGTCTTATAATTATTATATAGTAAAATTAAATGTTTTAGATTATGTCATTTTTACAAATAATAGGTTTCATTAAAATGTATAAAATTACAAACTTTTATATAATTATTTTACTATTTTAATTGAAGGAGTTGTGATATTATGTTATGATTAATGTAGTTTATCATAAGGAGTTTTTATCATGAAAAAGTTTTTAAAAGTTTTTTTAACTGTACTAGTACTTATTCTAATTGTAGGTGCAGGCGGTCTCTATTTCTGGAATAATCGTCAGTCACTAGAGGGGAAATGGCGTACAGTTTCTTTAGAGAAGCAAGTTGAGAAAGAAATAGAACAACAACTTGGAAGTCAGGTAGCGGATATGGGGATTAGTGCAGCTGATTTGGTTAAGGGCGCTAATATGCATATGAACGTCAAAAACGATGAGGCAAAGATAACAGTCACTGCTCAAATTGATGAGGTAAAATTCCATCAAGCTATAAAAACTTTTATTGATAAAGCTCTTGAAAAACAATTAAAAGATCAAGGTTTGACTTACAATGATTTAAGTGAAGCAGGTAAAAAGATTTTTGATGAAACAAAAATCACTGACAAACAAATTGACCAACAAATTGATAGAAGTTTCCAAAGTGCTGCACAAGCTGTCGGAGGAAAATATAATACTAATACTGGTGAAATGACATTGCCAGTTATGGATGGTAAAGTACATCGCTTAACAAGTGTTATTAAAGTATCGCATATCAATAAAAAGGCAAATGCGTTCTATGGTAATATTGTGAAAAATGGTGAAAAAACAGCCTATAAAAAAGAGGGCTCAAAATTGATTTTAGGTAACGAAAAATCATATCCATTTATGAAAGTAACTAAATAATTGTGAATTAGTAATGAAAGAGGATCAGAGCATATTCTGGTCCTCTTTCGGTTTTCCTGCCACGTTTTAAAGCTTGTGATATAATAGTCAATGTGAGGAGGACTATCATGTTATTTAAGGAAAAAATTCCTGGACTAATATTATGCTTTATTATTGCTATACCATCTTGGTTGCTTGGGCTTTATCTCCCTTTAATAGGAGCACCAGTCTTTGCTATCTTGATTGGAATAATTGTTGGATCCTTTTATCAAAATCGACAATTGTTTAATAAGGGTATTGCTTTTACGTCTAAATATATTTTACAAACAGCAGTTGTCTTATTGGGTTTTGGACTAAACCTCATGCAAGTGATGAAAGTTGGTATATCATCGTTACCCATCATTATTATGACGATTTCCATTTCATTGATTATTGCTTATGTTTTGCAAAAGTTATTTAAGTTAGATAAAACGATTGCTACTTTAATAGGTGTTGGTTCATCTATTTGTGGTGGATCCGCAATTGCAGCGACTGCACCAGTTATTAATGCTAAAGATGATGAAGTAGCACAAGCTATTTCGGTTATTTTTTTATTCAATATCTTAGCGGCTTTAATTTTTCCAACGCTGGGGAATTTTATTGGTCTCTCTGATCACGGTTTTGCATTATTTGCAGGGACTGCTGTCAATGATACCTCGTCAGTTACAGCAACTGCTACTGCATGGGATGCTATCAATCACAGCAATACTTTGGGCGGAGCTACTATTGTTAAATTGACACGAACATTAGCCATCATTCCAATTACGATTGTATTATCTATTTATCATATGAAACAAACGCAGAAAGAACAATCTGTAAGTGTTACTAAGATATTTCCGAAGTTTGTGCTTTATTTTATCTTAGCTTCTTTGCTAACAACGATAGTTGCTTCATTAGGTTTTTCGTTACGTATCTTTGAGCCACTTAAGGTTTTATCTAAATTTTTTATTGTTATGGCAATGGGGGCAATTGGTATAAATACTAATGTCAGCAAACTAATTAAAACTGGAGGAAAATCAATTCTTTTAGGTGCAGCGTGTTGGTTAGGCATTATTATAGTTAGTTTAACAATGCAAGCTATCCTTGGAACTTGGTGATCTTGTCTAAAGCTAAATATTTGTAATCGATTTCATAAATGTTATAATGAGGATATCAAAAGGAGGGAACATTATGGCATATAAAACAATTTATCCGTACACTAACGAAGTATTGCATGAATTCGATAATATCAGTGACAGTGATCTCGAACAGTCATTAGACATAGCGCATGCCCTCTACAAGACATGGCGCAAAGAAGATAATGTTGAAGAACGCCAAAATCAATTGCATAAAGTAGCAGATTTATTACGTAAGGACCGTGATAAGTACGCTGAAGTTATGACTAAAGATATGGGAAAACTTTTCACTGAAGCACAAGGAGAAGTGGACTTGTGTGCAGACATAGCTGACTATTATGCTGATAATGGGCAAAAGTTTTTAAAACCTGTTCCGTTAGAAAGTCCAAATGGAGAGGCTTACTATTTGAAACAAGCTGTCGGTGTTTTACTTGCTGTCGAGCCATGGAATTTCCCATTTTATCAGATTATGCGTGTATTTGCCCCTAACTTTATAGTGGGTAATACTATGCTTTTAAAACATGCTTCTATTTGTCCTGCATCAGCTCAAGCATTTGAGGATTTAGTCCGAGAAGCAGGAGCTCCAGAAGGAGCGTTTAAAAATATTTTTGCTTCGCATGATCAAGTTTCAAACCTTATATCAGATCCTCGTGTTGCAGGTGTGTGTTTAACTGGTTCTGAGCGTGGTGGGGCATCAATAGCAGCTGAGGCTGGTAAAAATTTGAAAAAATCGTCTATGGAATTAGGTGGGAACGATGCTTTTCTTATTTTAGATGATGCTGATTTTGATTTACTTAGTAAAACAATATTCTTTGCGCGTTTATATAATGCAGGTCAAGTATGTACATCTTCAAAACGTTTCATTGTTATGGCTGATAAGTATGACGAATTTGTAAATATGGTAGTTGAGACCTTTAAGTCTGCTAAATGGGGTGACCCAATGGATTCGGAAACAACCTTGGCTCCACTGTCATCTGCAGGTGCAAAGGATGATGTTTTAAAACAAATTAAATTGGCGGTAGACCACGGTGCTGAGGTAGTTTTTGGAAATGACACTATAGATCATCCAGGAAACTTCGTCATGCCAACTGTTTTAACGAATATCACTAAAGCAAATCCAATCTATAATCAAGAAATTTTCGGCCCCGTAGCCTCTATCTATAAAGTGGATACTGAAGAAGAAGCTATTGCTTTAGCTAATGATTCTAGTTATGGTTTAGGAAGTACTGTTTTCTCTTCTGATCCAGAACATGCTAAAAAAGTGGCGGCTCAGATTGAAACAGGGATGACATTTATTAATTCAGGGTGGACATCATTACCGGAATTACCGTTTGGAGGTATTAAAAATTCAGGATATGGTCGTGAATTGAGCCAACTTGGATTTGATGCCTTTGTCAACGAACATTTGGTATTTACACCAAATAGTGATTAATCACTAAGTCAAACACAAGAACCAGATAATGTTATCTGGTTCTTTTTTGTTGAGGAGACAAGGAGAGGTCTTGATACAGGTGATTAAAATGAGAGGAGTATTTATTAAAGTATGCTATACTATTTTAGTATAGGAGGAAATTTTGAGTAAAAAACATATTACGCCTGTGTTTACAGGTTCACTAATTGTATCGCTTATTTTAGTCTTATTAGGAATTATTGTTCCTCGTGGTTTTCAATCTTGGACACAAATCTTGCGTGAACAGGTATCTACCAATTTCGGTTGGTTGTACTTGTTGTTAGTTACTTCAATTCTTGCTTTGTGTGTCTTTTTTATTATGAGTCCTCTTGGACAAATACGTTTAGGGCGACCTCATTCACGTCCTGAATATTCAACTGTATCATGGATAGCAATGATGTTTTCAGCAGGTATGGGGATTGGTTTGGTCTTCTACGGAGCAGCTGAACCCTCATCGCATTTTGCTATTTCGACACCTGGCGCACCTAAGGAATCGCAAACAGCATTAGCTGATGCATTTCGTTTTACATTTTTTCACTGGGGGATACATGCTTGGGCAGTATATGCATTGGTTGCTTTGGCTCTAGCTTATTTTGGATTTCGAAAGCAAGAGAAATACCTCTTGTCTGTCACTTTAAAGCCTCTTTTCGGTGATAAGACAGATGGTTGACTAGGAAAAATTGTTGATATCACCACAGTTGTTGCTACAGTTATTGGAGTTGCTACGACACTTGGATTTGGAGCTGCTCAAATCAACGGAGGGTTAAGTTTTTTATTGGGTGTTCCCAATAATGCATTTGTTCAAATTGTTATTATCCTTATTACAACAGCTTTATTTGTTATGTCAGCTTTATCAGGTTTAGGAAAAGGTGTTAAAATTTTATCGAACTTAAATTTGATTTTAGCGGTAGCCCTCTTAGCTTTAGTTATTGTATTGGGACCAACGGTTCGTATTTTTGATACCCTAACAGAGTCTTTAGGCTCTTATTTACAAAATTTCTTTGGAATGAGCTTTCGTGCAGCTGCTTTTGACAATACTAAACGTTCTTGGATTGATAATTGGACGATTTTTTATTGGGCGTGGTGGATTTCCTGGTCTCCTTTTGTTGGAGTTTTCATCGCTCGTATTTCTAAAGGGCGTAGCATTCGGGAGTTTTTAACGGTAGTTCTTTTAATACCGACATTATTGAGTTTTGTATGGTTTGCAGCATTTGGCACATTATCAACTCAGGTACAACAACTGGGTATTAATTTGACAAAGTTTGCAACAGAGGAAGTATTGTTTGCTACTTTTAATCACTACACTTTAGGTTGGCTTTTATCCACTATTGCTATCATTTTAATTTTTTCATTTTTTATTACATCAGCAGATTCTGCAACGTACGTTTTGGCTATGTTGACAGAAGATGGTAATTTAAATCCAAAAAATCGAACTAAAGTAATTTGGGGGCTAGTGTTGGCAGTGATTGCTATTGTCTTACTCTTGTCTGGTGGTCTGTTAGCGCTGCAGAACGTTTTAATTATTGTCGCTCTGCCATTTTCATTCGTAATGATTTTGATGATGCTAGCGCTATTAGTGGAGCTTTTCCATGAGAAAAAAGAAATGGGCTTATCGATTTCTCCAGATCGTTATCCACGTAAAAATGAACCATTTAAATCTTATGAAGAATAAAAAGAAGCCAGAAGGCTTCTTTTTATTGGTTAATCGTTTTGATCAAATCATCATCGCTAGTAGTTGGTAAGATACGAACTCGATTAAGAGAAAGCAAACCGTTATCTTTTGTTGCAACTCCTTCGTTTGTTGTAAGCCCTAGTTTATAATATTGACTAGCAATATCCAAAGTTGTAGGATTGTAGCGTCCTGATGGATAAGCAATCGCAAGAGTATCTTGAGAGAGTTTTTGATCTAAAAACAGTTTTGATAGTGTCATTTCTTGGGTTTGTAGTTCTGGAGTTAAGAGAGAAAGATTGGGGTGAGTAACCGTATGTCCTTGGAATGACATGCCGTTTTGCTTCATTTCTAGCATTTGTTGAACGTTGAGGTTAGATTCTCGTCCTTCTTGAACAAAGCCAGTGATGATATTATTAGTGGCTTTAACCTTGTACTTTTTGAGTATAGGGTATGCCTTAGTGTAGAAATCGGCATTTCCATCATCAAAAGTAATCCAAATGACTTTTTTTTCAGGTAAAGCATTTTCGTTTAGTGCACGATATGCCTCGTTAGGGGCTAAGAAGTAATATCCTTCCTTTTTGAGACGTTTTATATGACTTTCAAAAATGTCAGGTGCCACAATTAAGTTAGCACTGGCGGCTTCAGAAGGGTCCATAACATGAACAGCATGGTACATTAAAATGGGTATTTTAACAGGAGTCTTTTGCTTAACCCATTTCTTTTTTTTGATAGATGTGACAATTTTTCGATGACTAGAGGCGTTCGTTTTTGTTTTTATTTCTTGCTTTGAACGATTGTTGAAGAATAGAAATATGCCGATTAAAGCTATTAACAAAAAAAAGACAGAAGCAATAGCTAACCATGGGGAACGTTTTCGTGGTTTACGATGACTAGTAGGTGTGTGTGCCATTTATTTCTCCTTAACTTTTAAAGTACTTTTATTGTATCATCTTTTCTGAAATAATATTCTCTTTTTAAGAACTTTCATAGGACAAGACGCGTTTACCCTATAAAAAATATTGGTAATTTGTTATAATATAGCCAATGTTTGTCTTGAAGTTAGAGACAATTTCTAAGGAGAAATTCATGACTATTAAAATAGCTTTATTAGGTTTTGGAACGGTTGCTAAGGGTATTCCATATTTGCTAAAAGAAAATCAACATAAGCTACTTTCTTTAGAAGGCGAAGATATTGTGATTGATAAAGTATTAGTAAGAGATAATGAAAGCCGCCAGCGTTTCATCAATCAGGGATTTACTTATAACTTTGTGACAGAGATAAATACTATTCTTCAAGATCCACAAATTGATATTGTAGTGGAATTAATGGGGGGAATTGAGCCAGCTAAAACTTATTTGAGTCAAGCATTAGGATTTGGTAAACATATTGTGACAGCCAATAAAGATCTCATTGCTTTACACGGAAAAGAGTTGATGGATTTAGCAGACGCTAGAGGTCTAGCTTTATTCTATGAGGGAGCAGTTGCTGGAGGCATTCCTATTTTAAGGACCCTATCGCATTCGTTTGCCTCAGATAAAATGACACGTTTATTAGGAATTCTCAACGGTACCTCCAACTTCATGTTAACAAAAATGTTTGAAGAGGGATGGTCTTATGAACAAGCTCTAAAAAAGGCACAAGAGTTAGGTTATGCCGAAAGTGATCCTACAAATGATGTTGAAGGTATTGATACTGCCTACAAAGCCACTATCTTAAGTCAATTTGGATTTGGTATGCCTATTGATTTTGATGATGTTAATTATAAGGGGATTTCTAGTATTCGCTCAGAGGACGTTGAAGTAGCTCAGGAGATGGGCTTTGCCATTAAGTTGGTAGCTGATCTTCGTGAAACTCCAACTGGTATAAGTGTAGACGTTTCTCCGACACTAATTTCTCAAGAGCATCCCTTAGCTGCAGTTAATCATGTGATGAATGCAGTATTCATTGAATCAATAGGGATTGGTCAGTCTCTTTTTTATGGACCAGGTGCGGGACAAAATCCAACAGCAACCTCTGTTTTAGCCGATATCATCGATATTAGTCGTAGTATTCGATCACAGATAAAAATTAAGCCTATGAATACTTATCATTGTCCGTGTAGGTTGTCAATGCAGTCTGATATCTTCAATGAGTACTATCTAGCTATTTCTTTGAGAAATGCTGAAGATAGTGATACACTTGGAAGGTACTTTGAGCAAGAAAATATAGGTTTGAAAAATGTTATTGAAAAAGCATTGGATGATAAACAACAAGAAATCTATGTATTAACAGATGAAGTTAGCCAAGAGAAAATAACTCAATTTATTGAGGAGTTTCCTGAGAGTGGTGTCATTCAGTTAATCAATGTTTTCAAAGTAATAGGAGGGTGAAATGAGGATAATTGTACCTGCAACTAGTGCGAATATTGGTCCAGGCTTTGATTCAATAGGAGTTGCGTTATCAAAGTATTTAAGCATTGAAGTATTAGAAGAAAGTACAGAGTGGTTAGTTGAACACAATTTAGTAAATATTCCAAAAGATCATACTAACCTCCTTATTCAAACAGCTTTGCATGTTAAGTCGGATTTGGCACCACACCGCTTAAAAATGTTTTCAGATATTCCTTTGGCCAGAGGTTTAGGTTCTTCTTCCTCTGTAATTGTTGCAGGAATAGAATTAGCCAATCAATTAGGAAATTTGGCTCTTTCTCAAAAGGAAAAATTAGAGATAGCTACCCGATTAGAAGGACATCCTGATAATGTAGCACCGGCCATTTTTGGTGATTTAGTTATTTCATCAATAGTGAAAAATGATATTAAAAGTTTGGAAGTGATGTTTCCAGATAGTTCCTTTATCGCTTTTATTCCAAATTATGAATTAAAAACAAGTGATAGTCGAAATGTACTACCTCAAAAATTGAGTTATGAGGATGCAGTTGCTTCAAGCAGCGTCGCTAATGTGATGGTTGCGTCGTTGTTGAAAGGTGATTTGGTAACTGCTGGATGGGCTATAGAAAGGGACCTCTTTCATGAAAGATATCGTCAACCTTTGGTGAAGGAATTTGGAGTTATAAAACAAATCAGCACTCAAAACGGTGCGTATGCTACTTATTTGTCTGGAGCAGGACCGACGGTAATGGTTCTGTGTTCGAAAGAAAAAGAACAACCAATTGTCACAGAGTTAAGTAAATTATGTTTAGATGGACAGATTCAAGTACTTAATATTGAGCGAAAAGGAGTGAGAGTTGAGAAAAGATAATTTAGGAATTATCCTTGGCTTGTCAGCCTATGTTTTATGGGGGCTTTTATCTCTTTATTGGAAATTATTATCTGGAATTGAAGCATATAGTACGTTTGCTTATAGGATTATATTCACTGTTTTAACTATGCTTATTTATATGCTCGTTTCGGGTAGAAAAACAGTCTATTTAAAAGACTTAAAAGGCTTAGTTAATAATAAAAAGTCATTTTGGACAATGTTTGTAGCCAGTATTTTAATTTCAATTAATTGGTTGGTCTATATTTTTGCAGTCACGCATGGTCACGCTACTGAGGCAAGTCTTGGTTATTATATGATGCCGATTATTTCAATTTTGTTGTCGGTCCTTGTTTTACGTGAACACCTGGCAAGAGTAGTTAGCCTTGCAATTTTGATTGCAATCATGGGAGTTGGAATTTTAGTTTATCAAACTGGTCATTTTCCTTTAATTTCACTAACTCTAGCGCTTTCTTTTGGTTTTTATGGGTTATTAAAAAAATCAATTTCTTTATCTAGCGATTTTTCGATGCTGGTAGAAAGTAGTTTTATTGCTCCGTTTGCACTCATTTATATAGTGTTTTTCGCCAAAGATTTTTTAACTGATTATAATATATTACAATTAGTTTTACTCTCACTTTCAGGAATCATTACAGCAGTTCCTCTTTTATTATTTGCAGAAGCCATTAAGAGGGCTCCTCTAAATATTATCGGTTTTATCCAATACATCAATCCAACCATCCAATTATTGCTAGCATTGTTTATTTTTAAAGAAACTATCGTTAGTGGGGAGGTAATAGGTTTTATTTTTATCTGGCTTGCTATTTTAGTTTTTAGTATTGGACAAGTACATACGATGTTAAAGAAAGGTAAATAAGATGACTTATCAAGAAGCGCTAGAATGGATTCATAGCAAATTAGCTTTTGGTATTAAACCAGGTTTGGAACGTATGAGATGGATGCTAGAGCAGTTAGGAAACCCTCAAAACAACCTATCTGCCATTCATGTTGTTGGAACGAATGGTAAAGGATCAACAACTAGTTATTTACAACATATTTTTACAAATTCTGGTTATCAAGTTGGAACATTTACATCACCATATATTGTTGACTTTAGAGAGCGTATTAGCATTGATGGTCAAATGATTCCAGAGTCTGATTTTATCAAACTTGTTGAAACTGTTCGTCCAGTTGTTGAACGGTTGCACCTTGAGACCAACCTAGAACCAGCTACAGAATTTGAAGTTATAACAGTTTTGATGTTCTATTATTTTGGCAATAGCTGTCCAGTTGATATCGTCATTATTGAGGCTGGAATGGGCGGTTATTATGATTCTACCAACATGTTCAAGGCTTTAGCGGTTACTTGTCCGTCAATTGGATTAGATCATCAGGAGGTTTTAGGACGAACTTATGTAGATATAGCTGAACAAAAAGTAGGTGTTTTAAAAAAAGGAGTTCCATTCGTATATGCTAATGATCGTCAGGATGTTGAAGAAGTCTTTCAAATAAAAGCCAAGGAAACCCACAGCCAGACTTATCGTTTACACAATGACTTTTATATAAAAGAAGAGGAAAATTATTTTAACTATATAGGTCCTCAAGCAAATATTGATCATATTCAGTTGCAAATGCCGGGACATCACCAAGTTTCCAATGCTAGCATAGCTATAACTACCAGTTTATTATTAAGAGACAAATATCCAAAGTTAACCCTACAGACCATTAAAGATGGGCTTGAAATGACAAAATGGGTAGGCCGTACAGAATTAATCTTTCCAAATGTAATGATTGATGGCGCTCATAATAATGAAAGTGTCGATGCTCTCGTTCAAGTTATAAAAAAATATCAGCAGAAAAACGTGCATATTCTATTTGCTGCAATTAATACTAAACCGATAGAGAGTATGTTAGAATCATTGTCTAGTATCGCTCCGGTTTCGGTTACTAGCTTTGATTACCCTAAATCAATAAACTTAGACAAATATCCTAAAGCGTACACTAGAGTTAGTGATTGGAAGAAATGGCTACATGATATAAATCTGACATCAGATAAAGATTTCTATGTGATTACTGGCTCCCTTTATTTTATTTCTCAAGTTCGTCAGGAACTACTATTAATCAAAACTACAACAACTTAAAAAGGATAGGATAAATTAATGACCAATCAAGAAAAAATGGAAAAAGCTATTTATCAATTTTTAGAGGCTTTAGGAGAAAATCCTGATCGAGAAGGATTGAAAGATACACCGAAGCGTGTGGCAAAAATGTATATAGAAATGTTCTCAGGACTTAATCAAGATCCAAAGGAGCAATTCACTGCAGTCTTTTCTGAAAATCATGAAGAGGTTGTGATTGTCAAGGATATTCCATTCTATTCCATGTGTGAACATCATTTGGTTCCTTTTTATGGTAAAGCTCATATTGCTTATTTACCAAACGATGGACGTGTTACTGGACTTAGTAAGCTTGCACGTGCATTTGAAGTGGCGAGTAAGCGTCCTCAACTTCAGGAACGTTTAACAGCACAAGTTGCACAAGCTTTAGAGGATGCTTTAGCGCCTAAAGGTATTTTTGTTATGATAGAAGCAGAGCATATGTGCATGACAATGCGTGGCATTAAAAAACCAGGAAGTAAGACGATTACAACGGTAGCTCGTGGTTTATACAAGGACGATCGATATGAAAGACAAGAAATTCTATCGCTAATACAAAAAGGATAAAAGATGAAAATAGGACAATATGATATTACAGGTAAAGCTTGTATCATGGGGATTTTAAATGTAACGCCTGATTCCTTCTCAGATGGTGGTTCTTATACCACAATTGATTCAGCTTTAAATCAAGTTGGTGAGATGCTTGAACAAGGGGTGGCAATTGTAGATATTGGGGGAGAATCAACGCGGCCAGGTGCAGTATTTGTGACTGCTGAAGAAGAAATTAAACGTGTAGTTCCAATGATTAAAGCTATTAGAGAGGTCTACCCTGATCTTTTGTTATCAATAGATACTTATAAAACAGAGGTAGCTCAAGCAGCCCTTGATGCAGGTGTACATATTTTAAATGACGTTTGGTCAGGTTTATATGATGGTAAAATGCTATCTTTAGCAGCAGAACGAAATGTTCCAATTATTTTGATGCATAACCAGGAAGAAGCTGTTTATCAAGATATCAAAAAAGAAGTTTGTGAATTCTTACTTGAAAGAGCAGAGCGTGCTTTAGAAGCAGGTGTTTCAAAGGATAATATTTGGATAGATCCTGGCTTTGGTTTTGCTAAAACAGAGGAGCAAAATTTAGAGCTATTAAAAGGTTTGGAACAAGTGTGTGATTTAGGTTATCCTGTGTTATTTGGGATCTCTCGAAAACGTACTGTTAATTATCTTCTAGGTGGTAATAGGGAAGTAACTGAACGTGATATGGGGACTGCTGCTTTATCGGCATGGGCAATAGCAAAGGGGTGTCAGATTGTACGTGTTCACAATGTTGAAGTAAATAAGGACATTGTGACAGTAATTAGTCAGTTGGTGTAATATGGATAAGATTTATTTAAATAAATGTCGGTTTTATGGTTATCATGGTGCTTTTTCGGAAGAACAAACATTGGGGCAAGTTTTTCAAGTTGATGCTGTTCTATCACTTGATTTAGCAAAAGCATCACAAACTGATGATTTAATTGATACGGTTCATTATGGTGAAGTTTTTGACTGTATTAAAAATCATGTTGAAAACGAACAGTATCAATTAATAGAGAAATTAGCAGGTGTTATTGTTGAAGATATTTTCTTACAGTTTCATCCAGTACAAGCTATTACATTAAAGATTACAAAAGACAATCCACCAATTAATGGGCACTATGAATCAGTTGGAATTGAATTGGAGCGCAAGCGAGTATGACAACCGTTTACTTGAGTTTAGGTAGTAATATTGGTGATAGAGAAACTTTTCTGAAGCAGGCTCTCTTTTCAATTGATCATTTGCAAAAGACAAAAGTCGCGCAAATTTCCGCTATTTATGAAACAGCTGCTTGGGGGAATACTAACCAAGAAGATTTTTTTAATATATGTTGTCAGGTAGAGACAGACTTAGCACCTTTTGAATTATTGGATTATTGTCAAGAAATTGAAAAACGCTTAAAGCGCGTGAGACATGAGCACTGGGGTCCAAGGACAATAGATATTGATATCTTACTTTTTGGTAATCAAGTGATTAACCAAGAAGATTTAGTAGTACCCCATCCGTATATGACGAAGCGAGCATTTGTTCTAGTTCCGTTACTCGAAATAGCACCTCAACTAAGTTTACCTAATGGTTCTAAGCTAGAAGACTATCTCGAAAAATTGAATTTAGGAGAAGTTCATTATTTAAAACCAGTCGAATAGTCAGTTAGGATTTTAAAATTAAAATACACAGAAATTGTGATAATGTATCGTCAACAACCTATATTTTTGGTATAATAGAAATCGGTTTTATGCCGATTTTTTGTGTCTATAAAACACAATAAAACAGAATTGAGATAAAGGTTATGATTAAAACAATACAAAAAGAATTAGAAGGTCTCGATATTCGCTTTGATGAGCCTTTAAAGAAATATACTTATACTAAAGTAGGAGGACCTGCTGATTATCTTGCATTCCCAAGGAATCGCCTTGAACTATCGCGTATTGTTAAGTTTGCTAACAGTCAAAATATTCCTTGGATGGTTTTAGGAAATGCGAGTAATATTATCGTTAGAGATGGTGGTATCCGTGGTTTTGTTATCATGTTTGATAAACTGTCAACTGTTACAGTCAACGGTTATGTTATTGAAGCAGAAGCAGGAGCTAATCTCATTGAAACAACTCGTATTGCACGTTATCATAGTTTAACTGGCTTTGAGTTTGCTTGCGGAATTCCTGGAAGTGTAGGTGGAGCAGTCTTTATGAATGCTGGCGCTTACGGTGGTGAAATTGCTCATATTTTATTGTCTGCACAAGTTTTGACACCACAGGGTGAACTCAAAACGATTGAAGCTAGGAATATGCAATTTGGTTATCGTCATTCTGTCATTCAAGAGAGTGGAGATATTGTTATATCAGCTAAGTTTGCCTTAAAACCAGGAGATCATCTCATGATTACTCAGGAAATGGATCGTTTAACCTATCTCCGTGAGCTGAAACAACCTTTAGAATACCCTTCTTGTGGTTCTGTGTTCAAACGTCCTCCAGGACATTTTGCAGGGCAACTCATTAGCGAAGCACATCTTAAAGGTCAACGTATTGGTGGAGTAGAGGTTAGTCAAAAACATGCTGGTTTTATGGTTAACATTGCAGAAGGTTCAGCTCAAGATTATGAAAATCTTATTGAACATGTTATTAACACCGTTGAATCAACTTCAGGTGTCCATTTGGAACCAGAAGTTCGTATTATCGGTGAGTCGCTATTATAAAGTAGTTTAGTACTTACTTTAGTCAGAAAAATGGAGGATTTATGAGAATTGACTAACCCAATCATTGCATTTAAAAATGTATCAAAGGTATTCGAAGACAGCAACACGGTTGTCTTAAAAGATATTAATTTTGAACTTGAAGAAGGTAAATTTTACACCTTATTAGGGGCCTCAGGAAGTGGTAAATCAACTATCTTAAATATTATTGCAGGTTTGCTAGAGGCGAGTACAGGCGATATTTACTTAGATGGGAAACGCATCAATGATGTTCCCACTAATAAACGGGATGTTCATACCGTTTTCCAAAACTATGCTTTGTTTCCACATATGACGGTTTTTGAAAACGTTGCTTTTCCATTAAAGTTGAAAAAAATGGATAAGAAAGAAATTCAAAAACGTGTTCAAGAAACTCTAAAAATGGTTCGTTTAGAAGGGTTTGAAAAGCGAGCTATTCAAAAATTATCAGGAGGACAACGCCAGCGTGTTGCGATAGCGCGTGCTATCATCAATCAACCTAAAGTAGTCTTACTAGATGAACCCTTATCAGCATTGGATTTGAAATTGCGTACAGAGATGCAATATGAATTGCGCGAACTGCAACAACGTTTAGGAATTACCTTTGTTTTTGTCACACATGATCAAGAAGAAGCGTTGGCAATGAGTGATTGGATTTTCGTCATGAATGAAGGTGAAATTGTTCAATCAGGAACACCAGTAGATATCTACGATGAACCTATCAATCATTTTGTAGCAACTTTTATAGGTGAATCAAATATCTTATCTGGCAAGATGATTGAGGATTATTTGGTTGAATTTAACGGTAAGCGCTTTGAGGCTGTTGATGGCGGTATGCGCCCTAATGAATCAGTCCAAGTAGTTATTCGTCCAGAAGATCTTCAAATTACCCTACCCGATGAAGGAAAACTTCAAGTTAAAGTGGACACACAACTTTTTCGAGGTGTCCACTATGAAATTATTGCTTATGATGATTTAGGTAATGAATGGATGATTCATTCAACTCGTAAAGCTATTGAGGGTGAAGTTATTGGGTTAGATTTCACTCCAGAAGATATACATATTATGCGTCTTAATGAAACAGAAGAAGAATTTGATGCGCGCATTGAAGAATATGTAGACACTGACGATCATGAAGATGGTTTAATCAATGCTATCGAGGAGGAGAGAAATGAAGAAAACCTCTAGTCTATTTTCAATTCCTTATATGGCTTGGTTATTCTTATTTGTATTAGCACCTGTTGCTTTGATTGCTTGGAACTCGTTCTTTGATATTAATGGGCACTTTACTTTAGCTAATTACCAGACGTTTTTTAGCTCAGGAACCTATCTTAAAATGAGCTTTAACTCGGTCCTATATGCAGGCATCGTTAGTTTCATAACGCTTTTGATTAGCTATCCAGCTGCTTATTTGCTTACAAAATTAAAACACAAGCAATTATGGCTAATGCTAGTTATTTTGCCAACATGGATTAATCTTTTGTTAAAAGCCTATGCTTTTATGGGGATATTTGGTCAACAAGGGGGAATTAACGCCTTCTTAACCTTTATAGGTATCGGCCCAAAACAGATTCTATTTACAGATTTTTCATTTCTTTTTGTAGCAGCTTACATTGAATTACCGTTTATGTTATTACCCATTTTTAATGCCTTGGATGATATTGATCAAAATCTCATTTATGCAAGTGATGACTTGGGTGCAAATGCATGGCAAACTTTTCAGAAGGTTATATTTCCTCTATCTCTGAATGGTGTAAGAGCAGGTGTACAATCTGTCTTTATTCCTAGTTTAAGTCTCTTTATGCTTACGCGTCTTATTGGTGGTAATCGAGTTATTACTTTAGGGACAGCCATAGAACAACATTTTTTAATCACACAAAATAAAGGTATGGGCTCAACCATAGGGGTTATTTTAATTTTAGTGATGGTTGCTATTATGTGGTTAACAAAGGAGAGGAAAGCATGAAAAAATTCGCAAATATCTATTTAGCACTTGTTTTTATTATCCTTTATATTCCTATTATTTATTTGATTTTTTATTCTTTCAATAAAGGTGGGGATATGAATTCTTTTACTGGATTCACCTTTAGTCACTATGGAGAACTGTTTCAGGATAGCCGCTTAATGCTAATTTTAGTGCAAACATTCTTTTTGGCTTTTCTTAGCGCCTTATTAGCTACAATTATTGGTACCTTTGGAGCTATTTGGATTTATCAGGTAAGACGTAGACATCAAACCTCTATTTTATCGCTTAATAATATCCTTTTAGTAGCACCAGATGTTATGATTGGTGCAAGTTTTCTCTTAGTATTTACTGTTATTGGTTTACAGTTAGGTTTCACTTCTGTATTATTGAGCCATGTTGCATTCTCTATTCCTATTGTTGTTTTAATGGTCTTACCTCGTTTAAAAGAAATGAATGATGATATGATTAATGCTTCCTATGATTTAGGAGCTTCAACTTGGCAAATGCTTAAAGAAGTTATGTTACCCTATTTGTCGTCGGGTATTATTTCAGGTTTCTTTATGGCTTTCACTTACTCGCTAGATGATTTTGCGGTTACTTTCTTTGTTACAGGTAATGGCTTTTCAACGCTTTCAGTAGAAATCTATTCACGCGCACGTCGCGGTATATCATTGGAAATTAATGCCTTGTCAACTATTGTCTTTTTATTTAGTATTTTATTGGTAATTGGTTATTACTATATTTCGAAAGAGAAGGGAGAAAAGAATGCGTAGAGTTTATTCCTTTTTAGGCGGTATTATTCTTGTTATCCTGATCCTCTTTGGTTTAACCACTTACTTAGAAAAGAAGAGTAGTTCAACACCTAACTCAGATAAGTTAGTTATTTATAACTGGGGAGACTATATTGATCCAGCCTTATTAAAAAAATTTACAAAAGAAACTGGAATTGAAGTACAATACGAAACGTTTGACTCTAATGAGGCTATGCACACCAAAATTAAGCAGGGTGGGACGACATATGATATTGCTGTACCTAGTGATTATATGATTGACAAAATGATAAAAGAAAACCTTCTGGTTAAACTTGATCATTCAAAGATAGCTAATTGGGATGCTATTGGAGCTAGGTTTAAAAATTTGAGTTTCGATCCTAAAAATAAATATTCGATTCCTTATTTTTGGGGAACTGTTGGGATTGTTTATAATGATCAATTAGTTAAAACTCCTCCTAAACATTGGGATGATTTATGGCGTCCAGAGTTTCGAAATAAAATCATGCTAGTTGATAGTGCACGTGAGGTTATTGGAGTTGGTTTAAATTCCTTGGGATATGGATTGAATACAAAGAACATATCAGAATTAAAAGCCGCTTCTAAAAAGTTAGATGCTCTAACACCAAACGTTAAGGCTATTGTTGCTGATGAGATGAAAGGCTATATGATTCAGGGAGATGCAGCGATTGGTGTTACATTCTCTGGAGAAGCACGAGAAATGCTTGATGGGAACAAGCATTTGCATTACGTTGTTCCTAGTGAAGGATCGAACCTTTGGTTTGATAATATTGTAATCCCCAAAACAGTAAAGCATCGCAAAGAAGCTTATGCCTTTATTAATTTCATGATGGAACCTAAAAATGCGGCACAAAATGCAGAATATATTGGTTATGCGACCCCTAATCTCAAAGCAAAAGCGCTGTTACCAGCAGATATCAAAAATGATAAAGCATTTTATCCTCCTGATAAAACAATTGATCATTTAGAAGTTTATAATAACTTGGGTCAAAAATGGCTTGGTATTTATAATGATTTGTACTTACAATTTAAAATGTATCGTAAGTAATCTATTAACTAAAAGTACTTCTCTGATGAGAGGTATTTTTAGTTACCAAGAGTTCCTAGAAAGTTTGTGATATTTTTGTTAAAATAATTGTAAGAAAAGGAGGAAAATATGGAAAATCATAAAAATGAATTTCAGTTTTCACTTGAATCAATTCTGGGATTTGTTTGGAGAGGAATAGTAGTAGGCTTAATATCAGGATTTGTTGTCAGCATATTTCGATTAGCGATTGAAAAAATTTTTTTAGTTGTTATGGAACTTTATAAAAGTGCCCATTATCAACCAATTATTTTATTGAGCATTACGGTTACTAGTATTATCGCTGCAGTGATAATAGGTTTTTTTATCAAATCTGATCCTGATATTAAAGGTTCAGGTATCCCGCATGTTGAAGGTGAACTTAAAGGAATGCTATCGCCAGACTGGTTTAGTATTGTATGGAAGAAATTCATTGCGGGTATTTTAGCTATTTCTTCGGGACTTATGCTTGGTCGCGAAGGTCCCAGTATTCAGTTAGGAGCTATGACAGGTAAGGGAATTGCACAGTATCTCAATGCTAGTCGAATGGAAAAACGTGTTTTAATTGCTAGTGGTGCAGCAGCAGGTCTTTCAGCAGCCTTCAATGCTCCTATTGCAGGCCTTTTATTTGTAGTTGAAGAAATTTACCATCATTTTTCTCGCTTAGTTTGGATAACAGCTTTGGTAGCAAGTTTAGTGGCAAACTTTGTCTCACTTAATATCTTTGGTTTAACCCCAGTTTTAGCTTTACCATCAGAATTACCATCTTTAAATCTCAACTTTTATTGGATTTTTTTACTCATGGGTCTCTTTTTGGGTATCTTAGGCTTTATCTATGAGTGGGTAATTTTGAGATTTCATGTGATCTATGATTATTTAGGTAAACTATTTCATCTACCATCTCACCTATATGGTATATTAGCGGTAATTTTTATTCTTCCTATTGGTTACTATTTCCCACAATTATTGGGGGGTGGAAATGGCTTAATTGTATCACTGCCTAGGAGTAATCTTAGTCTGATGATGTTAGGATTATTTTTCCTCATTCGTTTTTTATGGAGTATGTTGAGTTACAGTAGTGGCTTGCCAGGAGGAATTTTTTTACCAATTCTAGCTTTAGGATCTTTAGCAGGTGCTTTTTTTGCAGTAGGTATGCAGTACTTTGGTATAATATCTCATCAGCAGATATCTTTATTTGTTGTTTTAGGAATGGCGGGCTATTTTGGTGCAATCTCAAAAGCACCACTAACAGCTATGATTTTGGTTACAGAAATGGTTGGCGATTTAAAACAATTAATGGCTATTGGAATTGTAACAATGGTATCTTATATTGTCATGGATTTATTAAAGGGAGAACCTATTTATGAAGCGATGTTGGCTAAAATGACCTTCAATCCAAAAGATAAAGTAATGACACCTACATTGATTGAATTAACTGTTTCAGATAAAATATCAGGAAAGTATGTCCGAGATTTAGAATTACCAGAAAATGTGCTAATAACGACTCAAATTCATCATAAGACATCGGCTGTAGTATCAGGAAATACTATCTTGAATGCTGGTGACACCATTTTTTTAGTTGTGAATGAATCGGAAATTAAAGAAGTACGTGAGCAGCTGATGTAAACTAATTAACGCTTAAATAATAAAAAATAGAAACTAGTCATGGATTTAACTAGTTTCTATTTTTTTGTATTTATATTTCTATAGACAAGCGTACTACCGTCTTTTTTGTTGGTAAATTGTTTGCGGTACTGGCGAGGAGTTGTATGATAATAGCGTTTAAATTGGCGATTAAAATTTGATAGATTATTAAAACCAACGCTGTTGGCAATATCAATAATGGCCGTAGTGGAGTTAATAAGATGCTCACTAGCTTTATTAAGACGAACTTGTATGATAAATTCTGTACAGGATGTTCCAGTATGCTGTTTAAATACGGTCATAAAATGTGTCTTACTATACCCCATATAATCAGCTAAAAATTCAATGGTAAGATTTTGCTGGTAATTATTATTAATATAATCAATCAGATCACGAATTCTCTCGTTTTTTCTGTAGGTATCATCAGTATGTTTTTTAATGACATATTGATGATAATAGAGTAAATACAAGAGTTCGTTTAATTTAGCTTTTAGGAGTAGCTCAAAATGTCGATTTTCTTCTTTTGAAATATTAAAAATATCAAACAAACAATTTTTGATATCATTATATCCTGTCATACTAGGTTTGATACATTGAATAAACTTAAAAGAGCTAGTCTGCAACGGTTGTAAATAACGAAGGCTAACTTGGTCTACAATAGAATATCCTATTAAATCTAAGTGAAATTTAATGCTATCTGTGATATGCTCTTTATTTTCAATCGGATGAATAGAATGCATACCATTTGGACGGATCAAGATAATATCACCAGATTGGCTATTAAAAAAATCATAATCGATGTGATAACGTGCGGTCCCCTCGTGGACATATGAAATTTCAAGTTCCGGATGCCAGTGAAATAAAATGTCAGGGTAACCATTTCTAACCTCAGTATGCATGTGTTCATAGGGTAATAAATGCCGGTTATCTTCTAAATTATGTGATAGTAAATTATCAAGTGAGTTCATCATTTTTCTTTCTAAAATCGTAGGATAGTATTATTATAACAGAAAACTATCAAAAAATGGGTTTCGTAGGATAGTATTATTTTTTGAAAGGATAGTGTAAGTTTTGTATAGGAACATGACATATAATATAAGTCATAGAGAAAACGCTTTAAAATTTTTGCTTAGAGTGTTTCTAATAACTTCAAAATCCTTACAGGGTCGTTTAATCTCCTTATCTCATGTAAGGATTTTTTGTTGTATTAATATGACCAAATTTATTAATATACTCAATTATTTATTTTTTCAAAACAGAATAACTATGTGAAAAAAAATAATGTTAGGTCTCTCAAAAACACGTATAGCAATTTCGAATCTCAAATATTTTATTATGACTATTGTAATAGTTACGAATCTATTATTCAACTCAACAATAAGAAAACTCTTCAGTAAATCATTATGTTAAACAAGCTCTGATAGTATGGAGATAAGTATAGGTAAAAGTCGATTTAATCTCTGAAACAAAATTTAACTTAATTAATAGAACCGTTGACGTATCAGGTATCAAATCTTTTTGGTTTATATGTGATATAATGAAAGAACATATTGAGATATTTGGCACCCTCTTGAAAGGCAAAGGTTACTTGTATGATTAAAGTAATAGCAACAGATATGGATGGAACTTTTCTACGCTCAGATAAAACTTATGATAAAGCACGGTTTTCTTCTTTATTAACGTTGATGGAGAAGTATGATATTAAATTTGTAGCTGCTAGTGGTAATTTATACGATCAATTGTTGTTAAACTTTTTGGAATACCCTAATCGTATCGCCTACGTCGCTGAAAATGGTGGTCGTGTCATTGACCAAGATGGCACATTACTAAAAGAAACTTATTTATCTAATGATACAGTTGCAGCTGTTTTATCCTATTTATATCAGAACTATCCTGAGACACTCATCAGCTTATCTGGTGAAAAACGTTCATACCTTGAGCGAAGAACTCCTATTAATAGGCGGACTGAATTAGAATACTATATGCCTAATTTTATCTATAAAGACCATTTGCTGCCCTTAGATGATGACCGATATTTTCAAATGACACTTTGGGTAAATGAAAATCTTGTTTCTGAGATGTTGTTAGATATTAGTGAACACTTTAAAAATCATCATATCAGATTGACCTCTAGTGGTTTTGGTTGTATCGATGTCTTACCAGCTGATGTCAATAAAGCGGACGGTATCGCTATTCTCCTTGAAAAGTGGGGATTGAAACAGGATCAAGTGATGGTTTTTGGTGATGGGGGCAATGATGTGGAAATGTTGAGAGCAGCAAATATTTCTTACGCTATGTCAAATGCGCCAGAAGAAATTAAAGCTATTGCTAAATATCAAACAGTTAGTAACGATCAAGATGGTGTGTTAGAAACGATAGAGAACTTTCTTCACAAGATGAGTGATAATGAATAGAACCACGTAGCTTTTCACGAAGCATACTATTCAATTCTCAGGTGAAATTTTGTTATAATACAAGAAAGCCTAGAGAAATATTTAAGAATGAAGGAGAACGATGTTAGAAGTTATTGACAAAGCTTTAAGAGATTATCAAATGAAACGAGAACAGTTTTTTGAGATTAACAATCAGACAGTACAAGAAGGTGCCATTGTTTTCAC
Organism: Streptococcus sp. FDAARGOS_520; assembly: GCF_003812685.1. Lineage (NCBI taxonomy): Bacteria > Bacillati > Bacillota > Bacilli > Lactobacillales > Streptococcaceae > Streptococcus > Streptococcus sp. FDAARGOS_520. The sequence goes on along the minus strand of NZ_CP033810.1, from coordinate 2,072,986 downwards.
AGGAGATTCTATCGTTGAGTTTTTTCCTTTAAAAAAACATTTAGGACGTGACTATCCTTTAGTTAATAGAGGAGTAGCAGGATCAGATACTTATTGGCTTTTAGAAAACTTGAGAACCCAAGTATGGGAACTATTACCATCCAAAGTATTTATTTTAATTGGAACAAATGATATTGGTTTAGGGCATTCACAGTCAGAAATCATAGCTAATATCACGGATATAATTGCAGAAATTCGTGCGGAATCTTATATGACAGAGATTAATATACTGAGTGTTTTACCTGTTAGTGAAGAAGATGACTATATAGAGCGTGTCAAGGTAAGAAATAATCAAGCAATAAAAGCTTTAAACAAAACCTTATCAGTAATTTCTGGCATTAATTATATTGAATTGTATGATTTATTAGTTGACGAAAAAGGTCAGCTTGCTAGCAGTTTTACAAAAGATGGTTTGCACCTAACAGATCAAGCCTATGCTAAAATTTCTGAAACGATAAAACCCCACCTTTAAAAGTGTTTAGATACTATTTTTAAGTATTTAAATACACAGAATTAGTGAAAAGACCTTCTAAGTAGAAAGTTCATGTCACGGATAGTACCAGTATTTGGCGAATCAATGTCAGTAACTGGTCTTTTTTAATATTATGATAAGAAAAAACAAGAGGGGTAAATGATGGTAAAACAAGTATTTCCAAAAGGTTTTTTATGGGGCGGGGCAACTGCTGCCAATCAATGTGAAGGAGCTTACAATGTTGATGGACGTGGCCTAGCAAATGTAGATGTTGTTCCTACTGGAGAAGATCGATTTGCAATTATTTCAGGACAAAAGAAAATGTTTGATTTTGAGGAAGGATACTTTTATCCAGCAAAAGAATCAATAGATTTTTATCATCATTATAAAGAAGACCTTGCATTACTTGCAGAAATGGGTTTCAAAACCTATCGTATGTCAATAGCATGGACGCGTATTTTTCCAAAGGGTGATGAGCTATATCCAAATGAAGCTGGTCTTCGGTTTTATGAAAATATTTTTAAAGAGTGTCGTAAGTATGGTATTGAACCTTTGGTAACCATCACACATTTTGACTGTCCTATCTACCTTATTAAACATTACGGTGGGTGGCGGAGCCGTAAAATGATTGGTTTTTATGAGCGCCTTGTACGAGCTTTATTTACTCGTTTTAAGGGGTTAGTTAAATATTGGTTGACCTTTAACGAAATCAATATGATTTTACACGCTCCTTTTATGGGCGCTGGCTTATATTTTGAAGATGGTGAAAATCAAGAGCAAATTAAATATCAAGCAGCTCACCATGAGTTAGTGGCTTCGGCTATTGCAGTAAAAATTGCTCATGAAGTTGATCCAAATAATCAAATCGGATGTATGTTAGCTGCAGGTCAATACTATCCAAATACGTGTCATCCACAAGATTATTGGGCTTCGATGCAAAAAAATAGAGAAAATTATTTTTTTATTGATGTGCAAACGCGTGGCAAATACCCTAATTATGCTAAAAAATATTTTGAGCATTTAGGTATTTCAATTCAAATGACAGCAGAAGATCTTGCTTTGTTAAGAGACTATACGGTTGATTTTATTTCATTTTCTTACTATTCAAGCCGAGTAGCTTCAGGTAATCCAACTGTCAGTGAACAGGTTCAAGAAAATATTTTCGCATCTCTTAAGAATCCTTACTTGAAATCTTCTGAATGGGGATGGCAAATTGATCCGCTTGGATTACGCATTACCTTAAATGCTATCTGGGATCGTTATCAAAAACCGATGTTTATTGTTGAAAATGGACTTGGAGCAGTAGATATTCCTGATGAGAATGGTTACGTAGAAGATGATTATCGTATTGATTACCTCCGTCAGCACATTGCTGCAATGAGAGATGCTATATATGTAGATGGTGTTAATCTAATTGGCTATACTACATGGGGATGTATTGATTTAGTATCTGCAGGAACTGGTGAAATGGAAAAACGCTATGGTTTCATTTATGTTGATCGCAATAATAAAGGAGAGGGAACACTCAAGCGTTACAAGAAAAAATCGTTTTATTGGTACAAGAAGGTTATTGCAAGTAATGGCAGTCAAATAGAATAAAGAGCAGACTAATAACTGTTAACTCTCTTTTTCTCATTCATAAAATAGTGTATAATAATTGAAAGAAATTAAGATTAATAAGGAGATTTCATGAAATTTGAAAAACGGCAGGTCTATTATGTTGTCATAACATTTGCTATTTGCTATGCTATACAGGCTTATTGGGGAGCTGTTTCTAATATTTTAACTACGCTTCATAAGGCAATATTTCCTTTTTTGATGGGAGCTGGAATTGCCTATATTATTAATATTGTAATGTCAGTCTATGAGCGATTATATATAAAGCTTTTTAAAGGATCTAGACTATTAATGGCAATCAAGCGTAGTGTTTCTATGATTTTATCCTATGCAACTTTTATTGGTTTAATTGTCTGGCTATTTTCAATTGTCATTCCAGATTTGATTTCTAGTTTGAGTTCTTTATTGGTTATTGATACCGGAGCACTTGCTAAATTGGTTAATAATCTCAATGAAAATAAACAAATTTCTGAGGCTTTAAATTATATGGGAACAGATAAAGACTTAGTTTCTACTTTAAGTGGTTATAGCCAGCAGATTTTGAAGCAAGTTTTATCTGTTTTAACAAATTTACTAACCTCAGTTTCCTCTATTGCGGCAACACTTCTGAATGTTTTTGTTAGTTTTATTTTTTCAATTTACGTTTTGGCAAACAAGGAGCAGTTGGGACGTCAATTTAATTTGTTAATTGATACCTATTTAGGTTCAACAGGCAAAACATTCCATTACGTTCGTCATATCCTTCATCAACGTTTCCATGGTTTTTTTGTAAGCCAAACTTTAGAAGCTATGATTTTAGGAAGTTTGACGGTTATTGGTATGTTGATTTTCCAATTTCCTTATGCTTTAACAGTTGGGGTTTTAGTTGCTTTTACAGCTCTAATACCGGTTGTGGGAGCCTACATTGGTGTTACAATCGGTTTCATCTTAATTGCTACTGAATCGCTTACTGAAGCATTCTTGTTTGTTCTTTTCTTGATCCTTTTACAACAATTTGAGGGAAATGTCATTTATCCGAAAGTTGTCGGTGGATCGATTGGACTGCCTTCTATGTGGGTTTTAACGGCTATTACTATCGGAGGTGCTTTATGGGGGATCTTAGGCATGTTACTTGCTGTTCCTGTTGCAGCTACTATCTATCAGATTGTAAAAGATCATATTATCAAGCGACAAACGCTTAGAAATCGTGCACGAACCTATCGTTAAATAAAAAATACTTAGATTTTTCATCTAAGTATTTTTTATTGATTTAAAACATGAGTTTTTGATTGGTTTACGAATATTATGACTGGAGGTGTTTTATGTACCATATTGAATTAAAAAAGGAAGCTTTACTACCAAGAGAACGCCTAGTTGATTTAGGCGCAGATAGATTGAGTAATCAGGAGTTATTAGCCATTCTCTTACGTACAGGTATTAAAGAAAAACCTGTTCTTGAAATTTCAACGCAAATTTTAGAAAACATAAGCAGTTTAGCAGATTTTGGTCAATTATCCTTACAGGAGTTGCAATCCATTAAAGGAATCGGTCAGGTTAAATCCGTCGAAATAAAAGCTATGCTAGAACTAGCAAAACGGATTCACAAAGCTGAATATGATCGTAAAGAGCAAATTTTAAGTAGTGAACAATTAGCGAGGAAAATGATGCTCGAATTAGGGGATAAAAAACAAGAACATTTAGTAGCTATTTATATGGATACACAAAATCGTATTATCGAACAGAGAACTATTTTTATTGGTACTGTACGTCGTTCAGTAGCAGAGCCAAGAGAAATTCTACATTATGCTTGTAAAAACATGGCAACTTCTTTGATTATTATACATAATCATCCCTCAGGTTCTCCAAATCCCAGTGAAAGTGATTTAAGTTTCACTAAAAAAATAAAACGATCATGTGATCATCTGGGAATTGTCTGCCTAGATCACATCATCGTTGGAAAAAATAAATATTATAGTTTTCGAGAAGAAGCAGATATTTTATAAATAATGAACTATTTATCGCTGCTGGTTCATGAAATAAAGTAAAGTTTGTAATTCGCTTGTTAAATCTACATACTGAACAATGATATCTTTTGGTAATGTTAAATGAACTGGAGAAAAACTCAAGATGCCTTTTATACCTGCTTTGACTAAGATGTCAGCAACTTCTTGGGCTTCTGTACTAGGTACTGTTAGGATAGCAGTTTCAATATCACTATCTATTAAATGGTCATTGATAGTCGAAATACCGTAGACAGGAATGCCATCCTCGGTTGTTTTACCAACTAAATCATTGCTATCTAAATCAAAAGCCATTGAAATTTGCATTTTATTGCGATCGTGGAAACGATAATGCAAGAGAGCTCTACCGATATTTCCACACCCCACCAGCATAACATTTGTTGTAGAATGATCGTTCAATATTTCTGCAAAGAAGTTCATAAGTTTTTTGACATCATAACCAAAACCACGGCGTCCTAGTTCACCAAAATAAGAAAAATCACGTCGAACAGTAGCAGAATCGATACCTAGGGCATCTGCAATTTGTTTGGAACTAGCTTTTTCGATGCCATCAGTATTAAAACGTTTAAAAATACGGTAGTACAGTGATAAACGTTTAGCAGTTGCTTTAGGAATAGACTTATCCATAATCACAAAATTATCTCCTTGTTAAAAATTTTATTATTCGATTTAGAATCAGTTATATAACTTAATTCTTCACATCTCTATTGTACAAAAAGATTGTGAAAGTGACAACAAAATGGTTCGCAAAAAGACCACTAAAATGTTAAAAATAGTGGTCGGTAAATTATTTTGCAGTTTTCGTAAAGATATTACGCTCAACGAGGCTGTCCATTAAGAAATAAAATTTGTCTTGAAGAATTTTATGATCGGTAGATTTAAAGATATTTACTATTCTAAGGCCAGATTTATCAGTAATTAAGAGCTTAAAACCAGAAAGTTCTTTATTGATTGTAATCTTTAGAGGAAAGCCATCGCCAGAATTAGGTACTGTTTCTAGGAGACGCTCTAATTCATAATTACCTAAGCGATTTTGAGTGAATGTAGTATCGCGTAAGGTATATTTTTTAATGTTCGGGCTGATAGTGTAAATGTAATTGCAGTCTGGAAGATTTATTTCTTTTTCAAATGCCATATTAATCTCCTATAATTTTTCTTAAGGTTTTAGCTAATTCAAGAATTTCTTCTTGGGTATTTAGTTCTGAAAAACTAATACGTATTGATTCATTTAGACGTGGTGAGTTGGCTCCATACAAGCTTGTTAAGACATGACTAGGTTCGACTGTTCCTGCAGTACATGCAGAACCTGTTGAAACTGCGAATCCAGCTAAATCTAACTGTGTCAATAACAAGCCATTATTCTGTCTAGGAAAACCTATATTAAGTACATGAGGTAAGCAGTCTTGACCGTTATTAAGATAGAAGTCAAGGTCTGAAATAGCATCTAAAAAGGTCGTTCTCAGCTGACTAATGTGAGTCCAATTTTTAAGGGTGTTAGTCGTAGCATCAGTAAGAGCTTGAGACATTCCAGCAATACCAATTATATTTTCAGTTGAAGCACGCCTTTTTTCCTCTTGGTCTCCACCATGAAGTAGACTATCAAAGTGATGGGGAGCACAGTAAAGTATCCCAACACCTTTTGGACCGTGAAATTTATGGGCAGAAGCAGCTAAAAAGTCAATTCCTAAAGAATGAGGATCAAGTTCCATTTTGCTAAAGACTTGAACGGCATCAACGTGAAAAACAGCTTGGTGGTTCCTGAGAAGCTGACCAATCTCTTGAATTGGTAAAAAGTCCCCGGTTTCATTATTAGCAAACATGAGAGATACCATAATAGTATCATCTCGTAAAGCTTCTTGAACGTCTTTTGCAGTAATTTGTCCATGGTTTGGTTTTAAGTAAGTAATATCAAAACCAAATCGCTCTGATAAGTAAGTCATAGTATGTAGGACTGAATGATGTTCAATTTCAGAGGTAATAATATGTTTACCTTTTAGCTGATTTGCAAGAGCATACCCTTTGATAGCTGTATTGTTGCTCTCAGTTCCCCCAGAAGTGAAAATAATTTCACGTGAATTAACATTTAGATATTCAGCAATAATTTGTCGACATTCACGTAAAAGTTGATTTGCTTGACGCCCAAAGGTATGTATACTAGATGGATTACCATAGTTACTTGTCATGACATTGGTCATTTTCTCAATAACAGATGGGGTTAGAGCGGTAGTAGCAGCATTGTCTAAATAAATCATCAATTAATCCTTCTTATCTGAACGATATGAAAATAATGGACTTAAAGGTTTTCTTTCATGGATACGGATAATAGCGTCTGCAATGAGATGGCTAGCGGTCAGATATTTAATATTGCTAGGAATACGCTCTTTAGATAAAACAGAGTCTGTTACGATAATTTCTCTAATTGGTGCAGACTCTAAAATATCAGCTGCGCCGCCAGCAAAAAGCCCATGACTAGCAACAGCATAAATCTCAGTTGCTCCACCACGTTCTAAAATTTTTGCAGCTTCGGCAAAGGTTTTTCCTGTATTTAAAATATCATCAATAATAATAGCTTTCTTACCTTCTACCTCACCAATAATATAGCCTTCTTCACGTTCAGAATCATCTTGTGCATAATCAATGATAGCAATTGGAGAGTCAAGGTATTCTGCCAAACTACGAGCACGCTTGATTCCAGAATTTTTAGGACTAACAACGACGACATCTTCACCAGAGAGACCGAGTTGATTATAGTGTTCAGCAAATAGTGGGACAGTAAAAAGATTGTCAACTGGGATATCGAAGAACCCTTGTACTTGCACTGCATGTAAGTCGAGGGTAAGAACTCGATCAACTCCAGCTTTAACTAACATATTAGCGACCAATTTTGCAGTAATAGGTTCACGAGATGCAGCGATGCGGTCCTGACGAGAGTATCCAAAATAAGGGACTACGATGTTAACAGTATTAGCACTTGCACGTTTGCAAGCGTCAATCATAATGAGTAATTCCCAGAGATTATCATTGACTGGGAAGCTTGTAGATTGGATGATATAGATATCGTCACCGCGCACCGTTTCCTCAATATTAATCATAATTTCGCCATCAGAGAATTGACGTGATGACATCTTACCCAAAGGAATTCCTGAAGCTTGGGAAATTTTTTCAGCAATTTCTCTATTAGCGGTTAATGAGAAAAGTTTGATTTGTTTATCGGCGTATTGTTCTGCCATGAGATAGATGACTCCTTTAGATTGATACTAATAGTTTACCAAAAAAATAGAAAAAATTCACGATAAGAAACATGAAAATGCTTGCAATAACAATGTTGAGGAGAGATAGTATGAGATTTTAAGTTCTTGCTTAAATGAGAATTATAAAAGAGATTGGAAAATCCAATCTCTCAACGTTAGTTATTTTTTAAAGTAGCAGAGAATCTAGCCACCTTACTTTTGGCGTATTTAAAATTAATATTATTTTCTTTTAAAAACTGGTCGAAATCTCTTTTCCCTTGTTTAGGTTGTTTGACTTCTAACTCAAGTTCATAATCTTTAATATCAGCATATATATTGCTGTCTAGAGCCATTAAGCCGATTGAAGTTTCCATCTCTCGTCTTGTTGTTGTAAGTTGTCCAAAGACAGCTAATTTGGTTGGATCAACTCCCTTTTCAAGGATTAAAGAAGCAATCTCAGTATCTTCAGGGAACTGGCCATTTTTAACGATATATTTAGCTTCTTCTAAAGTAAGGTCATGATTGTGCTCTAAATTTCCTACTTCTCTAGGGATTTTTAGTGTTAGTTCGGCACGGTTAGGTAACGTTCTAATGCGAAGTGACATTCGGTGTGCTTTCATTTCAAATGTTTCTGTGTCAAAATAGTAATTGGTTTGAGTAATAGGTTGAACATGAGAAAATAAGCTTGTTAGACGATTAAATTCGTCTTTATTCAATAGAGTTTTGTATTCAATTTCTAGGTGTGTCATCTTATCACTTCCTTTTCCTAAATATGGTATAATATTAATTGTTGTGTTAATTTTATAGAAAAAAAGTTTATTTTACAAGAGAGTACATTAAATATTTTGGAGGATTAGAATGTCAATGGATTGGGAAACATTTCTAGACCCTTATATTCAAACGGTTGGTGAATTAAAAATAAAGCTTCGTGGTATTCGTAAACAATTTAGAAAGCAAAATCGTCACTCTCCAATAGAATTTGTTACTGGACGCGTAAAGTCGGTTGAAAGTATTCAAGAAAAGATGGTTTTACGTGGTATTTCAGAAGAAAATATTGCTCAGGACTTGCAAGATATTGCAGGTCTTCGTATCATGGTACAATTTGTAGATGACGTTGATGAAGTCCTTGCCTTATTGAGAAAACGTCATGACATGACAGTGGTTCAGGAGCGAGACTATATTACCCATATGAAATCTAGTGGATATCGTTCATATCATGTCGTTGTAGAGTATCCTGTAGACACAATAGATGGACAAAAGAAAGTTTTAGCAGAAATACAAATTAGAACTCTGGCTATGAATTTTTGGGCAACCATCGAACATTCATTAAATTACAAGTATCAGGGGGACTTCCCTGAAGAAATTAAACAAAGACTGGAGAAAACAGCAAAAATCGCTTTAGAATTGGATGAAGAAATGCGTAAGATTCGCGAAGATATTCGTGAAGCACAGCTTTTATTTGATCCTTTAAATCGAAAATTGAGCGATGGTGTAGGAAATAGTGATGACACAGATGAATTTTACAGATAGAGCAACACGTGTTGCTATAATTGCTAACGGAAAATATCAAAGCAAGCGTGTAGCCTCAAAGCTCTTTGCTGCTTTTAAACATGATCCTGATTTTTATTTATCAAAAAAGGATCCTGATATTGTCATTTCTATTGGTGGAGATGGTATGCTTTTGTCAGCCTTCCATATGTACGAAAAACAACTGGATAAAGTAAGGTTTGTCGGTGTTCATACAGGACATTTAGGGTTTTATACAGACTATCGAGATTTTGAAGTTGACACATTAATTAATAATTTGAAAAATGATGAAGGTGAACAAATCTCCTATCCCATTTTGAAAGTAACTATTACCCTTGAAGATGGTCGAGTTATTCGTGCGCGTGCTTTAAATGAGTCTACTATTAAGCGTATTGAAAAAACAATGGTAGCGGATGTTGTTATTAATCAAGTGGTATTTGAAAGGTTTAGGGGAGATGGCATTTTAGTTTCTACACCAACCGGTAGTACTGCTTACAATAAATCACTAGGGGGGGCAGTACTCCACCCAACGATAGAAGCCTTGCAACTAACAGAAATTTCTAGTCTTAATAATCGCGTCTATCGTACCTTGGGGTCATCGGTTATCATCCCCAAAAAAGATGCTATAGAGATAGTTCCTAAACGAGTTGGTGTCTATACAATTTCTATAGATAACAAAACGGTCCATTACAAAAATGTTACCAAAATAGAATATAGTATTGACGAAAAAAGTATTAACTTTGTTTCAACTCCAAGTCACACTAGCTTTTGGGAACGTGTTAACGATGCTTTTATCGGAGAACCTGAACATTGAAATTTGAATACATAGCAGAAGAAAGGTGCAAAGTTAAAACACTTTTGAAAAGTCATGATGTTTCAAGGGGGTTATTAGCAAAGATTAAGTACAGAGGTGGTAAGATTTTTGTCAATGGTGAAGAGCAGAACGCTATTTTCTTATTAGAGATTGGCGATGTTGTTACGATAGATATTCCTGACGAGCCTTCTCACGAAACTTTGGAACCAGTACCTCACGATTTAGATATTGTTTATGAGGATGATCATTTTTTGATTTTAAATAAACCTTTTGGTTTCGCTAGTATTCCTAGCTCTATTCATTCAAATACAATTGCTAATTTTATAAAACACTATTATGTGTCTAATAACTATGCCAATCAGCAGGTCCATATTGTGACCCGGTTGGATCGAGATACAAGTGGATTAATGTTATTCGCCAAGCATGGTTATGCCCATGCTCGTCTAGATAAACAACTTCAGGCTAAAGCAATTGAAAAAAGGTATTATGCATTAGTATCAGGGAGTGGTGATTTAGCAGATAGTGGTGATATTATAGCTCCTATTGCACGAGATGTTGATAGTATTATTACGAGGCGAGTCCATGAATCAGGCAAATATGCACATACTAGTTATCAAGTAGTTGCTCGTTATGGTGATGTTAGATTAGTGGATATCAAATTACATACAGGGCGTACTCATCAAATTAGAGTTCACTTTGCTCATATCGGCTTTCCTCTTTTGGGAGATGATTTGTACGGAGGACGTATGGATCTAGGAATAAACAGGCAAGCATTGCATTGTCATTCTTTGTCTTTTTACGACCCTTTTATGGGAAAAATAAATAAACAGACGCTAGACTTGACAGATGACTTTGACAGCGTTATCATGGAATTACATTAATTTAGAAATAGAAGGTTTTATATATATGCGTTCCTTATTTGGTGGTTTAAGAGAAAAAGTTGCAAGTGATTATGTTAAGATTGTTTTCCCTGAGGGAAGCGATGAACGTGTATTACGTGCAGCAGCTCGTTTGAAATTTGAAGGTCTTGTGGATCCTGTTATTTTAGGTAAGGCTGACGAAGTTCACGATTCTTTGGCAAGACTTGGTTTTGTTGATCAAGATTATAGCGTTATTGACCCTGAACAATACGAAAAATTTGAAGAGATGAAAGAAGCTTTTGTTGAGATTCGTAAAGGCAAAGCTACTATGGAAGATGCAGATCGTCTTTTGAAGGATGTTAACTATTTTGGGGTTATGTTAGTAAAACTTGGTTTGGCAGATGGTATGGTATCAGGGGCCATTCATTCAACAGCTGATACTGTACGTCCTGCTCTTCAAATTATTAAAACAAAACCAGGAATTTCACGCACTTCAGGTGTATTCTTGATGAACCGTGAAAGTACACAAGAACGTTATATTTTTGCTGACTGTGCTATTAACATTGATCCTAATGCACAAGAGCTAGCAGAAATTGCAGTAAATACTGCGGATACAGCCAAAATATTTGATATTAATCCCAAGATTGCTATGCTTAGTTTTTCAACAAAAGGAAGTGCAAAAGCGCCTCAAGCTGAAAAAGTTCAAGAAGCAGCTAAAATTGCCAAAGATTTATCTCCCGAATTAGCTGTTGATGGAGAATTACAATTTGATGCAGCTTTTGTTCCGGAAACTGCAGAAATTAAAGCTCCTAATAGTGATGTTGCTGGAAAAGCAAATGTTTTTATTTTCCCAGACCTTCAATCAGGAAATATTGGCTATAAAATTGCACAACGTTTGGGTATGTTTGAAGCAATCGGACCGATCTTACAAGGATTGAATGCTCCAGTAAATGATTTATCACGTGGATCAAGTGCTGAAGATATTTACAAACTTGCTATCATTACAGCTGCTCAAGCTATTGATGAGAAATCAAAATAAGTTATAAAACGAGAAGGATTTTTCCTAGCTCGTTTTTCTATATACTAGAGGAGGAGTATTTATGATATCACGTAAAGTTGCGCTTGTGACGGGGGCATCTGCTGGTTTTGGTGCAGCTATTGTTACTAAATTAGTTTCAGATGGTTATAGCGTTATTGGTTGTGCTCGTCGAATGGATAAATTAAAATGCCTTGGAGAAAAGTTTTCAGAGGGTTACTTTTATCCACTTCAAATGGATATTACAAGTAGAGAATCGGTTGACAAAGCTTTAGAAAGTCTGCCTAAAAATTTGCAATCAATTGATTTGTTGGTTAATAATGCAGGTTTAGCACTTGGATTGGATAAATCATATGAAGCTGATTTTGAAGATTGGATGACTATGATTAATACTAACGTTGTAGGATTAATTTACTTGACACGATGCATTTTACCGAAAATGGTAGAAGTTAATAGAGGGTTAATTATCAATTTGGGATCAACCGCAGGAACAATTCCTTATCCAGGAGCTAATGTCTATGGCGCATCAAAAGCTTTTGTAAAACAATTTTCTCTCAACTTGCGTGCCGATTTAGCTGGAACTAAAATCAGAGTTACTAACCTAGAACCCGGTTTATGTGAAGGGACAGAATTTTCAACTGTACGTTTCAAAGGAGATCATAAAAGAGTTGAAAAACTTTATGAAGGTGCGCATGCAATTCAAGCAGAGGATATTGCTAATACCGTGTCATGGGTTGCTAGCCAACCAGAACACATTAATATTAATCGCATAGAAATAATGCCAGTCAGTCAAACTTATGGACCTCAACCTGTTTATCGTTATTAAAATAGTAAAGACCAGGAAACGCTTTAATAATTTCTGGTCTTTTTATAGATAAGTGTTGTTTTTTTAACTTAATCTGCTATAATGAGTTCAGCCATTTTTTTGACTAATATTATTTAATCGGAGGGTTGGCAGAAATGCAACATGTCAATCATTCTTCTTTTGATAAAGCATCAAAAGCAGGATTTATTATTGCTTTAGGCATTGTTTATGGAGATATTGGTACAAGCCCACTCTATACGATGCAATCATTGGTTGAAAACCAAGGTGGTATTTCTAGTGTCACAGAATCGTTTATCTTAGGTTCTATATCTTTAATCATATGGACCTTGACACTTATTACAACTATCAAGTATGTGCTTGTAGCTTTAAAGGCGGATAATCACCACGAAGGTGGTATTTTTTCTTTATATACCCTTGTTAGAAAAATGACACCTTGGTTAATTGTTCCGGCTGTTATTGGAGGTGCAACCTTGTTGTCAGATGGAGCTTTGACGCCAGCTGTAACCGTAACTTCAGCCGTTGAAGGATTAAAAGTAGTTCCTAGTTTGCAGCATATTTTCCAGAATCAGAGTAATGTTATTTTTGCGACCTTGTTTATTTTACTGTTACTTTTTGCCATCCAAAGGTTTGGAACGGGTGTTATTGGGAAATTATTTGGGCCAATTATGTTTATATGGTTTGCCTTTTTAGGTATTAGCGGTCTCCTTAATAGTTTTGCCCATCCAGAAGTTTTCAAAGCAATTAATCCATACTACGGTTTGAAATTGTTATTTAGTCCAGAGAATCATAAAGGTATTTTTATTTTAGGATCTATTTTCCTGGCGACAACGGGGGCAGAAGCACTATACTCTGACTTAGGTCATGTTGGGCGTGGAAATATACATGTTTCATGGCCGTTCGTTAAGGTTGCCATTATACTTTCTTATTGTGGGCAAGGGGCATGGATTTTAGCTAATAAGAACGCAGGAAATGAATTGAATCCCTTTTTTGCTAGTATTCCTTCGCAATTTACAATGCATGTCGTTATTTTAGCTACTTTGGCAGCTATCATCGCTTCACAGGCACTGATTTCTGGATCATTTACCTTAGTTTCTGAAGCTATGCGACTAAAAATATTCCCACAATTTCGTTCAACTTATCCTGGTGACAATATTGGTCAAACCTACATACCTGTTATTAATTGGTTCTTATTTGCCATTACAACCTCTATTGTTTTGCTTTTTAAGACTTCAGCGCACATGGAAGCAGCATATGGATTAGCGATAACAATTACGATGCTAATGACAACTATTTTACTGTCTTTCTTTTTAATTCAAAAAGGAGTAAAAAGAGGTTTAGTCTTATTGATGATGATTTTCTTTGGTATTTTAGAGGGAATCTTCTTCCTTGCTTCAGCTGTTAAATTTATGCATGGAGGCTATGTTGTTGTTATTATAGCAGTAGCAATTATATTCATCATGACTATCTGGTATAAAGGTAGTAAAATTGTTTCGCGTTATGTTAAGTTGTTGGATTTAAAAGATTACATCGGACAATTAGATAAACTTAGACATGATCATCGTTATCCGATTTATCATACTAACGTTGTTTATTTGACAAATCGTATGGAGGGAGACATGATTGATAAGTCTATCATGTATTCTATCCTTGATAAGCGCCCTAAAAAAGCACAAGTTTATTGGTTTGTAAACATTAAGGTCACTGATGAACCTTATACAGCTGACTATAAAGTTGACATGATGGGAACCGACTTCATTGTGAAGGTAGAACTTTACCTTGGATTTAAGATGCGTCAGACTGTGTCACGCTATCTTCGTACGATTGTAGAAGAATTACTTGAAAGTGGACGTCTGCCTAAACAAGGAAAGACATACAGCGTTAGACCTGATAGTAAAGTAGGAGATTTTAGGTTTATTGTCCTTGATGAACGTTTTTCAAGCAGTCAAAACCTAAAACCTGGTGAACGATTTGTTATGCTAATGAAATCATCTGTAAAGCATTGGACAGCAACACCAATACGATGGTTTGGTCTACAATTTTCCGAAGTTACAACAGAAGTAGTTCCTTTGATTTTTACAGCTAATCGAGGTCTACCAATTAAAGAAAAAATTGAACTTACAACAACTGGAGATTGATTAATAAAAGGCGCTGGAATTAAACCAGTGCCTTTTAGTTATTAGTTTTCTTTTTAGAGTGACGAGTGGATTATAGTTCAAAATCATCGTTAGAGATAGAAGCACCAGACGTGACATCAGACCATCCAACGATAGCTTGACCGGATTCTTTTAAATACCCCTCTAATAGTGGTTTAATATTATGGACATGTTCAATATAACCAACTAGTTGCCCACTATCATTTTCTAAGCGTTTATAAGATTGTACTAGAATATAATCTTGTGATGCGCCAGGTAAGAGTAAATGTAGCTCTTTCGCTTTTTTCTCTATTAGACTGTTTTGAACCCATTTGTCTATAGGATATTCTTCTTCAGGATAAATATCAAAAGGATCTTCAGGTTTATGGTTCGAATAAATTGTTTGACCGTCCTTATTATGCAATCTAAAACGATATGGGAGATGGTTAAATAAGTCAAAATTTAGCATATAGTGAAACTCGGTCATTGTTTTGGAGAGTTCCGAGAACGTTTTAATATCGTTAGCCTCTGTTTTTGAGTTAGTCTGACTAATCGCTAAGTAGTTGGAGTCAATTACCAGATGAGGTATGCTAGTTTCTATATCATGGAATGCAAAGCTACCGTCAAAATCTGCATGATTGAGAGTTGAAATATCTGTAATGATTTGAATAGAAAACAAATAATTAAAGTAAGTCTTTAACGTAATAAAGAAATTATTTTCAGATTCATTTGAGGCAAAAGCCACTATTTTCTTGGGTATTAGCATATGAACATGATAACGGTATTAAGAGTAAATTGCAATTGTTATGTTCTCTGAAGTGGTGATTGATGGGTAGAGAATAGATAAGAAAGTGAAGGCATTAATATTCAAAAAACTCTTTGTTTTTCTTAGCTTTATTTGATATAATAAGAACTGTTGATTGTCCTTTGACAACTAATATAAACAATTTAATTTTAATTCTAATGAATTAAATGGAGCACCTTGATTTAGCGGGGTGCTCTATTTTATGATAATAATCAAAGTAAGGAGATTTTAATGACTAAAAAGGGATGGCGTATTATGCCTGCCATAATTACAACGGCTATATTAGGTTTTTCAGGGATTCTTATTGAAACATCTATGAATGTCACTTTTCCGCTTTTGATGAAAGAATTTGGGGTTAACCCCGCTGTTATTCAATGGGTGACAACAGGAAATTTGTTAGCTGTTGCTGTGACTGTGCCTTTGTCAGCATTTATGATTAAAAATTTATCAGAGAGACAAATTTTTACATTGGCAAATGTGCTTTTTTTATCTGGTGTTTTAATTGATAGCTTTGCCCCTAATTTAGCTATATTGTTAGTAGGGAGAGTCTTGCAAGGTGTTGGGACAGGATTAGCCCTCCCTTTATTGTTTCATATCATTCTTACACAAATCCCGATGGAGCGTAGAGGACTAATGATGGGAGTAGCTGCTATGGTCACACTTTTAGCACCGGCAGTTGGACCTACTTATGGTGGTGTCATTTCAGGAATGTTAGGATGGAAGATGATTTTTATGCTTCTGGCACCAATACTTATCATATCTACCTTTATAGGTTTGGCTTCTATTCCCAAACGTCAAGTAAGAATTAATGATAAACTCAATTTTCCTGCCTTTGTCAGTTTAGGTATTGGCTTGGCAACCCTTCTTTTAGCTATTGAAAAGATGTCTATTTTTTACTTATTAGTAGCTATTGTTAGTTTTGTTATTTTTTACTATTTAAATAAACAGCTAGAATTTTTGAATTTGAATGTTTTTAAAGATAAAGATTTCTCAATCTTATTGTATGGCGTCCTGGCTTTTCAAATGATTCCTCTAGCACTTTCGTTCTTATTACCTAACCTCTTGCAACTTGTTTTACATCAAACTTCAACCAAAGCTGGTTTGTTTATGTTTCCAGGTGCAATAGCAGTAGTTTTTTTATCCCCTTTTGCAGGTTATCTCCTGGATAAAATTGGTGCATTTAAGCCAATTATGATAGGTATCTCCCTTTCTTTGATAGGTTTAATTGGTACAGCTATATTCATTCCTGCGAAGTTTGTTGTAGTACTTTTAGCCTTTGATATTCTTACTAAAATTGGTATGGGGATTGGAGCAAGTAATATGGTTACGACAGCTTTAACAAAACTAAAGCCAGCACAGTCAGCGGATGGTAATAGTATCTTAAATACACTACAACAATTTGCGGGAGCTTTTGCAACCGCAGTAGCCTCACAAATTTTTACCATCGGACAAGTAGCTATTCCGAAAAATGGAGCTATAATCGGTAGTCAATTTGCAGTTCTATTCGTTATCATTGTTGTTATCTTAGCTATTGTAGGATTAACTTATCTTCGAAAAAGAAAAGCAATATAATAAATGTAAAATCCTATAGAGTACTGCTCTATAGGATTTTACATTTATTTTGAAAAAACGAACATTATTCAAATAAATTGATCAAAAATTGACTAAAAATAAATAAAGTCTATAATTTAAAAAGGAAAGGTATGTTTTTACCTAGCGATGCTTTGTTATACAAAGTTATAGGAAGGTCATTTTACTCATTAGGAGAACCATTATGTTTAACGATATTCCTGTTTTTGATTATGAAGATATTCAATTAATACCAAACAAGTGTATTATATCTAGCCGCTCACAAGCTGACACAAGTGTCAAACTTGGAAACTATACCTTTAAACTTCCAGTAATCCCTGCTAATATGCAGACTATTATTGATGAAGAGGTAGCTGAAACATTAGCGTGTGAAGGTTATTTTTATATTATGCACCGTTTTAATGAAGAAGAAAGAAAACCTTTTATCAAGCGTATGCATGATAAAGGTTTAATTGCATCGATTTCGGTTGGGGTCAAAGACTATGAATATGACTTCGTGACAAGTCTGAAAGAAGATGCTCCTGAGTTTATCACTATTGATATTGCACATGGCCATTCTAACAGTGTTATAGAGATGATCCAACACATTAAACAAGAGCTTCCAGAAACTTTCGTTATTGCTGGAAATGTAGGAACGCCTGAAGCTGTTAGAGAATTGGAAAATGCAGGTGCAGATGCAACTAAAGTTGGTATTGGACCTGGTAAAGTTTGTATTACTAAAGTCAAGACAGGTTTTGGTACTGGAGGTTGGCAATTAGCTGCCTTACGTTGGTGTTCTAAAGCTGCTCGCAAGCCAATTATTGCTGATGGTGGTATTCGAACACATGGGGATATTGCAAAATCTATCCGCTTTGGTGCTAGTATGGTAATGATTGGTTCGCTGTTTGCTGGTCACCTTGAAAGTCCTGGAAAACTTGTGGAAGTAGATGGACAGCAATTTAAAGAATACTATGGCTCAGCTTCTGAATATCAAAAGGGAGAACATAAAAATGTTGAAGGTAAGAAAATTCTATTACCTGTTAAAGGGCGACTAGAGGATACTTTGACAGAAATGCAACAAGATTTGCAAAGTTCTATTTCTTACGCAGGAGGAAAAGAATTGGATAGCTTGAGACACGTTGATTACGTTATTGTTAAAAATTCTATTTGGAATGGTGATTCCATTTAAATTAAATCTTGAAATCTTAATTAAAAATGTTACAATAGTTATCTATCATACATAACAATTAAATATATGATTTACTTATTTATGCTGAGGATTGGCTTAGCGTCTCTACAAGACACCGTAATGTCTAACAATAAGTAAGCTAATAAATAGCTTGCCTGTTGGTTCATGTTAATGAAGCGATAAATTAGAGGAGATTTGTGTCCTCTGATTGAGGTAAGTTATTTTTTTATTTTCTAAAGAGTGAAGGGGTTATTATGAAGTTATTGGAAGAACGTATTCTTAAAGATGGTGATGTTTTAGGTGAGAACATTTTAAAGGTTGATTCTTTTTTGACTCATCAGGTAGATTTTGAGTTAATGCAGGAAATAGGTAAAGTTTTTGCTGATAAATATAAAGAAGCCGGCATTACGAAGGTTGTTACGATTGAAGCATCTGGAATTGCACCAGCAGTGTACGCAGCTCAAGCATTGGGCGTACCAATGATATTTGCTAAAAAAGCTAAGAACATTACTATGACTGAAGGTATCTTAACTGCTGAAGTGTATTCTTTTACAAAGCAAGTTACGAGTCAAGTTTCTATTGTGAGTCGCTTTTTATCTAACGATGATACTGTACTCATCATTGATGACTTTTTAGCAAACGGTCAAGCGGCTAAAGGATTACTTGAAATTATTGGTCAAGCTGGAGCTAAGGTTGCTGGTATCGGAATCGTTATTGAAAAATCTTTCCAAGATGGGCGTGATTTGTTAGAAAAAACAGGTGTTCCAGTTACTTCTCTTGCTCGTATTAAAGCGTTTGAAAATGGTCGAGTTGTTTTTGCGGAGGCTGATGCTTAATGAAATTTAATGAGCAAAGTAACTCGCAAGCAGCACTTCTAGGCTTGCAACACCTGTTAGCTATGTATGCAGGATCCATTCTTGTACCTATCATGATTGCTAGTGCTCTTGGTTATAATGCTGAGCAACTAACTTATCTTATTGCGACAGATATTTTTATGTGTGGGATTGCCACCTTATTACAATTACAATTAAGTAAGCACTTTGGAGTGGGTCTTCCAGTTGTATTAGGGTGTGCCTTTCAGTCTGTAGCTCCTTTATCAATTATTGGTGCACAACAAGGTTCCGGCTATATGTTTGGAGCTTTAATTGCTTCAGGAATATATGTCGTTTTAGTTGCTGGCATTTTTTCTAAAGTTGCAAATTTCTTTCCTCCAATTGTAACAGGATCAGTTATTACTACAATTGGTTTGACATTAATACCAGTTGCGATGGGAAATATGGGTGATAATGCAAAAGAACCGAGCTTACAATCTTTAACTTTATCACTGGTAACGATTGGTGTTGTTTTATTAATTAATATTTTCGCAAAAGGCTTTTTGAAGTCAATTTCAATCCTTATTGGACTCATATCAGGTACAATTCTTGCAGCATTTATGGGCTTAGTTGATGCTTCTGTGGTAGCAGAAGCACCACTTGTACATATTCCGAAGCCATTTTATTTTGGAGCTCCTAGATTTGAATTTACTTCTATTTTAATGATGTGTATTATTGCAACAGTTTCTATGGTAGAATCAACAGGTGTTTACCTTGCGCTTTCAGATATTACAAACGATAAATTAGACAGTAAGAGACTTCGTAATGGTTACCGTTCAGAAGGATTGGCAGTATTACTTGGCGGCTTATTTAATACCTTTCCATATACCGGTTTTTCTCAAAATGTGGGACTGGTACAGATATCTGGGATACGTACGCGTAAGCCGATATATTTTACAGCTCTCTTCTTAGTTATACTTGGCTTGTTACCTAAATTTGGCGCAATGGCTCAAATGATTCCAAGTCCAGTTCTTGGTGGTGCTATGTTAGTTTTATTTGGTATGGTAGCACTTCAAGGGATGAAAATGCTTAATCAGGTTGATTTTGAGCATAATGAGCATAACTTTATCATTGCAGCCGTATCAATTGCAGCAGGAGTAGGTTTTAATGGGACAAATCTCTTCATTAGTCTTCCTAATACTTTACAAATGTTTTTGACAAATGGTATTGTTATCTCAACCCTGACAGCTGTTGTTTTAAATATCATTTTGAATGGATTGCCTAAAAAATTAATATGATACTTTTCTTTATTTATCAAAAAAGTTAATTTTTAGTTATTGATTTCATGATGAGAATATAAAAGAAAAACTGAGTAATAAATTACTCAGTTTTTCTTTTATTCATGGTGAGAAGTTTTTGTTTTATTTAACCAAGCATAGGCTAGGCCGATGAAAACGCCCCCTCCTATCCAGTTACCAAAAAATACAAGTGTCCATTGGCGGATAACGTTTAGAAGAGTAAAATCTTTAATATGTTCGATATGGCTAAAAGCAGCTAACATAAAGGATGCAAAATTAGCAATTAAGTGTTCGTTTGATAGAAAAACAAACATAAAAATAGCAGATAAAATAACCGTCATTTTTGCCGATTCTTCTTTTAATAACATGTAAGCAAGGATAGCTAAATTCACAAACATATTAGCAATAATACCTTCTAGGAAAGCTCCTGAACTAGGTTTTCCTAACTTTTTAGCAACGACATGCCCTAAAAAGCTATCATTTGTTAAATGCTGGAATGAGTACGATTGATTAAACAACCAAGCTAATATACAAGCACCAACGAGGTTGAAAAAAGTACAATAAATTAAAATTGTTATGGCTTTTTTCCAAGAGATATTTTTATTATAGGCTCCTGCAGTGAGATAAAGCATATTAGATGTCGCCAATTCACCATTAAATATTAAAACATAAATAAGTCCAAAACTAAAGATGAAAGCAAATACAAAACCTGATAGAGCAGGAGAAATTTTACCAATAGTATCAGCTGCGACGATACCGGCAGCAGTACTCATTGTCAAATAAGCCCCTGCTAGCATTGATCTCAAGGCGTAGCGTCCTAAACTCTCTTTATAAAGCGCTTCCTTTTTAGCGCAATTGTAAGCAATTTTTTCTTGAAAAAGTGACATAGTATATTCCTTTTATGTGATTTTATTAACTTGATTAAATCTTAAAAAGGAGGATCTTGATATCTTTTTAAGGTATCAGATCCTCAAAAGCGAGGAGATTAATGTTCAGAGGCACCAGAAGTGGCATCTGTGGCTTGATCAACGGGAGCATCCTCTGTGCTAGTTGAAGCGCTAGAAGTAGCGTCAACTGCTGAAGCTCCAGGAGCAGCAGTAGTTCCACCGACCAAACGTTGTCCAGTAGTTTGGAGGTACCAATCTAACCACGGTTTAAAGTTAAAGATAATTTCATTAATACCAGCATAAGATCCGTCTGGGTAGTACATAGCTTGATAGTTGTGAGTATTGATAACTTCTGGAGGTGTACCAGGAACGACTGTACGTACATATTCTTGATTTCCATTACGAAGAGTACCGATAACCCATTCAACATTTTTCATTCGTGCCGGTGGTAAACTACCATGAACTGTGGCCATACGGTTTCCTACTTGTTCACGAACACGTTTTCCTAACATTGTATCTGGATCTGGATGATTATTATTGTAATATAGAAATTGATTATTATCATCTGCATATGTTAGCTCAAATGGCATAGCATTTAAAAACATATTAAGTTGGTTAACAGTAAGTAAACCATTGTCTAGTTTAACGTAAGCATCCCCTTCAACGGCGTTAACTTTCTCGGCTGCCTTGTCTAACCAATCAGGATCATCTGGATCGATACCAGTAATGGTTGTATCGATTTGTCCCTGACAGTAGAGGTCTTCAGATTCAATAGCTTTAGGTTTTCTCAATGATGATACAACTCCTACATATTTGATAAAATTATCAAGACAAGTTTCTAAAAATTGAACAGTCCCAGGATTGATAATGTTTCCATTATCATCAAAGGCTTCTTTAGCTTTTCCTAATAAGAATTCATTTCCTGGAAGTGTGTAAGCATTAACGCCAGGAGCATCAAGGATTTTACGAAGGTGTATTTGAGCACGTGATGTGCCTTGATCATAATATGAAGCACCGACAATCATAACAGGTTTATTTTCGAGTGGATGCACAGCAAATGAGAGCCACTCAAGCACACTTTTAAGAGCGGCCGTAATAGTATGATTATGTTCAGGAGTGGCAATAATAACGCCATCAGCTCGTGTGATCTTATTATTAAGAAGACGAAGTTGGAAACTTTCTTCCCAATTTTGGACTTGATTAAACATTGGAATATCATCGATTTCAAGGACTTCCAATTCAAATTTGGTTTTAAAATTCTTGCGAATAAATTCAAGCAACATACGATTATATGATTGCTCTGCATTTGAGCCAACAATACCTACAAATTTCATCTTAGTTATTCCCTTCTATACTCTTATAAACTTTCCCAGTCAAAATTTTCTGCTTCTTTTTGAAGTAAATCACGAGCATTTGATAATTTACCAGTAATCTTAACAAAAAGACGAAAATCATCAAAGATAGCATCTAGCTTCTGACTTGTTTCGATATCGTGTAGGTTGCCATCTTTATCAAAGGCTTGGAGAGAGTGTGATAACAAGAATTCGTCAGGTAAAACACTTGCTTTTAGTTCAGGAGCGTTAAGTATTTGACGTAATTGTAATTGTGCACGTGATGATCCAAGTGTTCCATATGAAGCACCAGTAATCATAACGGGTTTGTTGAGAAGTGGGTAAATACCATATGATAGCCAAGCTAAAACACTCATTAAGGCCGAAGGTATAGAATGATCATATTCTGGCGTACCAATAATAACACCATCAGCTTCTTCAATTTTAGCAGCAATATCTAAAATTACTTGGGGAACATTTTTATCAGCAGGTTTATTAAATAACGGAAGGTCTTTAACTTCGATGAGTTCAATTTCTGCTTTGTCAGCAAAGTGTTGTTGCATGTATTGTAATAATTGACGATTTGTTGATTTATTTGAGTTAGTTCCAACGATGCCAATAAGTTTCATATTAGAAATCCTCTTTCTTAATGATAAAATAGTTGAAAATGATGTTTTAAGCCATCAGATAAATAGATACGATCATCTTTAGTGATGATAATGCCTTCAATGTAGGAAACAGCGTTTAAAATATCAAGAGCCTCTTTAATGGATAAGCCAAACAACCTTGTGGTCCAGATTTCACAGTCGACGGATTGTTTAGAAACAATAGAAATGCTAGCCATCTCTGTTTGTATCGGATAACCAGTCTGTCGATCAAAAATATGATGGTATTCCTTATCGTCAATAATTAGACGGCGTTCATAAGTACCTGAGGTTACAACAGATTGGTTTTTAATTTTGACAGCTCCAATATTTTGTCCCCGTTTCTTTTTCGGATGTTGAATACCGATAACCCAATACCCTTCTGAACGATTAGGATTATCTCCGTGAACTAAAACGTTTCCGCCTAAGTTAATGATAGCAGAATCAATCATCTCATTTTTGAGATAGATTATAATTTTGTCAGCGATATATCCTTTTGCAAGTGCACCCAAATCAATTTTCATTCCTATCTGATTTAAAAAAACAGATTGATTTTTTGAATCTAGAAGTATATGAGTTGGGTCAGATAAAATCATAGCTTCTGATATTTCACTAGGGCTAGGTAGTTTAGCATCTGAAAATCCAATTCTCCAAGTTTGCACTAAAGGACCAATAGCAATATTTAGGTTACCAGGCCTAGCTAAGCTGTGCTCTTTCCCAATTGTGATTAATTCAAAGAGGTCTGGATGTACTTGAATAGGCTTGATACCAGCGTTATTATTTATAGCCATTAACTCTGAATTAAAGTCATTTGCACTAAAGCGATTTTTGTAGAGCTCCAAGAGTTCTATGACCTCTTGGATTTGTTTTTGAGCATTTTTAGAATTAATTTGAATATCGATAGTCGTTCCCATGAGTCTTAAACTATGAGAAAGTTGCAAATTTTCCACCCCCAAAGCAATATATTCTAATGATACCGTTTTCTAACTTGAAAATCAATACTTATTTTCAAATATTTTCAATTTGTCAAGAAATATGCTTGCAAAGACTATCAAAAGAGGTTACCTGGGTAACCTCTTTTACTATTTCTTATTTTTTCTTAAGTTCACCTTGAGGATAGTAGGTTCCTTCAGGCATATCGTTGATAAAAACATGGATATTTTCTTTAGGTGCTTTTGCAATGCGTGATACTACTTCAGTAACCTCGCGAGCTAATTCATTTTTTTGTTCTTGTGAGCGTCCCTCAAACAAGTCAATTTTTACAAATGGCATAATGTTACTCCTTTATGTTATTGGGCATCATTGTAACATAATGTTGTGAAAAAGTACACACTGTTTTCAATGGCTGGGAAAACTTCAGCCTTTGTGGTAAAATAGGTAGAATACTATAGAAAGTAGGATTTTCCGCTTTGGCTCAACTCTATTATAAATATGGGACAATGAATTCTGGTAAAACCATTGAAATTTTAAAAGTTGCTCATAACTATGAAGAACAAGGAAAACCTGTGGTTATTATGACAAGCTCCTTGGATACTCGAGATGAATTTGGAGTCGTTTCAAGTCGTATTGGAATGCGTCGTGAAGCAGTTCCAATTTCAGATGATATGGACATTTTCTCCTATATTCAGAATTTACCACAAAAGCCTTATTGTATTTTAATTGATGAATGTCAATTTTTGAGTAAGAAAAACGTCTACGATTTAGCTAGAGTAGTAGATGACTTAGATGTACCAGTCATGGCTTTTGGTTTGAAAAATGATTTCCAAAACAATCTTTTTGAAGGTTCAAAACATTTGCTATTATTGGCCGATAAGATTGATGAAATCAAAACAATTTGCCAATACTGTAGTAAGAAAGCAACCATGGTTTTAAGGACAGAAAACGGAAAACCTGTCTATGAAGGTGATCAGATACAAATTGGTGGTAATGAAACATATATCCCAGTTTGTCGAAAACATTATTTTAATCCAGATATTTAAAAGATAATCGGTTTTAAAGGAGATACAAAGAAAAATGAATATTTATGATCAATTGCAGGCAGTTGAAGATCGTTATGAAGAGTTAGGTGAGTTACTTAGTGATCCAGATGTTGTTTCAGATACAAAGCGATTTATGGAATTATCACGTGAAGAAGCTAATACTCGAGAAACTGTCACAGCTTATAGAGAATATAAGCAAGTCATTCAAAATATTTCAGATGCTGAAGAAATGATCAAGGATGCTTCTGGTGATGCTGAATTGGAAGAAATGGCTAAAGAAGAACTTAAAGAATCAAAAGCAGCTAAAGAAGAGTATGAAGAAAGATTAAAAATCCTTCTATTACCTAAAGATCCTAACGATGATAAAAACATTATTTTAGAAATTCGTGGTGCTGCTGGTGGCGATGAAGCAGCGCTTTTTGCTGGTGATCTTTTAACAATGTATCAAAAATATGCTGAAACTCAAGGATGGCGTTTTGAAGTTATGGAATCATCCGTTAATGGTGTTGGTGGTATTAAAGAAGTGGTTGCTATGGTTTCTGGTCAGTCAGTTTATTCTAAGCTTAAATATGAATCAGGAGCTCATCGTGTTCAACGTGTCCCGGTGACAGAGAGTCAGGGTCGTGTTCATACTTCAACTGCAACTGTTTTGGTAATGCCAGAAGTTGAAGAAGTAGAATACGAAATTGATCAAAAAGACCTTCGCGTCGATATTTACCACGCGTCTGGTGCTGGTGGTCAGAACGTCAATAAAGTTGCTACTGCAGTTCGTATGGTACACATTCCTACAGGAATCAAAGTTGAAATGCAAGAAGAACGTACTCAGCAAAAAAACCGTGATAAAGCGATGAAAATCATTCGTGCTCGTGTTGCTGACCATTTTGCGCAAATTGCTCAAGATGAACAAGATGCTGAACGTAAATCAACAGTTGGTACTGGTGATCGTTCAGAACGTATTCGCACTTATAATTTCCCACAAAATCGTGTAACAGATCATCGTATTGGTTTGACACTTCAAAAATTAGATACTATTTTATCTGGAAAAATGGATGAAGTTATTGATGCACTTGTTATGTATGATCAGACTCAAAAGTTAGAAGCCTTAAATAAATAATGAATTATGCGCAGTTAATCAAGCATTACGGACAGTTATTAGAAGCTTGTGGTGAAGAAGTCGAAAATTTTATTTATGTATTAAAAGACCTAAAACAATGGTCAACAACTGATTACCTTTTAAATCAAAATAGTAGTGTGAGTGATACTGATCAGCAATTAATGGAAAATATTTTTCAACAGCTTAAAAAACATAGATCACCGCAGTATATTACAGGTAAAGCTTACTTTAGAGACCTTATTTTCTTTGTTGATGAACGAGTTTTAATTCCGAGGCCTGAAACAGAGGAGTTGGTTGATCTAATCTTATCAGAGAATAAAGTAGAAGATTGTTCTGTTTTAGATATTGGTACAGGTAGTGGAGCAATTGCCATTTCTCTAAAAAAAGAACGCCCCTCTTGGGATGTTCTAGCTAGTGACATTTCTGTATCTGCATTAGACTTGGCAAAGGAAAATGCTAATAATTGTGATGCGGAAGTGACTTTTATAGAATCAGATGTCTTTAGTAACATTTCAGGTAAATTTGATATTATTGTGTCTAATCCTCCCTATATTTCTTACAATGACAAAGACGAGGTGGGGAAGAATGTGCTAGCTTCAGAGCCTCATAGTGCCCTTTTTGCAGACGAAGAAGGATTAGCTATTTATCGTAAAATCATTGAAAACTCAAGAGAATATTTGCAACCTAGAGGTAAATTATATTTTGAAATAGGTTACAAACAAGGTGATGATTTACGAAGTTTATTGAAAAGATATTTTCCAAACAATCGTTGCAGAGTTTTGAAAGATATATTTGGTAAAGATAGAATGGTGGTATTAGATAATGAATGATTTGGGACAGATTTTAGAGGATCATGGCGCAGTTATTATGCCAACAGAAACAGTCTACGGAATTTTTGCCAAAGCTTTGAGTGAAGAAGCTGTGAACCACGTCTATGAGCTTAAAAAAAGGCCTCGTGATAAGGCTATGAACTTAAATATATGTGATTTTGAGACTATTTTAAAATATTCTAAAAATCAACCGACCTATTTAAAGCAATTGTACGATGCTTTTTTACCAGGACCGCTAACCATTATTTTGGAAGCTTCACAAGAAGTTCCGCATTGGATCAATTCTGGGTTATTAAGCGTAGGATTTCGGATGCCTAAGCACCCTGTAACCCTTGATATGATTGCTAACCATGGTCCACTGATTGGTCCTTCTGCTAATATTTCTGGATGTGATAGTGGTCGTGTGTTCTCAGAAATTCAAAAACAGTTTAATCATCAAGTTTTAGGTATTGAAGATGATAAAGCATTGACAGGTGTGGATTCTACTATTATTGATTTGTCTGGTGATAGAGTTAAGATTTTAAGGCAAGGTGCAATCACGCAAGAGGTACTAACGGCTACGATACCTGAATTAATTTTTGAAAATTAATTTAATCATCTTGCAACTAATAGTAAAAATGTGATAAATATAATGATTGAAACCATTATTTAAAAGTTATAACGAGCTTAAGGAGTAAAAAATGATTTTTGATAAAGACAATTTTAAAGAATTTGACCAAGAACTTTGGCAGGCTATTCATGATGAGGAAATTCGCCAACAAAATAATATTGAATTAATTGCATCAGAAAACGTTGTTTCAAAAGCTGTTATGGCAGCACAAGGTTCTGTTTTGACAAATAAATATGCCGAAGGGTATCCTAGTCATCGTTATTATGGAGGAACAGATTGTGTTGATGTAGTTGAAAGTTTAGCTATAGAACGAGCTAAGACGTTATTTAATGCTGAGTTTGCTAATGTTCAACCACATTCTGGTAGTCAGGCTAATGCAGCAGCTTACATGGCTTTAATCGAGCCGGGAGATACTGTCTTAGGGATGGACTTAGCAGCAGGTGGGCACTTAACACATGGCGCTTCAGTTAGCTTCTCAGGAAAAACTTATCATTTTGTTTCTTATTCTGTTGATCCTAAGACGGAGATGCTAGACTATGATAACATTTTGAAAATAGCACAGGAAACGCAGCCTAAATTAATTGTTGCAGGGGCATCGGCTTATTCTCGCATTATTGATTTTGAAAAATTTCGTCAAATAGCAGACGCAGTAGATGCTTACTTAATGGTTGATATGGCTCACATTGCAGGTTTAGTTGCTTCTGGTCATCACCCTAGTCCTATTCCTTATGCTCATGTAACGACAACGACAACACATAAGACTCTACGTGGACCTAGAGGTGGTTTGATTTTAACCAATGATGAAGCAATTGCTAAAAAAATTAATTCTGCAGTCTTTCCAGGACTCCAAGGTGGACCATTAGAACATGTAATTGCTGCAAAAGCTGTAGCTTTGAAAGAAGCCCTAGATCCTTCCTTTAAAATATACGGTGAGGATATTATTAAAAATGCTCAAGCCATGGCTAAAGTTTTTAAGGAAGATGATGACTTTCATTTGATTTCTGATGGTACTGATAATCATTTGTTCTTAGTAGACGTCACAAAAGTTATTGAGAATGGCAAAAAGGCACAAAATGTTCTTGAAGAAGTCAATATCACTCTTAACAAGAACTCTATACCGTTTGAGCGACTATCACCATTTAAAACATCAGGTATTCGAATTGGTACTCCAGCAATTACTAGTCGAGGAATGGGAGTTGAAGAATCTCGAAGAATCGCTGAATTAATGATTAAGGCACTCAAAAATCATGAAAATCAAGATATCCTCACAGAAGTTCGTCAAGAAATTAAATCATTAACGGACGCTTTCCCCTTGTATGAGAATTAATGTTATGATGGATTTTTATATCAAACAGATTATTATACATCAGTTTTCTCCTAACGACACAGAGTTAGTGCTATCAGATACTCCGTTAACCCTAACTCCAAGGATTGATGACTACTTTCGTAAAAAATTAAGTAAAGTTTTTTCTGATGAAGCTAAGCGTGGCTATTTTGGAGAGGATAATGTATTTATGAGTCATTTACAAGATGATTTATATGTTTCTTCCTGTCAAATTGCGCAACTTTGGAAAGAAGAGTTTGTCATATCGGAAGATCAAAAAACGAATGACTTAGTTTTTATTCAATTTGACAAGGATGGAATGGAACATTTTGCTTTTCTTCGAATCTCATTAAAGGAACAATTTGCTCATGTTTCTGAAAATCAAGAGCAGCCAATTACAATAACACAGAATAACCTTCCAAGTGCTGCTCAAACTCCAGATGAAGCTTTGGTTGTTAACAAGTCATCAAAGCAATACTATTTAATTGAAAAGCGTATCAAACACAATGGTTCATTTGCTAATTATTTTTCTGAAAATTTATTACAAGTACAACCAGAACAGTCGGTTAAAAAATCTATCAAAATGGTTGAACAGACTGCTCAAAAAATTGCTGAAAATTTCAACAAAGATGATTTTTCTTTCCAATCAAAAATGAAATCGGCTATTTATAAGAATTTAGAAGAAGAGCAAGAATTGTCTCCAGAAAAATTAGCAGATCAATTATTTGATGATAATTTAACAGCCAGGCTGACTTTTGTTGATGAATTGAAAGATGCAATACCTGGACCTGTTCAAGTAAGTGATATTGATCATTCCCGTCAAATTAAGAAGTTAGAGAATCAGAAGCTATCTCTTTCAAATGGTATTGAATTGATTGTACCCAACAATGTCTACCAAGATGCCGAATCAGTTGAATTTATCCAAAACCCTGATGGTACATACTCAATACTAATCAAAAACATACAGGATATTCAAAATAAATAATATGTTTAAATTTTTAAAACGTTTGATAGCATTAATTATTATTATTTTCATTGGGTACCGTCTGGTTATCATCCATGAAAATGTTAAAAAAGTGCTTCAATATCATGATTTAGTGCAGAATACTCTTGCAGAGAATGGTTCAGAGGCTAATGTGCACTTAGTATTATCTATGATTTATACTGAAACTAAGGGAGATGCTATAGATGTGATGCAATCAAGTGAAAGTATCAGTGGAACTACGAACAGTATTACGGATAGCCACACCAGTATTAAACATGGCGTCACTCTGTTGTCACAAAATATAAGTCAAGCTAAAAAAGCTAAGGTTGATGTATGGACTGCTGTCCAAGCATACAATTTTGGTTCTTCTTATATTGATTATGTAGCGGATCATGGGGGTGAAAATTCCATTGAGTTGGCCAAAAATTACTCTAAAAATGTTGTAGCTCCCAGCCTAGGAAATTATAACGGGGACACTTACTTTTACTATCATCCTCTCGCCTTAATTTCAGGAGGGAAGCTCTATAAAAATGGTGGTAATATTTACTACTCACGTGAAGTTCAATTCAACCTTTATTTGATAAAAATAATGGAGTTGTTTTAAGAAGGGTAAGTATGAAAAGACTAACTTATTATTTTAAGGGGTATATCAAAGAAACTATCTTTGGACCCCTTTTCAAATTATTAGAAGCCTCTTTTGAACTTTTGGTACCAATCGTTATTGCAAAAATGATTGACGAGACCATTCCACGAGGGGATAGAAGTAGTTTACTGTTGCAAATTGGATTGATTTTCTTTTTGGCTGCGGTGGGTGTTGTAGTAGCGATAACTGCTCAATATTATTCTTCAAAAGCCGCAGTTGGTTATACGAGACAATTGACAGAGGATCTCTACCAAAAAGTCATGTCACTGGGGAAAAAAGACAGAGATGAATTGGGAACTGCTAGTTTGATTACTCGTTTGACTGCTGATACATTTCAAATCCAAACTGGTTTAAATCAATTTTTACGTTTATTTTTGAGGGCTCCGATTATTGTTTTTGGTGCCATAATTATGGCTTTTTCCATTAGCCCCTCATTGACTATTTGGTTCTTGGTAATGGTTGTCACGTTATTTATCATTGTTTTTGTAATGTCTCGACTATTAAATCCTATTTACCTTAAAATCAGAACTTCAACCGATTATTTGGTAAAGTTGACTAGGCAACAACTTCAAGGTGTACGAGTTATCCGTGCCTTTAATCAAGTAGATAGAGAGAGTGAAGCATTTAATGATATCAATTATCATTATACGAATTTACAATTAAAAGCAGGTAGGCTTTCTAGTTTAGTAACGCCTCTAACATTTCTAGTTGTTAATATCACTTTGGTTGTGATTATTTGGCGTGGTAATTTAAATATAGCTAATCATCTTTTATCACAAGGAATGTTGGTTGCTTTAATTAATTACTTATTGCAAATTCTTGTTGAATTGTTAAAAATGACAATGTTGGTGACATCACTGAACCAAAGTTATATCAGTGCTAAGCGAATTATAGCCGTTTTTGAAAGACCGTCTGAAATAATTGATGACAAACTTGAGCCAAAATATTCGAATAAGGCTTTAGAAGTACAAGAAATGGCATTTTCTTATCCAAATTCTTCTGAAAAAGCTTTATCTGATATTACTTTTTCTATGAATGTAGGAGAAACTTTAGGGATAATTGGTGGAACTGGCTCTGGGAAATCAACCTTGGTTAATTTACTGCTTCATATTTATAAAGTGCAAGAAGGGGATATTGATATATATCATCAGGGAAAAAGTCCAGATACAATTTCAAATTGGCGTACCCTGGTAAGAGTTGTTCCTCAAAATGCTCAGTTGTTTAAAGGAACTATTCGTTCTAACCTTTCTTTGGGACTTGGTAAAGTTAGTGAGGAAAAACTTTGGACTGCTTTAGAAATAGCACAAGCTAGTGATTTTGTAAAAGAAAAAGATGGTCAACTTGATGCCCCTGTAGAGAGTTTTGGTAGAAATTTCTCTGGTGGTCAAAGGCAAAGGTTGACGATTGCAAGAGCTTTAGTTCAAGATAAGATACCATTTTTGATTTTAGACGATGCAACATCTGCATTGGATTATTTAACAGAAGCTCGTTTATTTAAAGCCATAACTAAACATTTCAACCAAACTAATCTTATTATTGTATCACAGAGAATTAATAGTATACAAAATGCAGATAGAATCTTACTCCTTGATAAGGGGAAACAAGTTGGTTTTGATAATCATCAATCTTTATTAGCTCATAACAAAGTTTATAAGTCCATTTACCATTCACAAAATTTTAAGGAGGAGGAGTAAATGAAAGCAAGTCATCCTAAAAAGATACAAAAAAAGCTTGTTCAAGATCTTCTTTCTAAAAAAAGCTTAGTAGGAATGGCATTATTAGGGACGGTTGTACAAGTTTGCCTCACTGTTTATTTGCCTGTTCTAATTGGACAAGCGGTAGACGTTGTATTATCGCCTCATTCTATGATATTATTGTTACCTATAATGTGGAAGATGATTGCAGTCATTTTAGCAAATGCTATTATTCAATGGATTAATCCTCTGCTCTATAACCGCTTAATTTTTCATTATGTTGCTTCTTTAAGAAAGGCTGTAATGGAAAAGTTGAATCTATTGCCTATAGCTTACCTTGATAAACGTGGCATAGGTGACTTGATTAGTCGTGTGACTACCGATACGGAGCAATTATCAAATGGTTTATTAATGGTTTTTAACCAGTTCTTTGTTGGTTTATTAACTATTCTAGTTACTATTTTTAGTATGGCAAAGATTGATTTATTAATGCTTTTTTTGGTATTATTTCTGACGCCTTTATCACTCTTTCTAGCCCGCTTTATTGCTAAAAAGAGTTATCACTTATATCAAAATCAAACGGCATCACGAGGACGACAAACTCAATTCATTGAAGAGATGGTGAGTCAAGAAAGCCTTATTCAAGCATTCAGTGCGCAAGAAGAAAGTAGTAATCATTTTAGGACTATTAATCAAGAGTATGCTAACTTTTCTCAATCAGCAATTTTTTATTCTTCAACTGTCAATCCATCAACCCGATTTATCAATAGTTTGATTTATGGCTTCTTAGCTGGGATTGGTGCCCTTCGTATTATGTCAGGGGCTTTTAGTGTTGGTCAATTAATCACTTTCTTAAATTATGTCAATCAATATACTAAGCCATTTAATGACATCTCTTCCGTCCTGTCTGAGATGCAAAGTGCTCTGGCTTGTGCAGAACGCCTTTACTCTATTTTAGAAGAATCGTCACCAAATATAACAGGGACAGAAAAACTTGATTCATCAACGGTCAAGGGTCAAATCGATTTTAAAAATGTTGTTTTTGGTTATAATAAATCAAAACCACTATTGAATGGTATTAATTTACACATTCCAGCAGGAGCTAAGGTCGCTATTGTAGGACCAACAGGTGCTGGGAAGTCTACTTTAATCAATTTATTAATGCGTTTCTATGAAGTTGACGGGGGAAATATCCTTTTAGATGGTAAGCCTATTACTGATTATGAGCCATCACAATTAAGGCAAGAAATTGGAATGGTATTACAAGAAACGTGGTTAAAAAGTGCTACGATTCACGATAACATTGCATATGCCAATCCTAAAGCTAGCCGTGACGAAGTGATAGAGGCTGCAAAAGCAGCTAATGCAGATTTCTTTATCAAACAATTACCGAATGGATATGATACGTATTTAGAAGATGCTGGAGACTCGTTATCACAGGGGCAATGTCAGCTATTGACAATTGCTCGTATTTTTCTTAAATTACCTAGAATATTGATATTAGATGAGGCAACATCGTCTATAGATACTCGTACTGAAGTTCTTGTTCAAGAAGCATTCCAAATGTTGATGAAGGGGAGAACAAGCTTTATTATTGCACATCGCTTATCTACCATTCAAACAGCAGATATTATTTTAGTTATGGTATCTGGTGAAATTGTAGAAGTGGGTAACCACTCTGAATTAATAGCTCAAAAAGGTATTTATTATCAAATGCAAAATGCACAAAAGTAGTAAGAGGAATTATATGAAAAAAAGGCTTCAACTATTATTACTGATATTTATTTCTGCAGTTTCATGGTTTATCAGTAACCAACTAGCAACTAAGAATACGGTATTATCTGTTTTAATAGGTTTAGTTGCAGTTATTGGGATAACGTGGTTAATTGTAAGTCTGCTCTATTATTTGATCGTGAAGTTAATTGCAGTTATATTTCATATAATTGAAAATAATAGAACATCGTTAGATAGATATAAAAAAAGCTAGGAGTAAGTTCCTAGCTTTTTTTATTAATTTACAAATGTTGTAATCTCTTTTTCAATATTGGCGATTTTTGTTTCTGCATCTGCTAAATCATTACCGACCGTAGCAATATAGAACTTGATTTTTGGTTCAGTTCCTGAAGGGCGAACTGCAATCCATGAATCATCAGCTAACGTGTACTTCAAAACATTACTTGGAGGAGTTGTTAAGTTAGATATTATTCCATCATTTTTAGTAGCGGTTTGTTTTTGGAAATCTTCTAATAATACAATATCAGTATTGTTAAATTGTTTTGGACCATTTTCACGGAATTTGTCCATAATCTTCTTAATTTCAGCAGCTCCATCCACTCCTGAAAGTGTTACTGAAATCGTTTTTTCAGCAAAATAACCATATTCTTTGTAAATTTCATCAATACCATCTGCAAGTGTTAAACCACGCGAACGGTAATAAGCTGCAATCTCAGCAACCAAAAGAACTGCTTGAATAGCGTCTTTATCACGGACAAATGGTTTAATAAGATATCCGAAGCTTTCTTCAAAACCAAACATATAGGTGTGGTTATGTTTTTCTTCAAACTCTTGAATTTTCTCAGCGATGAATTTAAATCCAGTTAAAACGTTAAACATTGTAGCGCCATAACTTTCGGCAATTTTTGTTACTAATTCTGTTGATACGATTGATTTAGCGAGAGCAGCATTTTCTGGAAGTGTTCCTGCTGTTTTATGAGCTTCCAGGATGTATTTCGCAATAATCGCTCCAATTTGATTTCCAGAAAGGTTTTTATAAGAACCATCTGGTTGGCGAATTTCAACGCCTAGGCGGTCTGCATCAGGATCAGTAGCTACTAAGACATCTGCATCAACTTCTCGTCCGAGTTCTTCAGCAAGAGCAAAGGCAGCTTGGCTTTCAGGGTTAGGAGATTTGACAGTAGAAAAGTCTGGATCTGCCTTAGCTTGTGATTCTACTACAACAACAGATTCAAAACCGGCTTGAGCAAGGGCACGGCGTGTCAACATCTCACCAGTTCCGTGGAGAGGAGTATAGACAATTTTCATGTCTTTTCCAAAGTTATTGATTAAATCTTGATTGATATTAACATCTTTAACCTCTCTAAGATATTCAATATCAACATCTTCACCGATAACTTGAATAAGACCCGCTGATTTGCTTTCATCTAAATCAGCAAGTTCAACTGCAAATGGATTTTCAATAGCACGGATAAAGTCTGTTAGTGCATCAGCATCAGCTGGTGGTAGTTGACCTCCGTCTTGTCCGTAGACTTTATAACCATTGAAAGGTGCTGGATTGTGGCTTGCAGTAACCATAATACCAGCATAGGCATTTAAATGGCGAACAGCAAAAGAGAGTTCTGGTGTTGGACGAAGAGCTTCAAATACGTAAGATTTAATTCCATGCTGTGCCAAGACCTGTGCAGACTCAAAAGCAAATTCTGGAGAGAAGTGGCGCGAATCATAAGCGATAGCTACACCACGTTTTTTAGCTTCCTCTCCCTTAGTTTCGATTAATTTTGCCAATCCTTCGGTTGCTTGACGGACAACATAAATATTAATACGATTTGTACCAGCACCAATATAACCACGCATACCAGCAGTACCAAATTCTAAGTTTGTGTAAAAAGCATCTTCTTTTGTTTTTTCATCCATTGATAGTAATTCTTGACGAAGATAGTCAGGAAGCTGCTCAAAATCTAACCATTTTTGAAAATTTTCTGTGTAAGTCATTGAAATACTCCTTCAATATTTATAAACGCTTTCATTATAACATGTTTTTTTCAATATGACTATAAAATATAAGTAAGAAAAGCCAGGAAGATTTCTTCCTGGCCAGTTTTTAATGTTTAATATTGAGAATACGAGGAACAGTTAGATATACAATGATAGCTGCAATGACCATCTCAGCTAATGAATTAGATGAAATAATCCCAGCGAGCATTAGCTTGATATTCCCATTATAAGTACTTGAAAAAAAGATAAAAATTCCAGATAAAACAAATACTGTGTTTGTTAGAGAGCCTATAGCACCTGAGATAGCCAAACCAAAGCGGTTGTGTAGTAATTTGTAAACGAAATAAGGAATAATCCCGATTAGAATACGTGGTACAAGTGCAATAATTAGCGAATAAAAATTACCATTTTCAACAAAAGGTGAGAAGAGGTAACTCGTTGGTAATAGAACAATGCTGCTGTTAGCTACGCTGATCCCACCCATTAAGGCGCCTAGAGTTGCACCAATACGAGGTCCATAGGCTATAGATGCAATAATAACTGGGATATGCATCAAAGTAGGTTTAATGGGGACTAACCAAAAACTAAAAATAAATGATGACAAAAAATGAATGACAAGCATAATAGCAAAAAAGATTGCAATTATAGCAATGTTAGAGGATTTGTTTTTCTTTTTCATTATAACTCCTTAAATTAAACTAGAAATAGTATACAAATTTACAGCCTAATTTGCAACTTCTTGTATACATTTAAGTATAGTAGAGATATCAGCTAGGGCTCCTTGACCGGTATCACCACAGGCAAGCAAACTAATACGAGGTTCAATTTCCTGATAACCTATTTTTTTCAAAATATCAATGTTACGTTGGGTGATTGTATTATGATACATCTTTGTATTCATTGCTGGTGCGATAAGTTTTGGAGTTTCATCAGGCATAGCAAGAGCAACGCTTGTTACGATGTTATCAGCGAAGCCATATGCTAGATGAGCAATAGTATTAGCAGAGGCAGGTGCAACGATAAATAAATCTGTGCGTTTTGCTAATTCGATATGGTTGATGATTTTTGGGTTATGCTCATCCATAACATCTAAATGAATAGGATTTTTTGATAATACTTGCAGAGTTAACGGTGTAATAAATTCTGTGGCAGCTTGTGTCATTATGATATGAACATCATAGCCAATTTTAGTTAATTGACTTGTAAGGTCTGCTGCTTTATAGGCCGAAATTGAACCGGTGACGGCTAGTGTAATACGTTTAATCATATTTTTTTACCTTTTCGTAAATTAATTGAGCAATGTCTTCTTTGGTGGTAGCTTTATACACATTATCATGATCAAGTAGGTAGGCTATGTGATGTTTTGAGGTAATATCAATGAGGTCATTAGCTAAAATAAACGTAGCTTTATTTTTGATTAAGCTATGACGAGCAACTTTAAAAAGATTTTCTTTAGTAACGTTCACAAGTAGTTTAAAACCTACTAGAATAATTTGAGGATTCCATTTTTTTACAAGGCTGATAACTTTTGGTGTTTTTTTGAGAAAAAGGACTTGATATTCTGATTCAGATGATATTTTCCCTTCGTGGTTATCTTTGCGCAAAAAAGTATCTAAATCATCGCTTGATTTAACCTTTTCGAAATCAGCCATGTAGACGGGGGTATAGTCAGACACTGCCATGCTATGAATTAAAATATCATGCTCTTTCACTAATGGCTTCAAGGTTTTTATTAATGAGTCAACGTCCTCAATCTCAAATATGGATAAGTTGGTAGCAGATTCTGGTTTGATTGCATTTTTAGTAGTCACGAGTGTCACCTGATGTCCTTCTCGTAAATATTTTTCTGCAATTATTTTTCCTAAAGCTCCTGTTGCGTGATTCGTGATACTCCTAACGGTATCAATTTTCTCGGTAGTTCCACCTGATGTAATCAAAATTTTCATAGCCATATTGTACATAAAAAAATGCTTTTCGTAAATAAAAGATATATTTCTTCTTGATAGTAATGGAATTTGAGGGAAACTTACTGGAAAATTTCAAGCGATTGCGATAAAATAAATCTTGCAGAGTTTTCTAGAGAAAGGAGGTCAGATTTATTGGAATGGCAAGATCTAGCGCAGTTACCTGTATCTATTTTTAAAGACTATGTTACAGATGCTCAAGACGCGGAAAAACCTTTTATATGGACAGAAGTATTTTTAAGGGAGATTAATCGCTCAAATCAAGAAATTATTTTGCATATTTGGCCGATGACTAAGACAGTCATTCTGGGGATGTTAGATCGAGAATTACCACATTTAGAATTAGCTAAAAAAGAAATCATCAGTCGTGGCTATGAACCAGTTGTTCGGAATTTTGGTGGTCTCGCAGTTGTAGCTGATGAAGGAATTTTAAATTTTTCATTGATTATTCCAGATGTTTTTGAGAGAAAATTGTCTATCTCAGATGGGTATCTTATAATGGTCGATTTTATTAGAAGTATATTTTCAGATTTTTATCAACCTATTGAGCACTTTGAAGTAGAGACCTCCTATTGTCCTGGTAAGTTTGATCTTAGTATAAATGGCAAAAAATTTGCTGGCTTGGCTCAGCGCCGTATAAAGAATGGTATTGCGGTATCGATTTACCTTAGCGTTTGTGGCGATCAAAAAGAGCGGAGTCGAATGATTTCAGATTTTTATAAGATTGGTCTAGGTGATACGGGTAGTCCAATTGCTTATCCAAATGTAGATCCTGAAATTATGGCTAATCTATCTGATCTATTAGATTGTCCTATGACAGTAGAAGATGTTATTGATCGTATGTTGATTAGCCTTAAACAAGTAGGTTTTAATGATCGTTTACTGATGATTAGGCCCGATTTAGTTGCAGAGTTTGATAGATTTCAGGCTAAGTCTATGGCTAATAAGGGGACGGTGAGCAGAGATGAATAATGTCCAAGGTAATTTATTTCGTCCATTAATACTTCCCAATGGATTGAGCTTAGAAAATCGTTTTGTTCTATCACCTATGGTAACTAATTCTTCTACATCAGAAGGTTTTGTAACTGATGACGACATAGCATATGCTGTTCGTCGTGCTAAATCCGCTCCATTACAAATTACTGGAGCAGCATATGTTACAGAATATGGTCAGTTATTTGAATATGGTTTTAGCGTTTCAAAGGATGAGGACATTCCTGGTTTGACTAAATTGGCTAAAGCAATGAAGTCTAAGGGAGCGAAAGCTGTTTTGCAGCTGACGCATGCTGGACGTTTCTCAAGTCACACTTTGGCAAGACACGGATATGTATATGGTCCCAGCCCTATGCAATTGCAATCGCCATACCCACATCAGGTTAAAGAACTAACACACAAAGATATACTAATGATTATCGATGAATATGTCCAGGCTACAAGACGAGCTATACAAGCTGGATTTGATGGTGTTGAAATATCTTCTGCACAACGATTACTAATTCAAACTTTTTTCTCAACCTTCTCAAATCAAAGAAAAGATGAGTATGGTCCTCAAACTTTGACTAATCGCTGTCGTTTAGGCTTAGAAGTTTTTAAAGCGGTACAAAAAGTTATCAGAGAAGAAGCAGAGTCAGATTTTATCCTTGGTTTTAGAGCGACGCCTGAAGAAACTCGCGGTTCACAAATTGGATATAGCATTGAAGAGTTTATGGAATTTCTTGAAAAAATTTTAGCGATTGCTCAGGTAGATTATCTTGCTATTGCAAGCTGGGGGCATGATGTCTTTAGAAATACTATACGTTCTGAGGGAGTTTACAAAGGGCAGCTGGTTAATCAAGTTATATTTGAACATTTTGGTGATAGAGTTCCAATTATGGCAACTGGAGGTATTAATAGTGCTTCAAAGGTGTTTGAAGCCTTACAACATGCTCATATGGTAGGAGCTTCCACGCCCTTAGTAGTTGATCCGGAATTTTTACAAAAAATAAAAGCTAAGCGTTCTGATCAGATTAATTTAAGGATTAAAGTGAGTGATTTAGAAGGTTTGGCGATTCCAAAAGCCTCCTTTAAAGATATTGTTCCTTTGATGGATTATGGAGAATCTTTACCAAAGGAAGCTCGAGAAGTTTTTAGAGAACTTCGAAGCAATTATAGGGAGGAAAGATGAAATTAAGTGTCCTTGATTATGGGCTTATTGATTATGGAAAAACTGCAAGTGATGCAATACAAGAAACGATTCTTTTATCACAAGAGGCGGAGCGACTAGGATATCATCAATTTTGGGTGGCTGAACATCACGGTGTTAAGGCATTCAGTATTAGCAATCCAGAATTAATGATAATGCATTTGGCTAACCAGACTAAATCTATCAAAATTGGCTCTGGAGGTATAATGCCTCTGCACTATAGTAGTTTTAAACTCGCGGAGACTCTCAAGACATTAGAGACATGTCATCCGAATCGAGTAAGTATTGGTTTAGGAAATTCACTAGGGACAGTTAAAGTTTCAAATGCACTTCGTAGCTTACATAAAGCACATGATTACGAAGAGGTACTGGAGGAATTGAAGTCATGGCTTATTGATGAATCATCCAGTAAGGAACCATTAGTTCAACCGACTCTTTCTAGCTTCCCAGACTTATATGTGTTGGGGAGTGGTCAAAAATCAGCTTATTTAGCGGCTAAACTTGGCTTAGGCTTTACCTTCGGTGTTTTTCCTTTTATGGACAAAGACCCATTGACAGAAGCTAAAAAGCTTTCATCTCTTTATTATCATCAGTTTGAAGAATATTATCCTAATAAGTCTCCTAATTTGATGGTAGCTGCATTTGTAGTTATAGCTGATACTTCAGAAGAAGCTGAAAACATAGCAAAGACTTTAGATATCTGGATGCTAGGAAATAAAGACTTCAATGAATTTGCAACATTTCCTACTATTGAAGAAGCTAATCATTACCAATTGACTCCTGAACAAAAAGCAAAAATTAAATCAAATCGCCACCGTATGATTGTAGGTGATCCAAAACAAGTTAAAGACAGCCTTGACGCTTTAGTTAATGCTAGTCAAGCAGAAGAACTACTTTTGATTCCTCTTGTTCCAGGACTTGATCAACGAATCAAATCCTTAAAATTATTATCACAGTTATATTAATCACGTTTTCTCAGAAAGGAAAATACTCATGAAAAAAATTGCGAACTACTTATTAATTGAAAAAAATGAAGAACGTTATACTATCAGCTTAACTCCCGAACTTCAAGATGACTTGGGAACTGTTGGATATGTAGAATTCACAGATGATACAAATTTAGAAGTTGATGATGTTATTTTAAATATTGAAGCTTCAAAGACGGTTATGGCAATTTTATCTCCTCTTACAGGTAAAGTTGTTAAAGTTAATACAGCTGCAAGTCAAGAACCAACTTTGTTAAATTCTGAAAAAGCTGACGAAAATTGGTTGGTTGTGTTAACAGACGTTGATTATGCTGCTTTTGAAGCTTTAGAAAATGCCTAATCAAAAACAACTATTGCTAGCCATGATTGAGTATCTTCGGTCAGAAAAATTAACAGACGTTGATGACTTGAGGACCACCGATTTGCAAACGGTTTGGCGTGCTCTAGTTAATCAACAAGATCCTCAAAACATTAGTCAAGAGTACCTGTCTTTAGAAGATAGGTATTTGTCACATTGGTGGAATACTCAAAAAGTAAAAACGATAGACGTCTGTCATCAAACGGTATATTCAAATGTATTTACCTACCATGGGGATATTTGCTTATTACAAGTGGATGCTATTGTTAATGCAGCAAATGGTAAGTTGTTAGGTTGTTTTATTCCTAATCACCATTGTATTGACAATCATATTCATACGTTTGCAGGTTCACGATTACGTTTAGCATGTCATCAATTGATGACACAACAAGGACGAATGGAAGCCGTAGGACAAGCTAAACTTACCGAATCCTATCATCTTCCTTGTAAGTATGTTATTCATACAGTCGGACCTTACGTAAAAGTTGATCAAAAGCCATCTCGTATAAGAGAGGATTTATTAAAG
This sequence comes from Streptococcus sp. FDAARGOS_520, assembly GCF_003812685.1. Taxonomy (NCBI): domain Bacteria; kingdom Bacillati; phylum Bacillota; class Bacilli; order Lactobacillales; family Streptococcaceae; genus Streptococcus; species Streptococcus sp. FDAARGOS_520. The sequence continues at coordinate 2,030,971 of NZ_CP033810.1, read as the reverse complement.
TCTTCTTATAAATCCTGCTTACAGTTGGCAGTTCGAGCTAATCTTAAAACAATTGTCTTCCCTTGTATATCAACGGGAGAATTTGGTTTTCCTAATCAAAGAGCTGCTGAATTGGCTGTTCAAGCGATATTAGAGTGGCAACGCGAAAATCAGCACAAACTCTATATTATTTTCAATACATTCACACCTAAAGACCAAGAGATTTATCAAAAATTATTATTAAAAGAGGAAATAGATGACAGTGTGGAAGACTCTAGAAAAAACTAATCATTCTCAATCAGAAATACTAAGTCAGTTAATAGAAGAATCAGATGCTATTGTAGTTGGTATTGGTGCAGGCATGTCTGCAGCGGATGGATTCACCTATATTGGCCCCAGATTTGAAGAAGCTTTTCCGGATTTTATTGCTAAATATCAACTATTAGATATGTTGCAAGCAAGTCTTTATGACTTTGAAGATTGGGAAGAATATTGGGCCTTCCAAAGTCGTTTTGTGGCACTTAATTATTTAGATCAACCGGTAGGACAAGCTTATCTTGATTTAAAGGATATTTTAGCGAAAAAAGAATATCATATTATTACAACTAATGCTGATAATGCCTTCGCTGTGGCTGATTATAATTTAGAAAAAGTTTTTCATATTCAAGGTGAATATGGCTTATGGCAGTGTAGTCAACATTGTCATCAACAAACTTATCGAAATGATCAGGCAATTCGTCAAATGATTGCACAACAAAAGGATATGAAGATTCCTAGTAACTTAATCCCCAAATGCCCAAAGTGTGATCAACCGTTTGAAATTAATAAACGTAACGAAGAAAAAGGTATGGTGGAAGATGCTGACTTTCATGCTCAACGACAACGTTATGAAAATTTCTTATCACAACATCAAAATGACAAAGTTCTTTATCTAGAGATTGGAGTTGGACATACCACGCCACAATTTATTAAGCATCCGTTTTGGCGATTCGTCTCTTTAAATGAAAACTCTTTATTTGTTACTCTTAATCACAAGCATTATCGCATTCCTCAAAAGATTCGCTCAAGGAGTGTGCAACTGACACAGCATATCGCTGAATTAATTGCTGAAGCGAAAAAAGAAATTATTGGATAACTAAATTGCTATAAAAGGAGACCTAAATGTATCTTATTGAACCAATTAGAAATGGTAAGCGTATCACAGACGGTGCGATTGCACTTGCCATGCAAGTTTATATTTTACAAAATGTTTTTTTAGATGATGATATTTTATTTCCATACTATTGTGATCCTAAAGTTGAAATCGGAAAATTTCAGAATGCAGTTATAGAGACTAATCAAGAATATTTGAAAGAACATGATATTCCTGTTGTTCGTCGAGATACTGGTGGAGGGGCTGTTTACGTTGACTCAGGTGCTGTAAATATTTGCTATCTAATGAAAGATCATGGACAATTTGGTGATTTCAAACGAGCTTATGAGCCAGCTATTAAGGCCCTAAAAACTTTAGGTGCTTCTAGTGTTGAAATGAGGGGACGAAATGACTTAGTTATTGATGGTAAAAAAGTATCAGGTGCAGCAATGACGATAGTAAACGGTCGTATTTACGGTGGTTACTCTCTTTTATTAGATGTTGATTTTGATGCTATGGAAAAAGTGTTAAATCCTAATCGGAAAAAAATTGAATCTAAAGGGATAAAATCTGTCCGAAGTCGAGTAGGAGATATTCGTAGCCACTTGTCAGAAGATTATCGTCATATCACAACCGATCAATTTAAAGATTTAATGGTTTGTCAATTATTACATATTGATCATATTGATCAGGCAAAACGCTATCATCTAACCGAAAAAGATTGGGCTGCGATTGACGCTCTAGCTGATGAAAAATATAAGAATTGGGATTGGAATTATGGTAACTCACCACAGTATTCGTATCACAGAGATGCTCGTTTTCCGTCAGGAACTTACGATTTTCACTTAGAAATTGAGAAAGGTATTATTACGAATTGCCGTATTTATGGTGACTTTTTCAGTTCTAAAGATATTTCAGATATTGAAAACCTTCTCATTGGTTGCCCTATGAAAGAAGAATTAGTCTTGGAAAAATTAAGTACTGTATCACTAGAAGATTATTTTGGTCAGACTAGCCCAGAAGAAATAAAAGCAGTTTTATTTCCATAAGACGAACATTTTAAATTTTTTTTGCAAAAAAATATGTTTTTATAGGGAATATTGCTATACTATTTTTATTATTTAGAAGGAGAATATCATGAAAACAGATATTGAAATAGCGCAAAGCGTCGCCCTAAAGCCTATTGCTGAGATTGTTGAGCAAGTAGGAATTGGTTTTGATGATATAGAATTGTATGGTAAATACAAAGCAAAATTATCTTTTGATAAGATTGAAGCTGTAAGATCTCAAAAAGTAGGAAAGTTAATTTTAGTAACTGCTATTAATCCGACACCAGCAGGTGAGGGAAAATCCACTATGAGCATTGGATTAGCTGATGCTTTAAATAAAATTGGTAAAAAAACGATGATTGCGCTTCGCGAACCTTCTTTAGGTCCTGTAATGGGTATTAAAGGAGGAGCTGCTGGAGGTGGATACGCACAAGTACTACCAATGGAAGATATTAATTTGCATTTTACTGGTGATATGCACGCAATCACAACTGCTAATAATGCTTTATCAGCTCTACTTGATAATCATATTCATCAAGGCAATGAATTAGATATTGACCAACGTCGAGTGATTTGGAAGCGTGTAGTTGATCTTAACGATCGTGCTCTTCGTCAGGTGATCGTTGGCTTAGGAAGCCCTGTCAATGGGATACCACGTGAAGATGGCTTTGATATTACTGTTGCTTCTGAAATAATGGCTATTCTATGTTTAGCTACTGACCTATCAGATTTAAAGAAACGCCTGTCAAATATTGTTGTGGCTTACTCAAGGGACCGTAAACCAATCTATGTTAAAGATTTGAAGATTGAAGGAGCTCTCACACTTATCCTAAAAGATGCTATCAAACCTAATTTGGTTCAAACCATTTATGGGACACCGGCTCTTGTCCATGGGGGACCATTTGCTAATATTGCACATGGATGTAATTCTGTCTTAGCGACTTCAACAGCTCTACGCTTAGCAGATTACGTTGTTACTGAAGCTGGTTTTGGAGCAGACTTGGGCGCTGAAAAGTTTCTTGATATAAAAACGCCAAACCTTCCGACTTCTCCCGATGCGATTGTTATTGTTGCTACATTGCGTGCATTGAAAATGCATGGAGGTGTTTCAAAAGAAGATCTTTCACAAGAGAACGTCAAAGCAGTTAAAAGAGGTTTTACAAATCTCGAGCGTCACGTTAACAATATGCGTCAATATGGTGTTCCGGTAGTTGTAGCTATCAATCAGTTTACTGCAGATACAGAAAGTGAAATTGCAACTCTTAAAACCTTATGTAGTAATATTGATGTGGCAGTTGAATTAGCAAGTGTGTGGGAAGATGGAGCAGACGGTGGCCTTGAACTTGCACAGACTGTTGCTAATGTGATTGAAACACAATCATCCAATTACAAACGCTTATATAATGATGAAGACACTATTGAAGAAAAAATTAAAAAAATTGTTACTAAAATATATGGTGGTAATAAAGTTCATTTTGGACCTAAGGCACAAATACAATTAAAAGAGTTTAGTGACAATGGCTGGGACAAGATGCCTATTTGTATGGCAAAGACACAATATAGCTTTTCTGATAATCCAAATTTACTTGGTGCTCCAACTGACTTTGATATAACTGTTCGTGAATTTGTTCCAAAAACAGGAGCTGGTTTTATAGTTGCTCTTACTGGAGACGTATTGACAATGCCTGGTTTACCTAAAAAACCTGCAGCTCTCAATATGGATGTTTTAGAAGACGGTACAGCCATTGGATTATTTTAAATAATAAAGAGGTAGGGCTTGTGATGCTAGCCTCTTTTTATTGGGGATTAGATTTTAACTAGAGATAATTTAGAATAATAGAATGCTATTCAAGTGACAGTATGCTATAATAAAATGATTGATTTGGAGGGGGGAAAAACTTATCAGTAATAAAGTCAAAATTGTTCGTTTACTTAATAAGAGTAAGAAAAGTTTACTAAGGGGTATATTTAGTCGAACAACCGTTATCGCTATTTTATTGATTTTACAATTATTGTTTTTACTAGCCTCTTACTCATGGCTAGAGCAGTATCGTGTTTGGTTAGCAACCGTTGAGCATATCTTAACAATTGGAGCGGTCTTATATTTAGTTAATAGTGAAATGGATGCTTTGTCCCGAGTAACTTGGTTAATATTGGTAATGATTGCCCCTTTACTAGGGGCGATGTTCCTAATGTACACCAAATTTGACTGGGGTTATCGTGGTTTGAAACAAAGATTGGAGACATTGATTGATGAGAGTCAGATTTATCTAGAGGATGATCCTGAAACTTTGAATCAGCTTAAGTCAAGTACATCCACAACATATCATTTGGTTCAATATTTTGAAAAAGCACATGGAAATTTCCCAGTTTATCGAAATACTGATGTGACATTTCTACCAACGGGAGAAGCATTCTTTGAAAAAATGAAAGAAGAACTACTAAAAGCTAAAAAGTATATCTTTTTAGAATTCTTTATCATTGACGAAGGAATAATGTGGGGAGAAATACTTAGTATTTTAGAACAAAAGGTGGAAGAAGGTGTTGAAGTCCGTATCTTATATGATGGTATGATAGAAATTACAAAATTATCCTTTGATTATACGAAACGACTTGAGAAAATAGGAATAAAAGCAAAAGCATTTTCTCCGATTTCTCCTTTTATTTCAACTTATTATAACTATCGTGACCATCGAAAAATTGTTGTTATTGATGGAGTAGTAGGCATGACTGGTGGTGTAAACTTAGCCGATGAGTATATTAATCACATTGAGTTATTTGGGCATTGGAAAGATTCAGGTATTATGTTAAAGGGGAAAGCAGTGGATAGTTTCCTCCTACTTTTCTTACAGATGTGGTCCATTACTGAGAAAAAAATGTTAGTAGCGCCTTACCTCGGTGTACACGATGATTTAGTTGAAAATGAAGGCTATGTTATTCCTTATGGAGATTCTCCTTTAGACACTGATAAAGTAGGGGAAAATGTTTATATAGATATTCTTAATCATGCTAGAGAATATGTTTACATCATGACACCTTATTTAATATTAGACAGTGAATTGGAACATGCCATTCAGTTTGCTGCGGAACGTGGTGTAGATGTACGTATTATTATGCCGGGTATCCCAGATAAGCCAATCCCTTATGCTCTTGCTAAAACTTACTATCAAGCTTTAACAAAATCAGGTGTTAAAATATATGAATACACCCTTGGATTTGTTCATTCAAAAATATTCCTTAGTGATAATACAAAGGCTGTTGTAGGTACGATAAATCTTGATTACCGTAGCCTGTATCACCATTTTGAATGTGCTGTTTATCTTTATAAGGTAGATGCAATCCAAGACATTTATCGAGATTATATGGATACATTAAATAAATCAAGGTTAGTTAGCTTGAAAGATATAAATAATATTCCAAAATTCCAAAAAGTAATTGGCATAGTGACAAAAACTATTGCTCCCCTGCTTTAGAAATAATTTATTTTTAATTTAATATTAAAAGTAAACTGAAGAATCTAGTTATATTTAAAAAGTAAAGGTTGCATTTTAACTAAATTATGTTAAACTACTGTTATGCGATGAGTCGATATGTGGTTTTACCACTATTGCGCAGGGAGATTATAAACGCAGGAGCGGATCTTGATAAGTTGTGTGAACCTTCTTGTCACACTTGAAAAGGTGCCCTTAGCTTACTACTACTTGTAATTTCTTACAAATTGTGGTAAGTAGCTGAAAAGCAAAAAAGAAAGAACCAGTTTGGTTCTTTCTTTTTTGCATAAATAAGTCACAATTTCCTTCTTAAAATTATGTCTTTACTTAACTTTAATTGAATATGCTACCATCACATTCTTTGTAAAATTTTTAAATAATCTAGTTTCTGATGGTTTAGATGAAGTATTAAAAATATACTATTACCTCATTGTAAATCTTAATGTTAGTATGACTATCTATCATGCTTTATAATATTAAAGGAAAATTTAAAAATATCATGTTTTAGATATCAACTATTTAATTTTAAACATACAAATTAATAATAAATTGCAACTAAATAATAAATTATCTTGACATAACTTATAAAATGTTTTAATATATAATCTAAATAAAAGTAATAATAAAATGACTTTTAAAATTTAAAAAAAGTAAGGAGAAAATTAATTGTTCAATAAAATAGGTTTTAGAACTTGGAAATCAAAGTCAGGGCAATGTTTTAGAGCGTCGTCAACGCGATGTTGAGAACAAGAGCCAAGTAGGTCAACTTATAGGGAAAAATCCACTTCTTTCAAAGTCAATTATATCTAGAGAAAATAATCACTCTAGTCAAGGTGACTCTAACAAACAGTCATTCTCTAAAAAAGTATCTCAGGTTACTAATGTAGCTAATAGACCGATGTTAACTAATAATTCTAGAACAATTTCAGTGATAAATAAATTACCTAAAACAGGTGATGATCAAAATGTCATTTTTAAACTTGTAGGTTTTGGTTTAATTTTGTTAACAAGTCGCTGCGGTTTGAGACGCAATGAAAATTAAGTATAATCAATCATTTAGTAACTATATATAATGATATATGCAATCAATAAAAAGGAATCGGATACGAGATTCCTTTTTATAATTAGGTTGGTTAGGGTGACTTTTTTCATTTGGCTATTCTTGAAAGTTTATAAAAATGTAGTATAATAGTCACATTAAAATGTTTGGAAAATATTGATGAACAACATCAACAAATAGAGGTCATTATATGGGATATACCGTTGCTATCGTAGGTGCTACAGGTGCCGTAGGAACACAAATGATTCGTCAATTAGAACAATCGAATTTACCAATAGAACAAGTGAAACTTTTATCATCAAGTCGCTCAGCAGGTAAAATTTTACATTTTAAAGATGAGGCTATACGTGTTGAAGAGACAACAAAAGAATCATTTTACGATGTTGATATTGCCTTGTTTTCAGCTGGTGGATCTATTTCAGCAAAGTTCGCTCCTTATGCAGTAAAGTCTGGAGCAGTTGTAGTAGATAACACGTCATATTTTCGTCAGAATCCTGATGTTCCACTAGTTGTTCCTGAAGTAAATGCTCATGCCATGATTGGTCATAATGGTATCATAGCTTGCCCCAATTGTTCTACTATTCAAATGATGATTGCTTTAGAGCCCATTCGTCAAAAATGGGGGATAGAGCGTGTTATAGTTTCCACCTATCAAGCTGTTTCGGGTTCAGGTGCACGTGCTGTTGAAGAAACTAAGGAACAGTTGAGACAAGTTTTAAATGATAACCTTTCACCTGATCAATTAATTGCAACAGTCTTGCCATGTTCTAGCGATCAAAAACATTATCCTATCGCATTCAATGCATTACCTCAAATTGATATTTTTACTGATAATGATTATACGTACGAAGAAATGAAAATGACTTTGGAGACAAAGAAAATTATGGAAGATGCTACTATTAAGGTTTCAGCTACCTGCGTCCGTATTCCCGTTTTATCGGGGCATTCTGAGTCCATTTATATTGAGACGAAAGAATTAGCCTCAATCTCTGAAATTAAAAAGGCTATTGCAAATTTTCCTGGTGCCGTCCTACAAGACCTTCCATCTCAGCAAATTTACCCTCAAGCGATTAATGCTGTAGGCCATAGGGAGACCTTTGTTGGTCGTATTCGAAAAGACCTTGATCAAGAAAATGGTGTTCATATGTGGGTAGTTTCAGATAATCTACTGAAGGGGGCAGCTTGGAATTCTGTTCAAATTGCAGAAACATTGCATAAGAATGGGCTGGTTAAACCAGCAAAAGAGTTAAAATTTGAATTAATATAGAAGAATATGACATTGCTTAATACTTATGCTGACTGCTAGTGATATTGATTTTTCGTCAATATCAGGTAAAACACTTGACAAATTATGAAAACATTTGCATAATGAAATTAACAAATGAAAATGATTGCAAATCGTTTTAACATTGTTTCCACATTAAGGAGGGGCTCTTATGCAAATCATCAAACGTGATGGACAGATTGTTGAATTTGATCCTGAAAAAATCTACCAAGCTATCTTGAAAGCTGCTCAAACAGTTTATGTGCTTGATGAGTCACTTCGTCAAGACCTTGCTCAAGTGACTAAAAAAGTAATCTTAGATTTAGAGGATGCTCAGGTTGAACGACCAACGATCAATATGATTCAGTCTTTGGTTGAAAATCGTTTATTGGATGCAGGATACATTCATACTGCTGAACACTATATTTCATACCGTTTGCAACGTGATTTAGAGCGAAATGGCTATGATGATCAAATCACTGTTCATTTACACTTTGAAAAAATTAAGTAAGGTTTGACTTTTAAGTTTAAACTCTCTATACTTGTATATGGAACTTACTATGTAATGTACTAATTTAAAAACTTGTAGAGTGTCTCTATGAGTTTTTTAATAACCTCTATTATCAATCAAAGGATTTTAAATGAGTATTTTAGAAGTAAAAAACTTAAGTCACGGTTTTGGTGATCGTGCTATTTTTGAGAATGTTTCTTTTCGCCTTTTAAAAGGTGAACATATAGGACTTATTGGTGCTAATGGTGAAGGAAAATCAACATTCATGTCAATTGTCACAGGTCATCTTCAACCTGATGAAGGAAAAATTGAATGGTCAAAATATGTAACTGCTGGTTACCTTGATCAACATACTGTATTAGAAGAAGGTCAAACAGTTCGTGATGTTTTGCGAACAGCATTTGATGAACTTTTTAAAACAGAGGCACGTATCAATGATATATATATATCCATGGCAGATGATGGCGCAGATGTAGATAGCCTTATGGAAGAAGTTGGAGAACTACAAGATCGTTTAGAATCACGTGATTTTTATACACTTGATGCTAAAATTGATGAAGTTGCACGGGCATTAGGAGTTATGGATTTTGGTATGGATTCTGAAGTTACTGAATTATCTGGTGGTCAAAGGACAAAGGTTCTTTTAGCAAAACTGTTATTAGAAAAGCCAGACATCCTCCTGCTTGATGAGCCTACAAACTACCTTGATGCTGAACACATTGATTGGTTAAAACGCTATTTACAAAATTATGAAAATGCTTTTGTTTTAATCTCACACGATATTCCATTTTTGAACGATGTTATCAATATTGTCTATCATGTTGAAAATCAAGATTTAGTAAGATATTCCGGTGATTATACTAATTTTGAATCAGTCTATGCAATGAAAAAGGCTCAATTAGAAGCAGCCTATGAACGTCAACAAAAGGAAATAGCTGATTTACAAGATTTTGTTAATCGTAATAAAGCACGCGTCGCAACACGTAATATGGCAATGTCTCGTCAAAAGAAACTAGACAAAATGGATATTATTGAGTTACAAGCAGAGAAACCAAAGCCAAGTTTCGAATTTAAAGAATCTCGCACACCAGGACGTTTTATTTTCCAAGCTAAAGATCTTCAAATTGGATATGATCGTGCTTTAACAAAACCTCTAAACCTAACATTTGAACGTAATCAAAAAATAGCTATTGTTGGAGCAAATGGGATAGGAAAAACAACATTACTTAAGAGTTTACTAGGTATTATCCCCCCTATTTCTGGTAATGTTGAACGAGGTGATTTTATTGATTTAGGTTATTTTGAACAAGAAGTACCCGGAGGAAATCGCCAAACTCCACTCGAAGCAGTATGGGATGCTTTTCCTGCTTTGAACCAAGCAGAGGTTAGGGCAGCTCTTGCTCGTTGTGGTTTAACTTCAAAGCATATTGAAAGTCAGATTCAGGTGTTATCTGGTGGGGAGCAATCAAAGGTCAGATTTTGCTTATTAATGAATCGCGAAAATAATGTCCTTGTACTTGACGAACCAACCAATCATTTAGATGTAGATGCTAAAGATGAGTTAAAACGTGCTTTAAAAGCTTATAAGGGATCAATCTTGATGGTATGTCATGAACCGGACTTTTATGAAGGATGGATGGATGATGTTTGGGACTTTAACCAACTTAGTTAAGTGGCTAAGGTAATAAAGTAGAAGGCAGGGCCAAATAAGATGCAAAATGATATGAGCGTTGTTCTTAGAGCAGGTAAATTACTGATTGAAAGCGGAGCAGAAGTCTATCGTGTCGAAGACACAATGAAGCATTTTGCTAAGGCTCTTCAGATAGAAAATTTTGAAGCTTATGTGGTTAGTAGCAGTATTATCGCTTCCGGGATTAACCGCTATGGTAAACAAGAAGCTAAAGTATGCAATACAGATGGTGTAACAGCAAATTTAGGTAGACTTGAAGCTGTTAATAACCTTTCTAGGCAAATTGCTAAACAAGACTTAGTATCTCCAGAAGAAATTGTAAAGCAGTTAGACTTAATTGAACATCAAAAAGATTATAGTTTACTTGTTACTTTAATTTCTTATTTTTGTGGAGCGGGTAGTTTTTCTTTAGCCTTAGGTAGTTCCTTATTAGATTCATTTTCCGCTGCTGTAACAGGCTTAATTTTAGGATATTTTCTGAATTTGATGGAAAGTCGTATACATACAGGATTTCTTTTGACCATTCTAGGTAGTTCTGTAGTGGCTTTAAGTGCTAATTTATTATATTTTTCAGGATTAGGTGAGCATCGTAGCATTATTATATTAGGGGCACTAATGGTTATGGTGCCAGGGGCTGCCTTTGTTAATTCGGTGAGAGAATTTTCACAGAATAATTTTTCAACAGGTTTAGCTTTGATTATGTCTGCTTTACTCATTTGTATTTCTATATCAGCAGGTGTGGCTATTACAATTGAAATTATTCCGTTTGCAGAACAAATGACAGGTTCTTTTTCTGGTGTTCCTAATACCATCCTTGAGATTATCATCAGAACACTAATGGCCGGTTTAGGGACGATAGCCTTCTCTATTCTCTACCATGTTCCAAAACGTTATTTCCTTGACTTAGGTATACTAGGAGCAATATCTTGGATGCTCTACCTGATCTTATGGCAACAATTTCACATGGATGCTATAGCCGTATTTTTTCCAGGGCTTTTCATCACTTATTTTTCACGGCTATTAGCTGCTAAACGTAAGTGTCCTGCCACTGTCTTTTTAGCGACAAGTATGTTTCCTCTTATTCCAGGACTTAGCTTCTATAGAGCTGTTTACTTTTTATTGACGGGAGCAGATGCCGTAGCAATGGAATATTTTAGATCCTGTTTTGTAACAGCTTTTACAATTGCTATAGCAATCAGTATTGTACAGCAGATTCCTCTATCGTTCTTTATTAGACGTAAAATGATAAAATAATTTAGTATTTATTTGACAAAATGATTGTAAACTTGTAGAATACCTACAAATGTATCTTTAAGTGAGTCCAGAGAGGCGAACAAGGTCACCATCATAAGTCAAATAGCGAGTGCTTTTTCGCTAACTTTTTATGAAACCTTGCCCTCAGGCAAGGTTTTTTGTGTCATACTGGTACATTTCCAACAATTATTATTTCTATAGAGAGGAATTATATGTTAGAAAAATGCCCTATCCCTATCATTGCCTTAGATTTTTCTGATTTGGCTTCTGTAACAACTTTTTTAGAACATTTTCCAAAAGAAGAATTGCTTTTTGTCAAAATAGGAATGGAGCTTTATTATTCCGAAGGTCCCTCAATTATTAGATATATTAAATCCTTAGGACATCGCATTTTTTTGGATTTAAAATTACATGATATCCCTAATACAGTTCGATCATCTATGTCTGTCTTAGCCAAATTAGGCATTGATATGACTAATGTGCATGCTGCAGGAGGAGTCGAAATGATGAAAGCAGCTAGAGAAGGTTTGGGGGAGGGTCCAATACTATTAGCAGTGACACAATTAACCTCGACTTCACAAGAACAAATGCAGGTGGATCAACATATTAACTTAAGTGTAGTTGATTCGGTTTGCCATTATGCTCAAAAAGCTCAAGAAGCAGGCTTAGATGGAGTAGTCGCATCGGCTCAAGAGGTAAAGCAAATCAAGAAACAGACTAACGAACATTTCATTTGCTTAACGCCTGGTATCAGACCTCCACAAACCAATCAGTTAGATGATCAAAAAAGAACGATGACTCCTGAGCAAGCACGTATAGTTGGGGCTGATTATATCGTTGTGGGAAGACCTATAACGAAAGCAGAAAATCCATATCAAGCATATCTAGAGATAAAAGAAGAATGGAATCGTATTAAATAAAGGAGTACTGAGATGGATTTAGCAAGACAGATTGCCATGGAACTATTAGATATTCAAGCTGTTTACTTAAGACCCCAACAACCCTTTACTTGGGCTTCGGGGGTCAAATCGCCAATTTACACTGATAATCGTGTAACCTTATCGTATCCTGAGACAAGGACACTGATTGAAAATGGTTTTGTTAAACAAATACAGAAACATTTCCCAAACGTTGATATCATAGCAGGGACAGCGACTGCAGGCATACCACATGGCGCTATTATAGCTGATAAGATGAACTTGCCCTTTGCCTATATACGATCGAAGGCAAAGGATCATGGTGTGGGGAATCAAATCGAGGGACGTGTTTACTCAGGCCAAAAAATGGTTATCATTGAAGATTTGATTTCAACAGGAGGATCTGTTTTAGAGGCTGTTACGGCTGCGCAGAGTCAAGGTATTGAGGTTTTAGGGGTAGTAGCGATATTTACATATCAATTAGCTAAGGCTGAACAAGCATTTCGTGAAGCTGATATTCCTTTGGTGACTTTGACGGATTACAATCAATTAATTAAAGTTGCTAAAGTTAATGGATATATTACAGCTGACCAACTGGTATTACTGAAAAAATTTAAAGAAGATCAAATGAATTGGCAAAGTTAGAGAGGACAGATATGTATATCATTAAAAACGGATTGATTATCGACCCTCAAAGTGGTTTTAATCAAGTATCAGACATGCTGATTGATCAAGGAAAAATTAAACAAATATCGAAAGAAATTGATATTAAAGGCATTCCAATCATTGATGCAAGCAATAAAATTGTAGCTCCAGGATTAGTCGATATTCATGTACATTTTCGTGAGCCTGGACAGACACATAAAGAAAATATCCATACAGGGGCCCTATCAGCTGCAGTAGGTGGTTTTACGACAGTTCTTATGATGGCCAATACTAACCCAACGATTTCTAGCCCAGAAATTGTAAAACAAGTTAAGGAGAGTGCAGCAAAAGAAGCAATTAAGATTGAAACAGTTGCTACAATTACTAAATCTCTGAATGGTAAAGATTTAGTTAATTTCGAAGAACTATTAGAGGCTGGAGTTGCTGGATTCTCAGACGATGGTATTCCTTTGACAGATACTAAGGTTTTGCAAGAAGCTATGAACTTAGCTAGAAAACATGATGTTGTCCTATCGTTACATGAAGAAGATCCATCGTTAAATGGTGTCCTTGGTATCAACGAACATATTGCTCAGAAAATTTATCATGTCTGTGGAGCTAGTGGTCTTGCTGAATATTCAATGATTGCGCGAGATGCTATGATTGCTTACCAAACACAGGCGAAAGTCCATATCCAGCATTTGTCAAGTTCAGAATCAGTAGAAGTAGTTGATTTTGCGCAGAAGCTTGGTGCTAACTTAACAGCAGAAGTAACCCCCCAACATTTTTCAAAGACAGAGAACTTACTTTTAACTAAGGGTGCTAATGCAAAATTAAACCCACCACTGCGACTTGAAAAGGATAGACAAGCCCTCATTGATGGACTTAAAAGTGGTGTTATTTCAATTATTGCAAGTGACCACGCTCCCCATCATATTATGGAGAAAGCAGCAGATAATATTAGTCAAGCGCCCTCTGGTATGACTGGCTTAGAGACATCATTAGCCTTAGGGATTACTTATTTAGTATCTACTAAAGAACTCTCAATGATTGACTTTTTGGCAAAAATGACATGTAATCCTGCACAGTTATATGGATTTGATGCAGGTTATCTCAGAGAAGGTGGACCTGCAGATATCGTTATTTTTGATCAAGCTGAAGAGAGAATAATAAAGGCAGAATTTGCCTCCAAATCCAGCAACTCTCCTTTTATCGGTGATAAATTGAAGGGAGTTATTCACTACACAATTTGCAATGGTGAAATAGTCTATCAAAAAGATAGCCACGCAGCGACATTGGTATAGGTAAAACATTTCTTATTAATATCCTTTAAGGTATTGTCCAGAGAGGCAAACAAGGAATTGCGTTAACAAATAGTAAGTTAGTTCCCTATCTAGCTTACTATTTTGCAGAGCCTCCTTGTTTTAGGAGGCTTTTTTCTAGCTAAAATTTATAGAAAGAAATTATCATGAATCATCAAACACAAACACTTTCATTAGAACATTTTGTCAGTTTAGAAGAATTATCAAATCAAGAAGTTATGTCTTTGATAAAGAGAAGTATCGAAGTTAAAGAAAATCCTAGCAACATTGGTTTTGATAAAGATTACTATGTGTCAAATCTCTTTTTTGAGAATTCAACAAGAACACATAAGTCATTTGAAATGGCAGAACTCAAATTAGGATTAAAAACAATTGAATTTAATGCTGATACAAGTTCTGTTAATAAAGGAGAAACCCTTTATGACACTATCTTAACAATGAGTGCTCTAAGATTGGACGTTTGTGTCATTAGGCATCCTGATATTGACTATTATAAAGAATTGATTGCTAGTCCGAACATTCATTCAGCTATTGTCAATGGGGGTGATGGCTCAGGCCAACATCCAAGCCAATCACTTTTGGATTTGGTAACTATTTACGAAGAATTTGGATACTTCAAAGGGCTAAAAATTGCGATTGTAGGAGATTTAACTCACTCACGGGTAGCTAAATCTAACATGCAAGTGCTAAAACGATTAGGAGCTGAAATTTTCTTTTCTGGACCCAAAGAATGGTATAGTAGTCAATTCGATGAATATGGGCAATATTTACCAATAGATCAGTTAGTTGATCAAATTGATGTCCTTATGCTTTTACGTGTTCAACACGAACGTCATGATGGTAAAGGGGTGTTTTCAAAAGAAAGCTATCATCAACAATTTGGTCTTACAAAAGAACGCTATAAACATTTAAGGGATACAGCAATTATTATGCACCCAGCACCCGTCAATAGGGATGTAGAGATTGCTAGCGATTTGGTAGAAGCAGATAAGGCTCGAATAGTGAAACAGATGAGTAATGGCGTCTATGCAAGGATAGCTATCTTAGAAGCAGTGCTCAATAGCAGATAATAAAGGAGATAAAATGAAGCGTCTATTATTACTGGAAGATGGTAGTGTGTTTGAGGGTGAGGCTTTCGGAGCGGATGTAGAAACAAGTGGTGAAATCGTTTTTAGTACAGGAATGACAGGGTATCAAGAATCTATAACAGATCAATCTTACAACGGTCAAATTATTACTTTTACTTATCCTCTTATTGGAAATTATGGGATAAATCGAGACGATTACGAATCTATTAGACCAACATGTAAGGGAGTAGTTATTTATGAATGGGCAGAGTATCCAAGTAACTGGCGTCAACAGATGACACTTGATGAATTTTTAAAATTAAAAGGAATACCTGGAATTTCAGGTATAGATACTCGAGCATTAACAAAAATTATTCGAAAACATGGAACAATGAAAGCTTGTTTAATAAACGAGGGAAATTCTATTCATGAAGCACTAGAAAACCTTCAAAAAAGTGTTCTTTTAAATGATCAAATTGAACAAGTATCAACCAAATTAGCTTATGCTTCGCCTGGAGTTGGCAAAAATATTGTATTAGTTGACTTTGGTTTAAAACATTCTATTCTAAGAGAACTGTCACAACGTCAATGTCATATTACAGTCGTTCCTCATACTACGACAGCGCAAGAAATCTTAAATCTCAATCCAGATGGAGTACTCTTATCTAACGGCCCTGGGAACCCAGAACAATTACCGAATGCTTTACAAATGATCCAAGAAATTCAAGGTAAAATTCCAATTTTTGGTATTTGTATGGGACATCAACTATTTGCTAAAGCTAATGGTGCAAAGACTTATAAAATGACTTTTGGTCATCGAGGTTTTAATCATGCTGTTCGTCATTTGCAAACAGGACAGGTTGATTTTACAAGTCAAAATCATGGTTATGCTGTCTCGAGAGAAGATTTCCCTGAGGCTCTCTTCATTACACATGAAGAGATTAATGATAAAACTGTCGAAGGTGTTCGACATAAATACTATCCTGCCTTTTCAGTGCAGTTTCACCCAGATGCAGCACCAGGGCCGCATGATACATCTTATCTTTTTGATGAATTTATTAATATGATTGATGATTTCCAGCAAAAAAGCTAGCTTTAAAATATAGAATTAGAGGAGTTTGATATGCCAAAGCGCACAGACATACGTAAAATTATGGTTATCGGTTCTGGCCCGATTGTGATTGGACAAGCAGCAGAGTTTGACTATTCTGGTACACAAGCCTGTCTCTCTTTAAAAGAGGAGGGATACCAAGTTGTTTTGGTCAATTCGAATCCAGCTACTATCATGACAGATAAAGATATTGCTGATAAAGTTTATATTGAACCTATTACCTTGGAGTTTGTCACAAGAATTCTCAGGAAGGAAAGACCTGATGCTCTCCTTCCAACTCTTGGAGGTCAAACTGGATTGAATATGGCTATGGCTCTATCAAAAAATGGTATCCTAGAAGAATTGAATGTTGAACTATTAGGGACCAAATTATCAGCCATTGATAAAGCTGAAGATCGTGATTTATTTAAACAGTTGATGGAAGAACTCAATCAACCTATTCCAGAATCTGAGATTGTTAATTCGGTAGAAGAAGCTATTCAATTTGCAGAGCAAATCGGGTATCCATTAATTGTTCGTCCTGCCTTTACTTTAGGAGGTACAGGTGGAGGCATGTGCGATAATCAAGAACAATTGGTTGACATCACGACGAAGGGGTTAAAGTTATCGCCTGTGACACAGTGCCTTATTGAACGTTCAATTGCTGGCTTTAAAGAGATTGAATACGAAGTTATGCGTGATGCAGCAGATAACGCTCTTGTTGTTTGTAATATGGAGAATTTTGATCCTGTTGGTATCCATACAGGGGACTCTATAGTTTTTGCACCCGCACAAACGTTATCTGATGTGGAAAATCAGTTATTACGAGATGCGAGTTTAGATATTATAAGAGCTTTGAAAATTGAAGGAGGATGCAATGTTCAACTAGCCCTTGATCCGAATAGTTTTAAATACTATGTCATTGAAGTTAATCCAAGAGTATCAAGATCTTCTGCTTTAGCTTCAAAAGCTACTGGATATCCAATTGCTAAATTAGCAGCTAAGATAGCTGTTGGTTTGACACTAGATGAGGTAATTAATCCTATTACAAAAACGACTTACGCTATGTTTGAACCTGCTTTAGATTACGTAGTCGCAAAAATGCCGAGATTTCCTTTTGATAAATTTGAAAGTGGCGATAGAAAATTGGGAACACAGATGAAAGCTACAGGCGAAGTCATGGCAATAGGACGGAATATAGAAGAATCTTTGTTGAAAGCTTGTCGTTCACTAGAAATAGGTGTCGATCACATTAAAATAGCAGATTTAGATAATGTATCAGATGATGTTTTATTAGAAAAAATAAGAAAGGCAGAAGATGATCGCTTATTTTATCTAGCAGAAGCTTTACGTAGACATTATAGTATTGAAAAATTAGCAAGTTTGACTAGCATTGATTCTTTCTTCCTTGATAAGTTAAGAGTGATTGTAGAGTTAGAAGATCTATTATCTAAAAACAGACTGGATATCAATATTCTCAAAAAGGTTAAAAATAAAGGTTTTTCAGATAAAGCTATAGCGAGTTTATGGCAAATAAACGAAGATCAAGTTCGTAACATGCGAAAAGAAGCAGGAATTCTTCCAGTTTATAAGATGGTTGATACATGTGCGTCTGAGTTTGATTCAGCAACGCCCTACTTTTATTCGACTTATGCCGTAGAAAACGAGTCATTGATATCAGATAAAGCCTCTATTTTGGTTTTAGGATCGGGCCCAATCCGAATTGGACAGGGAGTTGAATTTGATTATGCAACGGTTCATTCTGTTAAAGCCATCAGAGAGTCTGGTTTTGAAGCGATTATCATGAACTCTAATCCAGAGACGGTCTCAACGGATTTCTCTATTTCAGATAAGCTTTACTTTGAACCTTTGACTTTTGAAGATGTTATGAATGTTATTGACTTAGAAAAACCTGAAGGGGTCATCTTACAATTCGGTGGTCAGACTGCTATTAATCTAGCAAAAGATTTAAACAAGGCAGGGGTTAAAATACTAGGCACACAATTAGAAGATTTGGATCGTGCTGAAAATAGAAAACAATTTGAAGCCACTTTACAAGCTCTAAATATCCCTCAACCACCAGGTTTTACCGCCACTACGGAGGAAGAGGCAGTTAATGCAGCGCAAAAGATTGGTTATCCCGTGTTGGTTAGACCATCATATGTTCTTGGTGGACGAGCTATGAAGATAGTTGAAAACGAAGAAGATTTACGTCATTATATGACAACCGCGGTAAAGGCAAGCCCAGATCATCCAGTGCTTATAGATGCATACCTTATAGGTAAAGAATGTGAGGTTGATGCTATATCCGATGGTCAGAATATACTGATTCCTGGAATAATGGAACATATAGAGCGATCTGGTGTTCATTCAGGAGATTCCATGGCTGTATATCCTCCTCAAACATTGTCTGAGACCATTATCGAAACTATTGTAGATTATACAAAACGCTTAGCAATTGGATTAAACTGTATCGGTATGATGAATATTCAGTTTGTAATCAAGGATCAGAAAGTATATGTTATTGAAGTTAATCCTCGTGCTAGTAGAACACTTCCATTCTTATCAAAAGTAACTCACATTCCTATGGCCCAAGTAGCAACAAAAGTTATCTTAGGAGATAAACTCTGCAATTTTACATATGGTTATGATCTCTATCCAGCTTCAGATATGGTCCACATTAAAGCCCCTGTCTTTAGTTTTACCAAACTTGCTAAAGTAGATAGTTTATTAGGTCCTGAAATGAAATCAACAGGCGAAGTGATGGGATCAGATATTAATCTTCAGAAAGCCTTGTATAAAGCCTTTGAAGCAGCATATCTCCATATGCCAGACTATGGTAACATTGTTTTTACAGTAGATGATACAGATAAAGAAGAAGCTTTAGAACTTGCAAAAGTCTATCAAAGTATTGGTTATCGTATTTATGCTACCCAAGGGACTGCAATTTATTTTGATGCTAATGGTTTAGAGACAGTTTTAGTAGGTAAGTTAGGAGAGAACGATCGAAATCATATTCCTGATTTAATTAAAAATGGTAAGATTCAAGCAGTTATCAACACAGTTGGACAAAATAACATTGATAACCATGATGCTCTCATCATCAGACGTTCTGCAATTGAACAAGGAGTTCCTCTATTTACATCTTTAGATACTGCACATGCAATGTTCAAAGTTCTTGAAAGCAGAGCATTTACATTAAAAGTACTAGATTAATCAAACGATCAAGGTAAAATTAACTTCCAGCAAAACAGAATCGGACTAGATTAAATATAGCTTGTTCTGTTTTTATAAAAAAAGCCTAATTGTGATAAAATAGGGAACAAACTTAAGGAGTTAATTATGTTAAAAACACGAACACATATTAATGAATTAGAAACAAAAATCGCCCTTGATTTAGTACACAGATATCTAGGTATTCAACAACTTGTTTTTTCAAAGTGGAGGCATTCTTTAGAAACTGGTTCATGGTCTTCTATTATAACAATAAATGGCGTTAATATTATCAATTACATTGTTGATGATATTAGTGACAGTAATAGTATTTCAGGTATTATTTGTCATCCTAAAAGTTTTCATCTCAGACCTAGAGAAAAAAAGGAACCTATTCAGTCTATTGATGAGTTAGATATCACCTGGTCTTTGAATAGAGAGGAAAATGAATGATTCCAGATAGTAGTTTTAAAGTGCTATCAGATATGGCATATAATATTGAAAAATCCAAAGCAGAAAGTAATGGACACCTTCAAATTATAGAAGGTAGTCAAATTATTGATTTCCATCAAAAACGCTCTTTTATGGTATTAGAGGTTAATGATGATATCAATAATGGTATGCAGGCTATGGCATGTCAGTCTTTGGATGAAAGTAATCATATTGTTATAGCATATTCAGGAACGAACGCTTTTAATAAGAAAGATATCTTAACAGATATCGATTCAGTTGTATTGGGGAAGAACAATAAATTGCTAACTTGTCCTTCAAGTATTACCCTGAGAGAGGATGGCATTTCTCTGCCTTGTAAAAATCCAAGTCAAATTACAACATCTAAACTATTTGCACAAAAAATTAAGATGAACTATCCTGATGCAACCCTCTGGTTAACAGGCCATTCTCTAGGTGGTTATTTGGCCATGATTGTGGCTTCAGAAATGAGATTATCAGCGCGTGTTTTTAATTCCCCTAGTCCCATTAACAATATGTCTGAAGCAGCCACATCCTATGTAATTTCACATCCAGAGAAGTATCATAGTTACCGTATTAATAAAGATTACATTGGTAATTTTGGTATTAATAGTTCAGATGATAAATTAGGTATTTCTAAAAGAGTCAATGCTAAGAAGCAACATGGTTTTTATAAAAAGATTTTCTTTCACGAATTGACACGATTTCGATTAAATCAACAAGGACAGATTGTTGATATAGATGAAAATAAACAGGATTAAACAATAACATTAAAAATAATTTTAAATAATGCAGTAAATTTGAATATATTTTAAAAAATATGTTGTAATAATTATGCAGTTGTTGCAAAAGTGTTTATAGAAAAAGGAGAAAATTTATGGCACAAATTAAATTAACACCAGAAGAACTTCGCTCATCAGCACAAAAGTACACAGCTGGTTCTCAACAAGTAACAGAAGTTCTTAATTTGCTTACTCAAGAGCAAGCAGTTATTGACGAAAATTGGGATGGATCTACTTTTGATTCTTTTGAAGCACAATTCAATGAATTATCTCCAAAAATTACAGAATTTGCTCAATTACTCGAAGATATTAACCAGCAATTATTAAAAGTTGCAGATATCATTGAGCAGACGGATGCAGATATTGCTTCTCAAATTAGTGGATAGTATCGTATCATAGTCTATAAGTGAATAGGAAGGCAAAGCCTTCCTATTTTGTTGAAAATAAAATATATTTTAGGAAGAATTATGAAAAGAAATAACTTTAGAATACTTTGGTATATTATAGCTGTTGCTCTCTTTTTAGTAGCTATTGCTGGCCTTAATCTTAAGCTTCAAGGCGATCATGCAAAAGAGAATAAAACAACACAGTCAGCTACTAACACTAAACTAAATATAGCATTAGTCAACGAAGATCAAAATGTATCTAATGGTAAAGAAAGTTATAATTTAGGAGCTAGTTATATTAAGTCTATCGAACGTGATAATAGTCAAAATTGGTCAGTTGTTAGTCGAGGTACTGCTCAAAATGGATTAGACAAAGGTGATTATCAATTAATGGTTATCATCCCTAATAACTTTTCTCAAAAACTTCTTGATGTCAATAAAGCAAATGCAGAGCAAACAACTATCTCTTATAAGGTTAATGCCAAGGGGAATTTAGCATTAGAGAAAAAGGCAACTGAAAAAGAGAAAGATATTGTTTCAGAGTTAAATAGCCACTTAGTAAATATGTACATGGCAAGTATTTTAAGTAACTTATATACAGCTCAAGAAAATGTACAGGCCATGGTAAATGTTCAGTCAGGTAATATCTCAAATTACCAAAAAAATCTTTTAGATTCTGCAACTAATTTCCAAAATATCTTTCCAGCCCTCGTTAACCAGTCTAGTAGTTCCATTACTGCTAACGAATCACTGAAAAAATCTTTAGAAGCTTCTGATAACATGTTTAATGATTTGGTGACAACCCAGACAAATACTGGAAAAGATTTATCAAGCTTAATAGAACAGCGCCATCAAGATAGCATTTCGTATGAAGCGTTTTCGACCTCATTACTAGAAATGAATAACGAGTTATTAGAGAAGC
Source organism: Streptococcus sp. FDAARGOS_520 (assembly GCF_003812685.1). Taxonomy (NCBI): domain Bacteria; kingdom Bacillati; phylum Bacillota; class Bacilli; order Lactobacillales; family Streptococcaceae; genus Streptococcus; species Streptococcus sp. FDAARGOS_520. The sequence goes on along the minus strand of NZ_CP033810.1, from coordinate 2,008,726 downwards.
AATTATCTGATATTATCACACAAGCACAAAAAGACCAAGAAACATTATCATCACAACTCAATAGTATTATGGGTGATGATAACAATCATAATCATAAAGAAAACTCATCAGCTTATCTAAATGTTGCAAGGCAAAAAATCCAAGAACTATCTGAAGCACTCAAGTCACAAGATAACATTGCTAAAGATCAAAGTGAACAACTAGATAAAATTGTTAGAGAGGGACTAGCAAGTTACTTTGCTAAGAATAATAAAGATAATATTACTTTATTAGAATTATTGAAGAGTCATTCTACTAATGAGAAGACTTTGAAAGATTTTAAAGCTAAGGTAGCAGATTTCACAAATTCTCTCATTTCAAGCATTCCTTCACTAAACCTTTCGGAGTTGCACTTAACCCAAGAAGAAGAAAAAGCCATTCAGTTTACATCTTCTGATTCGGAAATCATTAAAAAAGTAAGCAACGAAAGAACTCTGTATTTAAATACTAATTTATTGAATCGTCTTTTTGAAGCTAGGAAAAATAGAGATGAAGCTAAAAATAAAGTTAATCAATTAAAATTGTCATCTAGTTCTACTCGAACTGGTGAGCAGATAGTTTCTGTTGAATCAAATAATCCAGATTACAGGGTAGATACCTGGACGGTTAATGGTAAGCAAACAAGAACCTTGGACCCCAGCCAAAACAATAATATTATTATCAATAGCAGTTATCAAAGGGAATCATCTAACTCTAGTATTACGAAACCAAGCTATACAATCACTATCGGGAATCAGAAACAAATTGTACAAAATGATGACGGTAAAATCCAACGGTCTTACTTTGAGGCAGAGGCAACGTATCAACGAACTCTACAAGAAGTAAATGATGCATATAACACCACTCACGGATTAGTAGCTAAATACTACATTATTTCTGATGGCGAAGAACCGCAAAATTTATTTGATCAATTTTTAAATCAAAGTGTTAACGATACGATGGTTGATCTGGTCAAAAATGGTATAACTAAGTATTTGATGGATGAAAACACTGCTGATGCGCAACAGAAAGTTAAAGATGTCATGGAGGAAGTTGAAAATAGTCAAGATGGATTGGCGGATCAAATGGCAAAAGTAACTGAGACAAATGTACGACTAACAGATGCAATCAAAAAACAGCTTGAAACCCTTCAATCAATTAACATGAAGGTCCAAAACATCACACAGGATCAATCTAAAGTAAACGACTCACAGAAAACAACTGATCAACAATTATCTGATTTGAAGAACCAGCTAGATGGGCTAATGACCTCTGCAGCGGGCGTAAAAGATATGTCCAAATCTAATAGTCAAGAGGCGGACCAAGTTAATCAAATATTCACATCATTCAATAAAGATGTTCAAGATGCTAAAAATTCGGGCAACAAACTTTCGACGGATGCAACCGATTTAATGGCTAACTTCCAAAAAGAATTGGCCAATAATGGTGATTTCGTAGCTTCTTTCTCTAAAGTTTTTAATACTGCTTATAAAAATGGAGTGCCAAATGATATTCTCCTTAATTTCTTATCACGACCTGTCGCTGAATCAGCGTCTGCAGTTAGGGCAACTGAAAATACTTATCGCCCATTCACTTGGATACTATTATTAGAAGTTGTTAGCCTATTTACAGCATATATCTTTGCGACTCAAAACCTTATTAAGAAATTGACAGATAGGTATAATGTCAACCGCTGGCTTCAAACAGACTTTTTAAATGTCATTGTCATTTCAGGCCTCTCTCTTGTTATTGGTTTAGCACTGGGAGTTATCTCAAGCAGAAGTCTTCATGTCATGCCTGAATATGTACCATCTTGGTTCCTAGTTATGACTCTGTTTAGTTTTTTATTAATTCATAGTCAGTATTTCTTTATTAAAAATTTTAAAGCAGTTGGTATGGGTTTAGCTTTGTTTATGATTATTAGTTTTGTGTATCTATCAAATGCCGTAGGCACAGTAGCGACTGTTAGTGGACTTCCAAAATTACTAAAAGCTATTAATCCACTATCTATCCTTGAAAATCAATTATCATCTTATTTTGATAATGTGACAACTGGATTTATTTTCCTTATCTTAGTACTTCTTGTGGATGTTGCTTTTATTATCATGAATATTTTTATCACCTTAAATTTTGAAGCTAAAGTAAAAGAGTGAGGTTGTTGATGAAGTTGAAACGATTTTTAGCCTGTCTACTAATATTATCCTGTATGAGTCAAACATCAGTATTTTCTGATGGGTTAAAGAATAATGATATTCATTTTGATACAAAACGTTTAGAATCAGATTCACAAAAAAATTCTGGTTTTCAAACTGAATTAACTAAAGATTTATTTAAAAAAGAAGACCTTAAAAAATTGGATAAAAACCGTCAATCTAAAGTCTCACTCCAGAAAAAGCAGTCTAAGCAACTGTTTCAATATTCAAATAAAGGACAATCTGATAGGAAAAAACGTATCAAACAATTATTTTCTGAAGAAAGTAATCAATTTAAATTTGTTACAAGAACAGAAGAACCGACTGTTTCGGCTGATATTGGTCATATAATTATATACCTGGTTCTCATTAGTTTGGTACTAATATTAGCTTCTATAATGACTTTTAAAATAAAGGACAAAAAGGATGAATACACATATTAACATTACTCTAGATATGGGGGAAACCTCAAAAGATTTACGTATCCCTTTGAAAATTAGCGTTAAGCAATTAGTAATGGAATTAGATAGTATTTTTAGCCGTACTGAAAGGCGTACCAAATATCAACTAAGAGTTATAAATAAAGGTATTTTATTGGGAGAGAACGATATATTAGCGCACCATCCAGTAACAACTGGTGATCGTATAAGGATAGAGGAGTTTTATTAATGGAAACAGATTCGTTTGTATTTGAAGAACAAGACTTTCAATTTGAAAAAGGACCAGATTTTTGGCAGTTATCTCTTAAGCGTTCAAAAGTAGGAACTCAAAATCTGCTACAACTGCAATTGTTAGAAATTCACCATTCTTTGTTGATGCCTATGACAACTGCAATTGATGCAGATACCATTCAATTTCAATTCCAGACAGAAGCGCACGCTCTATTTTTTGAAAGCTTTAAAAAAGAAACTTTATCTGAAAAATTACGATTAGCCTTGAATGTCTTGGATTTAGATAAGGCTTTGTCTTTGTCAGTAAATTTCATTTTGCATCCCTCTAATCTATTTTTAACAAAAAATGCAACTGCTAAAATAGCTTATCGTAGCCTTCCTGGGATTATGAGACCTGAGAAATTTGGTCCAGAAGAGTTTTTATATCAATTCAAATGTTTTGTCTTTGCATTATTGACGCAACATGACTATATAGAGTTGTATAATGGTGCTATTTCTGTTATTGAAGTATCAGATTTCCTAAAAAGCATTTATCATGCAGAAACTATTCAGGCTGTTAGAGACATCATTACTATTGATTATGAGCAGCAAGTAGAAGTAGAAACTCATACGTTAGCAAAAGTATCAAGGGCAAAATATAAGCTTTATAAATACATAAGTGTTTGGCTAGGAGCTTTATCTACAATACTCTTGATTCCGCTAGTATATCTGGTTTTTATTCACAATCCATTCAAAGAAAAAATGTTGGCAGCGGATACTTCATTTATTAAAGTTGATTATAATCAAGTGATTAATCGACTAGAACATGTAAAAGTAAGTAAGTTACCTTATACACAGAAGTACGAGTTGGCCTATTCCTATATTAATGGAATGTCATTTTCTGAAGAACAGCGTGAAGTTATTTTAAACAATGTTACGCTCAAGACTGATGAGCTCTATCTTGATTATTGGATTAATATTGGCCGTGGTTTAGATGATGATGCTATTGATGCTGCCAAACGTTTAGACGATTCTGACCTTGTTATTTATGCTATTGTTCAGAAAATGGATCAGGTTAGAAAAGACAATAGTTTATCTGGTAAAGATCGTGAACAAAAACTTTCTGAGCTACAAACAGACTATGATAAATATTGGAAAGACCGTAAGACAGCCTTAACAGATGAGGAATCCAAATCGAAAAATAGCAATAATCATTCGACAAATTCCAACAAAGAGTCATCTGAATCATCAAGTACTACAGCAAGTACATCTTCTAAAACTAAAAGTAGGTAGGTGGATATGTTAGTTATTTGTTATTATCAATCACTCCGCTACGAATTTAATATTGAAGAGGAGAAATCCTTTCTAATATCATCAAACGGCAAGTCGCCAATACCAGTATCAGATTTAGAAAATGACATCACGCTAAAAAATATACAAGGTCAATTGGTATATATTATTGACTAAAAAGAAAAAGAGTTAACTAATGGTGTAGAGATTTCAGGAATTGTCTTCTATTTAGCGAATAATCAAAAAGAAATTTATACTCCCTTAGATTACGAAGATATATTAATCGGTGATAAAGAAGGGTATCGTGTCCGTTTTAAAGAAGGAGCCCCTAATTTATTACTGAAAAAAATAGAAAGTAATTGGCAGCTTAATTTATTTGAAGGTGATATTTATCTGAATAATCATCTTCAAAAAGTAGTGCAGCAGTTACCTTTAAGTTTAGGTGATGAGATTAGCTTCCAAGGAACAATTGTTAAGCTTTTCCCAGATGAAATTCAAATCTGGGGGGGCTGATTATGAAACATCATTAACTAAGAAAGTTATGTCAGCTTATCAATTTTACGAAGGCTATCCTGATTTTCACCGCTCACCTCGTATTATTTATCGTTCCAGTGAAGATAAAATTACAGTTAATGCGCCTGGTAATGAACCTAATAAGTCTAAAGATGAACTGTTAAAATTAATTGTTCCTCCTCTAGTGATGATTGGAGTCAGCATTCTTATTTCTATTTTTCGTCCTCGTGGTATCTATATCATTGCAACAATGTCAATGGCTCTAGTGACGATGATTTTCTCTATCACTGGTTACTTTAAAAATCGTAAACAGTATAAGCAGGACTTACAAGAACGCATTGATTCCTATCATGACTATTTATCTGATAAGTCAATTGAACTTCAGAAGTTAGCTAAAGAGCAAAAGCGTGGGCAACACTATCATTACCCAACGATTGAAGGTTTACAGGAAATGGCTGATACTTATCACCATCGTATTTATGAAAAGACACCACTTCATTTTGACTTCTTGTATTATCGCCTAGGTTTGGGAGAAGTACCAACGAGCTATAATATTCATTATTCTCAACCAGAACGTTCTGGGAAAAAAGATCCTTTAGAGAACGAAGGCTATAACCTCTACTTTAACAATCGTTATATTAAAAATATGCCGATTGTTGCGAATTTATCACATGGACCAGTTGGCTATATAGGACCACGAGGTTTAGTATTGGAGCAACTCCAATTGATGGTTAATCAATTAGCTTTTTTCCATTCTTACCATGATGTTCAATTTATTACTATTGTTCCAGAGGAAGAGATGGATAAGTGGTCTTGGATGCGTTGGTTGCCACATGAAACCTTACAAGATGTCAATGTTCGTGGCTTTGTTTATAATCAAAGAAGCCGTGATCAAGTGCTCAACAGTCTTAACCAAATTTTAAAATTACGTCGCACACAACGCGAAGATAAATCTGCCAAAGAAGGGACTTTATTTTCTCCGCATTATGTCGTTATTGTAACTGATGAAAAGTTAATTTTAGATCACGTCATCATGGAATTCTTTACGGAAGATCCTACAGAATTGGGATGTTCTCTCATCTTTGTTCAAGATGTTATGAGTTCACTTTCAGAAAATATCAAAACCATTATTAATATTAAAGACCGTAATACTGGTCAGTTAGTTATAGAAGAAGGAGAGCTTAAAGAAACAGATTTTGAATTAGATCATTTCTTAGAGGATTATGACAAGGAAAATATTTCACGTCGCCTAGCTCCGTTAAATCACCTACAAAATCTTAAATCTTCAATACCAGAAGCAGTTACTTTTATGGAAATGTATCAAGCAGAAGAATTTGAAGATTTGCATGTTCAAGAGCGTTGGATAAGCCATGCTCCGTATAAAAGCTCAGCTGTTCCACTTGGCTTACGTGGTCAGGATGATATTGTTTATCTAAACCTACATGAAAAAGCTCATGGTCCTCATGGATTAGTTGCAGGAACAACGGGATCAGGGAAGTCAGAAATTATACAGTCCTATATCCTTTCTTTAGCTGTTAATTTCCATCCACACGATGTAGCTTTCCTTCTCATAGACTACAAAGGTGGGGGGATGGCAAACCTCTTTAAGGACCTGCCACACTTACTTGGCACCATCACCAACTTAGATGGTGCCCAATCGATGCGTGCTTTGGTTTCTATTAATGCTGAATTGAAACGTCGTCAACGTTTATTTGCTAAAGCTGATGTTAATCATATTAACCAGTATCAGAAGAAATACAAACTTGGAGAAGTTTCAGAACCAATGCCTCATCTCTTCTTAATCTCCGATGAGTTTGCCGAATTGAAATCCAACCAACCTGAGTTTATGAAAGAGCTTGTCTCAACAGCGCGAATTGGGCGTTCCCTAGGGATTCACTTAATCCTAGCGACCCAAAAACCATCTGGTGTGGTAGATGACCAAATCTGGTCAAACTCACGCTTCAAACTAGCTCTTAAAGTAGCAGACCGCGGCGACTCCATGGAAATGCTCCATACTCCAGATGCCGCCGAGATTACACAAGCAGGACGTGCCTACCTCCAAGTTGGTAATAATGAAGTCTATGAACTCTTCCAATCAGCATGGTCAGGAGCAGATTACCAACCTGAAAAAGACGACCAAGGGATTGAAGACCATACCATTTATTCCATCAACGACCTTGGCCAATACGAAATCCTAAATGATGATCTTTCAGGCTTAGACCAAGCCGAAAATATTAAAGAAGTACCTACGGAATTAGATGCTATCGTTGAAAACATTCAAGCTTTAACCAAAGAAATGGGCATCTCAGACTTACCTCAACCGTGGCTACCGCCTCTAAGCAATCAGATTGCAGTAACCGATCTCCGTAAGGAGGGATCAGTAGACCTCTGGAGCAAGGCCCCATCTTACAAAGCTGTTCTTGGCTTTATGGATATACCAAGCCAACAAGCACAAGAAGTGGCTTACCACGATTTTGAAGACGATGGGCATTTGTCAATTTTTGCAGGACCAAGTATGGGGAAATCCACAGCCCTTCAAACTGTAACAATGGACTTAGCACGTCATAATAGTCCAGAATTTTTAAACCTTTACCTCTTTGATTTTGGTACCAATGGCCTCTTACCTCTAAGACGTTTGCCACATGTAGCAGATTTCTTTACCATTGATGATGACGAAAAAATAGCCAAGTTTATTGCCCGTATCAAAGTTGAAATGTCTGATCGTAAAAAAGCCCTCAGTCGCTACAATGTCGCGACAGCAAAACTTTACCGTCAGGTATCTGGGGAAACCATGCCTCAAATCCTGATTGTTATTGACAGTTATGAAGGGCTACGGGAAGCTCAAACACCGACTAACTTAGAAGCTTGTTTCCAAAATATTTCGCGTGATGGGTCGTCACTTGGCATTTCCTTAGTTATCTCAGCTGGTCGTACGGCAGCTTTGAGGTCGTCCTTAATGGCAAACCTTAAAGAACGTATCGCTCTTAAATTAACAGATGACTCTGAATCACGGACACTTGTCGGTCGTCACCAACACATCATGGAAGATATTCCAGGACGTGGATTAATCAAACGTGATGACATTGAAGTGTTACAAGTGGCTCTCTCAACAGAAGGCACTGAAACCTTTGACATCATCAATAACATCCAAAACGAATCTGACGCCATGAACAGCAAATGGACTGGACCAAGACCAAAAGCAATACCAATTGTTCCCGAAGAATTAACCTTTGACGACTTTATGGCTACAGATAGTGTTCAAGCTGACCTATCAGCTAATCGTTTACCATTTGGGCTTGAAATGGTTGACGTTGAAAGTTATAGTTTAGCACTTAATCGCTTTAAGCATATGCTTTACATGTCTGATTCTGACGAGTCACTCGAAGCAGTTGGTTCCCATATCATCAAGGTCTTGCTTAACGTCCCAAATTACCATAACATGATCATCGATTCGCTTGGCGAATATGAAAGCTATCAAGGTCAGGTACGTACTTATGTGGGTTCTGATATGATTGAAGATATGGCGGATCAGTTGATCTATGAGTTGCAGCAACGTGAAAGCCAATCTGAGATAGCTGAATGGTTTATCATGATTCCAGATTTTGAAAGCTTTGTGGCTAAGAGCAATATGAAGCTTGAACAGGTTCAGGCATTGCTTGACAATGGACCACGCTATGGTTTACATCTGATTCTTGGATCAAGCTATAACTATGTTGGGACTAAGATCGATGCTGTGCCTAAATACGTTCGCACAACGACCCAGTATGTGCTGGCTGGCATGAGGCTCATGGATCAAACCTTCCTTGAAAAAGTGTATAATAGTAAGGAAATCCGTCCAAACAAAGACGAAGCCTACATTCACGATAGAAAAACCTATCAAAAATTAAAACTCACCATAGACTAAGAAAGGAGACCAAATGGCAAAAATACAAAGTGATGCCTCCGTCGCATCCACCTGTGCAACTGCAATACAATCAGGAGCCAGTGGAATCACAGCAGTAGGAGCTCCAACTAAGGATTCAAACAGTGATTATAGTGGTAATAGCGATGCTTCAACTTACATCGATGGAGAGGCAAGTAGTAGTAGCCAAATTGCTGAAAAAATAAATGAGTTCATAGCTCTCATTCATTCTACGGTGAATGAGTTTGAAGCTATTGACCAAAAAATTAGCCAAGAGATTGCGGCAAATACTAAATATACAATGCCTAGTAATGACAGCTCTGTTATATCAAATCCGGATTTTAAGCCTAAATATGGTTTGTTTTAATAGGTGATGTTATGACTGAACGAACATTCGAAGATATTGAACTTGACTTAAAGTTATTCCAAATAAAGCTTGATAATGCTGAGAATAGTAAAAGGCTCTTACAAAAATTGAAAAACGACGTCATGGAGTTACAAATAGAGTTACTAGAATCATTAAAACTCGGTGATGCCTATTTAACAGAATCAGAAGAATTAGAAGAGAATAATGACTTTATTCTAACGGTAAATAGTGAAACACTAAGTTTAGAAGAATCCTATGACAATAGGATAAACTTAGTTTCTAAAGAGATTATGGATTATGAAAATGCATTAGATAAGTTGTATTATGAAAAACAGAGTTTGATGCAAAAAAGTAATGAAAGAAAAGGAGGTTAAAAATGGTAAAAGTTAGTGTAAGTTCTGTAGGAACTCAAGCATCAACAGTAGCTATTTCTATGTTTAGTCGTGTATCGGCTTTAAATGATGCAATAACAAAACTATCATCTTTTGCAGAGGCTGCAACTCTTCAAGGGACTGCTTATTCAAATGCAAAAAGCTATGCTACTGGAACGTTAACTCCGATGCTTCAAGGAATGATTCTTTTCTCTGAAACATTGAGTGAGAAATGTACAGAATTACAAACCTTATATGTCTCAATTTGTGGTGATGAGGATTTAGACTCTGTCGTTTTAGAATCAAAATTAGCAAGTGATAGGGCATCATTAAAGATTGCTGAAGCACTTTTAGAGCATCTTAACGATGATCCAGAACCTTCCAAATCTGCCATAAGTTCTACAAAAAGTAATATTAAAAAATTAAAAAAACGTATAAAATCTAATCAAAAGAAATTAGACAACCTTAATGAATTTAACGCCCATTCAGCAACAGTATTTGCGGACATTTCTAATGCACAGTCAACTGTTAACCAAGCACTAGCGGCTGTTTCAACAGGATTTTCTGGATATAATAGTAAAACCGGAGCTTTTGGAAAACCAACATCCGGACAGATGGAATGGACAAAGACAGTTAAGAAGAATTGGAAAGAGCGAGAAGACGCCAAAGCTGAAGAACTGAAAAGTAAAAAGGCTGAAGAAAGTAAGAAAGCTTCAAAAATTGAAAATACTACTAAAAAAAGTAATGTTTCAGTTGATAAAAAGAAATTAATAAAAGCGGCTAATGAAGCGTATAAATTAGGAGAAATTAAAAAAGATACCTATGAATCAATTATCAGTGGTTTAAGTAATGCATCGGCTGCCTTACTTAAAGAGGTAGCTAAATCAAAATTGACTGACACAGCTCGGCTATTGATGTAAATCCTTCTTACGCTAACTTCATTAGAGGCTCGAGCCAATTTGTAAAATATGGAGCGCCTGTACTTGGGGCTGCAATTGACTTTGGAGCAGCTCAAGTAAAAGGTGGAGAAGATGTAGAAGATGCAACTATGAAGACAGGAGCACCCGTAATAATTGGTAGTGCTGCAAAAGTTGTAGGAACGGCTGCGGGTACCGCAACAGCTGGACTATTAATTTCAACAGGTGTACTTGCACCGCCTGCTCCTGTTGTTGGTTCTGCTGTGGACTTTGGTGCTACAGCAGTAATAGGTGTAGGTGGATCGATGGTGTTCGATTATGTTTATGATAATAAAGATGAAATAAATCATATTATAAAAAGAGCATCGAAGGATACAATTAACAATGTTAGTGATTTTTTTGAATTAATGTATGATTCAACAGGTAGTATAAATTGAGAAGGAATTTATTTTGATACATAGAGAGAAATCATATGCAGAAATATATCATGACGGAAATCAAGGTTATTATTATAATTTTGATACAAAAATTTTTTACATTAAAAGTTTTGAAACGCCTAATTATCAAAAAGAAAATTTAGAAAATATTAAAAAATATTCTAGTATTATTACGTTTCTTGTTCTCATACTCATTCCTATTAATAATTGGTATAGAACAATAGCTAATTTAAAGTTGAATTTAATTCTTGCAATAATGTTTATCGTAATTGCACTAGTAGTAGTTAACAAATTAAACAATATAGTTTCGAAACAAAAGAGAAATATCGATAATATTAGTTACGAGAAAATGGAATTTGACAAAGAAAAAATAGCAAATATAATTGTTTCTGCTGAAGAATTGTCGAATAAACTGTTATTTTTATTAGTAATTTCATTATTTATATCCCTACTCCTAATAATGTTATATTTTAAATACTCAGTATTGATATTTTTTCCTATAGCACTTATGTTACTAATATTATCAAGATTGTTATTAGAAAATATTGATTTTTTTGAAAGAAAAAATGCAATAAATGAAATAAAAAAGCAATATAATTTTTAATTGTAAAAATAGAAGAAAAAATGGATAAAATACATACTCTAGGAAGTGTCATTGAATTAAAAAATGATAGTCAGAAAGTCATGATTACATCAAGATTTCCGTTATATGACAATGAAGGTCAATTGGGATATTTTGATTATTCTGGATGTATTTTCCCAATTAGTATAGTTGGAAATGAAACTTATTTTTTCAATTTGGAAGATATAGATAAAGTCTTGTTTGAAGGTTACTATGATGAAAATGAAGAGGAGATGCAAAAAATATTTTTGAAATAAATAAAAGATATCAAATACCCTCACTTTTCAGTAGACGTTTTAAAATAGTCATCTGAAGAATAAAAGAAAAGTAATTTTTAATATTAAATTCTTTAAACACTCTATAAACTATTAAGGAAAAACGTTTTGAAAAAAGATAAATATATTGCATTGTGTTTGTTGTGTGCAATTGCCACGTCAAACTTATCGGCTGTTACGGTTTTTGCTCAGGATGCACAAACTATTTTGACGCAAGCTACGACTGTAACTGATCAAACAAGTGAAAAAGCTGGAGAAAATTCATCAGCTGAGGCGACAAGCGCTTCTGAGTCAGTTTCATCAGAAGCGACGACAGTGGTACCTGAGGCAAGTCTGCCTTCAACTGATCTCCATGCCCAACCAGCAGATAGCAAAACAGCTCCTACTGAGACTGTAATTGAGGGACAAACAGAAACTAATCCGACGACTAGTCCAGATAAACAGTTCCTTCAACAAGTGATTCCAAAGGAGAAACACAGGCTGGGACGCAAACAGATACAAGCAAACCCGAAACTCCAGCTCCTAGTCAGTCTGTAACACCAGTGGTGCCAAGCCAACCTCAAGTGACAGCAACACCTCAGAAATCTGAAGTTGTGACACCAGCCATTACGAGTGGCATTGATTTGCCAGATGTTGCCATACCTACGGCAATGGCTAGCGCAGCTTATGTCAAACACTGGATAGGCAATGATGCTTATACACACAATCTATTGTCTCACCGTTACGGCATTACTGCCGCACAGCTTGATGGATTCTTACAGTCGACAGGTATCACATACGATAGCAGTCGCATCGACGGTCAAAAAATCTTAGACCGAGAGAAATCATCTGGTCTGGATGCGCGTGCAATCATTGCCATTGCTATCGCAGAAAGTTCGCTTGGTACACAAGGCGTTGCCACAGCACCAGGTGCTAATATGTTTGGTTTTGGGGCAGTTGACAACAATACAACTAACGCTCAAAACTTTAGTGATGACAAGGCTGTCATTAAAATGACGCAGGAAACCATCATCCAAAACCAAAACACCAGCTTTGCCATTCAAGACCAAAAAGCACAATTCTTGTCAACTGGCAACTTGAATGTAGCGGCTCGAGGTGGGGTTTACTTCACGGATGCTAGCGGTTCTGGTAAACGTCGTGCGGCCATTATGGAGAGCATTGACAAGTGGATTGACGCGCATGGCGGAATTTCTGAGATTTCAAAGGAACTGCTCAACACGTCGTCCGTCGCTATGATGGCAGTCCCAACGAGTTACTCTGTTTCAAGAGCTAATCAAGCGGGCAACTATGTGGCAGGCACTTACCCTTGGGGCCAAAGAACTTGGCTACCAGTTTGGACCATTTATGGGTAATGGTGGCGATTGGAAAAATAAGCCGGGCTATCAAACCACACACGAGGCAAAAACAGGCTACGCCATCTCATTTAGCCCCGGCCAAGCTGGTGCTGATAGAACTTACGGCCACGTGGCCATCGTCGAAGACGTTAAGGAAGACGGATCTATCCCGATCTCCGAATCAAATGTCCTAGGACTTGGCACCATCTCCTACCGCACCTTCAGTGCAGCAGAAGCAGCACAATTGACTTATGTAGTTGGGGAGAAGTAGATAATTATTCTTTGAAAAACAAAAGGTTCTTAGCTTGTCAAAATCTAAGACCCTTTTATCTTTCATAAGAACTTTAAAATCAACAGATTTTTATCACCAAATGGACTGGACCGAGACCAATAGCCATTCCAATTGTTCCAGAAACACTTACCTTTGAGGAGTTTAAAGCATATGAGGATGTTAAAAAAGCAAGTGAGACTAATCAGATTTCACTTGGTATTAGCTTAAAAGAAGTTGATAATTGTAGCATTCCACTTTCGAAATTCAAACAGTTACTTTTTACTTCTGACAATCCAGATAATTTGTCTAACTTGATGCGCTTCTTAGTTAAATCTGTTTCATTGATTAAAGATAGTAAGTTTATCTTTTAGACACTGCTTCTGATTATGATGATTTGACAGAACAACAAATTGAATATATCAATAATCGAAGTGAAATAGCAGGGCATTTAGAAGCTATTGTTTCAGAAATCTATTTAATAGAAGAATCTGGTAAAATAGAATCATGGTTTGTTACTATTCCTGATATGAATAGTTTTGTGGCAGAAACAAATATGGATAGAGAACAGATTTTATTCTTACTTGACTCGGCTCACAAATATCATATTTATTTCTTATTTGGTGGTTTAGCATCATACCTTATGACTAATATCTCAGATGTTCCAAAAGCTATTAGAACACAGGCACAGTATGTTCTCTTAGGAATGAGAGTTATGGATCAGTCAGTATTACCGAAATCATATAATTCAAAAGAACCTTATTTGAAACCAGATATGATTTATATTCATGATAGAAGACAAGAAAGAATGCTTAAAATCACTCAAGAAATAGAAATGGAGCATTGAGCATATGAAAAAACAAAAACTATTACTGCTTATTGGAGGCTTATTAATAATGATAATGATGACAGCATGTAAGGATTCAAAAATCCCAGAAAACCGCACAAAGGAAGAGTACCAAGCTGAACAAAATTTTAAACCGTTTTTTGAGTTTTTAGCACAAAAAGATAAAGATTTGAGCAAAATACAAAAATACTTACTATTAGTATCGGATTCAGGTGATGCATTAGATTTAGAATATTTCTATAGTATTCAAGATTTAAAAAAAAATAAGGATTTAGGGAAGTTTGAAACAAGAAAAAGTCAAATAGAAAAGCCGGGTGGCTATAATGAGTTAGAAAATAAAGAGGTCCCATTTGAATATTTTAAAAATAATATAGTTTATCCAAAAGGAAAACCGAATATTACATTTGATGACTTTATTATCGGAGCAATGGATACTAAAGAATTAAAAGAATTAAAAGAATTAAAAAAATTAAAAGTAAAAAGTTATTTATTAAAACATCCGGAAACTGAGTTGAAAGATATAACATATGAATTGCCGGCACAGTCGAAGCTTATTAAAAAATGAGAGATAAATTTAAAATATCTGATATTAAGGAAGCAGATATTACTTTTACAAAAAGTGGAAAAAATAATTTTGACTATACACTAAGGATAAAAACTAAAAACAAGAGATACTATTTGGGTGAGACCTATAGTTTTAGAAAATAAACGGAGAAGTTATGGGAAATGATAATGTAACTATAAAACTAGAACATCGGGTTAAAACATCAGCAGATTTATCAGATTATGTATACAAATATGAGAGGGCTTATACAGATGCTTTAAATAATGGTGATGACATAAAAGAAGCAAGTGAAAGTACTAAAAAAGAGTTAAATCAACTAATTGATAGAACTGATTTAACTTATAGTGACGGTATGTATGACAAAGAGACTGGTATTGCAGCTATTGCTGTAAAAGATAAAAATACTGGTGAGACTTATATAGCTTATGCGGGTACTAATAAGGATGCTGATGGGGCAACCGACTTTATTTCAGATGCAAATATCGGTGCTAATAACTCTGCTTATTTAAAACGATTAGGAGACAAAGCTACTAGCTTTTATGATCGTGTTCAAAGTAATGGCGATAATATTACTGTCACAACAGGTCATTCTTATGGTGACTTTCTCGCTTCTAGAGTGGCAATTGAGCTAATTCCATTCTTTATTAACTTTAGAAAAGTTAATGATTCATTTCACTTTTGTTATTAGCTTGTGATCACTTATAAAGTGACAGCTAGTTCATGAAATCTCTTAGGAGTTTTCTGGCATTAAAGGTAACCTATGATTTAAAAAATATCTCATGGAATTCAATGCGGAATCCTCAACAGTCTTTTGTGGACTAACAGAAGTTCAGGATGTCGTTTCGGCAGGCCTTAACTATTCTCAGAAGGTTTTGGAAATTTCAATGGTACATTTGATACCTCAGGTAAGGGATTAGAATGGACAAAAACAATTCAAACAGGTATGAAAAAACGAGAAGAAGATGCTAAACAGTTGAGAAAAAAGCTTTAGAAGATTCAAATAAGCTCAGAAAAATTGCGTCAAAAGGAGTTACTTTGAATAATGCAGCAATAAAATCCCTTAAAAATGAAGTCCTTGAATTAAATCCCAAAAATGCTTTTAAAGGATGGGGAAAATTAGGAAGAATTGCTAAAGCTGGTAAAGTATTAGGTTGGACTGGGAAAATAGTCAATATAGAAACTAATGCCAAAAAAGACTTTTTTGATGATAAGACTTCTACACTAGATCAAAAAATCAAAAACTTTGCTATAGATTCAGGTGTAGATGCATTGTCCGGTGCAGCAATAGGAACTTTGGTAGGAGGACCTGTGGGAACCGTTGTTGGAGCAGTGCAGGGCTGGCATTTGATTTTGCTTTGAATTTTAAAGTTAAGGAGTTGGGTAATGAATCAATTACAGGTTTTGCTAAAAAAGGATTAAAAGATTTATTTGGAGGGTAAAATTTTTGAAACAGAGCAACCATAGATATCATGGACCGTTAATTGAGTTTGAAATAGAATATTCATATATTAAAATTTTTCCATGGATTGGACTATTTATATCTTGCATAGGGTTATATGCAAGTAATTTTGGTGATCCTTTAGGTTTTATAAAATTCATATTTTCTGTATGCATTTTTGTTAATTTGGTCTCAATAATTATTTCGCTTTTTTTTAAAAAATATCTAATTTTTTAAAAAAATTTCTTATATTTTATTATCATTAGTATTCCTAACACTTATTATAGGTTTTGATTTTATAGGCTTGGCAATGTTTTTAAATAATAGAAATTTTGGACATGTTCAATCAATTTATTATACTGAGATGGCAAAAATGTATATTATGATAATGTTAATTATTTTTATTGTATTTTCTGGAATATATTATTTCTATTATTTACCAAAAAATCAGGGGAAAAAATGGAAATTTAATCAGTGGAAATTACAAAAAGGAAAAAAGGAACAATTAAAAATTAATTATGGAATTATTTTTGGTTTAGTGATGCTTTCTCCAGTCTTTCTTGTAGGTAGTATTGAAAATATTTTTGGTTTGATTGGAGGTGTATTATTTACGGCAACTTTTCCAGCTCTGATTGTCGATTCCCTTTATGCAGCATATTATATTCATAAGCATCCCGAATATGAGTGATAAATTAATTAATTTAAGGTAGGAGCAATAAATATCTAGAAAAAATGAAGTAGGTAGAATAGTCTCTACGCTTGCTGAGAGTGTTTTTGTAGTAATCATAACAGCTCCAATTTGTACCAGTAGTAGCAGTTGTTATAGGTACTTTGGCCATTGTGGAGTAAAAGCACTCTATGAAAATGTTAAAGATGTAAGAAATTTTGTGGAGCCATTTCATGAGCAAATATTATTGATCAAGATGATATTTTGATTATCTGGCAGGATTTTTCCAGAGAGCTCAATTTAGAACAAGTATATTATTTCAATGAGGAAGATATTGATGAAGTAATTTTTGGAGGTACCATGACGAAGAGCAAGAAAGAGTAGCTCGTGTCATTGAAAATTGGAAAAATATTTTTTGATTTTTTATCGTTATGTTTTATAAATACTCTGGTGATATTGATTTTTTTAACAGATAATAGAATTCATATTCAGTTTCTAATACCAAAACCTATGCCATGCTTCAAGCGCGATGATACCATTAATTGATGGAATGACCCTCTGTAGGATTTAAAGTACTTTGTTTAACTATTGATACGAAGGAGTGGGAAGAAAGAATCAGTCTAGAAAAAGTAGAAGAAGTTTTTTTTGTGAAATCAAAAATAGCTAATCCTGAATATCATACAAATAATATGAATTTAAAAATCTTGATTCTTACATTGATATGTATACCATAACTATATTGCATTGAGTTGGTTGTTTGCGATAGCAACGTCAAGACAGCAATAAAATTGAAAAAATCAATAAGATAAGAGGAAAAGTGATGTTTAAAGGATTTAAAAAATTGATTATTATTATGGGAGGGATAAGCTTAATGATGATTTTAACAGCATGTGACTTAGTAAAAAAAATCACCAATGGGTTCAAGAACATTGAAAATACTTAGAAGCTGGATCAAAAGTTATCAAAGAAGTCAGCCAAAACATTCAACCAGTTATTTCTGATCTGAATAGCTATCTCAATGGAGCGGCAAGTGCTTTTGAGCAATCGGATTCGAGTGCAGCTACTCATATTAAAAATAACACCATCGCCCAATTTTAAAAAGCAGTACCAAATCGTGTGAGAAATTACCAGGCTAATTGTGAGTGAGAATCTATTGTTCTCACTTTTTTATTATCAAAACGCTTAAATTCTTTACTTAGACCTCACCTACACACTTCAGATAATGGGTGTTACATATTAATTAATAAATATGTAAAAAATAATATTTGATATGCTATAATAATAATATATTTGATTAATCAAAATTTTTTAGTGAAAGTATCTATCATCCTTAAGTAGTTGTTTTCATAATAGTTGTTGATGGATATCCCCTTAATTGTCTTGAGAATACTTGATAGAGAGACATTTTAAATGAGTAATGAAATGAATCATTTTATACCTATGTTATAACGGACTAATTAATACTTTGGAGAGATTTAATGACACTCTTTTTAATTATGATGGAGCGAGCGGGGTTAATCATATTATTAGCCTATGCCTTTGTGCATATCCCCTTTATAAAACAAACTTTGAAGCAACCCGAATTAAAAAAACACCAGTATATTCTGCTTATCTTATTTAGCTTATTTGCTATTATTTCTAATTTTACAGGGGTAGAAATTCAGTCAGATTTATCTATCATTCCACAAACTCTTAATCATATAGCAGATCAATCATCGGTTGCCAATACACGTGTTTTAACCATTGGTGTATCAGGTCTAATCGGTGGCCCCATAGTCGGTATTATAGTTGGTCTCTTATCTGTATTCGTTAGGTATTTGCAAGGAGGATTAGCCCCTCATATTTATGTCATTTCTTCCTTACTAATTGGTTTATGCTCTGGATTATCAGGCAATTATCTTCGTAAAAATTATAATAAAATTCGTGTTTTAGATGCAATGGTTGTTGGTTTCGGTATGGAAATTCTACAAATGATCTGTATCCTCATTTTTAGTGTTGACTTTAATCAGGCGCTTCGCTTAGTATCTTTTATCAGCATGCCAATGATTTTAAGTAATACTTTAGGTTTAGGTATATTTATATCCATTATTTCATCTACTCAAAAATTAGAAGAACATGCTAAAGCATTTCAAACCCATCAAGTACTTGAATTAGCAAATTTAACCCTTCCTTACCTTAGAAAGGGACTGACAACAGAATCTTGTCAACCAGTAGCTGAAATTATTCATAAACATATGGATGTGAGTGCTGTTAGCCTGACTAGTCAATCAGCCATTTTAGCCTATGTAGGAGATGGAGCTGACCATCATCTTCCTAATACTCAAATATTAACAAAGCTTGCTAAAAGAGCAATAGATACTGGTAAAGTTAGTGTCGCAACTGATAAAAGTGAAATCGAATGCGACCATAAGAATTGCCCACTTAGTTCAGCAATTGTTATTCCATTACACATCCACGATGTTATAGTGGGTACTTTGAAATTATATTTTTCAGACGCACAACATATGACTTACGTTGACCGTCAATTAGCTGAAGGATTAGGCAATATCTTTTCCACTCAGTTAGCTTTGGGACAAGCTGAGGAAGCAACAAGGTTACTACAGGATGCGGAAATGAAGTCTCTCCAAGCGCAGGTTAATCCGCATTTTCTTTTTAATGCACTTAATACTATTTATGGTTTAATTCGCATGGATAGCGAAAAAGCAAGAAAGCTCGTCCAAGATTTTAGCAAGGTTATTCGTGCTAATCTTCAACGGGCAAAGCAAAATTTAATTCCTCTTCATGATGAATTGGAACAGGTTAACGCCTATTTAGCCCTTGAAGAAGCAAGATTTCCCAACATGGTGGCCTTTAATTTAGACAACCAAACAAATTCAGATGACAACTTAATGATTCCTCCCTTTACATTGCAGGTCTTGATTGAAAACTCTTATAAACACGCTTTTAAGCATGTTAATAAAAATAACCAGCTAAAGGTTACTATTGCAAGAAATAATGATAGGCTTCATATCATTGTCCAAGACAATGGTATTGGGATTCCAAAAGAAAAATTAATAACGCTTGGAAAAAAAACTCAAATTTCAAAACAAGGTTCTGGTACAGCTATTGAGAATCTCGTTCGTCGCTTGAATATTATTTATGATGGACAAGCAAGTTTAAAATTTGAATCAAATGATTCAGGAACTTGTGCTATTGTTAATATCCCCATTAAAAATTAGAAAGGTATTGTATGAAAGTTTTAGTAGTTGATGATGAACCAGTTGCACGTAACGAATTAATTTACCTTCTTAATAAGTATGATTCTAACCTCGTTATAGCAGAGGCGCATGATATGGCTACTGCATTAGCTATTTTACTTAGAGAAACTTTTGATGTAGCACTGTTAGATATCCATCTCAGAGATGATTCTGGGTTGCAATTAGCAGAGTATATCAATAAAATGCCCAAACCACCATTATTGATATTTGCGACTGCTTATGATCAATATGCTATTCAGGCTTTTGAGCATGATGCGCGTGATTATTTGTTAAAACCCTATGATTTTGATAGGCTAAAGCAAGCTATGGATAGAGTAAAAGGAGCGCTAAGTACATCTACAATTATAGAGAGCGTAACTTCCGGTCCTCTCTTCAAGCAACAGTATCCATTGACAGTAGAAGATCGAATCTATCTGGTGTCGGCGGATGATATCCTTTTGATTGAAGCTATGCAAGGAAAACTGATTATACAAACACCTGATAAAAATTATGAAATTGATGGCTCTCTACAACAATGGCAAGATAAACTACCATCATCTCAATTTGTACGGGTACATCGCTCTTACATTGTGAACATTAATGCTATTAAAACGATTGAACCTTGGTTTAACCAAACACTTCAGTTACACCTTTGTAATAAAATAACAGTTCCTGTTAGCAGAGCAAATGTAAAACCCCTAAAACAAATGTTAGGCATATCTACCTAACTAATGAAAAGTTATTCATCATAAAACTTAGACTATTCATTTCTAAAAAACAACCATTCATCTTGAAAATAGGAAATTTCAATTTTTCAATGCTATACTAAAGTCATGAAAACGCTTAATAAAATTAAGCAAAAAAATTTTTAGGAGGCAGTGATATGGTAACATTTTTAGGAGGGGTAGCCCTTTTAATTGTTGGTTATTTCACGTACGGTAGATACATTGAAAAGAATTTTCAAATTGATGAAAATCGCCAAACACCTGCAGAAGCATTAAGGGATGGATATGATTTTGTTCCTATGCCAAAATGGAAGAATGGGATGATTGAGTTATTGAACATCGCAGGAACCGGACCTATCTTTGGACCTATTTTAGGAGCACTCTATGGTCCAGTTGCTTATATCTGGATAGTCTTAGGATGTATTTTTGCAGGGGCTGTTCATGATTATATGATTGGAATGATTTCTCTTAGAAATAATGGTGCATATCTTCCTGAATTAGCTAGTCGCTATCTTGGAAAGTCAATGAAGCATGTGATCAACATTTTTTCAATGCTATTACTTATTTTAGTTGCAACCGTATTTGTGGTAACTCCAGCTAATCTTATCCTAAGTATTTTACCAGCTGGGACACTATCTTTACCTTGGATAATCGGTCTTATTTTCGTTTATTACCTTATTTCTACAGTCTTACCTATTGATAAAGCACTTGGTAAAGTTTATCCTGTATTCTGCGTCATCTTAATGGTTAGTACGGCAGCAGTTGGCTTCCGTTTATTAACTGGTGGCTTTGATATGCCAAACTTAACTTTTGAAACCTTTAAAAATATGCATCCAGCTGGGCTTGGGATATTCCCTGCTTTATTCTTTACCATTTCATGTGGAGCCATCTCTGGTTTCCATGCTACCCAAGCACCTATGGTCTCAAGAACAACTGTTAATGAGAGAGAAGGGCGTTTCACTTTCTACGGCATGATGATTGCAGAAGGAGTAATTGCGATGATTTGGGCAGGTGCTTCAATGAGCTTGTTCAAAGGTCAAAATCTCTATGAAATGATTGCTGCTGGGACACCTTCTGCAGTTGTCAATCAAGTAATGTTAATGTTACTCGGTAGTGTAATTGGAACTATCGCTATCATTGGTGTTATTGTTCTCCCTGTTTCATCTGGTTTATCAGCTTTCCGTAGCTTACGTACTATCGTTGCTGATTATATCCATGTCAAACAAGATACTCTTCCAAAAATCTTTGCTGTAACTATCCCATTATATGTTATTTCATTTGTCCTTACACACGTTGATTTTAATCTCCTATGGCGTTACTTTAACTGGGCAAATCAAGTAACTGCTGTTATTGGTTTATTAGTTGCTACAAGATATCTCATCCTAAAAAGACGAAATTATTGGGTAACATTTGTACCAGCTATGTTCATGTTGTATGCAGTAGTTGTTTATATTTTATCTCAACCAATTGGATTTAATATGGGCTTAGGCATCTTAACTTATTCACTTGCTTTAGTGTTAACAGGTATTCTTGTTGGACTTTTCTGGAAATCTGGTCAAAAACAATTAAAAACTGTTCATCCTGAAGCATTCCTGTTTAACGATCATAGACCAATTAATTATTACAGTAGTTTAGATTCTTAATATTATTTTGAAGCCATGTTATTAAGACTTACAGTTATCACAATAACCTCGAATGAAGTATCATTCGAGGTTATTTTTCTACTAAAAATTCCAGTAAATATTTCTGTTTGATTACAAATGTTACAAAAATATTTGACAACCTTCTTTCAGAAACTTATAATAGATTTGTCCATAACAGAGCAAAAGAGAGAGGATAGTACATGAGAAAACGTTCAATTTTGCCAATATTAGCTGTCTTATTTGTTTTCATGAGTATCTTTAGCGTATATTCTATTTTTCGTGGTGATAAAGCCAAAGAAAAAGCAAGTGTCATAAAACAAGCATCTCAAACAAGTCAAACTTCAAAAAAAGAGGTCTTACAAAAGAAGACTTATCCAAATCTAAATAAATATTCAAATCTAGAAATTCATGTTTCATCTACGAGGCAAACAATGACAATAACCTCGAATGACAAGGTCATCTTTAAAACGATTGTTTCAACAGGAGCAAAAGAGAGCCCTACCCCAAAAGGAACTTTTGTCATAGAACCGGAACGAGGAGATTTTTTCTATAACGCCTCATCAAAAGAAGGAGCCTATTATTGGGTCTCCTTTAAAGAACATGGTATTTATCTCTTTCATAGCGTTCCGACTGATCAACAAGGAAATGAGATTCCAGAAGAAGCAAAGCAATTAGGAAAAGCCGCCTCACATGGCTGTGTGCGTATGTCAAGGGCGGATGCAAAATGGTTCTATGAAAATATTCCTCAAGGAACGACTGTTACCATCAAATAGTCTTAATGTGGTAAAAATCATGTTATTAAAAGCTCGGAGTAAACTTCCAGAGCTTTTTCGTATATCCCTTAAACTCAATTAGTAAACGAAACCTATCAGCGGAATAAATGTATAAAGTATTTCGATATCATTAAAAAAATGATAGAATAATAGTGTTAATCGAATATTTTATCGACCTTTATATGCGGTTGAAAAAGAATAAAACTAAAAAATTAGACCTCTAACAAATAGATGTAGACTTTTAAGGTAGTCTATACATAAGGAGAATTTATTTCATGGCTACTATTCAATGGTTCCCAGGACACATGTCCAAAGCTCGCCGTCAAGTTCAAGAAAATATTAAGCATGTTGATTTTGTTACAATTTTAGTGGATGCAAGGTTACCTCTTTCTAGTCAAAATCCAATGCTAACCAAAATCGTCGGAGACAAACCCAAACTAATGATCCTCAATAAAGCTGATCTAGCAGATCCTATTCGAACTAAAGAATGGAGAGATTTTTATGAATCTCAAGGTTTAAAGACATTAGCTATTAATTCTAAAGAACAATCAACAGTTAAAAAAGTAACCGACATCGCTAAAATATTAATGTCCGATAAAATTGCTAAGCTACGGGGACGTGGTATTCAAAAAGAGACACTTCGTACGATGATTATTGGAATTCCGAATGCAGGTAAATCGACTCTAATGAATCGCCTAGCAGGTAAAAAAATTGCAGTGGTTGGTAATAAACCAGGTGTCACAAAAGGTCAGCAATGGCTCAAATCTAATAAGGAACTGGAAATTTTGGACACTCCTGGTATCTTGTGGCCCAAATTTGAAGATGAATTAGTTGGATTAAAGCTAGCATTAACAGGGGCAATCAAAGATCAATTATTGCCTATGGATGAGGTAACAATATTTGGATTGAATTACTTTAAAACCTATTATCCTGATCGTCTCAAAGAGCGTTTTAAAAGCATTAATTTAGAGGATGAAGCTCCTGAAATCATCATGGCCTTAACACAAAAATTAGGTTATCGTGACGATTACGATCGCTTTTATAATTTATTTGTCAAAGAAGTTCGCGATGGTAAATTAGGACGCTATACGTTAGATATCGTCGGAGAACATGATGGCAACAATTAAAGAAATCAAAGCAATTTTAGAGACTATTGTTGATTTAAAAGACAAACGTTGGCAAGAATATCAAACAGATTCACGCGCAGGTGTTCAAAAAGCAATCCTTCAACGAAAAAAAAATATTCAGTCAGATTTAGACGAAGAAGCGCGCTTAGAACAAATGTTGGTCTACGAAAAAAAACTTTACATTGAACATATAAACCTTATTGCAGGAATCGATGAAGTAGGTAGAGGTCCTTTAGCGGGACCAGTAGTAGCTGCTGCTGTTATTCTTCCACCAAACTGTAAAATAAAACATCTCAATGACTCCAAAAAAATTCCAAAGAAAAAGCATCAAGAAATCTATCAAAATATTTTAGATCAAGCGTTAGCAGTTGGTATTGGTATTCAAGACAGCCAATGTATTGATGATATCAACATTTATGAAGCTACAAAACATGCTATGATTGATGCAGTTTCTCATTTATCTGTGGCTCCTGAACATCTTTTAATTGATGCTATGGTTTTAGATCTATCAATTCCACAAACTAAAATTATCAAAGGTGATGCTAATTCACTCTCTATTGCAGCAGCTTCAATCGTAGCTAAAGTGACCAGAGATAAAATAATGTCTGATTATGATAGCACATATCCTGGATATGCATTTTCTAAAAATGCTGGCTATGGTACTAAAGAGCATTTAGAAGGTTTGCAAAAATACGGTATTACTCCGATACATCGTAAAAGTTTTGAACCTATAAAATCAATGTTGTAAATAATACGGAAGAGGAAAAGATGACCGAAAAAGAAAAAATGTTAGCAGGACAATATTATCGTCCATCAGCACCTGAACTACGCAAGGATAGAGAAGTTGCACTAAAAAATATGCAAGCCTTTAACAATGAAGATAATAGTAGCAAACGTAACGTCATTTTACAAAAATGGTTTGGTGCTACTGGGAAGAGTATCCATATGGAACAACGTTTTGTCTGCGATTATGGTTGTAATATTTATGTTGGTGAAAACTTCTACGCCAATTTTAACCAAACTTTCTTAGATGTTTGTGAAATTCGTATTGGCGATAACTGTATGTTTGGCCCAAACTGTCAACTCCTCACCCCACTCCATCCTCTAGATCCAATAGAAAGAAATTCAGGATTAGAATACGGTGCCCCAATCCAAATCGGGAATAATGTCTGGCTAGGTGGAGGAGTGACTATTTTACCAGGTGTTGTATTAGGAGATAATGTCGTCGTTGGCGCTGGAAGTGTCGTTACGAAATCATTTGAAAATAACGTTGTTATAGCAGGAAACCCTGCTAAGATAATCAAAAAAATTAGCTTAAAATTAGAAAAAACCTTTAATTATAACGAAGGTTTTTTCTAATTTCAAAAATAGGTAAAGTAAATATTCTGCTAATTTAATCTATCTTATTTATAATGATTTTAAATAGAAAAACCTTGATATAATAATGTTTTCTTAAGTATAAAATTCTTTAAAAAGTAGATATTTTTCCAAAAAATTATGTTATTATAGTTTTGTGCTCATTTTTGAACACTTTATCTTTCATTTTAAGGAGTTTTATGAAAAAGCTATTAACCACTCCTGTAATGGGTTGTACTTTGGTTATACTTTCTCTAACGTCCCTATTTGTTGGTGTGAAATCTATCCCACTGGAGCAAATAACACACCTTGATCAATCACAGGTAGATATTTTTTTAACGAGTCGCTTACCAAGAACCATTAGTATCCTAATATCTGGTGCAAGTTTGTCAGTCTGTGGCCTGCTGATGCAACAACTAACCCAAAACAAGTTCGTTTCACCGACAACTTCAGGGACTATGGATTGGGCGAAATTAGGAGTAGTTGTTACGCTGATTTTCTTTAAAAATACCTCTATTTTTATTCAACTATGTATAGCTTCAGGTTTTGCCATTTTAGGATCGCTTCTTTTTGTAACCATTTTAAAAATGATTACTTTTAAGGATAATATTTTTATACCTCTTATCGGACTGATGCTTGGACAAATTGTAGCAGCAGCAACAGTATTTTTAGGAACACATTTTCAAGTACTACAATCTGTCAACAGTTGGCTTCAAGGTAATTTTTCCATCATGACTAGCCATCGCTACGAAATTCTTTACTTAGCATTGCCATGTTTGTTTTTAGTATATTTTTTTGCTCATCAGTTTACCATTGTTGGGCTTGGAGAAAGCTTCGCTAAGAATTTAGGGGTTGCTTATGAAAAGATGATTTACTTTGGTTTAGTTTTGGTTTCAATTATGACATCCCTAGTCATTATTATCGTAGGAGCTTTACCTTTCTTAGGTTTAATCGTACCTAATCTAATTAGCATAACTAAAGGAGATCATATGTCCTCAACTATCTTAGAGACATCGCTTTTAGGGGCTTGTATCGTCATGATATGTGATCTTTTTGGTCGCTTAGTTATTTTTCCTTATGAAGTCTCAATAGGAGTTACGCTAGGAGTATTAGGTAGTGCCTTTTTCCTGATTTCAATTATAAGAAATGAGGGAAAATCATGATTAAGGATTTAGAGATACCAAAATTACTTATTTTACTGATACTACTAATTGCT
Source organism: Streptococcus sp. FDAARGOS_520 (assembly GCF_003812685.1). Classification (NCBI taxonomy): domain Bacteria; kingdom Bacillati; phylum Bacillota; class Bacilli; order Lactobacillales; family Streptococcaceae; genus Streptococcus; species Streptococcus sp. FDAARGOS_520. Next base: position 1,981,978 of record NZ_CP033810.1, on the reverse strand, counting down.
GCTATTATTTTGTTTTTAATTTATGGTATTCCAACTGACGCAAATGAATTTTTGATTATCTATATCCTAAAAACACGTTATCAAAAACTGATTGCATTAATTTTGGTTGGTATCTGCATTGGTAGTTCTAGTCTTATTTTTCAAACTCTAACCAATAACCGACTTTTAACTCCGTCCATTATTGGTTTAGATAGCTTATATATCCTTATCCAAACAGGATTAATGTATTTAATCGGAGCTCAGCGTGTCATAAAATTTTCATCTTTTAGTAGCTTCCTCCTTTCATTATTATTAATGGTTGGATTTGCTTACTTATTATTTACGATACTTTTTCGAAATAAAAAACAGTCTTTGTATTTTGTTCTATTAGCTGGACTCATATTTAATACATTATTTTCTTCTATCTCATCCTTTATTCAAGCCATTATGGACCCCAACGATTTTATGATTTTACAAAATCAGCTCTTTGCTAGTTTCAATGCTATTAACACCAAGATCCTTTGGATTTCTTTCATTATCATTGTCGTTAGCTTTGTCATTAATTGGCCTTTTATAAAGGAATTGGATGTCTTACTATTGGGTAAAGAAAATGCGATATCACTCGGCATCTCATATCAAAAGCTTACTACTAGATTTTTTTTATGGTTAGCATTGATGGTAGCTATAGCAACAGCATTAGTTGGGCCGATTACTTTTTTAGGCTTACTTGTAGCACATATTACCTATCACAGTTTTCATACCTTTAGACATCAAATATTAGTTCCTATAGCCATTGTTATCTGTATCTTTACACTTGTCTTAGGGCAGCATCTCGTTCAAAATCTATTACACCTCACTGTTCAACTAAGTGTTCTCCTCAACCTTATCGGGGGAAGTTATTTTATATTCACCTTAATCAAAGGAAGGAAAAACTTATGATTCAAATAAACAATTTACATAAGTTCTATGGCCAAAAGGAAATATTAAAAGACATTAATATTTCGATTCCTAAAGGAAAAGTAACAGCTATTTTAGGTCCAAATGGATCTGGAAAGAGTACATTGCTGAGTTGTATCAGTCGACTTGAACCTTATGATAATGGTGAAATTTTCCTTGATAAAGTACCATTAGCCCACTACAGTTCAAATGACTTAGCCAAAACATTAGCCATATTAAGACAATCTAATCACTTAACACTCAAGATAAAGGTGAGAGACTTGATAGGATTCGGTAGATTTCCTTATAGTAAAGGACGGTTAAGTCAAAAAGATAAAGCTGTCATAGAATCAGTTATATCTTATATGGATTTAAACGATATAGCTGACGAGTTCATTAATAACCTCAGCGGAGGTCAAATTCAAAGAGCTTTTATCGCAATGACAATGGCACAAGATACTCAATATATTTGCTTAGATGAGCCACTCAACAATTTAGATATGAAATATGCTGTTCAAATGATGGATCTTATCAAACGATATGCGTATGAGTTTAATAAAACTATAGTGATTATTATTCACGACATCAATTTTGCAACTCACTACGCTGACAATGTTGTCGCTTTAAAAGAAGGACAAGTGGTGACTTGTGGGACTGTCGAAGATGTTATGCAAGAAAAAATCCTTTCTCATTTATTTGATATGCCTATCCGTATCGAAACTGTTGATGGTAAACCAATTATCCTTTTTTGTACAACGTAAATAAAGAGATTTATGTAGGATAACATTTTTAGTTTTTATCTATTTTAGGAGATTTTATTTAATGACAAAAAAACTTATTATTGCTATATTAGCACTATGCACTATCTTAACCACTTCTCAAGCTGTTTTAGCTAAAGAAAAATCACAAACTGTTACCATAAAAAACAACTATTCGGTCTATATTAAAAAGGAAAAAAGAGACAAGCCGGATAATAAAAAGCAAATCAGCGAGACACTTAAAGTTCCTTTAAAACCCAAAAAAGTAGTTGTTTTTGATATGGGAGCTTTGGATACTATCACAGCTTTAGGAGCTGAAAAATCTGTTATTGGTATCCCGAAGGCTAAAAATGCTCTAAGTTTATTGCCCAATAACGTCAAATCTGTTTATAAAGCTAAGAGATACCAAGACGTAGGAAGTCTCTTCGAACCAAACTTTGAAGCTATTGCTCGTATGCAACCTGATGTGGTTTTCCTAGGAGCACGTATGGCTTCTGTTGATAATATTGAAAAATTAAAGGAGGCTGCACCTAAAGCAGCATTAGTATATGCTGGAGTCGACTCAAAAAAAGTATTTGACAAAGGAGTTGCTGAGCGTGTCACAATGTTAGGGAAAATCTTCGACCAAAATAAAAAGGCAAAAACCTTTAATAAAGATATCGCACAAGCTGTTCTTAAATTGCAGAAAACTATTGAGAAAAAAGGTAAACCTACAGCTCTATTTGTAATGGCAAACAGCGGTGAACTTTTAACTCAATCACCTTCTGGTCGTTTTGGTTGGATTTTCTCTGTAGGTGGATTTAAAGCAGTCAATGAAAATGAAAAACTAAGTTCACATGGTACTCCCGTATCTTATGAATACATCACTGAAAAAAATCCTAACTATCTCTTTGTTTTAGATCGTGGAGCGACTATTGGACAAGGAGCTTCATCAAAAGAACTTTTTAATAACGATGTTATTAAAGCAACTGATGCTGTCAAAAACAAACGTGTTCATGAGGTAGATGGAAAAGATTGGTATATCAATTCAGGCGGAAGCCGAGTAACACTCCGTATGATTAAAGATGTACAGAACTTTGTTGATAATCGTTAATTTTTTGTCAAAGGCTAGGAAAAATCCTAGTCTTATTTTTTTGAAAAAATAGCTATTATCAATGCTTCAGAGTATAGATTGATCTTATCACTTTATTTTGTCTATTATTTTCGAATATAGTCAATGGAGGTAACCTTATGAATCATTTTGAACTATTTAAGCTTAAAAAAGCTGGATTAACAAATCTTAATATCAACAATATTATCAACTATCTCAAAAAGAATAGTTTAACTTCTCTATCTGTTCGCAATATGGCCGTAGTATCAAAATGTAAAAATCCTACTTTCTTTATAGAAAATTATAAACAGCTAGACCTTAAAAAACTTCGACAAGAATTCAAAAAATTTCCAGTTCTATCGATTTTGGATTCTAACTATCCTTTAGAGTTAAAAGAAATATATAATCCACCAGTTCTACTTTTTTATCAGGGTAATATTGAACTTCTATCTAAACCTAAATTAGCTGTAGTGGGGGCAAGACAGGCATCTCAGATAGGTTGTCAGTCTGTTAAAAAGATTATCAAGGAGACTAACAATCAATTTGTTATCGTAAGTGGTTTAGCGCGTGGCATTGATACAGCAGCACATGTTAGTGCTTTAAAAAATGGCGGCAGTAGTATAGCTGTTATCGGGAGTGGTTTAGATGTTTATTATCCAACGGAGAATAAGAAACTTCAAGAATATATGTCATATAATCATCTCGTATTATCAGAATATTTTACCGGAGAACAACCCTTGAAATTTCATTTCCCCGAACGTAACCGTATTATTGCAGGGCTGTGTCAAGGTATTGTGGTTGCCGAAGCTAAGATGAGATCTGGAAGTTTAATTACCTGTGAAAGAGCATTAGAAGAGGGACGAGAAGTTTTTGCCATTCCCGGAAATATTATCGATGGCAAATCAGATGGATGCCACCATCTTATCCAAGAAGGAGCTAAATGCATTATTTCAGGAAAAGATATCCTTTCTGAATATCAGTAGTGTTTTGCTTTCTACTATAGGAGAAGTTTTCTATTGACAGTTTAAGAAAAGTGAGTTATTATGCTATAAGTTTACGATATAGAAAGTGATACCTATGGCAACTACGACAAAAACGTCGACCAAAAAAACAAGTAAAAAAAAATCAGCTACTGCTAAAAAAAATCTAGTTATTGTGGAGTCTCCTGCAAAAGCAAAGACTATCGAAAAATACTTAGGACGTAACTATAAAGTTGTAGCCTCAGTAGGTCATATCCGTGATTTAAAAAAGTCAAGTATGTCCATTGATTTTGAGAATAATTACGAACCACAATATATTAATATTCGTGGTAAAGGACCTCTCATTAATGATTTAAAAAAAGAAGCTAAAAAGGCTAAAAAAGTTTACCTCGCGAGTGACCCGGACCGTGAAGGAGAAGCTATTTCCTGGCATTTAGCGCATATTTTAGATTTAGACAAAGAAGACAGAAACCGTGTTGTTTTCAATGAAATCACAAAAGATGCTGTTAAAAATGCTTTTGTGGAACCTCGTCAGATTAACATAGATCTCGTTGATGCTCAGCAAGCACGACGTGTTTTAGATCGCATTGTTGGTTATTCTATCTCACCTATTTTATGGAAAAAAGTAAAAAAAGGGCTATCAGCTGGACGTGTACAATCAGTTGCTCTTAAACTAATCATTGATCGTGAAAATGAGATTAAGGCTTTCCAACCGGAGGAGTATTGGACTATTGACGGTTCCTTTAAAAAAGGAACACGTAAATTCAATGCCACTTTCTACGGTTTAGACGGAAAGAAATTCAAATTATCGAATAATGAAGACGTCAAAACAGTTCTAAAACGTATTAAAACTGATGAATTCTTAGTTGAAAAAGTTGAAAAAAAAGAGCGTCGTCGTAATGCACCATTACCGTATACAACTTCTTCATTGCAACAAGATGCAGCTAATAAAATCAATTTTCGAACTCGTAAAACCATGATGATTGCGCAACAGCTGTACGAAGGACTTAGCTTAGGCACAGCAGGTCATCAAGGTCTGATTACCTATATGCGTACTGATTCTACACGTATTAGTCCGTTAGCACAAAATGAAGCAACAGAATTTATTACTAACCGTTTTGGTGCAAATTATTCTAAACATGGGAATAAAGTTAAAAATGCTTCTGGAGCACAAGACGCTCACGAAGCTATTCGCCCATCTAGTGTTAATCATACACCCGAAAGTATTGCTAAGTATTTAGACAAAGATCAACTAAAACTTTACACTCTTATCTGGAACCGTTTTATTGCAAGCCAAATGACAGCAGCAGTCTTTGACACAATGAAAGTTAATTTAACGCAAAATGGTGTTACTTTTATTGCTAATGGTAGCCAAGTCAAGTTTGATGGTTACATGGCTGTTTATAACGATACTGACAAAAATAAAATGTTACCAGATATGGAGGAAGGAGAAAGTGTTAAAAAGGTTAATACGAATCCTGAACAACACTTCACTCAACCTCCTGCAAGGTTTTCAGAAGCAAGTCTCATTAAAACACTTGAAGAAAACGGTGTAGGTCGTCCTTCAACTTATGCCCCAACGCTTGAGACTATTCAAAAACGTTATTATGTTAAGCTTGCAGCTAAACGCTTCGAACCAACTGAACTTGGTGAAATTGTTAATAGCCTTATTGTAGAATTTTTCCCAGATATTGTTGATGTTACCTTCACTGCCGAAATGGAAGGGAAACTAGACGAAGTTGAGATTGGTAAAGAGCAGTGGCAAAAGATTATCGATGAATTTTATAAACCATTTGAAAAAGAACTTGCAAAAGCAGAAACTGAAATGGAGAAAATTCAAATAAAGGATGAACCTGCTGGATTTGATTGCGAGCTATGTGGATCACCAATGGTAATAAAACTAGGACGTTATGGAAAGTTTTATGCGTGTAGCAATTTCCCTGAATGTCATAACACAAAAGCTATCACTAAGGAAATAGGTGTTATTTGTCCTATCTGTCAAAAAGGACAAGTTATTGAGCGAAAAACAAAACGCAATCGTATCTTTTATGGCTGTGACCGCTACCCAGAATGTGAGTTTACATCTTGGGACAAACCTATTGGACGAACTTGCCCCAAATCAAATGATTTCTTAGTGGAGAAAAAAGTACGCGGTGGTGGTAAACAAGTTGTTTGCTCAAATGAAAAATGCGACTACCAAGAAGAGAAAATTAAATAAAGTGGAATCTGAGTGTTTAGCTCAGATTTTTAAAAAAATTATTATTTTACATAACTTAATTTATGTATTTATTTTTATGGGAGAATTAATAAAAAAGTGCTATAATATAGGTGTATTCATAGTGTGAGGTGCCGTTATGTCCTATATTGAAATGAAGCATTCCTATAAGCGTTATCAAACAGGTGAAACCGAAATTGTTGCTAACAATGATATTAGTTTCAGTATTGAAAGAGGTGAGTTGGTGGTTATTCTTGGTGCATCCGGCGCTGGCAAATCTACTGTTCTCAATATACTAGGAGGGATGGATAGTAATAGTGAAGGTGAAGTTTTAATTGATGGTAAGAATATTGCTAATTATACCATCAGGGAATTGACTCGTTACCGTAGATATGATGTCGGGTTTGTTTTTCAATTCTATAACTTAGTCCCTAATCTAACAGCACTAGAGAATGTAGAATTGGCTTCAGAAATTGTTCCAAAGGCATTAGATGCCCAACAGGCATTAGAAAACGTAGGTTTGGGACACCGTATCAATCATTTTCCAGCACAGCTTTCCGGTGGCGAACAGCAACGCGTTGCAATAGCACGAGCTATTGCCAAAAAACCTAAACTGTTACTTTGTGATGAACCTACTGGTGCTTTAGATTACCAAACTGGAAAACAAGTACTAGCCATCCTGCAAAAGATGGCGCAATCAAAAGAAACAACTGTGATCATTGTTACTCATAATACTGCCTTAGCGCCAATTGCAAATCGCGTGATCCATATGCATGATTCAAAAATCAGTGATATTGTAATAAACGAGAATCCAAGTGATATTCAGAACATAGAATATTAGAGGTTATACAGATGGGAAAGACATTTTGGAAAGATATCTATCGATCAATTACGACTTCAAAAGGTAGATTTTCATCAATCCTCTTACTTATGATGTTAGGCTCATTTGCTTTTATAGGACTGAAGGTCTCAGCACCTAATATGCAAAGAACAGCACAAAATTACCTTGCTCATCATCATGTTATGGATATTACCGTTTTCAATTCTTGGGGACTTGACAAACATGATCAAACTGTTTTAGAAAGCTTAAAAGGATCACAAGTTGAATTTTCTTACTTTGTAGATACAACCCCTCAACAGAATAGTAAATCTTATCGATTGTATTCCAATACCAAAACGATATCAACCTTTGATCTTGTTAAGGGACGTCTCCCTTTAAATAAATCAGAAATTGCTCTCTCATTTCAGGAACGAAAAAAATATGCAATAGGTGATAAAATTAATTTTAAACAAGATAAAAACAAACTGTTTTCAAATACAGGTCCTCTAACTATTGTAGGTTTTGTTAATTCTACCGAGATTTGGTCTAAGACAAACCTTGGTAGTTCTCAAACAGGGGACGGCGACTTAGATAGTTATGGCGTATTAGATAAGACAGCATTTCACTCTCCAGTATATACAATGGCAAGGGTAACTTTTAAAGATCTTAGGTTGATTAACCCTTTCTCAATAAGTTACAAAGAAAAAGTAGCGAAATACCAAGAAAAGGTATCGCGAAAATTAAATATTCACAATAAAATAAGATATACCAAAACAAAAAAAGAGAGCCTACGTAAAATCGATGAGGAGGAAAAAAGCCTACTAAAAGCTCAAAAACAAATCAATCGGTTAGATAATGATAGCCTAGCGATGCCACTATCTCAAAGACAAGCTATTCAAATGAAAATTAAACAAGACCGACTATCTCTTTTGAAACGAACAAAAGAGCTTCTAAAATTGAGACATAACACCCAAATAATGGAATCGCCTCAAATTATTGTCTACAACCGTACTACCTTTCCTGGAGGACAAGGATATAACACTTTTGACTCCAGTACAAATAGCACTTCTAAAATCAGTAATCTTTTCCCCATTATTTTATATTTAGTCGCAGCATTAGTAACCTTAACAACAATGACTAGGTTCGTCGAGGAAGAAAGAACCAACGCAGGCATATTAAAAGCACTAGGCTATAGTGACCGCCAAGTTATCTTTAAATTTATTATTTATGGTTTTATAGCAGGAACATTAGGGACTACTTTGGGTATCATTGGAGGGCATTATCTTTTACCTCGTATTATTTCTGATATCATTTCCAAAGACCTGACTATTCCAAACACACAGTATCATCTTTTCTTAAATTACAGTTTACTAGCCTTTGTTTTTTCATTATTAAGCATTGTTCTTCCAGTTTTTGTTATCACTCGACGTGAGTTGAAAGAAAAAGCAGCATTTTTATTATTACCAAAACCACCAGCTAAAGGATCTAAAATAGCTTTAGAGTATATCAATTGGATTTGGAAAAAACTGTCCTTCACACAAAAAGTAACTGCTAGAAATATTTTTCGTTACAAACAAAGGATGATTATGACCATATTTGGAGTTGCTGGATCAGTAGCGCTCTTATTTTCAGGTCTAGGAATACAATCCTCCTTAAAGCAAACCGTCAATGAACATTTCGGTCGTATTATGCCCTATGATATATTGCTAACATATAACACAAATGCTTCTCCCCCAAAAATACTTGAACTACTTTCAAAAGATTCAAAAATAGACAAATACCAACCAATACACCTTGAAAATCTTGACGAATCCATTCCTGGACAAATTAATAAACAGTCAATTTCCCTATTCATAACAGACAAAAAACAATTACTACCTTTTATTTATTTACAAGAAGCAACAACTAATAAGTCATTGCACTTGAATAATAAAGGGATTATTATTTCTAAAAAATTAGCTCAATTTTATCATGTTAATACCGGTGATTTTATCCATTTATCTCATTCACAAACACTTCCTTCTAGAAAATTAAAAATAACAGGAGTTGTCAATGCGAATGTTGGTCACTATATTTTTATGACAAAACAATACTATCGAACTATTTTTAAGAAAGAAGCTAAAGATAACGCTTTTTTGGTTAAGTTAACCAAACATAAAATCGCAAATAACTTAGCAGAAAAACTTTTAGAAATTAATGGAGTTGAGTCTCTTACGCAAAATGCTCTTCAGCTGGCTAGTGTAGAAGCCGTTGTGCGTTCTTTAGATGGCTCTATGACTATTTTAGTTGTCGTATCTTTATTGTTAGCCATTGTAATTCTCTATAATCTCACTAATATTAATTTAGCAGAACGTAAGCGGGAGCTATCAACTATAAAGGTATTAGGTTTTTATAATGAAGAAGTAACTTTATACATTTACCGCGAAACCATTATTTTATCAACCATCGGTGTGATTCTAGGCACCATTAGCGGTACTTATTTACACCGTCAAATGATGTTGCTAATTGGTTCAGATCAAATACTTTTTGGTGAAAAAGTATCACCAACTACATTTATAATACCAATAAGCGTAGTAGTCATCATTCTAATAAGTCTAGGTTTTATAGTTAACCATCAATTAAAAAAACTCAATATGTTAGATGCCTTGAAATCAGTAGATTAGTTTATAATAAAGATTATCTTTTCTAATCTTTTCGATAACGATTGACAGCAAGTAATCTTAATTGTATAATATAACAGTATAAAGTTAGATAAAAGTGAGATATTTATGAGAGAGTCTATTTTTGAGGAAACTGCAAAAGGTAAAGTATCAAGGCATGTCCTTTTAACTATATTATTGGCTTTGATATTACTATTTACAGCAGATTTCCTTACCTATATTATTATTGAATTGATTATCTCGCTTGATTTTTGGAAACTAGAGTGGGATAGCGATATCGTCCAGTTAATCATTTTACTAGCAACTTCAATTAGTACGGTAATGTTATTTATGTGGGTGAAATTTAAAGAGAAGCGTCCAATTAGTTCTCTAGGGCTATTTAAAGAAGGAGCCCTAACAGAATTATCTAGAGGATGGTTAGTCGGGAGCGTTCTCTTTGGAGCCTGCTTAATATTAACAATAATTTCAGGCTCTGGAGTTATCGAAACTGTTCGTTTTACAGCTGATAAATTGATTTGGTTTCTTATTTTTGCTGTTGGATGGCAGGTACAAAGCGCATCTGTTGAAATATTGTGTCGTGGATGGTTACTTCCGGTGAGTGCCACAAAGTATAGTAAGATAGTTTCTGTCAGTATCAGTTCAATCTTTTTCGGTCTTCTGCATAGCGCTAATAATCATGTAAGCCTTATCTCAATTTTCAATCTGTGTCTCTTTGGACTATTTCTATCGCTCTATGTTATTTTAAAAGGTAACATCTGGGGGGCGTGTGGTATTCATGGCGCCTGGAACTGTGTACAAGGGAGTGTCTTTGGAATCGAAGTTAGTGGAGAGCCAATGTTGTCTAACTCCCTAGTCCATGTTAAAACCTATGGTGCTGACTGGATTAGCGGTGGAAAATTTGGTGTGGAAGGAAGCATGATTACCAGTATTGTTCTTATCGTAGCATGTTATTGGCTTTATCAAAAATCGAATTTTCCTTACGACTAATAGATTTAATCTAAATAAGCTTCTCTTACTGAAAGCTTATTTTTTATTTTAGTATTAAAAAACTATGTTTTGTGATATAATATTTTAAAGACGAAAGGAGTCTATTGTGCCACAAAATCCAACAAGTAACCCAGAGAAAAAAACTTATTTATTATCTGAATTGGTAGACTGCTTTAAAGGTAAAGCTGTGCCTTCAAAAGCAGAAGCAGGTGATATCCGTATTATTAATTTGAGTGATATGTCTCCTTTAGGAATTGACTACCATAACTTAAGAACATTCCAAGATGAACAACGATCGCTTTTAAAATATCTACTTCAGGAAGGCGATGTTTTAATCGCTTCAAAAGGAACTGTCAAGAAAGTTGCTATTTTTGAAGAGCAAGATTACCCTGTCGTTGCCTCTGCTAATATTACAATACTAAGGCCTACACAACACATTAGAGGGTACTACTTAAAGCTTTTTTTTGATTCAGAAGAAGGTCAACAGGCACTTGAGAATGCTAACAAAGGAAAAGCTGTGATGAATATTAGCACAAAGGAACTGTTAAATATTGCAATACCAAGTATCCCGCTTTTTAGACAGGATTATCTTATCCAACGTTATAAACAGGGGCTCAACGATTACAAACGTAAGATAGCACGTGCAGAGCAGGAGTGGGAACGTATCCAAAATGACATCAGACAACAACTTAGCTAGAACCAAATACAAAACATCATAGGAAGAGTTATCATGAACGAAATCAAATGCCCTCATTGTGGAACAGCTTTTGCCATCAACGAGTCTGAATACCATCAATTACTAGAACAAATTCGCGGAGATGCTTTTGACAAAGAAGTAAGTGAACGGTTGGAAAAAGAACGTCTAATATTAGGGGAGCAAGCAAAAAATCAATTACAGGAAGTTGTTGTAGAAAAAGACAAGGAGATAGCTAAACTTCAGTACAAAGTCAAACAATTTCTTATAGAAAAAGACAATCTTCTCAAAGACAATGAGTACCAACTCGCTGAGCAATTAAATCAAAAAGACATGATGCTTCGCGACCTTGAAAACCAAATCGATAGACTACGTTTAGAGCATGAAAATAGCTTGCAAGAGGCGCTAACAAAAGTCGAACGAGAAAGAGATGCAATACAAAATCAGTTGCACATTCAAGAAAAAGAAAAAGATTTAGCTTTAGCTTCAGTAAAAAGTGATTATGAAGTACAACTAAAGGCAGCCAATGAACAAGTAGAATTCTATAAAAACTTCAAAGCTCAACAGTCTACTAAAGCAGTAGGAGAAAGTTTAGAACATTATGCTGAAACAGAATTTAATAAAGTGCGACATTTGGCCTTTCCTAATGCTTATTTTGAGAAGGACAATACATTATCAAGTCGTGGCTCAAAGGGGGACTTTATCTATCGAGAAAAGGATGAAAATGACCTTGAGTTTTTAAGTATCATGTTTGAAATGAAAAATGAGTCTGATGATACTATCAAGAAGCATAAAAATGAAGATTTTTTCAAAGAATTAGATAAAGATCGTCGTGAAAAATCTTGCGAATACGCAGTTTTAGTAACTATGCTTGAAGCAGACAATGACTATTATAATACTGGAATTGTTGATGTTAGTCACAAATACCCTAAAATGTACGTTATACGTCCACAATTTTTTATCCAATTAATTGGTATTCTAAGAAATGCAGCACTCAATACCTTAAAATATAAACAAGAGCTTGCTTTGATGAAAGAACAAAATATTGACATCACACATTTTGAAGAAGATTTAGATATTTTCAAAAATGCATTTGCTAAAAATTATAATTCTGCAAGCAAAAATTTCCAGAAAGCAATCGATGAAATAGATAAATCTATTAAACGTATGGAAGCTGTTAAGGCTGCTTTAACAACGTCTGAAAATCAACTACGTCTTGCAAATAATAAATTAGACGATGTTTCTGTCAAGAAATTAACAAGAAAAAATCCAACAATGAAAGCAAAATTCGATGCTCTAAAAGACTAAGAGGTTATGATTATGAAGATTAGAACTGCTACACTAGACGATAGTGAAAAATTAGTCCCTTTGTATCAAGAATTAGGATACGCAATATCATTATCAGAGATTCAATCTATTTTAAAGGTTATTCTTACTCATTCAGATTATGGCTTTTTGATAGCTGAGGATAATGGCAAACTCCTCGCCTTCGTTGGATATCATAAACTTTACTTTTTTGAAAAAAGTGGGACTTACTATCGTATTTTAGCACTAGTAGTTAATGAAAAGCACCGTCGTAAAGGCATCGCTAGTCAACTTATTAATCACGTTAAACAGCTAGCTAAAACAGATGGAAGTGAAGTACTGGCTTTAAATAGCAGTTTAAAAGAATATCGTCAGGAAGCTTATCATTTTTATGAAAACCTAGGGTTCAAGAAGGTTAGTACAGGCTTTTCATACTATTTAGATTAGGTATAAATCCTTATAGCACTATACCAAAAGAGCGTAAGTTTTTACGCTCCTTTCTTTGTGTTACCGCTTATTTACTGATATAATATAAAACATGATTACAGGAATAATTAATTTAAAGAAAGAAGCTGGAATGACATCACACGATGCTGTATTCAAGCTTCGAAAGATATTACATACAAAAAAAATAGGACACGGCGGAACTCTTGATCCAGATGTTGTTGGGGTTTTACCAATTGCGGTTGGAAAAGCCACTCGTGTTATTGAATATATGACAGAAAGTGGCAAAATTTATGAAGGAGAAATCACTTTAGGATATGCCACAAGTACAGAAGATTCTAGTGGAGAGGTCATTTCAAGAACTCCACTAACTCAATCCGATCTTAGCGAGGATGTTGTGGATCATGCGATGAAAAGTTTTACCGGTCCAATTACACAAGTTCCTCCTATGTATTCAGCAGTTAAAGTAAATGGTAAAAAACTCTATGAATATGCTCGTTCAGGAGAAGAAGTAGAGCGACCTAAACGACAAATAACAATTTCTGAATTTAGACGCACAAGCCCATTGTACTTCGAAAAAGGCATCTGCCGTTTTAGTTTCTATGTCTCATGCAGTAAAGGTACCTATGTTAGGACGTTAGCTGTTGATCTAGGAATAAAACTAGGATATGCTAGCCATATGTCTTTCCTAAAAAGAACCTCATCTGCAGGATTATCTATTACACAATCATTAACGCTTGAAGAAATTAATGAAAAATATAAGCAAGAAGATTTTTCATTTTTACTTCCAATTGAATATGGTGTTTTAGATCTCCCAAAAGTTAACCTAACTGAGGAAGATAAAGTTGAAATCTCATACGGACGTCGTATCTTATTAGAAAATGAAGCAGATACCTTAGCAGCTTTTTATGAAAATAGAGTTATCGCTATACTAGAAAAACGTGGCAATGAATTTAAACCACACAAAGTATTGTTATAAAGAAAGTCAATCATGAAAATCCATTACATTAATGATTATAAAGATATTCAAGCTAAAGAAGATTGCGTCTTAGTTTTGGGCTATTTTGATGGCTTACATCTGGGACATAAAGCCCTCTTTGATAAAGCTAAAAAAATCGCGACCGAAAAAAATTTGAAAATTGTCGTCTTAACGTTTAATGAGACACCTCGTCTAACCTTCGCTCGCTTCCAACCTGAATTATTGCTACATCTTACCTCTCCAGAAAAACGTTCTGAAAAATTTCAAGAGTATGGCGTCGATGAGTTATATTTAATGAATTTTACCAGTCATTTTTCAAAAGTATCTTCTGACCTTTTTATTAAGAAATATATTTATGGTCTCAGAGCAAAAGCTGCTGTTGTCGGTTTTGATTATAAGTTCGGTCATAATCGTACCAGTGGTGATTATCTAGCGCGTAATTTCAAGGGACCAGTCTATATTATTGATGAAATTTCTGAAGGTGGTGAAAAAATCTCTTCTACACGTATTCGTCAATTGATTACAGAGGGTAATGTTGAGAAAGCTAACCAACTTTTGGGTTATGAGTTTTCAACCTGTGGCATGGTAGTACATGGAGATGCTAGAGGACGAACTATAGGGTTCCCAACTGCTAATCTAGCTCCTATTAATCGCACTTACTTACCTGCAGACGGTGTTTATATTTCCAATGTTCTGATTAATGGAAAATATTATAGAGCAATGACGAGCATTGGAAAAAATATCACTTTTGGTGGTACAGAACTTCGTTTAGAAGCTAATATCTTTGATTTTGATGGCGACATTTATGGAGAAACTATTGAAATTTTCTGGTTAAAAAGAATCAGAGAAATGGTAAAGTTTAATGGTATTGACGATCTTGTAAAACAACTTAAAAAAGATAAAGAAATTGCTTTAAATTGGAAAAAAGATAGTCAAACTCTTTAATTTTTTGTATAATAGTCTCTAGTAAATACAAGAGGCGGTTATATGATTACCTTATTTTTATCACCCAGCTGTACTAGTTGTCGAAAAGCGCGTGCTTGGCTAAGTAAGCATGAGGTTGCTTTTGAAGAGCATAACATTATTACAAGTCCACTCAATAAAGAAGAACTATTACAAATTCTATCGTTTACAGAAAATGGTACAGAAGACATTATTTCCACACGTTCAAAAGTCTTTCAAAAACTTGCTATTGATGTAGACGAATTATCAACGTCTTCATTAATGGAATTAATTTCAGAAAATCCAAGTCTTTTACGACGCCCAATTATTTTAGACAAAAAACGTATGCAGATTGGTTTTAATGAGGATGAAATTCGTGCCTTCTTACCGCGTGACTATCGTAAACAAGAACTGAAACAGGCCACTATTCGTGCTGAAATTGAGGGAAAACATGATTAGTAGTAATTATAGTTATCCTCTTGATCCTTCATGGAATACGGAAGATATTACTAAGGTACTTCGCTTTTTAAATCAAGTTGAACACGCCTATGAAAATAGTATTAAAGTTGATGATTTGCTAGATAGCTATAAAGAATTTAAAAAAGTTGTTAAATCCAAGGCGCAGGAAAAACAAATTGACCGTGAATTCCAGAGAACTAGCGGTTATTCCACTTATCAAGCTGTTAAAGCAGCACAACAACAAGCGAAAGGATTTATTTCACTTGGACGCTAAATTTGATTTCGCTAAACAATTAGTGTATAAAGCTGGTCAATTCATTAAATCTGAGATGCAAAATACTTTTGATGTTGAGGAAAAGTCTCGATTTGATGATTTAGTGACAAGTCTTGATAAAAAAACACAAAAATTATTAATTCAAGAAATTATTCAACATTACCCAGATGATAATATACTTGCCGAAGAAGATGATGTGCGCTCACCCATTGCACAAGGTAATGTTTGGGTTTTAGACCCTATTGATGGAACTGTTAATTTTATTGTTCAAAAAGATAACTTTGCTGTTATGTTAGCTTATTACGAAGAAGGCGTTGGACAATTTGGTATCATCTACGACGTTATGGCTGATATTCTTTACAGCGGGGGAGGACATTTTGATGTCTATGCTAACGATAAAAAAATTGTTCCTTTTCAAGAGTGTCCTTTAGAACGTTGCTTACTTGGAGTAAATTCTGCTATGTATGCAGAAAATGATTGCGGTATTGCCCATTTAGCTTCTGAAACCTTAGGTGTTCGTATCTATGGTGGTGCTGGAATTAGCATGGCAAAAGTCATGCAGGGCAAATTATTAGCTTATTTTTCGTATATTCAACCTTGGGATTATGCTGCAGCAAAAATCATGGGGGAGACATTAGGATTTACCTTATTAACGCTTGACGGGGAAGAACCCAACTATTCAACAAGACAAAAAGTAATGTTCCTACCAAAGTCGAAATTAAATCTTATCCAATCCTACCTTACCAAAAAATAAACTTAAAACCTTCTAATTAAATAGAAGGTTTTTTTGCACGCCCGTGATTATGTAGTATAATAGAAACATGAAATTACCGAATGAATTTATTGAAAAATATCAGACTATACTTAAAGATGAAGCAGAAGCTTTTTTTGACAGTTTTGAACAAAAACCCATATCGGCATATCGCACCAATCCTCTCAAAGAAAAGCAACTTGATTTTCCAAATGCCATCCCAAGTACCCCTTGGGGGCATTATGGGAAAATATCAGGAAAATCAATAGAACACACAACTGGCCTTGTTTATTCTCAAGAACCTGCTGCTCAGATAGTGGCTCAGATTGCTGAACCACAAGAAGGAATGAAAGTGCTAGATTTAGCAGCTGCACCTGGTGGAAAAACAACACACCTTCTATCATATTTAAACAATACTGGTCTATTAGTTAGTAATGAAATTTCAAATAAACGTAGTAAAATTTTAGTCGAAAATGTCGAACGTTTTGGTGCTAGAAATGTTATCGTGACTAATGAAAGCTCCCAACGACTAGCCAAATGTTTTAATTCTTTTTTTGATCTTATTGTTTTTGACGGTCCGTGTTCTGGTGAGGGAATGTTCCGCAAAGATCCTCAAGCAATACAATATTGGCACAAAGATTACCCCACTGAATGTGCACAGTTACAAAGAGATATTTTAAAAGAAGCAATCAAAATGCTAGCTCATGGTGGTATACTTGTATACTCTACTTGTACATGGTCACCAGAAGAGAACGAAGAAGTGGTTAATTGGCTCCTTCAAGAGTATGATTACTTAGAACTTGTTGATATTCCTAAACTAAATGGGATGGTTGAAGGGATTAATGTACCACAAGTTGCAAGGATGTACCCTCATCATTTTCAAGGTGAAGGACAATTCGTTGCAAAACTGAGAGATACTAGATCTAAGGAAGCACAGAAAATTAAGCCAAAAGCACAGAAAATAAATAAAATGCAGTTACAATTGTGGCAACAATTTGCACAAGACCATTTAAAGATAGACTTGAACGGTGTTTTAGATGTTTTCGGCGACCAACTCTATCTTCTACCTAATGGTCTCCCCGATTTGTCTAAATTAAAAATAGCACGCAATGGTCTCCATCTAGGCACTTTCAAGAAGAATCGTTTTGAGCCATCGTTTGCTTTAGGAATGGCACTTAGCGAACATGACCTAGTACAGTCTATTGAAATTGATATAGAACAGTTTGAGGTGTACGTATCTGGAAATGTAGTCAAACTAGACAAGACTGTTCCAAACGGTTGGTATCAAATTCTTGTAAAAGGCAATGGATTAGGTTTTGCAAAAGTGACAAATAATACTCTTAAAAATTATTACCCTAAAGGACTACGATTTCAGACATAACTGTTATTGAATACTTTTAATAAAAAAGGAAAAAGAAATACTTTTCAAACCCTAGAAACTTATGGTACTATGGGACAGTGATGTGTGTTTTTACTATTTGTAAATCATTAAACACTCAATGATTTTAGTAATATATATCAACTACTAAATATCAAAATTTATTCAAAAGAATAGGAAAATGAAAATGAAAAAAAACATTTTTTTGTTAACCTTGCTAGCCACCGTCTTATTGACGCTGTCTGGTTGTGCTAATTGGATTGATAAAGGTCAATCAATCACCAGCGTTGGTTCAACCGCCTTACAGCCACTTGTAGAAGCTGCAGCAGATGAGTTTGGTAAGACAAACCTCGGTAAGACTATCAATGTCCAAGGAGGAGGCTCAGGAACAGGCTTATCACAAGTACAGTCTGGAGCTGTTCAAATTGGTAATAGCGACTTATTTGCAGAAGAAAAAGATGGTATTGATGCTAAGAAATTGAAAGACCATCAAGTCGCAGTAGCTGGATTAGCTGTTATTGTTAATAAAAAAGTTAATGTTAAAAATCTAACCACCCACCAACTTCGTGATATTTTTGCAGGAAAAATCAAGAATTGGAAAGAAGTGGGAGGACAAGATTTAGATATTTCCATCATCAATCGAGCAGCAAGTTCTGGATCCCGTGCAACCTTCGATAATACTATTATGGGAAATGTTGCTCCTATTCAAAGCCAAGAACAAGATTCAAATGGTATGGTGAAATCAATTGTTTCTCAAACACCTGGTGCGATTTCATACCTCGCTTTTGCATACGTTGATAAATCTGTCGGAACATTAAAACTAAATGGTTTTGCGCCAACAGCTAAAAATGTTACTACCGACAACTGGAAACTTTGGTCATATGAACATATGTATACAAAAGGTAATGAAACAGGTCTAACAAAAGAATTCTTAGACTACATGAAAAGTGATAAAGTTCAAAGTAGTATCGTACAACATATGGGATATATCTCTATTAACGACATGAAAGTTGTTAAAGATGCTGAAGGTAAAGTAACCCCAAAATAAAACTTAATCACATCTAGATAAAGCATCTTGATCCTAGGAGGAATTATGAAAAATCAAGAATTAGCTAAAAAATTAACATCTCCTTCAAAAAACTCTCGATTAGAAAAATTTGGTAAAGGAATAACTTTTCTTTCGCTTGCCCTAATCGTCTTCATTGTTGCGATGATTTTGATTTTTGTTGCTCAAAAAGGACTATCTACATTTTTTGTTGATGGCGTTAAATTAACAGACTTCTTATTTAATACAAAATGGGAACCAAGTGCTAAGTCATTTGGTGCTTTTCCAATGATAGCTGGATCATTTATTGTTACTATTCTATCAGCTATCATTGCTACACCATTTGCTATCGGTGCTGCCGTATTTATGACTGAAATCTCACCTAAATATGGTTCTAAAATTTTACAACCTGCAGTTGAATTACTAGTTGGGATTCCTTCTGTTGTTTACGGTTTTATTGGTTTACAGATTATTGTTCCCTTCGTTCGCTCTATTTTTGGGGGAACAGGTTTTGGCATTTTATCTGGGGTCTGTGTCCTCTTCGTCATGATTCTACCAACTGTTACTTTCATGACAGTAGATAGCCTTAGAGCTGTGCCACGTCACTATAAAGAAGCAAGTTTAGCCATGGGGGCAACTCGTTGGCAAACAATTTGGCGTGTTATATTAAACGCTGCACGTCCAGGAATTTTCACTGCAATTGTTTTTGGTATGGCACGTGCATTTGGTGAAGCTCTAGCAATTCAGATGGTTGTCGGAAACTCTGCAATTTTACCAACGTCATTGACAACACCAGCAGCAACATTAACGTCTGTTCTAACAATGGGTATTGGTAATACTGTAATGGGAACTGTACAAAACAATGTCCTCTGGTCGCTAGCCTTAGTACTTTTAATTATGAGTTTAGCATTTAATACAGTTATTAAGTTAATTACAAGGGAAGGAAAGAAAAACTATGAACGCTAAAAAGGCTGACAAATTAGCAACTACAATACTCTATAGTATTGCAGCTATCATCGTTACAATCCTCGCCTCTCTTTTAATTTTTATTCTTGTTCGCGGATTGCCACACGTATCTTGGTCATTTTTAACTGGGAAATCATCATCATATGAAGCAGGAGGCGGTATTGGAATACAATTATACAATTCCTTTTTCCTACTTATTGTTACTCTGATTATTTCTATTCCTCTATCTTTAGGAGCTGGAATATACCTCTCAGAATATGCTAAAAAAGGACGTTTAACAAACTTTGTTAGAACATGTATCGAAATTTTGTCATCTCTTCCTTCTGTTGTAGTTGGTCTGTTTGGTTACCTAATCTTCGTTGTTCAATTTCAATATGGCTTCTCAATTATCTCAGGTGCCTTAGCACTTACTGTTTTTAACTTACCCCAAATGACACGTAGTGTTGAAGATAGCCTTCAAAATGTACACCACACACAGCGTGAAGCAGGATTGGCCCTAGGTATTTCTCGTTGGGAAACGGTCATTTACGTCGTTGTCCCTGAAGCTCTGCCAAGTATTGTAACTGGTGTTGTGCTAGCTTCAGGACGTATTTTCGGTGAGGCAGCAGCACTTATTTATACAGCTGGTCAATCTGCTCCAGCACTTGATTGGTCAAATTGGAACGTCCTTAGTGTTACAAGTCCAATCTCAATTTTCCGTCAAGCAGAAACTTTAGCTGTTCATATTTGGAAAGTTAATAGCGAAGGGACAATCCCTGATGCAACACAAGTATCTGCCGGTAGCGCCGCAGTCTTATTGGTTGTTATTCTTATTTTCAACCTTTCAGCTCGCTCGATCGGTAAGAAACTTCATTCGAAATTAACCTCGTCTAATTAAAAGGAGTAGTAATGGCAGAATATAATTGGGACGAACGCCATATCATTACCTTCCCTGAAGAAAATTCAGCTCTCACCACAAAAGATTTACACGTTTACTACGGTGAGAAAGAAGCTATCAAGGGAATTGATATGCAATTTGAAAAAAATAAAATTACAGCCTTAATCGGCCCATCTGGATGTGGAAAATCAACATATCTTCGTAGCTTAAATCGTATGAATGATACGATTGATATTGCACGCGTGACTGGACAAATCATGTATGAAGGAATTGATGTTAACGCTCAAGATATCAATGTTTACGAGATGCGAAAACATATCGGAATGGTTTTCCAACGTCCAAACCCGTTTGCAAAATCAATTTATAAAAACATTACCTTTGCATATGAGCGTGCTGGTGTAAAAGATAAAAAATTCTTAGATGAAGTTGTCGAAACCTCACTAAAACAAGCTGCTCTATGGGATCAAGTAAAAGATGACCTTCATAAATCAGCATTCACTTTATCTGGCGGTCAACAGCAGCGATTATGTATTGCACGTGCTATCGCAGTTAAACCAGAAATTCTCTTAATGGATGAACCTGCTTCAGCACTCGATCCGATTGCAACTATGCAACTAGAAGAGACAATGTTTGAACTCAAGAAAAATTACACTATAATTATCGTAACACATAATATGCAACAAGCAGCACGTGCTAGTGATTATACTGCATTTTTCTATCTTGGAGACTTAATCGAATACGATAAAACGAATAACATTTTCCAAAATGCTAAATGTCAATCTACTAGCGATTATGTTTCTGGTCGATTTGGATAGTGAGGTAAAAGATGACACAACCTATTTTACAAGTCAGTGATTTGTCTGTTTACTATAATAAGAAAAAAGCTTTAAAAGAAGTCTCAATGGACTTCTATCCTAATGAAATTACAGCCTTAATTGGTCCGTCTGGTTCTGGAAAGTCAACACTCTTACGAGCTATTAACCGTATGGGAGACTTAAATCCTGAAGTCACTCTAACAGGAGCAGTGATGTATAACGGACATAATGTTTATAGCCCGCGCACTGATACCGTAGAACTTCGTAAAGAAATTGGGATGGTTTTTCAGCAGCCTAATCCATTTCCTATGTCAGTATTTGAAAATGTTGTTTATGGTCTTAGACTCAAAGGAATAAAAGACAAAGCTACGTTAGATGAAGCCGTAGAGACTTCATTGAAGGGCGCGTCTATCTGGGACGAGGTCAAAGATAGATTACACGACTCTGCTCTTGGTTTATCTGGTGGTCAACAACAACGTGTTTGTATTGCCAGAACCCTTGCTACCAAGCCTAAAATTATCCTTCTAGATGAGCCAACCTCTGCACTTGACCCAATTTCTGCTGGTAAAATTGAAGAGACTTTACATGGTCTAAAAGATCAATATACCATGTTACTTGTTACACGTTCTATGCAGCAAGCCTCACGTATTTCTGATCGTACAGGTTTCTTCTTAGACGGTAACTTAATTGAATATGGCAATACAAAAGAAATGTTTATGAATCCTAAACATAAAGAAACTGAAGATTACATTACAGGTAAATTCGGTTAATACCATATAATAAGATCAGAAAGAGAATACAATATGTTAAGATCAAAATTTGATGAAGAATTAGATAAACTGCATAACCAATTCTATGCAATGGGAATTGAAGCTATCGGACAAATCAAAAAAACAGTTCGTGCTTTTGTCAGTCATGATCGAGAGTTAGCTAAAGAAGTGATAGAAGATGATGTAACGCTTAACAACTTTGAAACGAAGTTAGAGAAAAAATCATTGGAAATTATTGCACTCCAGCAGCCTGTATCACAAGACTTACGCACCGTTATTACCGTTTTAAAAGCTACTAGTGATGTTGAGCGTATGGGAGACCATGCAGCAGCAGTTGCAAAAGCAACCATCCGTATGAAGGGCGAGGAAAGAATCCCAGCAGTAGAATTAGAAATCAATAATATGGGAAAAGCAGTTAAAAACATGCTTGAAGAAGCCTTAACAGCTTATATCAATGGTGATGATGAAAAAGCTTACGAAGTAGCAGCAATGGATGAAATAGTTGATGATTACTTCCGTGATATCCAAAAAATGGTAGTTGAAACAATTCAAAAGCATCCTGACGTAGCATTTGCCGCCAAAGAATACTTCCAAGTATTGATGCACTTGGAGCGAATTGGAGATTATGGCAAAAATATCTGTGAATGGATTGTTTATTTAAAAACTGGAAAAATTATCGAGTTATGATATAATTATTGCTTGTAGAGTGGTAATTGTAAGTATAGTTCGTGCGATAGAAAAGCTGTAACTATCTTGTTACAGCTTTTCTATCTTTTCTAGCCCATACAGGACTAGTAATGTTTCAAATGTTTCTGAATTAGTTAGGAGTTATATGAAAACTGTAGAACATTTTGTTACCAAATTTGTCCCTGAAAACTATAACCTTTTCTTGGATATTAATCGTCAAACTAAAACCTTTTCAGGTAACGTTGCTGTGTCTGGCGAAGCCTTAGATAACAATATCTCTTTTCACCAAAAAGGGTTAACCATTAAATCTGTCTTATTAGATAATCAACCATTAGATTTCCAACTAGATGAAGACAATGAAGCTATGCATATTCAATTGCATGAAACTGGTAGCATGGTATTAGTCTTTGAATTCAGCGGTCACATTACCGATAATATGACAGGTATGTATCCATCTTACTATACAGTTAATGGCATCAAAAAAGAGGTTATCTCCACACAATTTGAAAGTCATTTTGCTCGTGAAGTATTCCCAAGTATTGACGAACCAGAAGCAAAAGCAACCTTTGATTTGAGCCTAAAATTCGATCAAAAAGAAGGAGAGATTGCTCTTTCAAATATGCCGGAAATCAATGCTGAACAACGTCAAGAAACAGGTTTATGGACATTTGACACCACACCTAAAATGTCCTCATATTTATTAGCTTTTGCCTTGGGGGAATTGCATGGTAAAACAACACATACCAAAAACGGCACTCTTGTTGGCTCATATGCCACAAAAGCCCATCAGTTAAATGAATTAGATTTTTCTTTAGATATCGTTGTGCGTGTTATTGAGTTTTATGAGGACTACTTTGGTGTACGTTATCCTATTCCTCAGTCACTCCACGTTGCTCTACCTGATTTTTCTGCTGGAGCTATGGAAAATTGGGGATTAGTAACATATCGTGAAGTCTATCTTTTAGTAGATGAGAACTCTAGTGTTTCCAGCCGTCAGCAAGTAGCATTAGTTGTAGCACATGAAATAGCTCACCAGTGGTTTGGTAACCTCGTTACTATGAAATGGTGGGATGATTTATGGTTAAATGAATCATTTGCTAATATGATGGAATATGTATCAATTGATTATATTGAACCAAAACTTAATATATTTGAAGACTTTCAAACAGGTGGTCTACCATTAGCTCTTAAGCGTGATGCCACAGATGGCGTCCAATCTGTTCACGTTGAGGTCAATCATCCTGATGAAATTAACACACTTTTTGATCCAGCTATCGTTTATGCAAAAGGTAGCCGCCTCATGCACATGTTACGTCGCTGGTTAGGCGATACAGATTTTGCCGCAGGACTAAAAATTTATTTTGAAAAACATCAATATCAAAATACTATTGGTCGTGACCTTTGGAATGCACTTTCTCAAACCTCAGGAAAAGATGTTGCAGCTTTCATGGATTCTTGGTTAGAGCAACCAGGATACCCTGTGATGGCAGCCAAAATAGAAGAAGATGAGCTCATTTTAACTCAAAAACAATTCTTTATTGGTGAACACGAAGATAAGTCTCGCTTGTGGCAAATTCCTCTTAATAGTAATTGGGAAGGAATCCCAGAGATATTAACCGAGGAAACGGTAGTAATCCCCAATTTTAGTCAGTTAGCTGAAAAGAACAAAGAAAATGGTGCACTGCGTTTCAATACTGAAAATACTGCACATTACATTACTAACTATCAAGGTCAACTCATAGAGCATATCATTTCTGATCTTCCTCTTATGGATAACATTTCTAAACTACAAATTGTACAAGAACGTCATTTACTTGCTGAAAGTGGTATGATTTCATATAGTAGTTTAATACCTTTAGTCTCTCTTTTGAGCCAAGAGACATCATATCTTGTTAACTCTGCTATTAAGAGTGTTATTGATGGTTTATCCTTATTCGTCCAGGAAGATAGCCAAGATGAATTCGACTTTAAAGAATTTGTTAATAAATTATCAGCATTTAATTTTAATAGACTTGGCTTTGAAAAAAGAGAAGGAGAAGGAGATGATAGCGAAATGGTCCGTCATCTATCCCTAAGCCTTGCTCTCTACTCAGATAATGAACATGCTATTGAAGAAGCTCACCATATTTTTAAAGCCCACGAAAATAATATCGCTGCTATACCAGCTGCAATTCGCCTGTTAGTTCTTACCAATGAAATGAAGCATTTCGAATCCAAAGAACTTAGCCACTTGTTATTAGAGACTTATAGTACTACTACCGATGGGAATTTCAAACGACAACTAGCGAGTGCTTTATCTCATACTACAGATAGCAAGACACTCAAGAAATTATTGTCAGATTGGAAAAATAAAGATATTGTGAAACCACAAGACTTAGCTATGAGTTGGTATGCTACTTTCCTTAAAAATTCTTTTACACAAGAAAGTGTCTGGGAGTGGGCCCAAGAAAACTGGGAATGGATCAAAGCAACTCTAGGTGGTGATATGAGTTTTGATAAATTTGTGATTTATCCCTCAAGTAGTTTCAAAACAGAAGAACGCCTTGAACAATATAAAAACTTTTTCGAGCCTCAATTAAGCGATATGGCGATTAGCCGTAATATTTCAATGGGAATTAAAGAAATTTCTGCTCGTGTCCTTTTAATCACGAAGCAAAAAGAAGAAGTTATCAATACTATCAAAAAATATATCTAATAAACTCAAATAGAGATTGATGGATTATTCAATCTCTATTTCTTTGTCTGTGTCATGAAATTAGTTGACATAAAACATACTTTATTTAGGATTTATTAAGCAAAGTTTGGTATTCTAATATTAATAGTTCAGATAAAATATGTACATCGAAAGGATATACTATGATAAAAATTTTATTAATTGAAGATGACTTGAGTCTTTCCAATTCCGTTTTTGATTTCCTTGATGACTTTGCCGATGTCATGCAAATTTTTGATGGAGAAGAGGGTCTTTACGAAGCCGAAAGTGGAGTCTATGATCTGATTCTTCTAGATCTCATGTTACCTGAAAAAAACGGCTTCCAAGTGTTGAAAGAGCTACGTGAAAAAGGTATTACAACCCCTGTATTAATAATGACCGCTAAAGAAAGCATTGATGATAAGGGACAAGGTTTCGACTTAGGTGCTGATGATTATCTAACAAAACCTTTTTACCTAGAAGAACTAAAAATGCGAATTCAGGCTCTTTTAAAGCGTTCTGGAAAATTTAATGATAACAGCCTAATTTATGGTGATATTCGCGTAGACATGTCTACTAACTCAACCTTTGTTAATCAAACAGAAGTTGAGCTCTTAGGTAAAGAGTTTGATCTTTTAGTCTATTTCCTTCAAAATCAAAATGTTATCTTACCGAAATCTCAAATCTTTGATCGTATTTGGGGATTTGATAGTGATACAACGATTTCAGTTGTAGAAGTCTATGTCTCTAAGGTTCGGAAAAAATTAAAAGGAACACTTTTTTCAGAAAACCTTCAAACTTTGCGTAGTGTAGGATATATTTTAAAGCATGTCGAAACCGATTAAGATAAGTAAATTCAAAAAAAATGTCTCAGATAGTCATTTTATCCATTTTTTCACAGTTTTTAGTGGTATTTTTCTGGTTATGACTGTTATCATCCTCCAAGTCATGCGCTATGGTGTTTATTCTTCTGTTGATAGTAGTTTAAAGTATATCAGTACCCATCCTAAAAATTACATCAATATGGTTATGTCACGTACTGCTGCCTACCTAGATAACTCCAATATCGCAAGTGTCAAGTTAAAACCCGGCGGTCAGACAGTAGCTAATACTGATATTATTCTTTTTACATCAGAAGAAGAAGTCATTAACTATTTTGACGCATTTTCAAACTATCAGTTTTTAAAACCTAATAAAAAAAATCTAGGTGGCATTAGTGAATTAACTTTAACCAACATCTTTGGTCAAGATGAGACATATCATGCTGTCACCGTAAAAGTTAATAACCCTGCTTATCCTAATGTGACTTACATGACAGCTATTGTTAATATTGATCAATTAGTAAATGCTAAAGAACGCTATGAAAAAATTATTATATTTGTCATGACTACTTTTTGGATTATTTCAATTGGAGCAAGTATCTACTTAGCTAAATGGGCACAAAAACCGATTATAGAAAACTACGAAAGACAGAAGGCTTTTGTCGAAAATGCTAGCCACGAGCTGCGTACTCCCCTAGCTGTCTTACAAAATCGCCTAGAAACGCTATTCAGAAAACCGAATGCCACCATTTTAGAAAATAGTGAAAATATCGCTTCAAGTCTAGATGAAGTACGAAATATGCGTATTTTAACCACTAATCTTTTAAACTTAGCAAGACGTGATGATGGAATCAAACCAGAATTAGCTGTTATTAAGCCTACACTTTTTGATAGTATCTTTGAGAATTATGATCTAATCACCCAAGAGAATGGTAAAAATTTTACTGGACATAATATGATCCAAGATAGTTTCAAAACAGATAAGACACTGCTAAAACAACTCATGACTATTTTATTTGATAATGCTATAAAATATACTGACAATGATGGTAGCATTGACTTTACCATATCTGAAACTGATAAGTATCTCTTTTTAGAAATCGCTGATAATGGACCAGGAATTTCAGAGGAGGATAAAGTCAGAATTTTTGATCGTTTTTACCGTGTTGACAAAGCAAGAACACGACAACAAGGAGGGTTTGGCCTCGGCCTTTCTTTAGCTCAACAAATCGTTAACTCACTGCGAGGTAATATTACAGTAATTGATAATAAACCTAGAGGCAGTATTTTTAAGATAAAACTACCAAAAGTAAAAGGTTAGGCCATGTTAGTCCTAACCTTTTAAATTTTAAAGTGGTCTTGCATACTTGATATAGCAAGCTGATAGGAAATTTGGTATAATAAAAGCTATGGAAATTGAAAAAACAAATCGTATGAATGCCCTTTTTGAGTTTTATGCGGCATTATTAACAGATAAACAAATGAATTATATCGAGTTATACTACGCCGATGACTACAGCCTTGCTGAAATAGCTGAAGAATCCGGTGTTAGCCGACAAGCTGTCTATGATAATATCAAACGAACTGAAAAAATTCTTGAGGCGTACGAAATGAAACTACATATGTATTCAGATTATATTGTCCGTAGTCAGATTTTTGATGACATTCTAGAAAAATATACCGATGATGCCTTTTTACAAGAAAAAATTTCCATTCTAAGTAGCATTGATAATAGAGATTAAATGAGGAGAAATAATTTATGGCTTTCGAAAGTTTAACAGAGCGCCTGCAAGGAGTTTTTAAAAATATTCGTGGTAAGAAAAAGTTATCTGAAAAAGATGTGCAAGAAGTCACCAAGGAGATTCGTCTAGCTCTTTTAGAAGCTGACGTTGCTCTTCCAGTTGTTAAAACCTTTATTAAACATGTTCGTGAACGTGCTGTTGGACATGAAATCATTGATACACTAGATCCTACGCAACAAATTGTTAAGATTGTCAATGAAGAGCTAACAGATTTATTAGGGGCTGAGACCTCTGAAATTGAAAAATCCCCTAAAATTCCAACCATCATTATGATGGTTGGTCTACAAGGTGCTGGTAAAACAACTTTTGCCGGTAAGTTAGCAAACAAACTAATCAAAGAAGACAATGCTCGTCCTATGATGATAGCAGCTGATATTTATCGACCAGCTGCTATTGATCAGTTAAAAACCCTTGGTAGCCAGATTAATGTTCCTGTCTTTGATATGGGAACTAACCATTCAGCAGTTGAGATTGTCACTAAAGGTTTAGAACAGGCTCGTGAAAATCGTAATGACTATGTTCTTATTGATACAGCCGGACGCCTACAAATTGATGCAACCCTTATGCAGGAATTGC
Organism: Streptococcus sp. FDAARGOS_520; assembly: GCF_003812685.1. Classification (NCBI taxonomy): domain Bacteria; kingdom Bacillati; phylum Bacillota; class Bacilli; order Lactobacillales; family Streptococcaceae; genus Streptococcus; species Streptococcus sp. FDAARGOS_520. The sequence continues at coordinate 1,953,276 of NZ_CP033810.1, read as the reverse complement.
ATGATGTCAAAGCCATAGCTCAACCTAATGAAATACTCCTTGTCGTTGACAGCATGATTGGACAGGAAGCTGCAAATGTCGCTGAAGAATTTAACCGTCAGCTCAGCATTAGTGGTGTTGTTCTGACAAAGATTGACGGTGATACACGCGGTGGTGCTGCCCTTTCAGTACGCGAAATTACTGGAAAACCAATTAAATTTACAGGGACAGGGGAAAAAATCACTGATATTGAAACTTTCCATCCCGATCGTATGGCAAGCCGTATATTGGGGATGGGAGACCTGCTAACACTTATTGAGCGCGCTAGTCAAGAATACGACGAAAAACGTTCAATGGAATTAGCGGAGAAAATGCGTGAAAACACCTTTGACTTCAACGATTTTATTGATCAATTAGATCAAGTTCAAAATATGGGGCCAATGGAAGATCTCCTTAAAATGCTTCCAGGAATGGCTAACAATCCAGCAATGAAAAACTTCAAAGTGGATGAAAACGAAATTGCTCGCAAAAGAGCCATTGTGTCATCAATGACTCCAGAAGAGAGAGAAAATCCAGATCTCCTCAATCCAAGTCGTAGACGTCGTATTGCTGCTGGATCAGGTAATACTTTCGTTGATGTTAATAAATTCATTAAAGATTTTAACCAGGCAAAACAAATGATGCAAGGCGTGATGTCCGGTGATATGAATAAAATGATGAAAAAAATGGGAATTGATCCTAATAACCTCCCTAAAGATATGCCTGGAATGGACGGAATGGATATGTCTAATTTAGAAGGTATGATGGGGCAAAATGGCATGCCTGACTTATCTAGTTTAGGTGGCGATATGGACTTCAGCCAAATGTTTGGTGGTGGCTTAAAAGGAAAAGTAGGAGCCTTTGCAGCTAAACAATCAATGAAACGTATGGCTAATAAAATGAAGAAAGCTAAGAAGAAACGCAAATAAAAATGTCTATTTAAATAGACATTTTTATTTTTGTCTGCTATAATAGACAAAAAGGTGGTGATATTTATGTATTTAGCATTAATCGGTGATATCATTAATTCAAAACAGATACTTGAACGTGAAACTTTCCAACAGTCTTTTCAGCAACTAATGACCGAACTATCTGATGTATATGGTGAAGAGCTGATTTCTCCATTCACTATTACAGCTGGTGATGAATTTCAAGCTTTATTGAAACCATCAAAAAAGGTATTTCAAATTATTGACCATATTCAACTAGCTCTAAAACCTGTTAATGTAAGGTTCGGCCTCGGTACAGGAAACATTATAACATCCATCAATTCAAATGAAAGTATCGGTGCTGATGGTCCTGCCTACTGGCATGCTCGCTCAGCTATTAATCATATACATGATAAAAATGATTATGGAACAGTTCAAGTAGCTATTTGCCTTGATGATGAAGACCAAAACCTTGAATTAACACTAAATAGTCTCATTTCAGCTGGTGATTTTATCAAGTCAAAATGGACTACAAACCATTTTCAAATGCTTGAGCACTTAATACTTCAAGATAATTATCAAGAACAATTTCAACATCAAAAGTTAGCCCAACTGGAAAATATTGAACCTAGTGCGCTGACTAAACGCCTTAAAGCAAGCGGTCTGAAGATTTACTTAAGAACGAGAACACAGGCAGCCGATCTATTAGTTAAAAGTTGCACTCAAACTAAAGGGGGAAGCTATGATTTCTGATTTTTTAAGGGATAATCCAATCCTAACTTTATTATTTTGTGCACATTTTTTAGCTGACTTTCAGTGGCAAAGTCAATCCTTAGCAGATAGTAAATCACATAGTTGGAGGGGACTCTGGAGACATCTCTTGATTGTTTTCCTCCCCCTAGCAGCTTTAATGATATTGATACCAGAAACTACTTTGTTAAATTTAAGCATATGGGGAAGTCATATTGTTATTGATAGTATAAAGAAATTGAGTTACCCTTGGGTAGAGGAAGGGCATTTCCAAAAAGCAGCTTTTATTATAGACCAACTAGCCCACTATACTTGCATTATCGTTTTTTACCATGCGCTTCCTACATATTTACCGCCTAATCATTGGCTTTTGCCTATCAAGCACTTTATTGTCATAGCTCTGGTTTTTATCATTATCACCAAACCCATTAATATTGTGTTTAAAATTTTCTTTAATAAATTTCAAGCTAAAGAATTATCATCATTATTAACACAAGAAAAAACAAAAATAATGAAAGAAAAATCTGAAGATCATGAAGAAACAATTGAAGGAGCAGGAGCTATGATTGGTAATTTAGAGCGTCTAATTATGGCTATATTACTAATCTCAGGACAGTATGCTGCTATAGGTCTTGTTTTTACTGCAAAATCCATTGCACGTTACGATAAAATTTCTAAAAGTCAGGTTTTTGCCGAATATTATTTAATTGGATCATTGTTCTCAATTATAAGTGTTTTGATAACTCATTGGTTACTTTTGGTATAGAAAAGCGCTAGAAATATCCTAACGCTTTTCTTTTATTCTGTCTTATAAGCATAAGTAAAATCAACATTCAAACCAGTTGAATTTCTTACCAACCCCTTTAATTTAGAATTTTGGAGTCCTTTTTTCCCTAGGTAATAAACTGGGTTATAATATGATTGATCAAATAAAGCTTTTTCAGCAGTTTTGTAATCATTAGCGGCATCTCCTGGTTTCAAGGCGTCAGTAGTAATTGCCTTTTGATAGGCATTGTCATACTCTTTAGAAGAAAATTTACCATAATTATACGCAGAATTAGTCGTGAATAACCCATAGAAAGTTGATCCTTCTGGATAATCTCCTCCCCATGAGAAGAGCACGACATCAAAATTTTCATTTTTTGCATCTTCAAGGCGTTGCTTGAAAGTAACAAATTTTTCTTCAACAGTTAGACCAGGCAAAGCACTCTCCCATGTAGATTTCACATAGTCAACAGCATTTTTAGCTGCTGGAGAGTCCGAATCAGCTGTGATTGTTAACTTGAGAGATGACTGACCAACCTCAGCAAGACCTTCTTTAAAAAGTTTTTGAGCTTTACTTGTATTATACGTATAACCTGGGGCAGTATACTTGGAAAGATCCTCACCATTAGGTAATTTGGCTAATTTTTTAGGGACCAGAGATTCAGCAGGAGTTGAACCTGTATCAACTGCCGCTTTAACAACACCTTTACGATCAGTCGCTAAATTCAAAGCTTGCCTAATTTTCTGATTTGTCAATGCTTTAACCGAACCAGTTTGGTTATAAATAATAAAGATGTAGTACGTGCATCAGACGCATCTACTACATCTTTATTATTTTTATTAGCTTGATAAATAGCAGAAGTTCCTGATATTTCAGCAAAATCAATCTGACCTTGCTTGTACATTTGAACTGCAGTATCTGGTTTTTTGATAGTTTGAACTATGACACTATTTGTTTTAACATGTTTAGAATCCCAATAATATTTATTTTTGACTAATTTAAATTTACCATTTGAACCATTCCAATCCTTAACAAGGTAAGGACCTGAGTAAATTTGATTTTTTGATGTTGTACCATAATCTTTACCAACTTTTTCAACATACGATTGTTTTTGAGGCATAAAATTAGAGAAGGCTAAATAATATTTAAATTGAGGGCATGGACTTGTCAATTTAAAGGTCACTTGATTGCCTTTAGCTGTTACACCAAGTTTATTTAAATCTTTAATATCTCCAGAATTAATCTTATCAGCATTTAAAAGGTGCGATTCTGTCGCCAAGTAAGCATATTCAGATGCAGTTTTAGGATCAACTATTCTCCGCCATGTGTAAACAAAATCTTCAGCGCTTAGTTTGCTTCCATCTGACCATTTTAAATTATCACGAAGTGTAGCAGTATAAGTAAGACCATCAGAAGAAACGGATACTTTTTTAGCTAAATCGGGTTTTGGTTTGCCCTCTTTATCAATTCTAAGTAAATTGCTGCCTGAATTACCTATAGCTAAGTTTGAATAAGCATCTGTATTCTTTGAAATGTCCAATGTACTGATTTCAGTAGGAATATACCAATTAATAACTTTATTATCTCCAGAGTTCTTTGACTCATTACCACAGGCAACCAGGGTAACTGTGGTGGCTGTTAGAGTCGCCAAAGATATACCCAAAAACTTAAGTTTTTTTCTATTAAAACTAGACATAATACCAGTCCTCCTAAACCTTCTATAAAGATATAGGACATATTATATCATAAAATTTCAAGAAAGAAAGAAATATTTCAAATCTTCTGATTTTTATAAGACATAGTAGATCTAATATTGAGAAAACTAGTATATTTTAAAGTAGAATTTAACTTTGGTTATTAACTTGCAAATATAATTAAAAATAATTGAGTACACTTTATTACCTTTTCAGATACCGATAAAATCAATGAAATTATGAATCAGTTTTCTCAAAATACTCTGTCTTTACTATAACAAACATGTTAAACGATAATAAGTAATACTGATCATCATAAAGAATGGATATTTGATATACTTACCGAATGAATTCCTGTTTTTAACTTTTAAACTTTCCGAAAAACTATAATTTTCTTGAAAGTTATGATAGAGTATGATATACTTCTATTTATAGATATAATGGAGATTTTATTATGAAACGTGAATTACTACTCGAAAAAATCGATGAACTAAAAGAAATTATGCCTTGGTATGTTCTAGAATATTATCAATCAAAGCTTTCTGTTCCTTATAGTTTCACAACACTCTACGAATATTTAAAAGAATATAGACGTTTTCTTGAATGGTTATTGGATTCTGGTGTTGCTAATTGTCATCACATTGCAGAAATTGAGCTTTCAGTTTTAGAAAACCTTACTAAAAAAGATATGGAAGCTTTTATACTATATTTACGAGAACGCCCTTTATTAAATGCTAACACAAGGCAAAATGGGGTGTCTCAAACCACCATTAACAGAACTCTATCTGCCTTATCTAGTCTTTTCAAATACCTTACTGAAGAGGTTGAGAATGCTGACGGGGAGCCTTACTTTTATCGCAATGTCATGAAAAAAGTCTCAACCAAAAAGAAAAAGGAAACTTTAGCTTCTCGGGCAGAAAATATTAAACAAAAGTTATTTTTGGGCAATGAAACGATAGAATTCTTAGAGTATATAGATTGTGAATATCAAAACAAACTTTCCAAACGTGCTTTAGCTTTTTTCAACAAAAATAAAGAGAGAGATTTAGCTATTATTGGTTTGCTACTAGCTTCAGGAGTGCGTCTATCTGAGGCAGTAAACTTAGATTTAAAGGATATTAACCTTAATGTAATGGTTATTGATGTCACACGAAAAGGGGGGAAAAGGGACTCTGTCAATGTCGCTAGCTTTGCGAAGCCCTACCTTGCTAATTATTTAGACATCCGTAAAAATAGATACAAAGCAGAAAATCAGGACATTGCTCTATTTTTATCAGAATACCGTGGGGTGCCAAATCGTATTGATGCTTCAAGTGTAGAGAAAATGGTTGCTAAGTATTCCCAGGATTTTAAGGTTCGTGTAACACCTCATAAACTAAGGCATACTCTTGCTACTAGGCTATATGATGCTACAAAATCTCAAGTATTAGTTAGCCACCAACTAGGTCATGCTTCCACTCAAGTTACTGACCTATATACCCATATTGTTAACGATGAACAAAAGAACGCTTTAGATAAACTATAGTAACATAAATAAAGTTATGTAAATATTTTATTTTACATAACTTTATTTATGTATAGAAACAGCAGTCCCATAATTAATTTTGCTATCCACCGAAATGGACAAATTCAGACTAGATAAGACTTCTTTTGTCATATATAACCCCATGCCTGTTGCCTTTTGGTGCTCATGACCGTTGTAACCCGTAAAGCCATCTTCAAAAAGTCTAGGGATATCTTCTTCGAGTATGCCGATACCGTAGTCTTGTATTCTAATACTCTCTTCTCCTATGCTTATTATTATCTTTGACTCAGGATTAGAATATTTTATGGCATTATCTAGCACCTGTGAAAGAGCAAAAGTTAACCACTTTTTGTCTGTTTTCCAGATATTATCGCCTTCAATTATGATAGATAAGCTTTTGGATAGACAAATAACCTTATACGATTTTATAATTTCTACTACTACTTCTCTAAGGCTAACAGCTTCAAAACGAAAATCGTCACGATATTGTCTAAATTTCAAAAATGCTAACAACGTTTCAAGATAATGTTGCAATTTCAATAATTGTTGTTCAACTTCCTTAGGATCGAGATGATTTGTCTGGGCCATTAATGAAATAGCTGCCAATGGAACTTTCATTTGGTGCGACCACATCTTTATCATAAGTGCAACATGATTGGTTTGTTCAATTGTTTCAGAAACTTTTTGCGCTTCTCTAGCTTCTAATTGTGTAATAATATTAAAATAAGCGTAATCACTCGGTTGAAGTTCGAAAGAGGGGTCCTGACTACTATTAAAATATTTGAGATGTAACATTTTTTTCCTGTAACGACTGTATTGCCAAATACTAATTCCTAGTAAAACAATAACATTTAAACCTAAGGAATTAAACAAATAGGGCATTGGTAAATGATATAGATAGAAACTAATAAAAAATAGGACAAACATCATGATATATAAAATATACCAAATCAAGTGTTCTCTTAAAAACTGGCGTATCATTGTAGTAAATACCCAACTCCTCTCACTGTATGAATGTAATCAAAACCTATTGGGACAATTTTTTTACGTAAGCGTGTCATATTAACATTAAGTGTATTTTGATCAATAAAACTATCATTTTCCCAAAGTTTCTCTAATAGAGACTCTTTTGAGACTACTTGTTTAGGATGCATGAGCAAGATAGATAGGATTTTATTTTCTGTTGGCGATAAAATAACCTCTTTATCTTGGCTAGACAATAACCCTTCTCTTGTCAACGTAAATCCCCCAAAAGTTAATTCCTGTTGGATAAATTGTTGACTTCTCCTTAAAATAGCAGTTAGCTTAGCATCTAATACAGCTAGAGAGAATGGTTTTGAAATAAAGTCATCACCCCCCATATTTAATGCCATAACCATATCCATTTCATCATTACTAGATGAAATGAAAATAATAGGAATTGTTAAAAACTTACGCAATTCTGCAGTCCAGTAAAAACCATTAAAATAGGGTAACGTAATATCCATTAGTATCAAATCGGGTTGAAATGCGATAATTTCTTGTTTCACATCACGAAAATTGCTGACACTAGAGACATGATAGCTAGCTGATAAATGATCTTTTAAAAGTGACACAATCGTCATATCATCTTCTACAATATAAATTTTTCCTTGCTCTTGTGACATATCCCCTCCTAAAATAGTACGAAATCTCTTTCTTTCATTTAGTATAACAAATTTTTTAGTCTATCGGTTTCTATTAATGCAAAAGGATTGGTAAAATAACCAATCCTTTTTAGCGTTCAATAATATGATAATAAGTTCGACTAGTTATACGGTAAATGATAAAGTAAATTATAGAAATCGCAAGTACTGTCAAACCACTTACTACATATACGATTGTTGAGTTAAGCACCCCAAATACCAAAAGCATCTGTTTTAGCATTGGAATAGCAACTCCAAAGTGAATAACTGCTACCACTAAAGGTTGGAAGAAGAAAATCATAATTTGAGAATTAATAGTCCGTTTAACTAATTTTTTGCTCATACCTACTTCTTGTAAGATACGATAAGATCTCTTATCTTCATGACCTTCTGAGTATTGCTTATAGTAAACAATTAGAGCTATACCTAGCAAAAAGCTTATACCTAACAGAAATCCAGTAAATAATAACCCACCAAACATTTGATAACCTTCTTTTAGAAAACTCTGTTTAGTGCTAATATTTCCAACATACTTACCATCTACCTCTATTATGTCGTTTTTAGAAATTGAATTTATCTCTTGACTATTCAAATCCAAATATGCCTTAAAGGTTTTTGGAAAAGTATTGATGTTCTTAGTATAAGGTAAATATGCTTTTCTAATATTGTCAATTTGTTTGTTGTTTGCAAATATAATCAAACCCGGGTTGTAAGTATTTGTAGTCTCTGGGACATAAGCCTCTTTTAAATTTTTTACAACATCAAATTTATTTCCCAATAGATTTATTTTTTTCAAACGGCTATCACCTTTTTGAACAAAGTAAGCCACTTGGTTATCTTTTAATTTTGGTAATTGGTGACCTAAACGACGGAAATCATTCTGAGTAATTAGGTACATAAAACCCGTTTTTGTGATATCAACATGTTTGACGTTTTTAGATGTGATATTAAGTTCACTTGATTGACTAACTGGCATCGAAATCATTGTCTGATTATAAGTGATAGCTTCCTTAGATGACTTACCTAGTTTCTTCAAAATCTTTTCTTCAAATATATTTTTCGCGTCACCTTTTGAATTATCTATTGATAAACTTACTGATTTTGGAAATAGTCCGGTAACAACATTTTGTGTATTTGAATAAAGTGAGACTGTTGTAGCAATAGTAACTAGAGCCATAACAGCTAATAAAGTGATACTTGCTAACCCTACTGCATTTTGCTTCATTCGAAAAATCATTTGCGAAGTTGATACAAAATGCTCAGATTTATAATAATAATGCTTGTTTTGACGCAACCTTTTTAAGTACCATGTCATAAAACTAATATAAAAAAGATAAGTACCAGCAATAACTAAAAGTACTGCAAAGAAGAAACGATAGATAACAGCTAATGCAGGTGCTTTACCTGAAGTAAGAGCCATTGTATAAGCGATGGCGATAGCTACTAACGCTAAAATTGCAAGTATAAGATTACCTTTTGGTTCTTTTTCTCCCTGTTGTTTCTTTCTAAAAAGACTTAATGGGGATGATAAATGAACATGTCGAATAACTGGAACTTCTAAAGTCAGAAAAATACCTGTAAATATAACGATACAAATAATAAATGGCCATAAACTTAAACTAAGATTTAGTGCATGATAGTTAATAATGTTGACAAAAATTAAATAAATAAATTTAGCAAAAAAAGCACTAAACAGACTTCCTATAGAAATAAGAAATATATAAATAATAAACAGCTCTAGACTAGCTACACGCGCAACTTGACGTTTATTCATCCCCAAAATGTTATACAGTCCAAATTCACTACTACGCTGTTTCATCAAGATATTGTAGCTATAATGTTCCATGACTACCGCAAAGATTGACAAAACAATCACTCCAAGAAAAAGAACCGTTGCCGCTGTCCCCATATCTCTTCCAACAGCACTCATTAAGATTAGTAGCGTAGAACAAGTCAATGAATAAAGTAATAAACTGGCTAAGAGGAATGGTATGTACTGGTCTATAGAATGTTTTAAATTATGCCAGGCTATTTTGAGATAAAACATATTATTCACCCCCTAATATGGCAGACATTGTTAAAGAAATATCTTTATTGAATTCGCTATTATTCTTATTACCACGATAAAGTTGGTGAAAAATACGTCCATCTTTGATAAATAAAACGCGTTTGGCATGACTAGCAGCATTTGCTGAATGGGTTACCATCAAAATAGTTTGTCCATCCAAGTTAATAGTTTCAAATAAATTCAGCAAGTCTTCTGAATTACGGTAATCTAACGCTGCTGTTGGTTCATCTGCTAATAAAATTTGAGGGTTGGTTATCAAACTACGAGCAATCGCTACACGTTGCTTTTGCCCACCAGAGAGCTCGAAAGGTCTCTTATCTAATAAGTCATCAATTCTCAGATGAGAAGATAATTCTGACAAACGATGATCCATTTCTTTGTAACGTTTACGATCAAGAACTAAAGGAAGATAGATATTATCTCTTACAGAGAGAGTATCCAAAAGGTTGAAGTCCTGAAAGACGAAACCAAGATTTTTCAAACGAAAACTCGCTAATTTTGCCTCTTTAATTTTCGTAATATCTTCCCCATTTAAAATCACTTGTCCATTTGTCGGTTTTTCTAAAGTAGCTAAAATATTTAGCAGAGTTGTTTTTCCCGAACCAGACTCTCCCATAATAGCAATGAATTCCCCTTGTTCAACTTTAAAATCGACGTCTTGTAGAGCCCTTGTCTCTTCTTTTGAAAAACGTGTACGAAAAACTTTTTCTAAGTGATTGATTTCTAATAACATATAATTCTCCTTTATTTATTATACCCTAATTTTGATTGATTCTACTCTTTAACCAAGACTGTGACTCTTGTAAAGGAAGGCTGGTTACTTGATCTGGTAAGATAGGGGTGTTCTCGTATTTATATCCTTGTCGATCACTAACTATTCCTGTAGTTAAAGCTAATCTAGCACCGTCGTAAAGCATGAAAGTTTCATTAACAGTCGTATATCCTGCTGTAGCTTGACCAAAGCTTTTAACATTAGGTAATCCTTTAAATGATAAAAAAGTCATTTCTGCCGAACTAGCAGTTTTATGATTAGTTATAATAGCGATTGGAACATGCTTAGTATTGATTGTTTTCCTAGATATTTTTAATGCTTCTAGCGGTATATTTTTCATCGTGATTGTTTTCTTATTTCCATACTTATCAGTATAATGAAATAGGGTATCATTTGGTAAAATAGAGGCTACCCCCCCAATCATAGGGATCATATTGCCGCCAGTATTATTCGATAAGTCTAAAATGAGTCCCTTATAACTTTTTTCCATCAATATATTTTGTAATTTACCACTATAATGGCTAATAGATCGTTTATCTAACTTACTTATAGAAGGAATAGTAATTAAGAGAATGTCTTCGTTTAATCTTCGATATTCTGGATATCGACTATCTAGGGTATCTCTTCGTACAGTCTCTTTGGATAATATTTGACTATGTTTACCGCCTCCATACCGTACTGCTTCCTGTACAATGTTGCGACTCTCTTGGTAAGATTTTGACGTTTTCAACTTTTTTTCTGATCGTTGTCTTATAATTTGCCATTGACGACCTTGCGAATACAAACCACGCTGTTCAACACGATCTAAAATAACACGTCCATAACGTTCGCTACTAGGAGGTAATAGATAAATATTTAATGCTGAACCATAATAATGAACTACCACTCCTAAAATTCCTAAAACTATAAGCATTGGAACTACAAAAAGTAAAACTATTTTTCGCCGCATCTCTTGCTCCCCCTTTCTCTTTAAGTCTATTATATGGCAAAATGGTTTACTATAACCTTACATCTTAAGACCTATTTCTTACAAATTTGAAAGTTTTAAAAGCTTTATAAACTATAATTTTGATATAATATCTTACATAACAAATGGAAAGTACGGTGAAAACATATGGCCAAGACAAGTAAAAAATTGACAAAATCTTTAGGGCCTATTGGTAAATTAATTTCAATAATCCCTGACACAACTGAACTTATTGGAAAAGCAATTGATAATTCTCGTCCAATTATTGAAAAAGAACTTGACCGTCGTCATGAAAAAAAACAGACTTATACTCAGCTTGATAATGTAGTACACCTTGATATCAATGATGCGCAAGTTTACTTAGAGCAACGCCATTTTAATGTATCAAGGATTGTTGCTGAACCAAATTCAAAGTGGGCAACCCTACATCCTAATCAAGTTGTGAATATGTCGCCTAAAGCTGGTAGGGTCAGAATCGGTTCATTAGTGAAGTTGTACTATATTACAGAGGATATCCTTGAAGAAAGTAAGACACTACTTTTATCTAAATCCGAAAAAAGTAAAGCACGACAACAACGGTTAACAGAAGTATTGAGTACCCCTAGTCAATTACTCAAAAAAAATCGAAATAAATAAGCATGATCGAATTGACCATGCTTATTTATTTTTACCAAACAGGTTGATCTAAACCTTGAGATGTTTTTTCGATAACTTTTTTAACCGCATCTGTATGGTAAGCTTTCACAACTTCTTTAATGGCTTTAGCTTTTGATTTGTCTTGCCAACCTTTTTGAGCAACTAAAAGGTTGTACCATTGTTTTGCATTTTTACTTTTTGGTTCAATAAAAATAGCTGATTTAGGATTTATTCCTGCTTCTGTCACAAAATCATTATTAATAACTGCTGCATCTGTGGAATCCAAAGAACGTGCGGTCTGTGCTGCATCTACTTCTTTTAAATCTAAAGATTTAGGATTGGAAACAACATCTGACATTGTTGCTAATGCATCACCTGATACTTTCAATTTTAGCAAGCCTGCTGATTGTAACAAGTAGAGAGAGCGACTTTCGTTAACTGCATCGTTTGGGATAGTAATAGTTGCTTTATTTGGAATTTCAGAAACTGTTTGGTATTTACCTTTACCGTTCTTAGTACCAGAGTATAATCTAAAGGAAGTAAAGTATGTCTCAGCAACGGAAACAAGATTGGTCTTATTTGCTTTATTCCAATTGTTTAAGTAATTATAATGCTGGAAAGCATTAATATCAATCTCATCACTTTCTAAAGCTTTATTAGGTTGTGTATAATCTGTGAATTCCGTAAATTTTAGCTTAACGCCTTTTTTCTTAACTAATTCTTCGATTTTATCCCAACGAGCTTTTTCAGTTTTACTCTTTACCATTGTTCCAACTCTAACGACTTTGGCGTCTTCATTTTTAGACTGACCACAGGCTCCTAAAATAAGTGCTGAAATTACTACTGTTGTCGTTAACCCTAATAGCTTTTTGATTTTCATAATTTATTTCTCCTTTGATATGGTTGTATGATTAATCAACTGATACTAGTGTAACAAAAAGCTAATGGATTAAAAAATACTTATTATCAATCAAGAGATATAGCTTTTAACTATATCATTTCTTTTATAATTTTACTTTCGAGGGCTCCGTAAAGCGGTCCAATAATAGGCGACTTCCTCATAACCTTGGTGCTCATACATTTTTCTGTTTTCTTCTTCTGAAATTAAGATAACTTTCTTAAACCCCCTACTTGCATCAAATTGTAGGCGCGTACCAATTCCTTGTCCTCTGTAGGACTCTTGGACATAAAAATCATCTATTTCCACGTATTCACCATAGTCCCAAGCTGTTACATCTCCAATAATTTGATTATCTTTAATAGCTAGGTAAACTTTAGCATTATTATTTAAAAGATTAACACGATTATCATTATACATTTGCTTAGCGTAAATTTCTCCGTAAACTATACTTTGTTTATATTTGAACTTTAGGTATTTTTCTAGGTAATTTTCATTAAGTTTAGTAAATGTGATGTCATCAAATTCTTTTCCAAAAAGTTTAAGATGATTTAATGAATTTGTAAATATGATATGTTTCTCTGATTCAAAGCCTTGTTGTGATAAAGTTCTCTGTAATTCACTGCTCAATTCAGCATTTTCCTCAAAAAATACAAAAGCAAAATCAGACTGATAATCTTTTTGTTCATCTGCTAAATAGATCATATCCTGTAAAAACTCACTTACTGTAGGCATTATTTTGTAGCTAATATAGTTTGAAAAATAACGCTCTGAAATGATTATATTCTTAAAATGTTTATACCGATTAGTTTCCAAATAAGCTTTTTCGGATGACTCAAGTAATTCTTTATAGTGCATATTTACTCCATTCATACATTTTTAAAAATCAATATAGAAAATTTGACCTTGCTTGTTGGCAAAGTCAAATGAATATATCAATAGTTGAGAAATTTTTCTAAATCTTTCAAAGCTCGTGTAGCAATAGCTTCATAACGCTCTTTCTTATCACGAATTCGTGGACCTTCTAATTCTTTGATGATACCAAAGTTAACATTCATTGGTTGGAAATGTTTGCTGTCTGTATGTGTAATATAATGTGGCAGTGCACCAATAGCAGTAGTTTGTGGGAAAACTACTTCACTCTCCCCATTGAAGCGACGGACAGCATTGATTCCCGCTACAAGACCACTTGCTGCCGATTCTACATAACCTTCAACACCGGTCATTTGTCCAGCAAAGAAAAGATTTGGGTTCTTACGTGTAGCAAAGGTTTGGTTTAAAAGATTTGGTGAATCCATATAAGAATTGCGATGCATAACACCATACCGGACAAATTCAGCATTTTCAAGACCAGGAATCATTTGAAATACACGTTTTTGTTCTCCCCACTTAAGATGAGTTTGGAAACCAACTATGTTATAAAGAGAGCCTGCAGCATTATCTTGACGTAATTGAACAACAGCATATGGTGTTTTAAATTCACCATCTCGCGGTCCTTTGTAGTCCTCAGGATACTCCAAACCAACTGGTTTCATTGGACCATAAAGCATCGTTTTAATACCACGCTTAGCCATCACTTCGATAGGCATACAACCTTCGAAGTATTTTTCTTTCTCAAAAGAATTTAGTGGTGCTTCCTCAGCTGTAGTTAAAGCTTCATGAAAAGCCATAAATTCTTCTTTGGTCATTGGACAATTTAGATAAGCTGCTTCACCTTTGTCATACCTAGACTTAAGGTAAACTTTATTTATGTCAATCGTATTTTTATCGACAATTGGAGCGGCGGCATCGTAAAAATAAAAACCATCACCACCATTAAGTTCATGGATTTTAGCTGCCAGACTATCACTTGTTAATGGTCCTGTAGCGATAACTGTAATAGCATCTCCAGGGATATCTGTGATTTCATCACGAATTACTTCGATTAATGGATGTTTATGGATTTCCTCAGTAACAGCTTCAGAATAACCTTCTCTATCAACGGCCATGGCTCCACCTGCTGGAACTCGATGTGCCTCCCCATTTCTCATAATGATAGAATCCAAACGACGCATTTCTTCTTTTAAAAGACCAACTGCATTTGTTAGAGAATCACCGCGGAATGAATTGGAACATACTAATTCTGCAAAATTATCTGTTTTATGTTGAGGGGTTGATTTAACCCCACGCATTTCATAAAGCTTAACTGGTATTCCACGTTTAGCAATTTGATAAGCTGCTTCAGAACCAGCCAAACCAGCGCCGATAACATTAATGTAAGATTGAGACATGAACTAATACCTCTTGAAAGTAGTCAACTACTTCCTCAAATCTTTCTATATAATTTATTTTTCCATTATAACATACATAGCTACTTCTTCAAAAAACGTTATTCATTAAACTACTAGTTATTCTCTAAATAAAACTCAAAACGATCTCCAACATATTGCCCATGAACATATTCAAAAGGCTTACCATCAGTAAAGTATGAAACTTGTGTCAATGCCAAAATAGCATGGCCTGCGTTAACTTCTAAATGCGAAGCAACACGTTCACTAGCATTTCTAGCATATATAGTTTGTTGGCTTTTCCCAATTTCGTAGCCATTCTCTGTTAAGGTTTTAAAGAAATGTTCTGTAACCTCTGATTGTTCAAAACCTTTAATTAAATTCTCTGGTATAGAGGCTACCTCATAAACCAACGGTACCTTATCAGCATAACGTACCCTTTCCATACGAACCACATAATCTGACTGTGATAAATTTAATTTTTGAATTTCGGTTTCATTTGCTAGTTTTCTTTGAAATGAGATTAGTTTACTGGATGGCTTACGCCCTTGAGAATTGACAATTTCTGTAAAACTAGTTGTTCCCCGCATTTTTTCTTGAACACGATGACTAGCAACATAGGTGCCACTACCAACTCGTCTCTCCAAAATACCTTCTTCAACTAACAATGTAATTGATTGGCGAAGTGTCATACGACTTACACTATAATCATCCGCTAAATCTCTTTCGCTAGGTAACCGCTGCCCAATCTTCCAAGTCCCTTTATCGATTTCCTTTTTAATAGCGTCGTGAATTTTAATATATGCTGGTAACAATATTCTCTCCTCCTAGAATCTACACTTCATTTTACCATACTTCTATATATTTCTAACTCTAAAATCGTGAAATAATTCAGAAAAATCATAAGCAATATTTCTTGATAAGAAAGCGTTTAATCAATTATTTTAATGATGTTAATTTATATAAAATATGCTAAAATGGTATAGGTACAGCTGTTTTTAAAATTAGCTACAAAGAAAGGGAAACAATGACTGATATTTCTATATTGAATGATATCCAAAAAATTATCGTTCTAGATTACGGTAGTCAATATAACCAGCTTATCGCACGTCGTATCCGTGAATTTGGTGTATTTTCTGAGTTAAAATCACATAAAATTACGGCTGATGAAATTCGCGATATTAATCCTATTGGTATCGTACTTTCAGGTGGTCCAAATTCCGTATACGCTGATGGCGCTTTTGGAATCGATGAAGAAATTTTTGAATTAGGAATTCCAATCTTAGGAATTTGTTATGGCATGCAACTGATTACCCATAAACTCGGTGGTAAGGTTCTTCCTGCGGGAGAAGCTGGTCATCGTGAGTATGGTCAATCAGCACTTCGCCTACGCTCAGAATCAGCACTCTTTGCTGGCACTCCTCAAGAACAACTTGTTTTGATGAGCCATGGTGATGCTGTCACTGAAATTCCTGAGGGTTTCCATCTCGTTGGTGACTCTGTTGACTGTCCATTTGCTGCAATGGAAAATACTGAAAAACAATTTTATGGTATCCAATTCCACCCCGAAGTTCGTCACTCAGTATATGGCAATGATATCCTTAAAAATTTTGCTGTTAATATCTGTGGCGCACGTGGTGATTGGTCAATGGATAACTTCATTGATATGGAAATTGCAAAAATACGTGAAACTGTAGGCGATCGTAAAGTACTTCTTGGACTATCTGGCGGTGTTGATTCATCTGTTGTCGGAGTACTCCTACAACGTGCTATCGGTGATCAATTAACATGTATTTTTGTAGATCATGGTTTATTACGTAAAAATGAAGGTGACCAAGTTATGGATATGCTTGGTGGTAAATTTGGACTTAATATTATCCGTGTTGATGCTTCAAAACGCTTCCTAGATCTTCTTTCTGGTGTTGAAGATCCCGAGAGAAAACGAAAAATCATCGGAAATGAGTTCGTGTACGTTTTTGATGATGAGGCAAGTAAACTTAAAGGCGTTGATTTCCTTGCTCAAGGTACCCTCTACACAGATATTATTGAATCTGGGACAGAAACAGCCCAAACAATCAAGTCACACCATAATGTTGGTGGATTGCCAGAAGATATGCAATTTGAATTGATTGAGCCACTTAACACATTATTCAAAGATGAGGTTCGCGCTCTTGGTACTGCACTTGGAATGCCTGATGAAGTTGTATGGCGTCAACCATTCCCTGGGCCTGGTCTTGCTATTCGCGTTATGGGTGAAATTACCGAAGAAAAACTTGAAACAGTCCGCGAATCAGATGCTATTCTTCGTGAAGAAATCGCTAAAGCTGGTCTAGATCGTGACGTATGGCAGTATTTCACAGTTAATACTGGCGTACGTTCTGTCGGTGTTATGGGAGATGGTCGTACTTATGACTATACAATTGCTATCCGTGCAATTACTTCAATTGATGGCATGACAGCTGACTTTGCGCAACTTCCTTGGGATGTACTTAAGAAAATTTCGACACGTATTGTTAACGAAGTTGATCACGTTAACCGTATTGTTTATGATATTACAAGTAAACCACCTGCAACTGTTGAGTGGGAATAAAAACTTAGCTACTTTAAGTAGCTAAGTTTTTTTACTCTTATTTCTTGAATAGACTTCCTGCGAAACTAAAATCCTAGTTCACGGTTGATCATTCCAGCAATCAAATTCATTCGTAATCCAAACCGTTTGCGTCGATTTCGATAGGTTGTTGAAAATATTTTAAACGTTTTTACTTTGGCAAAAATATTCTCAACCTTGATTCTCTCTTTGGATAGCGTATGGTTATAGGTTTTATCTTCAAGAGTTAGTGGCTTAAGTTTGCTTGATTTCCTCGGAGTTTGCGCTTGTGAATACATCTTCATGATCCCTTGATAACCACTGTCTGCCAAGATTTTAGCAGCTTGTCCGATGTTTCTGCGACTCATTTTGAACAACTTCATATCGTGGCAATAGTTCACTGCAATATCCAAAGAAACAATTCTCCCTTGGCTTGTGACAATCGCCTGAGCCTTCATAGCATGACATTTCTTTTACCAGAATAATTCGCTAGTTGATTTTTTAGGACGATTGATTTTACCTCTGTTGCATCCACAATCACCGTATCCTCAGCACTAAGATGAGTTTTGAAATCGTAAAACCACTTTGAATAAGAGTTGATTCAACCCATTGACTTCGACGGATTAAGTTGCTTTCGTGAATGCCAAAATCAGCCGCAATTTGTTCATAAGTGCGGTATTCTCGCATGTATTGAAGAGTAGCCATGAGGAGATCTTCTAAGCTTAACTTAGGGGTTCGGCCACCTTTTGCGTGTTTACGTTGATAAGCTGTTTTTAACACAGCTAACATCTCTTCAAAAGTAGTGCGCTGAACACCAACAAGGCGCTTAAATCGTACATCAGTTAATTGTTTGCTTGCTTCATAATTCATAGAACTATTGTACCATATTTTGTTTCGCAGGAAGTCTAATAAGAGATACTTACACTTAAAATATCATTTTTATGTAGTTCGATAGTTACAAGTTCATTATTCTTAAATTGAATATTTTTCAGTATATTTTTCCATTTTCTTGATAATAATATGAAAAAGACAGAAAAGAAATATTCCTAGATTTTAGGCTTAAAAAATGGTATTCTAAATATTCAGTACAATATGATTGATATCATTTTATTAATATTAGGAGGAAAAAATGCATATTATCATTCAAATTACAATCATTTTGTTGGCAAGCGTTCTTGCAACTCTTATTTCAAAAAGAATTGGAATACCGGCTGTTGTTGGACAACTACTTGTAGGTATCATCATCGGACCTGCAATGCTAGGACTTGTTCATCAAAATCAGGTATTACATGTCTTGTCAGAAATTGGTGTTATCTTACTCATGTTTTTAGCGGGTCTTGAAGCTAATTTTGATCTTTTAAAGAAGTATCTTAAGCCCAGTCTACTGGTCGCAATTACTGGTGTTATTGTTCCTATGGCTCTCTTCTACTTCTTGACACGCTTGTTTGGGTTCCAAATCAATACTGCTATCTTTTACGGGCTCGTATTTGCTGCAACTAGTATTTCTATCACAGTTGAAGTTTTACAAGAATACAATCGTGTAAAAACAGATACTGGTGCTATTATTTTAGGTGCTGCTGTTGCTGATGATGTCTTAGCTGTTTTGCTTCTGAGTGTCTTTATTGCAACAAATGGAAGCTCTTCTAATATCGGATTACAAATTATCATTCAATTGTTATTCTTTGTTTTCTTATTTATTTGTATGAAATACCTTGTACCTGCTCTTTTCAAATTAATCGAAAAGGTTCATTTCTTTGAGAAATATACTATTCTTGCTATCCTTATCTGTTTTTCTCTATCAATTTTAGCCGATAAAGTTGGAATGAGTTCTATCATTGGTTCGTTTTTTGCAGGATTAGCTATTGGACAAACTTCTTTTGTTGATAAGGTAGAACATAAAATTTCACTTCTTAGTTACACCTTCTTTATCCCAATTTTCTTCGCTTCAATTGCACTACCTCTTAAATTCGATGGAATGATGTCTCACCTTCACACGATATTAATCTTTACTGCTTTGGCTGTTTTATCAAAATTAATTCCAGGGTACTTTGTCGGTCGAGGCTTTAATTTTTCAAAATTAGAATCTTTAACAATTGGTGGTGGAATGGTCAGTCGTGGCGAGATGGCTCTCATTATAGTTCAAGTTGGATTAGCTGCTAAAATTATTTCAAGCACTACTTATTCCGAGCTTGTTATTGTTGTTATACTATCAACTATTATTGCGCCATTTATTCTTAAATATTCATTTAAAGATTAGTAAAAAAACACAAACATTTATTTAGGGTAAAAAAAGTCTAGCTTATAAGCTAGACTTTTTTATTAACTACCAAACTGCTGGAAAAAATTAACAATTTGTTGCCAAATATTAGCTAAAAATCCCTTACCTGATTCAACAGCTTTATTAGCATTAAAATTGACATTGATATTTTTAAATTTAGATCCTGCTTTCGAAACAATGTTGTCTTTCAAATTATTCAAGGTGTTCGTGAAATCACTATTTTTGATGACATTACTTTGTGAAAGATTAACTGCAAAATTAACAATTAAATTTATTTGATTTTCCGTTACAGCGTTATCAAGATGATAATTTTTCAATGTTTCCTCAACAATTTTTCGAATATCATCTTTTGAAAGATCAGATCCTCCTTTAGCTACGGCTGACTTAATATCCGTTAAAGCTACATTAAGCTTGTCGGCGTCATAACCTTCCTTACCCTTATTCTCAGCATTAATACCAGATAAAGTACTTAACTCTTCTTGTGCTAGTTGTTTATTTTCTGATGATACACTTGCTCCATTTTTCTCTAATGAATAATAGATACCTGCAAGAGCACTCTCCCCAGTTACTTTTATTGGAGCAGCCACTGATATCGTTGCATGCTCAATACCTAATGTAACTGCAGCATTGCGATACATATCTTCTGTAACTTTAGTAATATTCTCAGGTGTAACAATGTTTACTGCTAAGGTATCGTTAGACCCTAATTTTTTTATTTTAACAGATGAATATAATTGGATGCTTGCATCATCAGCTATATTCATTATTTTAGCATATGAGCTAGTATTTAGCGTTTTAACTTTCGTGTCTCTAGATTCATCATAATTCAGAAGTTGTAATGTCTGTGCACGCTGTTCTTGATTTAGCGAATAACCTAAGACATAATCAGGTTGAACATAAGTTTCATCAATAACTTTCTGAACATCTGATGCAGCATATGCTGGACTCGCTAGGGTAAATAAAATAAAAGCAAGGCCTGCAAACAATAGCTTTTTAATACTCATTTTAGTATCCTCATTTCAAAATAATTCCTTTTCAATTCTTTTCATACCTTACATTATACCATGATTAACTTACTTATTTCTTTAAAAAACTTCTTGAATATAAAATTATTCAGTAAATTAAACAAAGTTGCGTATCCACGCAACTTTGTTTATTATTCATGTAATTCTAAAGGTAAACCATCTGGATCAAAGAAAAAGGTCATCTTTTTGCCAGTATAGTCATCGTAACGAATAGGCTCTACAAAAATTCCTAAATTCTCCAGTTCTACCTTGTACGCTTCCACATCTGGAACGTAAAAGGCAAGGTGTCGTAAACCACATGCTTCACGTGGCCAATTCGGCCTACCTATTCTCTGAGGAGGAGTTTCATATTCTGGATCATCAAGACGATTTCCAAATATTTCAAGCTCAATATCACCGCACCGTAAATCTAATTTATAATCATGACGCTCCGGACGATGGTTTTCACGAATAATTTCAAATCCTAGCTTATTAACATAGAAGTCTTTTGACTTTTCATAGTCAGAAACAATTATCGCAATATGATGAACAGCCTTTAATTTCATAATTCTAACTACCTTCTAGAGATTAATTTGATTATATTTTTTCGAAAATGCTTTTAATATCGACTCATCTGCTGTTGAAAATTCACCTGTTTTTTCTAATTCAGCATGCACAATAATACGTTCTGTGGCTTCTGGATCCGTACAGGTCACTAAAGTGAGTTGGCTCTTGCCAGGTGTATCATCAATAACCTCAACATGTTCTGGTGTTACCTTTGAAATTTCAGTAATAGTGTAAGTGTATACTTTGCTTTTATCAGTGAGGTAAACTTTCATACCTTTCTTAGCATGTTCTAAAGGTGAAAAGAGCATCTTAGAAGAACCTGTCAAACCAAAGACATGGTGACTAGCTAAGGCATAGTTATTTGGGCCTCCCATAATCTGGTTTTCTTTCATCGTTCCTGCACCATAACTCAACTCTGTATTGCCCAGTCCTTTGAAAATTGGGAGATTGATTTCGACATCTGGTATAGCAATCCCTCCTATTACAGGCAAATTATGTGATTTCGTTTGAGCAGATAAAATCGATTCTGTACTAATAGATTTGACTGATGAAAAGTCATAACTTGTTTTAGATTTCTTATTTTTTTCAATTGTTTTTTTACTAACTCGTGAAATTTGATAATGATTTGATTGATGAGCTATGAAAGCATTGCGAATTGGTTTATTGAACACCAAAGCCAACCCAACAATAATTAGCAATACAACCAATAACCATCTAACAAAGTTAAAGAAACCATGTGATTTTTTTTTATTACGCATAACTTCCTATTCTTTTGTATCCTCTATATTAGACTTATCTTCAATTTCTTGTTCCACTAGCGCAACAGTGACGATTTTAGCTTCTTGATCAAGTCTCATCACTTTAACACCCATGGTAGAACGACCAGTTTGAGAAATATTAGCAACATTGGTTCGAATAATAACACCTGTATCTGTAATGACCATGATGTCCTCATTTCCATTAATCGTCACTAAGCGTGCTAATGGCCCATTTTTAGCAGTAATATTAGCGGTTTTTATTCCTTTACCACCACGGCCTTTTGTAGGATATTCCGAAGCTTCTGTTCTCTTGCCATAACCTTTTTCAGTGATGATTAGTACTTCTTGTCCATTAACGATACGAGAAGCTCCCACAACTTTATCACCTTCACGAAGATTAACGCCTCGTACCCCAGTCGCTGTGCGTCCCATATTACGTACAGCGTTCACTTTGAAGCGAACAGAGTAGCCTGTACGTGTCCCGATAATAACATCTTCATTTTCGTCAATCAAGAGGACGTTAATCAACTCGTCATTCTCTTTCAAATTAATAGCACGAAGTCCATTTTGACGAATGTTACTAAATTCAGAAACACTTGTACGTTTCACTATACCTTGCTGAGTTGTGAAAAAGAAATATTTATTAGCGACATCTTCTTTTCTAGCGTTAATAATTGTTTGAATTGTCTCACCTTCGTCAAGTTTTAAAAGGTTAACGATAGGGAGGCCTTTAGCTGTACGTCCATATTCTGGAATTTCATATGCTTTCAAACGATACACACGCCCTAAATTTGTAAAGAAAAGCACAGTATCGTGAGTACTTGTTGAAACCAATTCACGAACAAAATCATCGTTATTAACTCCAGTCCCTTGAATACCGCGTCCTCCACGTTTTTGTGCTCTAAACTCATCTTGAGCGAGACGCTTGATATATCCCTTGTTTGAGAGAGTAATAAGAACATCTTCTTCCTCAATAAGGTCTTCATCTTCAAGTGATAAAACTTCACCAATCATTAATTCTGTACGACGGGCATCAGCATACTTACGCTTAACCTCATCCATCTCTTCTTTTATAATGGTAACAACACGTTCAGGCTTAGCTAAGATATCTGCTAAATCAGCAATTAAAGCTAGTAAGTCATTGTATTCTGATTGGATTTTATCGCGTTCTAATCCAGTTAAACGACGAAGACGCATATCTAAAATAGCTTGACTCTGACGCTCCGATAATTCAAAACGTGACATCAACTCTGCTTGAGCAATGGTGTCTGTCTCACTATTACGAATAATTGTGATAACTTCATCCAAGTGATCAAGCGCCACAAGTAAACCTTCTAAGATATGAGCACGGGCTCCTGCTTTAGCTTTGTCAAACTGAGTACGACGAACAATAACTTCCTTTTGGTGTTCAATATAGTTATCAATGATTTGTCGTAATGACAAAATTTTTGGAACACCTTTTTCAATAGCAAGCATATTGAAGCTAAAATTTGTCTGCAAGCTAGTTAATTTGAAAAGATTATTTAAAATCACATTTGCTGAAGCAGCACGACGAACTTCAATAACAAAACGAACGCCTTCACGACTTGATTCATCACGAACAGCAGTAATACCTTCAATGCGCTTTTCTTGTGCTAAACGTACAATATGCTCGTGTACTTTTGTTTTATTAACGCCATATGGAAACTCTGTGACAACAATACGCTCTTTCCCATTTGAAGTTGTTTCAATTTCAGTCCGTGAACGTAAGACAATTGATCCCTTCCCAGTTTCATAGGCACGGTGAATACCTGAACGTCCCATCACCAAGGCACCAGTAGGAAAATCTGGACCAGGAATAACTTCCATTAACTCCCGTGTAGTAACATCAGGGTTATCCATAACCAATTTGACAGCATCTATAGACTCACCTAGATTATGTGGTGGAATATTTGTTGCCATACCTACAGCAATACCAGTTGCACCATTGACTAATAAATTAGGGAAACGCGCTGGTAAAACAAGAGGTTCACGTTCACTGCCATCATAGTTATCTTGAAAATCAACTGTATTTTTATTGATATCACGAAGCATCTCAAGAGCAATTTTACTCATACGTGCTTCTGTATAACGCTGTGCGGCAGCACCATCCCCATCCATTGAACCAAAGTTTCCATGACCATCAACGAGCATATGACGATATGACCACCATTGTGCCATACGCACCATTGCTTCGTAAATAGATGAATCACCATGTGGATGGTATTTACCCATAACATCACCAGTAATACGTGCTGATTTCTTATGAGGTTTATCAGGTGTCACACCTAGTTCATTCATACCATATAAAATACGACGATGAACAGGTTTTAAACCATCTCTAACATCTGGAAGTGCACGAGCAACAATGACACTCATGGCGTAATCGATAAAACTCGTTTTCATTTCACTAGTTAGATTAACATCTACTAAATTTTTATCTTGCATTAAAAAATGCCCCTTTTCTTCACTGTAAGTCTCTTACATTGTACCATAATTTAGGTAAAATTGCGATGATAAATCGGTATCAAAAATATCAAGACACTCAGCGTTTTCAATAGTTTTCTATGATATTTCAATTTGTTTGCAAATTTTTTCACATTTTATTAGTGACTTCTTTCATTGAAAATGATAGAATATAGGTGTATGGGAAACTTCCCAAAAATATTTAAGGAGATGTTTAGAAATGACTGCAACTAAACAACATAAAAAAGTTATTCTCGTTGGTGATGGTGCCGTAGGTTCTTCTTACGCTTTTGCACTTGTTAACCAAGGTATTGCGCAAGAGTTAGGTATCATTGAAATCCCAGCTTTATTTGATAAAGCTGTTGGTGATGCTGAAGATCTTTCACATGCCCTTGCATTTACATCACCTAAAAAAATCTACGCAGCTACTTATGCAGACTGCGCAGATGCTGACCTTGTTGTCATTACTGCTGGCGCACCTCAAAAACCAGGTGAAACTCGACTTGACCTTGTTGGTAAAAACTTAGCAATTAACAAATCAATCGTAACTCAAGTTGTTGAATCAGGTTTCAACGGTATCTTCTTAGTAGCGGCTAACCCTGTAGATGTACTTACATATTCAACTTGGAAATTCTCAGGTTTCCCTAAGGAACGCGTTATTGGTTCAGGTACTTCACTTGACTCTGCACGTTTCCGTCAAGCTTTAGCAGATAAAATTGGTGTTGATGCTCGTTCAGTTCACGCATACATCATGGGTGAACACGGTGACTCAGAATTTGCCGTTTGGTCACATGCTAACGTTGCTGGTGTCCAACTTGAACAATGGTTACAAGAAAATCGCGATATTGATGAACAAGGACTTGTTGATTTGTTTATTTCAGTTCGTGACGCTGCATACTCAATCATCAACAAAAAAGGTGCTACATATTACGGTATTGCTGTCGCACTTGCTCGTATTACTAAAGCTATCCTTGATGATGAAAATGCAGTTCTTCCATTATCTGTATATCAAGAAGGCCAATACGGTGATGTTAAAGATGTCTTTATCGGTCAGCCTGCAATCGTAGGTGCACATGGTATCGTTCGTCCAGTTAATATCCCATTAAATGATGCTGAACTTCAAAAAATGCAAGCCTCAGCTGAACAATTAAAAGATATTATTGACGAAGCTTGGAAAAACCCAGAATTCCAAGAAGCATCAAAAAACTAACATAGTTGAAAAAAAGCTAGGATAGGAATATCTTAGCTTTTTCTTTGCCGTTACATTTTTGACCTTGTTAAAGGATGAAATAAAAGGCTAAGCATTTCGCTTAACCTTTTTAATTTTAAATTAATCTTTAGCGCCTAATGCAGCCATTGTAATATAGTTATATGGCTTATTAAAATGTGGTAAGAAGAAGATATCGGTCAAAGCAAGCTTTTCAATAGTAACTTTTTCTTGAATAGCAAGTGAGAACATATGAATTCCCATAGATACATCTTCGTGTGAGACCATTTGGCAACCAAGGATAACTCGGCTATCTTTATCATAGACAATCTTAATAGCTACTTCATGATTATTGTGTTTGATAAATTCTGGTTTTTGAAGGTCATTAAAGCCTGTTTCAACTGCATTGTACCCAGCTTGTTTTGCTTTTTCTAAAGTCAAACCAGTTGACACCATGTTAAGGCCATAGATTGAGATACCATTTGACCCTTGGACACCAGCACCTTCAAGCTCTGTACCACATGCATTGTGAGCTGCTACAATACCAGTACGAACGGCGTTTGAAGCAAGAGCAATATAATTGATATCATCACGAGAATTATCCCAAATTGTCGCACAATCACCTATAGCATAAACATCTTTCACGCTTGTTTCTTGCTTCTTATCAACTACCCAAGCGCCATTACGGAATGTATCTAATTTACCTGCACCGAGTTCTGTATTTGGACGGAATCCAACAGCTAAGATCACCATATCAACATCAAATGTTTCTTTATCAGTAACAAGACGTTCTACTTTACCATCACCTTCAACTGCTTGAACAGCTTGTCCGAAAGCAAGACGAATACCATGGTCTTCAAGGTTTTTACTCATCATATCAGTAAAGTCACGATCATAGTAACCACCCATACAAGTATCAGCAACATCAACAAGTGTTACTTCTTTTCCAATACGTTGGAAAGCTTCTGCTAATTCTACACCAATATACCCAGCCCCAACAACAGCAACACGATTGATACCAGGTTTAGCTAACTTTTCAATAACTTCTTCTGAATTTTGATAAAGTTTCACAAATTGAAGGTTTTCAAGAGTAGCTTTAAATTCACGAGATCCTTCTTGAATTTCAACACCTTTAATTGGTGGAATGATAGGTTGTGAACCAGTTGCTAAAATAAGTTTTTCATAACTTTCAACATGTTCTTTTCCATCTACTAAAGCTGTAACTTCTTTTTTATCGTAGTCAATATTAAGTACTGGAGAGTTCATGTAAACCTTAGCTCCCATACTTTCCAACTGCTCTTTATCAGAGTAGAACAATCCTTCTGGACCATCAATCTGTTCACCAATCCAAAGAGCCATACCACATCCTAAGAAAGAGATATTGGAATTTTGATCAAATGTTACAATTTCATTGGCTTCACCATAATTACTAAGCATTGTTTTAATTGCTGCTGTACCAGCGTGGTTTGTCCCTACGACAACGATTTTACTCATATTAAGAGTTCTCCTTTATAAATAATTAATAACAAAACACATTATAACATTATTCACAAACTCTTACTAGAATAATGACTCAATTTTCTATTTTTTTATATTTTATTGTTATTGTATTATAATTTATGTGAAATTTTCACAAAGTATTTTTTCACAAATTCACAAACAATAAAAAGAAACTAGCTTATACTAGTTTCTTTTTATTTATTTCGTTTTAATATAATTAATACCATCCGCCTTAGGAGCTACTGCTTGTCCAAAGAAAACTGCTAATACAATGATAGTGAGGACATATGGAGCAATTTGTAGATAAACTGTTGGAATATTGCTCAAAAGTGGTAAATGGCTACCGATAACTGCTAAACTTTGCGATAAACCAAAGAATAGACTAGCAAGCATTGCACCAATTGGATTCCACTTACCAAAAATCATCGCCGCTAAGGAGATAAAGCCCGGTCCTAATATAGTTGTCGCTGCAAAGTTAACAGAAATAGATTGAGCATATACAGCTCCTCCTATTCCACCAAGGAAACCTGAAATCAAGACACCAGAGTAACGCATAAGATAAACATTAATACCTAAGGTGTCTGCTGCTTGAGGATGTTCTCCAACTGAGCGTAATCTTAATCCAAAGCGAGTTTTATATAGAATAAACCAAGCAAGGAATGAGAAAAGAATAGCAATATAACCGACTAAGCTTGTTCCTTTAAAGAAGATATCACCAACAAAAGGAATATCTGATAGTATAGGGAAATTAAATTTTCCAAATGATTCTTGAATATTATCAGTTTGACCTTTATTATAAAGAACCTTAATCAAGAAAACAGCTAATGAAGGTGCCATTAAATTAAGAACGGTTCCGCTGATAATATGATCTGCACGAAAATTAACTGTCGCAACTGCATGGATAACAGAAAAAATTAAACCAACTAAACCACCAACTAGTACAGAAATCCATGGAGTCGCATCACCAAAAACAGAAGCAAACTCTAAATTAAATACAACGCCTGAGAAAGCTCCAATTACCATAATTCCTTCTAAACCAACGTTGACGATACCACCACGTTCAGAGAAGGTTCCCCCAATACTTGTAAAGATAAGAGGTGTTGCGTAAATTAGCATTGATGAAAATAGCAATGCAAAAATCGTTGTTAAACTCAATTTACTTACCACCTTTCATTTGTTTTTTAGGTTTAATAACATACTCAATAATGTAATGGACACCTACGAAGAAGATGATTGAAGCTGTTACAACTTTAATTAACTCAGGTGGAATACCTGCAATGTTCATACCAGGCGCACCAACACTTAGAACACCAAATAGAAATGCTGCAAATAAAATACCTATTGGACTATTCGCTGCGAGTAGACTTACTGCCATACCGTCAAAGCCAATAGCTAACGAGGATGGCTGTACAAATACATTCTCAAATGTACCTAGTCCTTCAACAACACCACCAAGTCCTGCAAAAGCTCCAGAAATAATCATTGATAGAATAATTGTACGCTTTGCAGACATACCAGCGTACTCACTAGCATTTGGATTTAAACCAACTGAACGAATTTCAAATCCAAGCGTTGTTTTATTTAATAGGAACCAAACTAACACAACTGCAATAATAGCAATGAAGATACCAATATTGATACGTGAATTATTCGTTAAACTAGATAACCAATCTGTCTGGTATGATGCATTGGCAGAAACATATACACTCGAGTCACTTGTACGCATAATGCTTTTTGGGAAAACACGTTGTACAATAGCATTTCCTGAATAAAGAACAATATAGTTCATCATAATAGTTACAATAACTTCACTTGTTCCAAGGTATGCTCTGAGAATACCTGGAATAGCTCCAGTGATTCCCCCAGCAACGATACCAATAATAATAGTACAAAGAATCATTGCTGGACGTGGCATATCTGGGTGTGAAAGAGCGAACCAACCTGCGGCAATCCATCCTGATAAGGCTTGCCCTGGAAGTCCAATATTAAAGAAACCTGCACGACTGGCAACTGAGAAACCTAGAGCAATTAAAATTAATGGTCCCATTGCACGGAAAATTTCACCAATATTTTTTATACTACCGAATGCTGTTTGGAACAATCCCTCATAACCCCAAAGTGGATCATAACCAAATATCAGCATAATAATAGCTCCTAGAATGATTCCTAGTACAACTGAAATCAGAGGAACTGCAATTTTTTGCGCCTTCTTAGACATCTCTCTCCTCCTTTTCAATTTTTCCACCAGCCATCAAAATACCCAATTCTTGCTTGTTGGTTTGGTCGGGTTTAACAATTCCTTGAATTTTACCATCATGAATAACTGCAATACGATCTGATAAGTTTAAGATTTCATCTAACTCAAAGCTAACTACTAAGACCGCTTTCCCTTTATCGCGCTCTTCAATCAAACGTTTATGAATATACTCGATAGCACCAACATCTAGACCACGAGTCGGTTGGCTAACAATGAGTAGGTCTGGATCGCGATCCACTTCACGAGCAATAATTGCTTTTTGTTGGTTACCACCAGAAAATCCTCTTGCTAAAACATGTTCACCAGCACCACGCACATCAAATTCTGTCATTAATTGACGAGCATACTCTTTAATTTTAGCAAAATTAAGGATACCTTTATGACTCAATGGCTCTTTATAATAAGTTTGTAAAGCTAAATTTTCTGCCATCGTCATATCTAGAACCAAACCATCTCTATGACGATCTTCTGGAACATGACCTACACTTAATTCTGTAATTTGTCGACTTGAAAATTTTGTGACATCTTTACCTTTAATTACAATTTGACCAGAAGTTACCTTTCTTAAACCTGTAATAGCTTGAATTAATTCACTTTGTCCATTACCATCAATACCAGCTATACCTACAATTTCACCTGCTCGAACATCTAACGACAGATTTTTAACAGCTAGAACGCCGCCTCTATTTTCTTCTACAACTAAATCCTTTACAGAAAGGATTATGTCAGTCGGATTAGCTTCCTTTTTTTCAGTTCTGAAGGAAACAGATCGTCCAACCATCATTTCCGCCAGTTGTTGAGAACTTGCGCCTGCAACAGGGACTGTTTCAATACTTTTACCACGGCGAATCACAGTAACTTTATCAGCAACTGCCCGAATTTCATCCAATTTATGGGTAATTAGTATAATGGATTTGCCTTCTTTAACAAGGCTCTTCATAATTGTCATCAATTCTTTTATTTCTGATGGTGTAAGCACCGCCGTCGGCTCATCAAAAATTAAAATATCTGCACCGCGATAAAGTGTCTTCAAAATTTCAACACGCTGCTGTGCTCCTACAGAAATATCAGATATTTTAGCATTTGGATTTACTGACAAACCATATTTCTCTGATAGTTCCTTTATTTCTTTAGCTGCTGTCTTAATGTCTAAAACACCATTTTGGGTGGTTTCATTTCCTAGAACAATATTTTCAGCTACAGTAAATGCTTCAACAAGCATGAAATGCTGATGTACCATACCAATCCCCAATTGTGACGATTTGGAAGGTGAATCAATAGTTACAGGCTGACCATTAATAAAAATTTGACCGTCTGTTGGTTCTAGTAAACCTGCTAACATGTTCATTAAAGTTGATTTCCCTGCACCGTTTTCGCCAAGCAGAGCATGTATCTCACCTTTTTCAACCGTCAAATTGATATGATCATTTGCCACAAAATCACCGAATTTCTTAGTGATTTCTTTCATTTCAATGACATTCTGTGTCATGTGGTTCTCCCTTTCAGAAAAATTCATTTATAGTTCAGTAAAATCCACCAATCGTTAACGACTGATGGATTTTACTGAGATATAAGTTTATCTCAGCTTCAAAAAAGCGATTTCTAATCGCTTTTTTGAAAGTTCTTAAAGATATTATTTGCTAGGAACTTTGATATCTCCTGAAATAATTTTAGCTTTAGCCTCTTTAATCGCTTTAACGGCGTCATCTGAAAGGTTTGTAGTTGCTATATCAACTCCACCATCCTTCAAACCATAAGTTGTTACATTACCACCTGGGAATTTACCTTTACTTGTTTTAGTAGCAATCAATTCAACTGATTTTCCAACTTCTTTAATTGATGAAGCCAAAACAAAGTTAGAAGCCTTACCATCTTTAGAAGTATACTTACCTTCTGCTGCTTGGTCACGGTCTACACCTAATACCCAAACTTTGTCAGCTTCTTTTAAAGATTCATTGCGTGATTTTGCTTCACTGAATACACCTGCACCAGTTCCACCAGCTACTTGATAAACAATATCTGCGCCAGAAGCATATTGTGCGGCTGCAATTGTCTTACCCTTAGCAGCATCACCGAATGAACCAGCATAGTCAACTTTAATTTTAATTGATTTATCAACTGATTTGACACCTGCTTCAAAACCTTTTTCAAAACGGGTAATAACCTCAGATTCCATACCACCTACAAAGCCAACTGTTTTTGTTTTGGTAGTTTTAGCGGCTGCAATACCTGCTAAGTAAGCTGATTCATTATCCGCAAAGACAACACTTGCAACATTATCTTTCCCTTTAATAACATCATCAACGATGACGTAATTAACATCTTTGTTATTGTCTGCTGCTTTATCAATAGCATCATGAAGAGAAAATCCAATACCGAAAATCAATTTATAACCACTAGACACAGCTGTATCTAAGTTAGTTGCATAATCAGATTCACTTGCCGATTGGAAATAGTCAAAACCAGCTCCTTTTTTAAGGCCATTCTTCTTGCCCCAAGCTTGCATACCTTCCCAACCAGATTGGTTAAATGATTTATCATCAACACCACCGGTATCTGTTACCATTGCAACCTTCAAGCTATCTGATTTACCACCAGATTTAGAAGCACCACGATGTCCACATGCAGCTAAACTAAGTACTGCAATCGAAGCCAAGCCGATCCCGGCAATTTTTTTGTTCATGAAATGAACCCTCCTAAAAAACTTAATATTTAAGCTAAATGCTTAAAAGAGCAACTGATTTAAATTATTTTAAATCAACAAACGAGTATGGTAACAACTCACCGACCGTCGTCTCGACCGTCTTACCATTTTTAGCAATCAATGTAACTTTAGCATTCTTATTAAAAAATTCCACCATCACTTGACGGCATGCACCGCAAGGAGAAATTGGTTCTTCAGTATTTCCATAAATAGCAATTTCCGAAAAATCTTTATAACCTTCTGAAACAGCTTTAAAAATTGCAGTACGCTCAGCACAGTTTGCTAATCCATAACTGATATTTTCAACGTTACATCCTGTAAATATTTTTCCTTCTGCTGTACGCAATGCTGCGCCTACTGGAAATTTCGAGTAAGGAACGTATGCATTTTCACTCGCTTTTACAGCCAATTTTTTCAACTCTATATTTCCCATTCTTAGTAGCTGCACCTTTCGCTTCATAATGTTTACTGGCAAAATTTTTAGAACACGTTTATTATCTTCTTATCAAACACAGAAGTATTTATTATTGAGTAACCAAGTCTTGTAGTTTCATTAGTCTTGGTATTTTAGCTGAATCTATTTTACCATTTTTTTTAGATAATGTAAGTAGTTTTTTATAATTTTCAGAATAAAAAGCAGAATTCTTTTTATCTTATACGGAATTTAAAGAAAACATTTTTAGAGAAAACCTTTCCAAAAAATAATACGATAGTTATTATCCGAACTATTTATTATTTTTACGCTTTAGGGATATCATTTAGACTTTTTCACTTCTCAATATATAATATCCCTTATCTTTTTTTAAAATATCGCAATTACCAAAAGTATCTAGCATTTTAGCTTTTGCACTTGGAGCGCCTTGTTTCTTTTGAATGACAATGGTAAGGCTACCGCCTGTATTAAGGTAACAGATACTTTCTTCGATAATAGAATGAACAACTTGCTTTCCAGCACGAATAGGTGGGTTGCTTATAATATAGTCGAAAGTTTTAGAAATATTTTCATAAATGTTTGACTGAAAGACTTCAACTACTACTCCATTGCGTGTTGCATTTTTCTTAGCTAATTCCAATGCTCTCGTATTAATGTCAACCATAGTTGCTTTAACTCCTTGCACTTTGGCTAGAGAAATTCCCAGCGGACCGTATCCACACCCAAGGTCTAACAAGGATTTATTTTTTTCAAAATGTAAACTATTTAGAAGGACTTGACTACCATAATCTATCATTCTTTTAGAGAAAACTCCTGCATCAGTTAAAAAACTGAATGATTCTCCTAATAATTTGACATTTAGCTCATGAATATCATGTTCAACATTAGGATTCTCTGTATAATACATATTAGCCATAAATAATTCTAACCCTCCAATTTCGCCATATTATTTTACCATATTTTGAAACGGTTTTCAATCACTCAATAAAATGTTATAATAGCTTTCATATAGGAGTTTGACATGAATAATGAATTTATTAATTTCGACCGTATTTCCAGAGAAAATTGGAAGGACTTACATCAGCAATCCCAAGCTTTACTAACTGAAAAAGAGCTTGAATCTATCAAAAGCTTAAACGATAATATTAATATTCAAGATGTTATTGACATCTACCTTCCTTTAATTAACCTTATTCAAATCTATAAACGTAGTCAAGAAAATTTATCTTTTTCTAAAGCAATATTTCTTAAAAAGGAAAATTATCAACGTCCTTTTATTATCGGCATATCAGGGTCAGTTGCTGTTGGAAAATCAACTACCAGTCGCTTACTACAATTACTAATTTCACGAACTTTTAAAGATAGTCACGTCGAATTAGTCACTACTGATGGCTTTTTATATCCTAACGAGAAACTCATACAAAATGGAATTTTAAACCGTAAAGGTTTCCCGGAATCCTATGATATGGAGTCACTTCTAAATTTCTTAGATACTATAAAGAACGGTATAACCGCGAAAATCCCAATTTATTCTCATGAAATCTACGATATCGTTCCAAATCAATTGCAAACTATTGAAACACCAGATTTTTTAATTTTAGAAGGAATAAATGTCTTTCAAAACCAACAAAACCATCGACTTTACATGAATGATTATTTTGATTTTTCAATATACATTGATGCTGAAAATAAACAAATTGAAGAATGGTATTTACAACGATTTAACAGTCTTCTACAATTAGCCGAAGCAGACCCTAGTAATTACTATCATAAATTCACACAAATACCGCCACATAAAGC
This sequence comes from Streptococcus sp. FDAARGOS_520, assembly GCF_003812685.1. Lineage (NCBI taxonomy): Bacteria > Bacillati > Bacillota > Bacilli > Lactobacillales > Streptococcaceae > Streptococcus > Streptococcus sp. FDAARGOS_520. Next base: position 1,918,743 of record NZ_CP033810.1, on the reverse strand, counting down.
TATGGAACTAGCTAAAGATATTTGGAAAACTATTAATTTAGTCAACCTTGAAAAATATATAGAACCAACCAGAAATAGGGCTGATTTTATTATTCATAAAGGGAAACATCATAAAATTGATGAAATTTATCTCAAAAAGTGATAAAGGGTTGCCAAAAATCACTTAATTAGATATACTTATATAGTTAGATTAATATGGAGGTGAAAACATTGGCAAATATTAAATCAGCTATCAAACGCGCTGAACTTAACGTTAAACAAAACGAAAAAAACTCAGCACAAAAATCAGCTATGCGTACTGCTATTAAAGCATTTGAAGCTAACCCTTCAGAAGAACTTTACCGCGCTGCTTCTTCAAGCATCGACAAAGCTGCTTCTAAAGGTTTAATTCACACAAACAAAGCAAGCCGCGATAAAGCACGTCTTGCAACTAAACTTGGTTAATTAAATAAAAAACATCGGATATATCGATGTTTTTTATTTAATTTTTTCGTAGAATAAAAGACTAGGAGAAATTCCTAGTCTTTTATTCTTTACTATAAACATCTTCACCAAACCATTTGTAAGAGATTTTTTGAAATCTCCCCTTATTATGAAGCTGTTTGAAAGCTTTGTTAATCTTTTCAATTAGTCTACGATCAACTTTACGAGCTCCTACTACAAAATTTTCTCCTTGATAAGCAGTTTTAACAAAATAATAAGCTTTTATATTTCCTTCTTGCTTTAAATAATAGTTAGCATAAACTTCATCAATCAAAAGACCATCAATACGGTTATTTTTTAAATCAATCAAAGCCTGAGTGAAAGTATCGTATTGAACTGCTTCTTTTCCTTTTACAAACTTTTTTAAAATATCAGGTTTAGCGTTAAAAGCATCAAAACCAGATGAACCCGACTGGGCTCCTAGTTTTTTCCCCTTCATATCCTTAATACTATTAATATGTGATGAAGTTTTAGTAACAATTACTTGATGATTATTCATATATGGGTTTGTAAAAGCGACTTTTTTAGCACGTTCTGCCGTTTTTGAATAACCATTCCAAATAAGGTCTATATTACCATTATTAAGTTCAGTTTCTTTCATATCCCAGTTAATAGGCTGCCATTTCACTGAAATACCGTATTCTTTAAAAACAGCATTAGCTAAATCAATATCAAAGCCGGTATAGTCACCAGAACGACTTTCAAATCCCATAGGAACAAAAGTATTATCAAATCCAATAGTAATTTTCTTTTCCTTTTGATAATGTTCCCAATTATCAATACCAGCCATTTCCTTATTAGACATACCACATGCTGATAATATAATCATAAATAATCCAAATATAATGGTTAATAATATATTTTTGTGAGTCAACAATCTACCCCCAAGTCTACTTAGGATTAATTTTGAGAATCGTATCAGATATACTTTCAGCAAATTGAAGATCATGTGTTACTACAATTTGTGTCATACCTGTTTCTCTATTTTGTAAAATTAGTTTTTCTACTTCTTGACGCAACTCTGGATCAAGAGCGCTAGTTGGCTCATCATAACCAATAATCTGTGGATCAATCATCATCGCACGAGCTAGTGCGACACGTTGCTTTTGCCCCCCAGATAATGAAAATGGATAGACTAAAGCATGGTCTTTAAGTCCCAAGCGTTCAAGTAATACTAAGGCTTTTTCTTTAGCAAGTTCTTTTGATAATCCCATCGTTTTAACAGGAGAGAGGATCAAATTATCTAATACTGTTAAATGTGGGAATAATTGAAAGTCTTGGAAGACGAATCCTAAAAGATTTAGTGTTTCCAAATGATCAACAGATACTTCTTTACCATCGTGAACAATAGTCCCTGAATCAATCTTTTCCAATCCAGCTAACATACGTAATAGTGTTGTTTTTCCACCTCCAGAAGGTCCTACTAAAGAGAGAATTTTACCTTCTTCTACAGTCAGATTGAAATCTTTAAAGATTTCTTTTTGCCCATAGCATTTAGAAATATTTTTTAATTCTAACATCGTCCCTCCTTATTTATAGTAGTTAAAACGCTTTTCAACTTGTTTAGATAAAATAGTTAAAAGACCAATTAATAATAGGTAAATACCACCTGCTATAAACATTGGTGCAAGTGTTGCATCCCTATTTGCGGCTGTCTTACTTTCTAGAAGTAAGTCGCCCACACCAAGTATGTAAACCAATGAGGAATCTTTCACTAAAGTAATCGTTTCATTGAAAACACTCGGTAAGACTATTTTGAAGACTTGAGGTAATACTATGTACCAAACCGTTTGAAACTTAGAAAACTTTAATACCTTTGCAGCTTCATATTGCCCTTTAGGAATAGACTCAATACCTCCTCGAAAAATCTCTGCAAAATAAGCTGCATAATTCATCGTAAAAGCAATAATCGCAGCTGGCATACGATCAAAAGAAATCCCTACACTTGGTAAAAAGTAATAAAAAAAGATAAGCTGTAATAACAGAGGCGTGCCTCGCATAATCCAAATATAAGTTGTCAGTAGCCATTGAAGCGGCTTAAAATGAACTTTCATTAGGAAGGCTACAACAATACCAAGTGGAATTGATAAACAAATAACAATAAAGAAAACTTGCAATGTCACTTGCGCACCTACTAATAAGCTAGGTAAGATTTCTAAAATATAAGACATGGTCCCCCCTAAATAAAAAATAGATGTTCTCATTATATCAAAATTCAAACCAATGTCATAGAGCTTTTTTAATAAAAATGCATGAAATCAAGTCATATTCAAAAAGCAATTGACCGTTGCCAATTGCCTGAAAGCTATTTTTTTACAAACTCAGATTTTAGTTTCATAGCTCCAAAACCATCAATTTTACAATCGATATTATGATCGCCATCAACTAAACGAATATTTTTAACACGAGTGCCTTGCTTAATATCCTTAGGCGCTCCTTTTACTTTTAAATCCTTAATAACTGTCACAGTATCTCCATCTGATAAGCGCGTTCCATTGCTATCCAATACAATTAAACCTACTTCTTCTTCGATTTCTTCTGGATTCCACTCGTAAGCACATTCTGGACAAACCAGTAAAATACCGTCTTCATAGACATATTCAGAGTTACACTTAGGGCAATTTGGTAATGACATTTTTCTCTCCTTAAATTAATTAATAAAATAGTCAGCAAGTAACATTCTAACTGATTATAGGCTTCTTGACAATAGGAAAAAGCCTATTTTCCTTCAAAAATAGGCTTTTTTACAATTTTTAATATTTTGTAGTTAATATTAGCGTATTTTAGTGTAACGAGTCTATTCAACAGTTACAGCTTTTGCCAAATTACGTGGTTTATCAACATCTAAGCCACGTTGTAATGAAGCATAGTAAGCAATTAATTGAGTCGGAATAACCATTGAAATGGCTGATAAGAATGGGTGAACTTTATTAACAATAATATCATCACCTTCACGTTCCAACCCTTCTTCTACAATAATCAAAGCATTTGCTCCGCGAGAAACAACTTCTTGGATATTTCCACGAGTATGCGCTGCAATAGTTGAATCAGCAGATATTAAAGCAATAACAGGAGTATTGTCTTCAATCAACGAAATTGTACCATGTTTTAATTCACCTGCAGCAAAACCTTCTGTCTGAATATAAGAAATCTCTTTTAGCTTCAGTGCAGCCTCCATTGTAACATAATAGTCGTTACCACGACCAATGTAGAAGGCATTACGTGTCGAGATTAACAACTGCTCTACCTTCTCAGAGATAACATCTTTTTCTGATAAGGTCGCTTCAATTGATTGTGCTACAATTGACAATTCATGAACCAAATCAAAATCTTTTGCTTCTGCCTTACCATTTGCTTCTCCTACCGCTTTTGCTAAGAAAGCTAACGTTGCAACTTGAGCAGTATATGCTTTTGTAGAAGCAACAGCGATTTCAGGTCCTGCATGAATGAGCATCGTATAGGTTGCTTCACGAGAAAGTGTTGAGCCAGGCACATTTGTTATAGTTAAACTAGGGATTCCCATTTCGTTTGCTTTAACTAAAACTTGTCTACTATCTGCTGTTTCTCCCGATTGACTAAGTAAAATAAACATTGGCTTCTTACTCAAAAGTGGCATGTTGTAACCCCATTCTGAAGAAACTCCAAGTTCAACAGGTGTATCAGTTAATTTTTCGATCATGGTCTTAGCAGCAAAACCAGCATGATATGACGTTCCTGCAGCCAATATGTAAAGACGATCTGCTTCTTGGACTGATTTTATAATATCAGAATCCACATTCATATCTCCAGATTCGTTCGCATAAGTTGAAATCAACTTACGCATCACAGTTGGTTGCTCATCAATTTCTTTAAGCATGTAGAATGGATAAGTCCCCTTACCAATATCTGATAAGTCAAGCTCTGCTGTGTAGCTACCACGTTCAATGACATTACCATCATAATCTTGAACTTCAACGCTATCTTTTTTAACAATAACGAGTTCTTTATCGTGGATTTCCATATATTCACTTGTCTCACGTATCATAGCCATGGCATCTGAACACACCATATTATAACCATTTCCCAAACCTATTAGAAGAGGTGATTTATTTTTAGCTACGTAAATCGTATCAGCATCTTGAGAATCAATAAGAGCAAATGCGTATGATCCTTCTATAATATGTAAGGCTTTTTTAAAGGCTTCAAGCACTGATAAGTTATCTTCTTCAACAAAGTGTTCAACTAAATGAATAGCTATTTCTGTATCAGTTTCACCCTTGAGGTTATGTTTTGTTAAGTAAGTTTCTTTAATTTGAAGGTAATTTTCAATAACACCATTGTGTACCAATACAAAACGACCAGATCCTGAAGTGTGAGGATGTGCATTTCCTTCAGTAGGTTTACCATGGGTTGCCCAACGTGTATGACCGATACCTGTCGTACCACTAACAGAATCTCCTACTTTTGCCTGAATCTCCGCGATTCGACCGACTGACTTCACAAGTTGACTTTTGTTATCACCTACTACAAAAATACCTGCTGAGTCATATCCTCGGTACTCTAGCTTTTCTAAGCCTTGAATTAAAATATCCGTTGCATTTGTATTTCCAACTACACCTACGATACCACACATATTATTATTACCAATAAGAGCTTTCTCTTATACTTTCTATCTAAACTTTCTTTTTGAATTGGTATATATTAATATATACCGTTAAAAAGTAACAAAAACAGTATATAATTAATGTTTTTGTTTGTCAATAAAAAAAATTGGTATAGTCTTTTTGATTTTCTGTGATAACGAGATAAACGCTATCAAAAATTCTATCTATCTTAAAAAAATATATTTCTTAGCCATTTTATTACATAAAAAGAATGGTATCAAATAATACCATTCTTTTACTACTCTGAAGCTGTAAAACCAAATTCACTTAGAGGGTATACTTTAAAGGTAATAACACCACGAATATCTTTCTCTTTGATTAATCCAAATTTTCGACTATCATTTTTATTTTGTCGATTATCATTTAACACAAGATAAGAACCCTTAGGAACTCTGCTTTCTTTATTTCGTGTTAATGTTTCAACTGAGAAGTCGGAAGTAAAGGGCATTTGACCGTCTTTCTTTTCAGAATAAGCATTTTTCATTTTTTCAATGTAAGGCTCATCCTTGAAAACATCATTCAAATATAAAATATCATCCATTACTCTCACTTTTTGATTTGGCTCACCAATAACACGACTAATATAGAAAATCTTTCCAACCTTATAGACAATAAAGTCTTTGTACTTAGGCGTCCTATTACGATTAACAACAACAACATCTCCGTTGCTAAAATAAGAATTTGTAGCATCCTTATGTACTTTAAAGGTTGCAAAAACAAAATATCTCAAGAGAATCAAAATCAATACAGCAATCAATGCTAAAATAATATTTCTAATAAAATCGCGTTTAACCATAACTACTCCTAATCTTTTTTCCATTATATCATGTTTTCATAGATAAAAAAAGGAGGGTAATTATTAATATCATATCCTATTCTAGTCACAATAATCGAATAATAAAAAGCAAAACATATAAAAAACCCATTATTTAAGGTATTCTTAAATAATAGGTTTGAATTCAAAAATTATTTAACAGTACGAACACGCATTGTGTTAGTTCCACCTGTACCTACAGGAACACCTGCAACGATAACGATATTATCGCCTGATTCAACAAATCCTGCTTCAAGTGCTACACGTTCTGCAACCTCAAACATATCATCTGTAGATGCTGGTTTGTCTGCAAGGACAGGGATAACACCCCAGTTAATCATCAATGAACGTTGTACTTTTTCATCAAATGTAACAGCCAAAATGTCTGCATCTGGACGGAATTTAGAAATGGCACGAGCTGTATTACCTGTTTCAGTAATTGTTACAACAAGTTTGATATCCATTGAGTGTGTTGCATCTTTAACCGCAGATGCAATAACATCAGTTTTGTTATTACGTGGGAATGCAGATGAGTCTAAGCGACCATACTCATTGAGTAATGTTTGAGCATTTTTATCAATAGTAGCCATTGTACGAACTGACTCAACTGGGTATTTACCATTAGCTGACTCACCTGAAAGCATTGTAGCATCAGTACCATCAATAACAGCATTGAAGACATCAGATACTTCTGAACGAGTCGCACGTGGTTTATCAGTCATTGTTTCAAGCATATTTGTTGCTGTAATAACTGCTTTACCAGCTGCATTAACTTTAGTAATGATCATTTTTTGGTAAACTGGAACCATTTCAAATGGAACTTCGATACCCATATCACCACGAGCAATCATAATACCATCTGCTGCTTCGATAATCTCATCAATATTATCGATACCTTGTTGATTTTCAATTTTAGCAAACAACTTAACGTGTCCATTGCCAGTTTCTTCACAAATAGCACGAACTTCATTAACATCTTTAGCAGTACGTACAAATGAGATAGCAATAAAGTTAAGTCCTTGCTCAAGTCCAAAACGGATATCAGCATTATCGCGTTCTGCAAGTGCTGGGAAAGGAATTTTAGTATAAGGGATGTTTACACCTTTTTGTTTACCAATAAGGCCATCATTCTCAACAACTACTTCAAATTCACGAGTGTCTTTATCTTTTGCAAACACAGTAAGACCTAGTTTACCATCATCAACAAGGATTTGCTTACCAACTTCAACGTCATCAAAGATGTCAAGTCCACCAGCAACATTCAATGCAATCACTTCTGGAGTTGATTTGATACCTTGCTTAGTAGCAACACGTAATTTTGTACCTGTTGTATATGAATGGAAATCTGCACCATCTTCAAAAAGTTCTGTACGAATTTCAGGTCCTTTAGTATCAAGGAGGAAGCCAACTTTTTGTCCTGCAATCTCTTCTGCTTTACGAACAGTAGCCATACGAGCTCCTTGCTCAGCATGATCTCCATGTGAGAAGTTGAAACGGAAAACGTTAGCACCTTCTTTAATCAATTGAGCAATTTTTTCTGCTGAAGCTTCTACGTCAAGGCTTTCACCCCAGTATCCAGACTCACCAAACTTCTTACCACCACGGAATTCAACCGCAGGACCAAGTGTTGCAACGATTTTTACGCGTTTATTCATAATAATTTATGAGCTCCTTTTTATTTAAAGTGTCAAATTGACAAATTCTTATTTACTACTTTGGTTGGCAAGGTCACGATTAAGTGCTGCCAAGCGAAGGTCCGCTTTATGCGGATTATTAACAACGATTTTTCCTTCATCAGTCAAGCTGAACAAAGCACCTTCTTCTGCTAAACCTAAAATTGGACTTTCAACCATTTCTTCGTTGTGGACACCAACGGCTAAACCACCACGACCTTCTTTCAACAATTGAACAGCGTACGCTCCCATACGAGATGCTAAGACACGATCACGAGCCGTCGGACTACCACCACGGAGCAGATGTCCTAAATTCGTCACACGAAGATCGCTATCGTCTCCTGCTGCTTTCATTGTTTTTGCAAACTCATCACCACTCATAACACCTTCTGCAAGGACGATGATTTGGTGATGTTTACCAGCTGCATAGCCAGCTCTAACATTTGAGACAACTTCATCAATATTGAACTCTTCTTCAGGAACAATAATTTGATCTGCACCTGCAGCGATACCTGACCAAAGAGCGATATCTCCTGCATTTCTTCCCATAACCTCAACAACAAAAGTACGGTTATGACTTGCTGATGTATCACGAAGACGGTCAAGATTCTCAACTGCTGTCGCAACTGCTGTGTCAAAACCAATAGTATAGTCAGTGCCAACGATATCGTTATCAATTGTACCCGGCAAACCAACAGCTGGGAAACCGTGCTCAGTTAGACGCATAGCACCATGATAAGAACCATCACCACCGATAACTACTACACCTTCAATACCGTGTTTTTTAAGCTGTTCAATCCCTTTAAGCTGACCTTCAAGTTCAGCAAATTCAGGATAACGTGCTGAACGTAAAAACGTTCCTCCACGGTTGATAGTATCCCCAACAGAATTAGCATCCAAAGGGAAAATATCCCCTGTCACCATACCATAGTAACCTTGGTTGATGCCGTAAACTTCCATACCTTCAGAAATTGCTTTACGAACAACTGCACGGATAGCAGCGTTCATACCAGGGGCGTCACCACCACTAGTTAAAACAGCAATACGTTTCATTTAATTGGTACTCCTTTTATTAATTTAACGATTTAATTATAGCATATTAATTTGTAAATTTCTGCACTTTATATGCAATTTTATTGATAAACCGTTTTCACAACAAATTCAGATAAATCAAGGGCTAAGCCACTATCTTTTCTAACCAAATGTACTTTGCTTTGGATAGTTTCTTTAGTTGTTTCATAATGCAAATAGACAGGAATATGCCCTTTGTATTTGGACAATATTTCCGATATTTTTTTGTCGTTATCATGATTTTTTAGAAGTATCCAAAAACGTTCCTCCGTTGCTTCTTGAACACCGTTTAAAACCATCTGTAATCGCTCATCTCGCTTCTGAATTTTTCCATGCAAGTAATAATATTTCCCTTCTTGTAAATCATCTCTTACAATATTGAAAGTTTCAGGAAAAACAGTAATATCCATTTTTGAATTAATATCCATAACAGTCAAGAAAGCCATTTGTTGCCCAGAACTTTTTGTCCTAATAACTTTGACCTGCTTTAGCTGAACTAAAATAGTAGCTTCGCTATTTTCTTGAACTTGACTAATTGGTATAAACGGACGGCTAGCTTTTTGTGAAATCCCCACTAAAGGGTGCGGGCTGATTCCTACTCCTAAGATATCTTGTTCCATTTCATATTTCTCAGAATTAGAGAAATCTTCTACTTCTAGCCAATGATATGAGGTATCTGCAAATAAACTACCTAGTTCATTTACAAATGTAAATAAAGAATCAAGATTAGAGGTGATTTTCCGTCTATTATTATCAAATTCGTCAAATGCTCCAATAGCAATTAGCGGAGAAATAAAACCACTTTTTTGAAACTGCTGTGGCAGCCTCATTAGAAAATCTTCAATACTCTGAAACGGTTGATTTTTAGAAATCCAATAAGCCAAATCGTTAGGAACACCCTTAATATTTTTTAAACCTAAATAAATTTTCTTTTTATAGATGCGGTCTCTGTATGAAATAGTATTAATTGAAGGTTTTTCAATAACAAAACCAAAATCAATAGCATCGATTAGATAATCACTATTTGAATAATTTATCATGATGTCATAAAAGACATCGGAATAATGGGCTTTGAAATAGGCTAATTGAAAAGCTAAAGCCGAATAAGCAAACGCATGGCTGCGATTAAACCCATAACCTGCAAATTTAGCCATGCGTTCAAATATAAGTCGAGCATCTTCTTGACGATGTCCCTTAGATACTGCACCCTCTAAGAAGGATTGAGACATCTTTTGCATCTCCTTAGAATTTTTCTTAGACATAGCACGTCTGAGCAAATCAGACTTGCCTAGCGTAAAACCTGCGTAGGTCTGGGCAATCTGCATAACCTGTTCTTGATAGAGCATTATGCCATAGGTAGGTTGTAAAATTGGAGCTATGACAGGATCTACTAAATCGATTTTTTCTTTACCAAAACGACGGTTTATAAAATTCTCAGTATAATCACTTGCACCAGGCCTATTCAAGCTGGTGGTAGCTACCACATCTTCAAAACACTCTGGCCTAATACGTCGCAACAAATTAATAGCTCCACTTTGCTCAAATTGAAAAATCCCCTTTGTTTGACCAGCTGCAAATAGTTTTAGAGTCTCTTTATCTTCTAAATCAATAGTTTCTAATTGTATAGAGATACCGTAGTCCTTATCGACTTTCTCCTTCATTTTCTGAACAAATGTCAAATTTCGAAGACCTAGAAAGTCCATTTTTAGAAGACCATTATCCTCAACAGAACTAGCATCATATTGCGTTATCATCATATCCTCACCGTTTTTTAAAGGAATATGATCTGTTAACAAATCGTCACTCATTACTACCCCAGCGGCATGAATAGAAGTCTGTCTAGGATTTCCTTCAATACGCTTAGCAATATCATAGGCTTTTTGGTATTCAATTTTACTATCTATTATTTGTCTGAAAGCTAAGTTGCGGTTATAAACACTGGTCAAATTATCTCTGAAATGAATTTTTTTAGTTATGTTTGTTAACTCATACTCTGATGCACCAAAGCGTTTAAAAACATCTCGAATAGCCTGTTTCGCACCAAAAGTTGAGAAGGTTACAATCTGTGCAGAATGCATTGAACCATATCGATTACGTACATAGCGCAAGAATTCTCCACGATAAATATCCGGAAGATCAATATCAATATCTGGCATCGAATAACGCTCTTCATTTAAAAAACGTTCAAAAATTAAATTATGTTTGACAGGATCGATACCGGTAATATTTAAAGCATATGAGACTAAACTTCCCGCTGCTGAACCACGTCCCATTCCCATATAGTAGCCCTTACTACGACCAAATCTTAATAAATCCCACACAATAAGGAAATAGTCATCAAAGCCCATTTTGTGAATGATTGTTAATTCTTTTTCGAGACGCTCTTGATAAGCATCGCTCCATAAACCTTTACTTTTTAAGTTATTTTGAGTTAAGGTTCTTAATTCTTCTCCAGCAGGAATTTCTCTATTAAAAATAGGTAACTTAAAGTCAGAATCAAAGTGATAAGCAACATTCTCTACCAAAGATTCTAGGTTAGCTAAAGCTTCAGGAAAACGTTCCTTGAATGCTAGAGTCATTTCTTGACAAGGTTTTAATTCTTGATTTTTGCTCGCATATTGTGCGTCTTTTAACAGGACATTATCTCTTATAGCATGAAGCATCTGTAATGTCTCAATATCATTTTTTTGAAAATATCGAACAGTATCTATGGCTATAATGGGTTTGGTATATGGAATCTGCGGAGAGGTCAAATTAACACCAATAACATAATCAAAGGGTAAATTGAGCTGATCAAGAACATCTTGATAGGGAAGAATCAATTGCACCCCTTCAAGATGTTCTGTCAATAAATTTAGAGACATCTTCTCAGACATTTGAGCCGTTGACAACTTCAAGAGATTCTTATAACCAACTGTATTTATCGCAATACAGTAAACTTCTATTGATCTATTTTCAACCACTATATCAAAGCTAAATCCAACTATTGGTCTTAGGTTTGCCTTTTGCGCCTCTTGAATAAAATGATATGCTGCATAAAGATTACTGTGGTCCAAGATACCAATAGTTTGATATCCTAATGATTTCGATTTAGAGACATATGTCTTTAAATCAACCAAGCTATCCATAAAAGAATAAACGGTTCTTGTATCAAGTTGTGCAAACATAGTAGCCCCTTTTTACGATTTTTTACTATTATACTATGAAACAATAAACGATTAAAGTCTCAATGATAATTCCTTGACATTTCAAATATTTTTTTGTACTATTTTTATAGTACAAAAAGTACAAGATTATGAAAGGAGTTATCTATGGCTTGGGAATTCAATGAAAAATCACCTATTTATTCACAAATTGCTGAACATATAAAGATGCAAATTGTTAGTCAAGAAATAAAAAGTGGTGACCAATTGCCTACCGTGAGAGAGTTAGCTCAAGAAGCTGGTGTTAACCCAAATACCATGCAACGTGCCTTCACTGAATTGGAACGTGAAGGAATGGTATTCTCACAACGTACTTCCGGACGCTTTGTTACAGAAGACAACTTACTAATTGGTAAAATTCGTCAACAAGTTGCAAAAGCAGAGTTAGCAACTTTTGTCAACAACATGAAAAAAATAGGATATAAATTAGATGAAATTACGGTTGCTCTCGATCATTTTATAAAGGAGATTAATTAAATGACACAGTTATTACAACTTCATCATGTTACAAAGAAATATCACAAACATACTGCTGTTAATGATGTGACTGTAAGTATTCCAACAGGAAAGATTATAGGTTTATTAGGTCCAAATGGTAGCGGAAAAACAACAATCATCAAAATGATAAATGGATTACTTCAGCCAGATAAGGGAGATATCGTTATTGATGGTTACAGACCGTCTGTTGAAACCAAAAAAATTATTTCATATCTCCCTGATACTTCATATTTACAAGAAAATATGAAAATCAAAGACGTCGTTACATTATTTGAAGATTTCTATAACGATTTTGATTCAAAGGTAGCATATCAACTATTTGAGGATCTTAACCTAAATCCTAGGGAACGTCTAAAAAACCTATCAAAAGGGAACAAGGAAAAAGTTCAATTAATACTTGTTATGAGTCGTAAAGCTAGGCTCTACATCCTTGATGAACCTATTGGTGGTGTAGACCCTGCAGCGCGTGACTACATTTTAAAAACAATCATTAGCAACTACTCTAATGATGCTTCTGTTTTAATTTCGACTCACTTAATTTCTGACATTGAACCTATCCTTGATGAAGTTATCTTCCTTAAAGAAGGAGAAATTGACCTACAAGGCAATGCTGATGACTTAAGAGAAGAGCACAACTGTTCGATTGATGCTCTCTTTCGTGAAAGATTCAAGAAATAAAGGAGATTGATATGTTTGGAAAATTATTAAAATATGAATTAAAATCAGTTGGTAAGTGGTATCTAACACTCAACGCTGCGGTTTTATTAGTATCTATTATTTTAGGACTGGTATTAAAGGCACTTGGCGGCAATTTTTCTACTGATACTAATAGTACTAGCGCCCAAATATTCACTATAATACTCGTTTTATTGTTAGCGATGGTTATTTCAGGATCTCTGTTATCCACCCTTGCTATTATTATCAAACGTTTTTATAGCAATATCTTCGGCCGTCAAGGATATCTAACCTTAACGCTCCCAGTAACTACGAATCAGATTATTTGTTCAAAGCTACTAGCTTCTCTTCTTTGGAGTATTTTTAATATTTTTATTGTCATTATTGGAATCATATTGGTCATATTACCTTTAGTAGGTATTGGTCAGTTCGTTGTCGCTTTTCCAGAAATCTATAAAATTATTTCATCTTCGAACGCTCCACTTTTTATCGCCTATTTCTTTCTATCGTACGTTGCAGGGACATTACTGATTTATCTCTCTATCGCTGTAGGGCAATTATTTACAAACAAACGTGTATTGATGGGAATTGTTTCTTATTTTGGAATATCACTCTTAATTACTTTCTTAACATTAATAATAGATAGTATTTTTCATATTGATTTATTCAACTCTCATGCAAATGCAACATTCTCTCAACCTGTATTGCTCTACAATATACTTGTTAGCATTGTTGAAATTGCTATATTCTATATGTTGACACACTCTATTATTAAGTACAAACTTAATATACAATAAAAAGATTGGAGATATATCTCCAACCTTTTTTTATTTTTAATTCAAAAAATTTTTCAAAATATCACCGCCATAAATCCACAAATAGCTATAACCGATGATAGAAATAGGTTTCGTTATCATAATGATTGTCACAAAGCGCTTAATAGACATATTAGATAGACCGGTAATCATCACCATGATGTCCGCTGGTGAAATGGGAGATGCCATACAAAAGATAAAAAACTTTTCATATCCGGATGTTTCTAGCTTAGACTCATATTTATCAAATGTCTTCTGATCCATAAATAGCAAAACGAATTTTCGTCCATAAAATTTGACTAACCAAAAAAGGATGACACTTCCGATGATAATCCCAATATAGTTATAAATAAAGCCTAAGGTAGGACCAAAAATTAAGAAACCTGCTACTGTTGTAACACCTCCAGGAATTACTGGAAAAACAATCTGTACAATTTGAGCCACAATAAAAATCATTGGACCCCAAAATTCATACTTGTGTACTAGGTCTTTTAATTCATTGCTATCATTCAAAATACCAAGTTTGTACAAATAAACAACTAAGACAAGAGTCGCTATTAACGCTAAGACACCCAAAGCCTTAATAACCTTCTGCCAAAAGCGGTAACGTTTTGATAATTTCATATTCATGCTTTAATCATAACACAACTGTTAAATTTTTGCTATTTTAAATAGTATTTGTTATACTATATTGGTAAGTTTTTATGCTTTATTCTACTTTTGGGGTCGTTACGGATTCGACAGGCATTATGAGGTATATTTCGCGACTCATCGGCAGATGTAAAATGCCAGTTAAATATAACTGCAAAAAATACAAATTCTTACGCATTAGCTGCCTAAAAAACAGCCTGCGTGATCTTCACAAGATTGTTTGCGTTTTGCTAGAAGGTCTTATTTATCAGCAAACTACGTTTGGCTACTGTCTAGTTAGTTAAAAAGAGATTTATAGACTCGCTATGTGAGGGCTTGAGTTATGTGTCATCACCTAGTTAAATCAATACATAACCTATAGTTGTAGACAAATATATTAGCAGATGTTTGGACGTGGGTTCGACTCCCACCGGCTCCATATCATTTTACCATAACTTACTATACATACTTAAAACCTTGTTATTACAAGGTTTTAAGTATGTTTCTTTGTTCATACATTGCCTCTATCTTAGGAAAAAAATACTGGGAACAGACTCTAACATTGAATTAGGCCACCTCATTAGCTCACTCTTTGTCAATATCCGAGAATAAGTTCTTTATCATTCTAATTTATAGAATTTATTAAAAAAGGTAAGGTTTTTAGAGGAAAAAATGTTATAATCTATTTAGTCTACGATTGGAGGCTAGTTATGGCTAGTATTTTAAAAAAACATTTAGAGAAACGTTTAGAGCTTAAAAATGATCCTATGAGGACAGATATGAGTACTGGTGCCAGTTACCCTAAATATGGATTCTCGGTAGGAAAGTACACATATGGATATCAACAATTCTTTTACGAAGGCGTTAACTTAAAAGAAATTGGAGCATTTTGCTCAATAGCCCAGAACGTTACTATTACTGGTCTGAATCATCCAACCGATCACATTACCACTAACCCTTTTATTTACTATAAGTCAAGGGGATTTATAAATGAGGATAGGGCGGACTTAATAGATGAAAAGAAAAATGGAAAAGTTATTATTGGCAACGATGTCTGGATAGGAACTAATGTCACTATACTTCCATCTGTTACAATAGGTAATGGAGCAATTATTGGAGCAGGTTCAGTTATTACCAAAGACATTCCTGACTATGCTGTTGTCGCTGGAACACCTGCTAAAATTATCAAATATCGCTTTTCAGAGGAAGAAATAACATTATTAAATGCATCTCAGTGGTGGAATTGGTCAGATGAAGCTATTAAGGAACATATTAGCGAATTTTCAGATAAGAAGGAATTCTTCAATACTCTAAAAAGTATTTCCGAAAACAAAAATCATAAACTCTAGAATAACTTCATCAAATAGCACACTAAAAATACTACTCAGCATAATATGAGTAGTATTTTTAGTGTGCTATTTTGCTAGTTTATTTAGCACCATGTTTAGACTAATGCAATTCTAGGAAAGCTACTTAGTCTCTCTGCTATTATCATGATAAGCTCCCCAAAATATGGTTACTAATAATTTTAAAGATTTGTTAAATAACCTTTTTTTATCATCATCTAGTTCTCTAAAGCTATGAAAAGCTTTCATCATTTTTGCTCTGGAAGCCAAGTTGAAGTCATCCAAACTAGATACGCCACTTGATAGGAAGCTATCAAATAATAAATCAAAAAATAATTTTCTTTCTTGACTTTTTAATTCAGCCATCCACTGTTGAAATGTCTTTTCAAAACAAATACTTTTTAGCGATAGTCCTGTTCCAGTCTTTAAAATAGCTGGTTCTTGAATTTCCCAAGTTGTAACATCGTGTTGCAGAATTCCACGCGCATTGCTACTAATAATTAGCGGCTCTATATCACTATAAAGCATCATACCAACAATAGATTCTTCTGGTAGTAAGCGAATGCACTTTTGTTTAGTAGTTTTATACTCTGTAGTAGGTAACAAAGTTTTTTGTAGTCCTGGGGAGTCAATAAGCCAAATCAAATCAATTTTTGCTTTTAAATCTGGCTTTGTAAACATTGCAGCGTACAAGGCTAAATTACCCCCCTTAGAATGACCTGAGAGAACTACTTTATCAAAATAAGGCAGTATTGTATTTAAGTATTTAATCGCTGAACGATGAGCCGATATTTCTCTCATATAAGTCAATTTAAAATCTTCTTTCCAACCAATAAGGTTGGCATCAGTACCACGAAATACAACCTGATGATAATTAATGTTAGGAATAGTAAAAACCATAGCTGCAAATTGTTTTTCAAATTCTAAACTAATCTCAGCTCGATAATAAGATAAAGTTAAGTTTTTAAAACGTTTCGAGGTCATCATTAACTGACATAAATCATGTCGTTGTGATGTGAACATAAAGCTATATGATTTAGCCATAGTTTGAAGGTACTCATGATATAACTCACAGACTAAAACTGACTTCATTTCTGTAGTGTTTATAAGTTTTTCAAAAGAAATATAGCCAAATTCATTTAAACAAAGAATGTCAACATCGTTTAATGCTAATTCATCAAAAGTTAAGTTTGAATTATTTTTTAAATAAGTTATTATATTTGACATCACCGTTTATTCTTTCTACTGCTGAATAATTTCCGAACTTCATCTAAACCTATCATGATAAATGGGCAGCTTATTAAATAGAGCCAATGTGATAAACCTAGGCTTGCTGTGTTGAATAAGTTATGGAATAGTGGCACGTATACTAAGACTAAAAATGCTAAAATCTCCATTATTATACCAAAATTAATTAATTTATTACCAAAAATAGATAGTGCTTTAATAGATTGATAGCTCGTTCTGCTATTCATAACCATACCTATCTGGCTAAAGATAATAGCTCCAAGTGTCATAGTTGTCGCTTCTCTGTACGGTATGCCGTTTGCGACGAAAAAAGTAAAATTACCATAACGTAAGTAATGAGCCCAGAAAAAACCACCCATAGCTAATACGGATTCAATAGTGCCGTACCAAAGGAAAGATTTTATAAGTAGCCCTTTGTCCAATAAGCGATCTGTTAGCCGTCTTGGAGGACGATTCATAACGTCTGTTTCTGGTGGTTCCACGCCCAGACCTAAAGCGGGAAGCATATCGGTTCCCAAATCAACAGCAAGTATTTGCATTACAGTCAATGGTAAAGGAATAAAACCTTTAGAAAAAAGGAAGAATGCCGACGGAACAGCCTCAGGAGTATTACTATTAAAAATATACGTCAAGAATTTCTTAATGTTTTGATAAACAGCCCGTCCTTCTTCCACAGCATGTACAATAGAAGCAAAATGATCATCTGTCAGAATCATATCAGCTGATTCTTTAGCAACATCAGTACCGGTAACACCCATGGCTACACCAATATCGGATTTTTTTAGCGCAGGCGCATCATTGACCCCGTCTCCTGTAACTGCTACTACTTCACCCATCTCCTGTAATATCGTTACTACTCGATATTTTTGTTCTGGTGCTACACGAGCAAAAACGACTTCACCTGACAATTCTTTTTTCAATTGGCTATCCGTCATTTCTGATAACTCTAAACCTGAAATTACTTTAGCATCATCGTTACGAATAATACCAATATTTTTAGCGATACTTAGTGCCGTTAATCCGTAATCTCCAGTCACCATAATAATACGAATGCTTGCTGCATGACATTTATCAATAGCTTCGCGAACGCCTTCACGAGGTGGATCACTCATTGCTATCAACCCTATAAACACCATGTGTTGTTCCAAATTTTCTTGCGTCCATTGTTCTTTTGAAAAGCCTTCAATATCGCAGTATGAAACAGCTAAGACGCGAAGTCCATCTTTAGCAAATGTATCGTTAGCCAACTGTATTTTATTACGTTCTTCCTTGTTTAAGGGGATAACTTTGCCATCAGATAAGACATAATCTGATAAATCAAGTATTTCTTTCGGCGCACCTTTTGTAATTGAAATTTTTTTATCCTTTTCATCGCCTCCTAAGCTATGAATAGTTGTCATGCGTTTTCTAACCGAATCAAAAGGTAATTCTTTCAAACGTGGTGCAAACTTACGATTTTCTTGTATGTTTATCCCTGATTTTTCCAATAAAACATTCAAACAAGCTTCTGTCGGATCTCCAAGTACAGTATAAGTTGAACGATCATCATTTGGTGGTAATACTTGAGCGTTGCTACAGAGATGAGCAAAACGAATAAGTTTTTCTAAGTCTCCTCTATCACTATTACCAAAGCAAATATTGTCACCTTCAAAAAGAATCTGTCCTTCTGGAGCATAACCCAGTCCTGTCACTTGGTAACTCTTTCCATTTTGCCACAAATGATTGACGGTCATTTCATTTTGCGTTAATGTACCAGTCTTATCAGAACAGATAACTGAGGTTGCTCCAAGAGTCTCAACTGAAGAAAGTTTTTTGACAAGTGCGTGTTCTTTAGCCATTCGTTGGACTGCCATAGCTAGAGAAAGTGTAACGGTAGGTAGTAAACCTTCTGGGATAAATGCAACGATCATCCCCAAGGCAAAGATAAATGATTTTGACACTGGCTCCTTAACAAAAAAAGTCGCTGCTAAGAAAAAGATAATTCCTACCGTAATTGAAATGATAGAAATCTGTTTGGTCAACCGATCAAGTTCTCTTTGAAGAGGGCTTTTTTCTGATTTCATCCCTTGTGTTAAATCAGCGATTTGACCAAATTGAGTTTGCATTCCAATTGCCGTAACAACCATTGTTGCGCTACCACTGGAGACCGTCGTTCCTGCGAAAACCATATTATCACATTCAATCAATGTTTTAGACTGGTCGTTTTCAACATTGCTATCTTTATAAATAGGATTTGATTCCCCTGTCAAGGCTGATTGGTTTACTTGCAAATCTGTTGTTTTAATCAAGCGACCATCTGCTGAAATACGGTCTCCTTCTTCAATAAGAACAATATCGCCTGGGACTAGTTGCTCTGATAATATCTTTTCTTCTGAGCCTTTTCTAAGAACACGTGAATAAGATGGTAACATTTTCTCGAGAGCTTGTGTTGCTTGGCTTGCACGGTATTCCTGAATGAAACTAAAAATACCATTAATCACATTAACCATCCAAATGGCAAGACCTAGCTCTAAGCTATTAGAAACAATAGCCACAAATCCTCCAACCCATAATAGTATTGCCATAAGACTAGTAAAATTTTTCAGAAACAATAAAATAATCGATTCTTGCTTTACTTCAGATAACAGGTTTAAACCATATTTTTTCTGACGTACAGCAACCTCTTCATCTGATAAACCACCTTGAGTTGTCCCTAATTCTTCGAAAACCTCTTCTAACTCCTCTTTAGCAAAACGTGTGTTTGTATCTGAAACATTATTTGTAGAAGCCATATTCTAGTCTCCTTCTCTAAAACGTTTTCATTTTTGATACCTATATTATACTCTTTTTTCAGAAAATAAACTGATGAAGAATACACCTGCCACCAATTCTTTTTACCATACATAAAAAACGACTTAAGATATACCCTTAAGTCGTCTCTTATTAATCAAAAAGTGATAGGTAGTCCCCATAGCCTCTCTTTGCCATCTGGTCATAAGGAATAAAATCTAAGGCAGCTGAATTGATACAATAGCGTAAACCACCTGCATCAACCGGTCCATCATTAAATACATGCCCTAAATGAGAGTCAACTTGACGACTCCTAACCTCAATACGATGCATTCCATGAGAGTGATCTTGATGATTTGTCACCATTCGATTCTCAATTGGTTTTGAAAATGCTGGCCAACCACAACCAGATTGAAATTTATCTAAAGAAGAGAATAAAACCTCTCCACTGACGATATCTACATATATCCCCTCTTCAAAAAAATCATCATACTTCCCAGTAAAAGCATGTTCCGTAGCTGAATTTTGGGTTACTTGATAAGCTGTATGTCCAATACGCTGACGTAATTCTTCTTGTGTTTCTTTCATTATAGTATCTCCTCCATTTGAGTTTGTTGAGGTTTAAAACCTAATTTTTCATAAAAAGAGACCGCTCTCTGATTATCATTCCAAACATTTAAAGTTATATTATAACACCCATGTTTCTTAGCATATTGTCTTGCAAAATCCATCAACTTTTGTCCAATTTGCTGACCTCTTACTTCCTCATCAATGCACAAATCATCTATATAGAGAGTTTTAAATGACTTTCGAGGTAAGTCACGTTTTTCTTGTAATTGAAGAAACAAGTGGGCAACAACTTTACCCTCGTCTGATTCATAAACAAAGATAGGCTTTGATTCGTCTATCAGCATTTCTTTCAATTGTTCTTTAGAAAACTTACTTCCTCTTGTATGAAAAATATCTGGGCGAACCTCATGATGTAACATTAAAATTTGTTTCAATAGCTCTGCAATATCAGGCAAATCTTTTTCTTTCGCTCTACGAATCATATCTACTCCTAACGTTTACCATTCCATTCAGCATAAAATTCGGCTAAATATAGTTCTAAAAAATCATGACGTTTTTGAGCAAGCATTTTCCCTTGTTTTGTATTCATAAGGTCTTTTAACTTTAATAATTTTTCGTAAAAATGCATGATAGCTGTATCCTGACCATTACGATACTCTTCTAAAGTGAGGTTTTCTCGTGGTTTTAAGTTAGGGTCATGAATTAAACGTCCTTTACTCCCTGAATAAGCCATCGTTCTTGCAATACCAATAGCCCCCATAGCATCTAGGCGATCTGCATCTTGAACAATTTGACCTTCCAATGTTTTCATAGTCAATCCAGTTCCTGCTTTGAATGAAATATTTTCAAGAATATCAAGGATATGTTCTACTTCTGCTATGGCAAGATCTTGACTATATAACCATTGAGTCAATTCATACGACGCTTGCTTACTATCTTGGCAGATTTTGTCATCAATAATATCATGCAAAAGTGCAGCCATTTGACAAATAAAGGTATTAGCCCCTTCTTTGTGTGCTAATTCTACCGCAAGATTTCTTACTCTAACAATATGAAACCAGTCATGGCCACTTGGATCATTTTTTAATTTATGGTGAACCATATTTTCAGTTGCATTTAAAATCACATCTTCTCTTTTAACCATAGTCATATTATAGCTAATTTTCTAAAAAAATAAATGATTTAGCATATAAATGCAAAATCCTCCAAGAAATTCTTGAAGGATTTTATATATTAGCTCTGTAAAAGATTAATGGTGATGATGACCTACATGTGCATGATCTGTTTCTTCATGGTCATGATGTTCATCATGTGTTTTAGGGTTTTCTTTTTTACTATCAGCATTCGCTTGAGCAGATTTTTCAGTGTTTTTTTGGTGATTAGTATTATCTGAAACTTGTTTGTCCTCTTTAGAAGCCATAGCTGCTTTTTCAGCAAGACTACCATTTCCAACCATTGAACCTTCTACAACTGCTGGAAAATTCTTAGCTACTGCTTCAGGAATATTTTTTTCATTCAATTTCAATTGTGATGTTGGAACATTGTTATGGCTAAAATCAAGATTTGTAACTGTTTTGTTAGGTGTTTTAATATCTAAAGATTCAAGTTTATTTTTAGAAACACTTAAGGTCTCAAGTGAAGTATAATTATTAACACCTTCAAGTGATGTTAACTGATTATTAGTCACATTCAAGAATTTTAACGAACCTTGTTTATTTTTCAATACTAGTGACTTAATTTGGTTCCCTTCAGCTTCTACTTTAACAATTTCATCGCTCTCTTCAATACCATCTAATGATGCTAATTTCGCATTATTAATTGTTAAATTAGATACCTTAGGATTTTGCTTTAAGAAACTTAGATTGCTTGTATTCGTCTCATTTAAAAGAAGCGTCTCAAGACTAGTTGTTTTTAGAGTCGATAAGTCTGCGGATTTATTGTTTGATAAATCTAGAACTTTCAAATCTTTTTTACCAGAAAGTGCACTTAAATTCTTCACATTATTATGATCAAGGTGCAATTCTTGGAGTTTTGTCAAGTTTGATAACGGTGTCAAGTCAGAGATATTGTTATGACTCAAAACTAAGAATTGAAGGTTTGGTAATTCAGCCAATGGTTTTAGCGAAGTAATGCCATTATTAGCTGCAGCAATAAGACTTAATTGTTTATATTTTGTAAGGAAAGATAAATCCTTAATACCGTTTTGTGAAATATCCAATCCTTCTAATAGTGGCATCTTATCAAGGAAAGAATAATCTGTAATACCAGTATTTGTCATCCAAAGCTGTTTAAGTTTTTTGAATTGCAAAACTGGCGTCATATCATTAATCGGAGTAAACCCAATTCCTAGAACTTCAATATTAGGCATCAATGATAGACCAAAACGCTGGAATGGATTGGTTCTTTGTCCAATGTTAATCTTAGTAACAGTTGCAAGCCACTGACGCATTTTTTCAGGATTAGTTTCATTTGATGGGAATGGTGTTGGAGCATCTGCATGCAGAATATCCTGAATAATCTCATCATCAAAACCAATTTGTTTTAGAGTTGCCATACCAACTTTATCTTTTGCATGAGAGTGATCGTGGTGTCCATCTGGGATAGGCTTCCCAATTTCAATATCCTTACTTGCTATGGTGTGTGAGTGGTCATCATGTGGATACTTAAAGATGATACTTCCATCCTCTGACGTTAATACTTCAATTTGATTAGGATTTAAACCAAGCTTCTCTGCTAAATAAATTAATTTCTTTTGATCTTCATCAGATAATTTATTTGACTTAGTGTGCTCGTGTTCTTCATGCTTATGGTCGGACTCATCATGGTGATGACCTTTGTGATGATCTTCATCATCATGATGTGGATTTGGAATTGGCTTACTTAGATCAATATCTTTGGCCATAATAACATGTGTATGATCATCATGTGGGTATTCAAATCCAATTTCACCATTTAGTGTTTTAAGGACTCTGATACGTGAAATATCTAAATGTAATTCACGAGCAAGGTAAGCTAGCTTATCTTTGATGTCCTTAGGTAAAGTATTTTCAGTTCTTGGCTTTTTACTTGATGGTGACTGTTTTTTAGAATCAGCTTTCTTTTGTGGTTGGTAACGGTCAGCAATTGATCCCCACCCCCCTTTTCTTAAATCAGCAAAACTAATAAAATGCAGATGATTATGATGTTCTACTAAAATACCTGTTGGGGTAGTGCCTTTTATTCCTCGTCCATTAAATAAGAAACCATTACTTGTTGGGTAGTGAAGCCCTGCAATTTTAGAACTATTAACCCTGTAATGGCTATTACTTTGATTTCCTAAACGTGAAACAGCTCTACTTGCTTGTACTTGCTTTTGCTGAGATAAACTTGCTTTTGGAATATAGTGGAAATGATCACCATGTCTGACCACGTAGCCATTAGCATCTTCTGAAACAATATCTGCGGGATTAAAAACATAGCCATCATTTAATGTATTAACAGCTACCGCCCCTGCTTTAAAGTTTCTTACCGCTTGATTTTTATTAGTTTTTGTATTAGCATTAGGGATTAAATAGCTAAATTTTGAACCTTTTAAATCAGAGTAAAAAATAAAATGAGAATGATTTCCATGTGCTACAACGATTCCAGAATCTGTATGAGATAAAATCTTCGAATCTTTAGTCAGTAAAAAGCCATCATCAGTTGGAAAGTCAACCCCTGCAACACCCTTGCGTTTTTTATGACTTTCCTTAACAGAGACTTTCTTTTTATTAGCTTTTTTCTTAGCAACCTGCTTTGTTTTAATATGATGAGAATTTTTGTGTTCTTGAGTATGACATGCCGTAAGAGCAAAATGGCATGACAGGACAAGACCAGCTAGAGCAATAATTTTTTGACCTTTCATGAGTCCTCCATAAATGTTTTTTTCGTTTTAGTTAACTAGTTAATTATATCAGATGTTTTCCTTTTTGCAATACTATTTGCCATCTTTTTATTATTTAGTTACTAACAAAAACTCATTTATAGCTCATTTATATTTAAACAAATATATTATAAAGCCATATTATTTGATAATTGCAGACAAAGAAAAAGTAACTTAAGCACGAAGCTAAGTTACTTTAAAATAGATAAATGATATCATCTTTCTGAATTATTTTTTGTCATCATCGTCCATTGATAAAACACTTAAGAAAGCTTCCTGAGGAACTTCGACGGAACCAATTGCTTTCATGCGCTTTTTACCAGCTTTTGGTTTTTCAAGCAACTTACGTTTACGTGAAACGTCACCACCATAACATTTTGCTAAGACATTTTTACGTAGTGCTTTTATATCAGAACGGGCCACAATTTTTTGTCCAATAGCTGCTTGGATAGGAACTTCAAACTGCTGACGAGGAATGATTTTTTTCAACTTATCAACGATCAATTTACCACGTTCATAGGCAAATTCTTTGTGAACAATAAAGCTTAAAGCATCCACTTTATCACCATTTAAAAGAATATCCATTTTAACTAATTGTGAGCGACGATATTCGGAAATTTCATAATCAAAACTAGCATAGCCACGTGTTGATGATTTAAGCTTATCAAAGAAGTCAAACACAATTTCAGCTAAAGGAATTTGGTAAATAACATTAACACGATTATCATCAATATAATCCATTGTTACAAAGTCACCACGTTTACGTTGTGCTAACTCCATTACAGCACCGACAAATTCTTGAGGAACCATAATTTGCGCCTTAACATATGGTTCTTCAATGCTGTCAACACGAGTAGGATCAGGAAATTCAGATGGATTCGAAACTTCAAGCATTTCACCGTCAGTTGTATTAACATGATAAACTACTGATGGTGCAGTCATAATAAGATCAATATTGAACTCTCGTTCCAAGCGCTCTTGGATAACGTCCATATGTAAAAGTCCTAAGAAACCACAACGGAAACCAAACCCTAATGCTTGTGATGTTTCCGGTTCAAACTGTAGACTAGCATCATTCAATTGTAATTTTTCAAGGGCTTCACGCAGATCGTTATACTTATTTGATTCAATTGGATAAAGACCGGCAAAAACCATTGGGTTCATTTGCTTATAGCCATGCAAGGGTTCTATTGCTGGGTTATTAGCAAGGGTAATGGTATCACCAACACGTGTATCAGCAACCGTTTTAATTGAGGCAGCAATATACCCTACATCTCCAGTTGCTAAAAAATCACGTCCAACTGCTTTGGGAGTGAAAATACCAACCTCAGTAACGTCGAAGGTTTTACCATTAGACATCATTTGAATCTTATCTCCTGGCTTAACCATACCATTTACAATCCTTACTTGAAGAATTACTCCACGATAAGCATCATAAACAGAATCAAAAATTAGAGCTTGAAGAGGAGCATCTACTTCCCCAGTCGGTGCAGGAACTTTTTCAACGATCTGCTCTAAAATTTCTTCAATACCAATCCCTGCCTTAGCTGAGGCAAGCACAGCTTCTGAAGCATCTAGACCAATAACATCCTCTACTTCTGCACGTACACGTTCTGGATCTGCTGCTGGTAAATCAATTTTATTAATAACTGGTAGTATCTCTAAATCATTGTCTAGAGCCAAATAAACATTTGCCAGAGTTTGAGCTTCAATTCCTTGGGCTGCATCAACAACCAGTATAGCACCCTCACAAGCTGCCAATGAACGTGATACTTCATATGTGAAGTCAACATGCCCTGGCGTGTCAATCAAGTGAAAAATGTAAGTTTCACCATCTTTAGCAGTATAATTAAGCTCAATAGCATTTAACTTTATAGTAATTCCACGCTCACGTTCTAGATCCATAGAGTCCAACAGTTGCGCCTGCATTTCACGACTAGAAACCGTTTCTGTTTTCTCTAAAATACGGTCTGCTAAGGTTGATTTTCCATGGTCAATATGAGCGATAATCGAAAAGTTTCTAATCTTTTCTTGACGTTTCTTCAAATCTTCAATATTCATTCTATTTCCTATACAATTTGATATGTTTAACTTCTAAAGTATTAAAACAGTCCTATAGACTCTAGAATATTATATCAAAAAGAAGACCGATGTAAAAGAGAATTAACACTTGAACATCAATCTTCATTAAGTCTATTAGTTATTGAAC
This sequence comes from Streptococcus sp. FDAARGOS_520, assembly GCF_003812685.1. NCBI lineage: Bacteria > Bacillati > Bacillota > Bacilli > Lactobacillales > Streptococcaceae > Streptococcus > Streptococcus sp. FDAARGOS_520. Next base: position 1,892,195 of record NZ_CP033810.1, on the reverse strand, counting down.
CAAATGGCTATCTCGCGAGTTGCAGATTCAGGTGAGTCTGACCCATGAACAATATTACATGTCGCTTGGTTTGGAGAGGGAGCTTGTGCAAAATCTCCTCGAATAGTTCCTGGAAGGGCATCTTTGGGGTTAGTACTCCCCATCATGGTGCGCCAAGTTGAAATGACCTCTTCTCCCGAAATAACTCCAATGATTACTGGACCACTAGTCATATAATCTACTAATGTTGGAAAGAATGGTCTATCCGTCAGTTCTGCATAATGTCTTTTCAAAATATCTGCATCTGCATATCTAACCTCTAAGCGATCAATAGAGAAGCCTCGACGCTCAATACGACTAATAACTTCTCCAATAAAACCACGTTTTACACCATCAGGTTTTATCATAAAAAAGGTTTGTTCCATAATATTAGCACCTCATTTCTTTCTCCACTATTATAACATGAAAATATGTTTTCTGTAACTTCCAACTGTATTTCAAAAAAGGAGTATTGGACACTCCTTAACTATATTAATAGGTGAGATCCATCATAGCTGTTAGTTGATTATGGATAGGTTCTCCACTGCTTTCCTTGTAAGCTTGCAAGTATTAATGACAAAGAAAACACCAGCAATCACTAAAAGAACCAACGCTGTCAAACTAATAATTAAGTAAAGCGTAGAACAACCTAGCCCTTTAACCATAAGGTTGGAATTATAGCCTTTCATATCTCTTTTATTGACACATTCTCTTTGAATCCGAAAAACAATTCGAATTTTCTACTAATAGACACACCTCTAAATGACGTTCATATTTTTTAGTCGCCAATATATAAGTTTCCCAATCAAACTGATAAATTGGGGTGATTTCGTTAGCTTGGCCAACTAAGTTCTGAATTACGTCTTGAATTAATCTAATTACCGCCTTCCCCCACATTCTCTGAAAATTTATTTCAGTATAACAAAAAACTAGAACACCACAATGATGTCCTAGCATAATAACAGCACAGCTCTAAAACTATCCATCTCGGTGAGATGAGAATTAGCTTGTTTTGGAACCATTCGAAACAGCACAGCTCTAAAACAATGCTGATGGATTAGTAAATGTATAACCAGTTTTGGAACCATTCGAAACAGCACAGCTCTAAAACAACTGAGAAGCCATGTAATCTTGCGTGTAGGTTTTGGAACCATTCGAAACAGCACAGCTCTAAAACGAACTACTGGTTTTAGCGTATCTGATAATAGTTTTGGAACCATTCGAAACAGCACAGCTCTAAAACAATACCCCTTTAGGTTATGATTTTGTTAAAGTTTTGGAACCATTCGAAACAGCACAGCTCTAAAACTGGTTTTTAATTCGAAATCTTCCATCGAGAGTTTTGGAACCATTCGAAACAGCACAGCTCTAAAACCATGAATTAGTTAAAGAAATTTTTACAAAGGTTTTGGAACCATTCGAAACAGCACAGCTCTAAAACATTATTAAAGGCGTTGCAGACTTAGCAAAAGTTTTGGAACCATTCGAAACAGCACAGCTCTAAAACATACAATCAATGACACGTTTACGACGTTTTGTTTTGGAACCATTCGAAACAGCACAGCTCTAAAACAGCTTTTGATTAAAAGTAAGCTGGATTTGTGTTTTGGAACCATTCGAAACAGCACAGCTCTAAAACTTTATCCGGGTCGTTTGTAAAATAACCAATGTTTTGGAACCATTCGAAACAGCACAGCTCTAAAACAGGGATTGTAGTAAGCTTGCGGAGAATCCTGTTTTGGAACCATTCGAAACAGCACAGCTCTAAAACCTCGTAGAAAATTTTCTTTTGAGCTTTCGTAATCGCGCCATTCGTCTCAGCAGGACTTCAGTTTCGATGATTCCTTGTTATTACTGTGCTTTTACTAATATTATACCATATTTTCGCCTATCAAGAAATAATCCTTATCAATAACATATTGCGGTAAATCATAGAGTCTTCTAGGTTCTAGAAAGAGTACTGACTTTTGCATTAAATTGATGTATTCACATAATTTTATAACTTCATCTTTGGTAAGATAAGCTCCGCTATTAACAAAAACCAAGAGATTCTTTTTCGTTAAATAATGGTAAACTTGTATAATTTCAAAACATTTTTCAAAGATAGTGTCGCTCTGTGTCTCAATTTTGACTCCCAGTGCCTTAATGAGTTCTAAAATCGTAATTTCATCGTATTCTAAATCAAGCTCATTCTCTAGACACTCAAATGCGATAAGTTCTGTAATAGTAGCTGCTAATTTTTCTACCATTGATTTCACTTCTGGCTTTTCGTTGAATTGATTTTCTAAGTCACCATGTATCAACTTTAGAATAGGTGCTGAGTTGACATCGTATCCTAAGATATCTGTAACCAGCATTAACTCTGTTGCCTTCAGACTTTTCTGCTTATCATCAAATAATTTCAAATGTTCATCTACGTCATATTGATAAAAATGTTTCACCAATGAAGAATAAACTGAAACATCTTCTATCGTTAAAATCGTAGCATTACTTAACACTAATGGTTCATCTAAAATTGGAAAATTAATCTTGATCATAAGAATCTCCTAGGAAAACCAAGCGACTATCAGAGTTGGCAACACTTGTGTTGCGTTCTCCATGGAGGTAAACCATTCTCGCAAATTGTTTTTCCGTAACTGTTAAGAGTGTGATATTACCCTTTTTAGGATTATTCACTTTAAGCCGACCTATCATAGCATTATTAGCTGTATTATTGAGTAATAATTTACTATAAACAGAAAACTGATGCATGATAAAGCCTTCGCTCAAGAGAAACTTTCTAAACTTACGATACGCCTTCCGTTCTTCTGCTGTTTCAGTAGGCATATCAAACATTAAAATCATTCGCATATACCGATAACTCATATCCTAAACTCCGGAATTCCATTCCCATCACTATTTAGCGACTTAATAACTTTTTTGGTATAGTCGCTGACAATATTTGAGAGATACATTTCTTTACCATTGTAGCTGTATGTCTCTGAAAACATAGAAAAGAGTTCTCTTTTCATTTTGACAAAATCACTCTGCCTATTTTCATAAATAATCCTATCAACGATTGGGCGAAATGGTTCCATAATATCGCTTGCTAGGTTGAACTGATTAAATTGATTAGCATGCTTCAAGCCAAATTGTGTCATGCAACCACACTTAACAACTTCACGCGCAAACATACTCAAAAGCAATGAATATCCGTAGTCTAAACCAGCATTTATTGGATTATCCTGCTCTCTTGAAAAATCATTTCCAAAAAGTGTATTGAAATAAATCCTAGCAGCATGCCCCTCACGATTAGAAGGATCAAAAGGTTCTAAGTCATGGTAGAGATTCATAATAGACTGGGATTTTTCAAAGAAAGAACACTCACCGAGATAAAAAGACTGATTCAAAATTTTTTGTGCAATAATTGATGTCCAAACATCTGCTTTGACATCTTCAATCCATGACATCTGCCTAGATAATTGTAAACTCGAATCATGTCTGGCATAGTACGGCATTAACATAGCTGTTGGCAAGCGTTTATCGTCACAAAATATAACTAAAATATTTTCATCAACCAAACGTTTAATCAGCATGGTCGACAAAACGATATCTGTTGTTTCCATGATTAGAATGTCAATCTCTGATAGATGAATCATTTCCGTCTGATAAGAATCTTTAAAAATCAGATGATTATTTTTATAAGAGAGCTTAGAATGTGTATTTACAACAACGGTTCGCCAACCTGCCATATCAATCTTCTCCTAACTTACCCAAATCAATACGTGTTTCATAAAGTCCAGTAATAGATTGATGAATTAGGGTAGAATTAAGTACTTCTTTAGTTGATGTATAGCGTTTTCTATCAACTATTTTATCAAAAAATTTAAAAGCTGCTGGAGCTCCTAGACTGGTAAAAGTAAATAGATTGATAATATTATTAGCAAGTTCATCTACTGATATATTTTCCTTATTATCTTGGTAAAGCTTATTGATTTTCTCTAAATTAGCATCTGCTAGAATAACTCGTTTGGAAAAATCATTAATTAATTGAAGGATGTCATCAAAATAAGAGACATGTTGATTTACAAATTCTTGTTTCTTCTCAATCTCCTCTGGTTTACCTTTTGACTCATTATAACGACTTGCAAGGTATAAGAACTTCATAAATTGTGTTGGTAAGGCTAGCTCATTACCTTTTTGTAATTCACCAGCACTAGCAAGTAATCGACGACGCCCATTTTCTAATTCGAACAGACTATACTTGGGCAAAATAATTAGTTTATCAGCCCTAATATTTAAATAGCCTTTTGATTCAAGGAAAGCTGATGGATTTTTCTCAAATCTGGACCTCTCCATGATGGTAATTCCTAAAAGTTCCGTAACTGTTTTTAGTTTTTGTGCTTTACCCTTTTTGATATCAGCTACAACTAAAACAGAGTAAGCTACTATCGGACTATCAAAACCTCCATATTTCTTAGGATCTAAATAAATATCCTTCGTTTTTCTTGGAATCAACTTATCTGAGTTACCATGCGCCAAGATTGATTCCTTAGAGAAACCACCTGTCTGAATCTCTGTCTTCTTCACGATATTGTTCTGAGGGTATGACAAGACTTTTCTAACTGTCGCAAAGTGTTTCTTTTTATCCCAAACAATTTCACCCGTATCATTATTAACTTCAATATCATCTTTTACAACAACGGTTCCATCCGCTAAAGTTACCTTAGTTTTAAAGAAGTTCATAATATTTGAATAGAAAAATAGCTTTTCTGTAGCGGATTTACGCGTTTTGTAACTATTATATTTTGGATAGTCGCCGTAGACAAATTCTGGCTCTAACTGAGGATATTTGGTTAGAATAGCTTTAGCAACTACTGCATTAAGATAGGCATCATGTGCATGGTGATAATTGTTAACTTCACGAATTTTATAGAATCCAAATTCTTTTCGGAAATTTGAAACCAAATTTGACTTCAAGGTTACAATTTTAACTTTGCGGATCCTTCTACCTTTACTATCAAGCTCATTATTAAAGCGTTCATCCAAGATACGGGCAACATGCTTGGTAATTTGTCGTGTCTCAACCAACTGACGTTGGATAAATCTTGCCTTATCATCGGAAGTTAGGCCTCCGCGCTCTGCCTTAGTCAAATTATCATACTTACGCTGACTCATTAACTTAGCATCAAGTAATTTTTTCCAGAAAACTTTACAATCTTTTACAATTTCAAGGCTAGGAACATCATCTGACTTTCCACGATTTTTAGCAGATGATACCAAAACACGATTATCAATAGAATCATCTTTTATGAAAGCTTGAGGAATAATGTGGTCAATATCATATTGACTTAAATTGTCAATATCTAGAGCTTCCCCTGTATACATATCTCTTCCGTTTTGTAAGTAGTAAAGGAAAAGTCTTTCATTTTGCAACGCTTGATTATCCGTAGGATATTCTTTCAAAATATTGCCATTCAAGTCACTAGCTAGATTCTTAACGCCATCATCAAGAAGTTTATAGCGTTGTCGAGAGTTACGACGACCTTGATTTGTTGTTTGATTCTCACGCGCCATCTCAACCACAATTTGTTCAGGTTCGTATCCCATGACTTTAACAAGCTCATCAACAATTTTCAAACTTTGTAGAATTCCCTTTTTAATAGCAGGGCTACCTGCAAGCTCACCTACAACTTCTTTTAGATTATCTGAATGACTACCAGCCTGTGCCTTACTGATAATTGATTTGAAAGATAGACCATCATCATTTATCAACTGCATAAAGTTGCGATTAGATCTACCATCATCAATAAGATAGTCCAAGATTGTTTTTTGACTCTCTTTATCTCGAATACCATTGATTAACTTAGCAGACAATCGTCCCCAGCCAGTATAGTGACGACGATAGAGTTTTTTTAGTTGTGACTCTGTAAAAAGATCTTTATAGTTTTCAAGACGCTTCTTAATCATTTCTCTGTCTTCAAATAATGTTAGAGTTTGGACGATATCTTCCAGAATAGACTCATTATCTGGATTATCTAGAAAATCTTTGTCTAGTATTTTTTCGAGATCGTGGTAAGTTCCCAATGAGGCGTTGAAAGCTTTATTTTCTTTATCTAGACCAATAACATCTACTATCCTAAACTCCTCATATTCTTTAGCCAGAAAATCTAGCAACTTCTTCTTGGATACCTTACGATGTTCCTTGAATACTCCATCAAAGATTTCTTGTTTAATATTGCTATCAAAAAAATAAGTCTCACCTTGCTCATTTTTATATCTAACCTTAGTCAACTCATTATAGACCGTAAATTTTTCATAAATAAGACTATGCTTTGGTAAAACTTTTTCTTCAGGAAGATAAAAATCATTGTTGGTCATACGATGGATAAAAGCTTCCGCAGATTTTTCTTTATCAACCAAGTCTTCAAAATTCCAAGGTCGAATACTGTCATCTGTTTTGCGAGTCATCCATGCAAAATCACTCTTCTCACGTGCTAGTGGCCCGATATAATAAGGAATTCTAAAGGTAAGGATTTTTTCAATCCTATCTTGATTCTCTTTCAAGAAGGGATAGTATTCTGATTGACGGCGGATAATAGCTTTCAGCTCTGTCAAATGGACTTGGTGTGGAATTGAGCCATTATCAAAGGTCCTTTGTTTTCTCAAGAAATCTTCATTCTTGATTTTTTCAAGAAAATTCTCGCTATCTTCTTGCTTGGTCAACAATTTTGACAGGTATTTATAAAAAGCTTCTTGATTAGTTTTACCTTCAATATAACCAGCGTAGCCATCTTTTGATGAATCAGCAAATATTTCTTGATATTTTTCCGGCAATGAAGCTTTTACGAATTGTTTTAACTGTTTCAAGTCCTCTCTATGTTCATCATAACGCTGAATCATAGAAGCTGAAAGTGGCGCCTTGGTACTGAGGTCGATTACTGTAAGAATGCCAGACAAAAGGACACTATCATATAACTTTTTCGCTGCTGAGAATAAGTCTGCAAATTCATCACCAATCTGTCCAAGAAGATTTTCTAAATCTTCATCGTAGCTATCCTTAGCGAATTGAAGCGGCGTTTTATCCTCCAAATTGAAATATTTCTTGAAGTCAGCTTGATTTCCGACAATCAATTTCAAAAATTCTGCAAAAATGCCAGTAGATTTTTGGTTAGGATACTGCGCTAAAATACGATCTTTCTTCGCAGACTTGCTAATCTTATCTGTTAGTATTGCCTCTACGTCAACGTTTTGAGATAACAAATCATTATTTTCAAAAGTTGTATTAAAGATTTCTAAAAAATCTTGATATTGTTTTGAAATGTCTGTATTCCTGACATCAAAGCTATCATCCTCAATTAGGAAATGCCCTCTAAATTTAATGATATGAGCTAGAGCAATATAAATAAGACGAAGGTCTGCTTTTTCTTTCTTGTCAGCTAATTCTTTTCTCAAATGATAGATTGTCGAAAATTTTTCATGATAATCTTTCTCTTCCTGCAATGTTGCAAAGATAGGATACTTGCTCCCTCTCTTATCTTCCTCAACTAGAAAAGAATCCTCTAATCGATGAAAGAAACTATCATCAACTTTACTCATTTCCTCTGCAAAAATTTCTTGTAAATATAGAATACGATTTCTACGACGTGTATAACGACGACGAGCAGTTCGCTTCAAGCGTCTATCTGCAGCAGTATTCCCGCCATCAAAAAGCAGAGCACCTATGAGATTCTTCTTAATATATTCTTTATCAGTGTTCCCTAAAACTCTCATCTTCTTAGCAGGTACTTTATAATCATCTGTAATAATGCTCCATCCGACGGAATTAGTACCGATGTCAAGGCCTATTGAATATGGCTTATTCATAACTTTTATCCTTTTATTTAAAACACCATTCTAAAAACAACACCTTTAAAACATACTTTAATTATATATTATTTTTTTGAATTTTAAAAGCATTATCTTTATCTTTCATCTGTTATTTGTTAAAATATCCTAAAGTATGTTTTAAGTTTTAAAGCTTTGCTGATTTTTATTTTTTACTTGATTATTACACTAAAATAACATATAATAATTTTGTTGGAATTATTCGAAACAGCACAGCACGTTAAAATAAGGCAGTGATTTTTAATCCAGTCCGTATTCAGCTTGAAAAAGTGAGCACCGATTCGGTGCTTTTTTATGTCATTGTTATAATTCCGACATTTCTCATATTTGTATTATAAAAAAATAGCAAACAAAATGCAAGCGCTATTATAAGGCTTGCATTTTGTTTTTATATTTTCTTAATTTTAAATGTTTTCTACCTATTATCAAAAGAATTATAGTTATTGTTTCATAGATTAACAAAAAAATGATGAAACAATGGAGGAAAAAAGTTTCAGGAAGTATCCAAATTACTGGATCCGTTAGAGGATTAAATTGCCAAGTAGAATCTCCTGGAAAAAGCACCTCATGAAATAGAGTGAAAAACTGGTCAAAACCCAACAGAAAGGCACATACTACAATAAAAATAGGCAACATAATAGCTATCTTGAAAAAGCCTTCATATAGAAAGATACTTTTTTGCTTCCATCCACGTCTTAAAAAATAAATAACTGGAAAAGTTAGTATAACAAAAAGCCCATGCGCTAGAGTAAAAAGATATTTTACATCCGCAAAATGCTTTAAACCATCCTCTGAAGAAGGAAAGCTGGGCATATTTAAATCAGAGATAAAAGGATGAGTCAGATATATCATCAACTTATTAAAATTATAATAAATTGTTTCAGCCTTTAAATACACAACCTTTTCTAATTTTAAAAACTGAATTTCTATAGGATAGATCAACCAAGCAATATAAATTGTAGCTAGAGTTGCTAACGATATAATCCAAATCCAAGTTAAAACTACTAATAACTTATCCTTCATTAAATGTCCATTCATCTAAACTTGCTAAAACATAACTTGGTTGAATTGGTAAATCTGGTACTTCTTCAACTGTTGTAAAACCCGTTGTTACTAACAAAGTATCAATATCATTATTAATACCAGCCATGATATCTGTCAAATAATTATCACCGACCATGACTGCTTGATTTCTAGGAATATTTAAAATTTCAAGTGCCTTATTCATAATGATGGCATTTGGCTTTCCAATAAAGACTGGTTTTATACGCGTTGCGGCTTCTAATAAAGCATTTAAGGAGCCAGCACCGGGTAATAAACCACGTTCAGTAGGAATATTCAAATCTGGATTGGTTCCAATAAATAAAGCACCATTTTGAATTGCTAACGTAGCAGTTGCCAATTTATCATAAGTAACATTCCAATCTAAACCAACAACCACATAGGCTGGATTTTTTGTATCCTCCACATAACCTGCATCTGCAATAGCTTTTTTAAGCCCTTCTTCACCAATAACGTAAGCTGTTTTTCCACGGTTCATATCATTCATATAGTCAACCGTAGCCATAGTTGCGGTATAGATTGTTTCAAGTGGTGTTTCAACATTGAAGCCTCGAAGCATTTCCTGAACGCTTTCTGGTGTACGAGTCGTATTATTAGTTACTAACATATAAGGAATGCCTTTTTCTTGCAAACGTTCGATAAAACGCTCTCCTGCTGGGATACGACTTTTCCCTTTGTAAATAGTACCATCTAAATCAATAAGATATCCTTTATAAGCCATTTAATCCTCCTTTTTTTCCTGCCATTCAATCCTAGCTTGAGCATGAATAGCATCGCCACCAATAATATCATGACGTGTCACAAGACCATCTTGATACCAATGAGACTTAATATCCGTTCCATATTGAATTTCCTTAATATATTTTAAATCAATTTTTTTAGGAATGTGGCTACTTAGAAAATCTAAGTCCAACACATCATACATCCATTCTAGATACTTACTATTATTAACATGTCCATTCATATCTAAATCAAAATAACGAACATGGTATTGTTTAACTTTACTATCTCCAATGGGATGATATTTCGGCCCTCGAATAACTTTTTTGATTCTTTGGGATTGGTAAATTGAAGTAATATCATCAAGAACAGGATGAATCTTCCGTGTTTTAAAATCCATTAAGACAAAAGCAGATGAAATCGTTATTATTTTTTGCCCGTCTTCACCATAAATATAAAAATAGCGGTAACACAATAATTTATTATGAGCTTTGGCTTCAGTCTCAATGACTATCTTTTCAGCATGCTTGGGTAAACGCTCAATATCAATAATATAATCTGTAACGACCCAAACCAATCCGTATCTTTTAAAAACGATGTCATCGCCTATTCCTAATTTTAAAGATTGTTTGGCTGAAATTTGTAACGCTAAAGCCAACAACTGCGGTAATTTCATATAATGATTAGTGTCTGATTCATAAAAAGGCACTTCGTAAGTTTCTCGATATAATAAACCCATTTTTTACTCCACAATAAATTTCTCGGCAACCGTATCTCCTAAGAAGAGACCTTTTTTAGTCATCTGGATAAAACCATTATTTTCTTTCAAAAGCCCATCACTTTGGAGTTCTTGAACAATCTGACCGTAACGTTTCTCAAAGGACGTTCCAAATTTTTGTTCAAATTTTCCGATGGAAACACCCTCTTTTTTACGAAGACCGAGGAAAAGCTCCTCTTCCATCATTTCATTTTTTGATAATACTTCTTCAGATAACCTTGCATTACCTTCTGAAACCCCCTTTAGATAATGTTGTATTGGCCCTCTATTACGATAACGAATACCATCAAGATAACCAGAAGCGCCTGCACCAACACCATAATATTCTACATTATCCCAGTACATCAAATTATGACGACTTTCAAAACCCGGCTTTGTAAAATTAGAAATTTCATAATGCTCAAAACCATTTCTTTCCATTTCAGAAATGATATATTCAAACATCTCGGCTTCTAAATCTTCTGTTGGCAAATGTAATTTCCCACGACGCATTTTATTCATAAATACAGTATGGTGTTCTAAAATTAAACTATATAAACTCAAATGAGGAATATTTAGAGAGAGAGCTTTGGCTACATTACTTCTAACATCATCCATCGTTTGTCCAGGTAAGGCATAAATTAGGTCAATAGAGATATTTTGAAAACCAGCTGTTTTAAGAGCATCAATTGTAGAATAAATTTGTGCCTCATTGTGACTGCGTCCAATACGCTTTAAATGTTTATCATTAAAGGTCTGAACTCCTAGAGAAACTCTATTGACAGCTGACTTTTGAAGCACCTCTATTTTATCAACGGTTAAATCTCCTGGATTAGCTTCGATAGTGAACTCCTCTAAAGTATTTAAGTTTAAATCTCTACTTAACTCCGTCAATAAATAGTCCAGTTGCACAGCGCTTATAGATGTAGGTGTCCCTCCTCCAATATATAAGGTGCGCAATTCTGTAATATCATAAGACCGAAATTCACGGATAAGAGCCTGAAGATAAGCGTCTACAGGCTGATTTTTAATAAAAACTTTTGAAAAATCACAATAATAACATATTTGGGTACAAAATGGAATGTGTACATATGCTGAGGTTGGTTTCTTTAACATGTTTCTATTTTACCACTTTGCCCTTAAAAAAACACTCCTCTAAAACTTGATAATATAGCTTTTTATTCCAAAATAAAATAGAGATAAATCTCTATTTTATCTTATTTATAGGAAGGTCAATTCCTTTTGCTTTTAAATTCCATAGACATTCTTGTAGATAGTCTTGATTGTGCTCGGGATAGATAGGTGTCTCCAAGTCAACAGGATTAAGTGTATCATATCTTGGGCACTTCATTCCCCTATATTCTGCAATTAGCCATTCTTTAGATACACGATACCCACGCTCCATCATTTCTTCCATAACTAATTGATGATATGCAAATAACCTATAAGGTGAATATCGAAAAACATAATCAACAGTCTCATGTTTTCTCCCCCACCCATTCCCTCTCAATGCACAACACTCTCTATGCTGTCCTAAAAGTTGCTGCCTAGGCAATAACTCAATAATATCTTGATGCCATAATCTCATTTATATACCTCAACTATCAATCTTTTACTCTTCTTCGAAAATAGAAGAGTTTTGTAAATAAGAATTTGGGTATTTAGCTAATAGCTGTTTTAGAAAAGCTAACAGTTTTCTTCGTTGATAACCTGTTTTCCTGTATTTTTCCAGCAAGGTTAAAAATTCTTCTTTTTCTTGACGCTCTGCCTTATTTTTAAAATAGCCCCATATATGCATATAAGCATTAGTCACTTGTGATGGTGATTCTTCTAAAAGCACTGCTTGGTCAATGAGTGACTGAACGTCTAAAACGGTACAATTTGGTGATTTCAAAGTTTGTCTAATATCCAAATAAATTTTCTGAGATTTACTTAAGACTAAATACTTGTGTTTAGCCCATAATAATTCTGCTTCTTTAGTCATTTTCTCTAAACTCCCTTCTCAAATCAAAAAGAGAGAGAAAGGCGTATGCTTGATGCTCCACTCCAATTCCATCTCTTTATTATTTTATAACATTGACGACTTTATAGCAGAATAACGCCGTTTTAATCTAAACCAATTTCTGTACGAACGACATCTGCGATAGTATCAACATAATAATCAACCGCTTCATTTGTTGGCGCTTCTGCCATAACTCTAAGAAGAGGCTCAGTACCACTAGGACGTACTAGAATACGACCATTGCCATCCATCTCTTCTTCCATTTTAGCAATAATTTCCGCAATTGCAGGAACTTCCATCGCTTTATCTTTCATGTTATTTTCAACACGAATATTTACTAATTTTTGAGGATAAATCGTCACTTCACTAGCTAACTCTGATAATTTCTTACCAGTTTCTTTCATGACCTTAGTCAATTGGATGGCTGTTAATTGTCCATCCCCTGTAGTATTGTAATCCATGATAATAACGTGGCCTGATTGCTCTCCGCCAAGATTATATCCTGATTTACGCATTTCTTCAACCACGTAGCGGTCTCCTACAGCGGTAATCGCTTTATGAATTCCTTCACGGTCGAGCGCTTTATGAAAGCCGAGATTTGACATAACCGTTGTTACGATTGTATTCTGAGCAAGCTGCCCTTTATCAGAGAGATATTTCCCAATGATAAACATAATTTTATCACCATCTACAATCTCTCCATTTTCATCAACAGCGATCAAACGATCACTATCACCATCAAAAGCTAGACCGATGTCGGAACCATTTTCTCTAACTAAACTTTGTAATTGCTCAGGATGTGTCGAACCAACACCATCATTGATATTCAAACCATCTGGTTGATCACCAATAACACTTATATCAGCATTCAAGTCTAAAAAGATATTCCGAGCTGAGGCTGTTGCTGCTCCATTTGCTGTATCCAACGCAACCTTCATACCTTCTAAATCAATACCAGTTGATTCCATAAACTTCTCATATTTCCGAAGTCCTTCAGGATAATCTACTAAAGTACCTAAACCTTGTGCTGATGGACGTGGTAAAGTGTCTTCCTTCGCATCAAGTAAAGCTTCAATTTCTAATTCACGATCATCATCAAGTTTAAAACCATCACTACCAAAGAACTTAATACCATTATCAAGTGCTGGATTGTGGCTTGCTGAAATCATAACCCCTGCACTAGCTTTTTCTGTACGGACAAGGTAAGACACTCCAGGAGTGGCTAAAACACCAAGTTTATAAACCTCAATACCTACTGAAAGTAGACCAGCAATCAAAGCAGATTCCAGCATTTCACCAGAAATACGAGTATCACGAGCTACAAAAACTCTCGGACGATCAGTTTCGTGTTGACTTAGAACATATCCTCCAAAACGTCCTAATTTAAAAGCCAATTCTGGCGTCAGTTCAACATTAGCTTCACCGCGAACACCATCTGTACCAAAATATTTTCCCATAATTTTTTTCTAGCGAAAAACGCTACCTCCATTTTTTTCGTTTTTATTATCTATTATTTTTTAGTAGTTGTCAATTGAACTGTTACTTGAGCAGGATCAACTGAAACATTGTTTGCAGAAAGATTAATTTTCTTTTCTGTATTTTTAGTTACGTCTGAAATATCTACCTCAGCATTAATAACAGAAATAGCTTCTAAAGCCTCTTTTGTTCCTGAAATTACTGCTTTTTCTTGACTCAACTTGTAGTTAATTTTTGAAATACTATCGCTGAATTGTCCTACTGGTATCAAATTAATCGGTACTGTCTTGGTCAATTTTTTTACTTTGACAGATAAAGTTGCTTTAGAAGGGTGAATAATACTTGCTAATACTGTACCATCTGCTGTTACAGCTTGTAAAGTAACTGTCTTGTTAAAATCATCATCAAGAACTTTATCATCAGGGATATTGGCAGCGACATGGTCAATACGATCTATAATAGATTCATCACTAGTAACTTTAACTTTTGACACATCAACTGACATCTTATCGACTGCATAACCAGCTTTAATTTGCTTATCATTAACATGTCCATAAACCGGAAACTCTTTTGTTTTCTTTTTACCCATAGTTACTGTAATTGTTGTTGGAGAAACCGTAGCATTTACACCAGATGGCAAATTTACTACCTTTAGTGGGACTTTGTGAGTCCCTGGTTTCATATTTGTCAAATCGGCGACTACTTTAAATTTTCGTGTATCCTCATTTATTTCAGAATCTAACTTAACACGATTAACCGATGACATATAGACATCTGCCCCATAAGAATATCCACTAATAAAGTAATCATCACTATCGTATTTGATGTCTATTGGCACATCTGTTAGGGTATGTGTATATGTCTCAGACGCTCCTGCAATCTTACTATTGTCTTGATGGTTCATACTTGTTGCAGTTGCCGTTAAAAATAATAAAATAGCCAGAAAGAGTGAGACAACGCCTAACCAAAATTTATTTGTAAAAAATTTTTTCATGTCTACTTCCTCCTCAATAGTTGATTATACCAAGCTAATTTTGAGTTTTCCTCTTGATTTTGAATCAACTGAGTTCTCAGAATTGCTTCAAAGCTATCTTTAGAAAGATCATGTAAAAATTCACCTTTCAAAGCAACAGAAATACCACCAGTCTCTTCAGAAACAATAACTGTTAGTGCATCTGAATTCTCTGATAGACCAATCGCTGCTCTGTGGCGTGTTCCAAATTCTTTTGAAATCGAAGATGATTCTGATAGAGGTAAGTACGAGCATGCTGTAGCAATTTTTTTATCTTTTACAATAACAGCACCATCATGCAGTGGTGTATTAGGAATGAAAATATTAATTAACAATTCACTGGAAATATCTGCATCTAATGGGATACCTGTAGCTATATACTCTTGCAAAGTTTGGGTACGTTCAATTGAAATCAAGGCTCCTATTTTACGCGGACTCATATAAGCAACTGCCTTAACAAGGGCATCTACTAGCTTTTCATCACTGCTTAATTGAGAACGTTGCGTAAATAGTTGTGGTGTTCGCCCAAATTTTTCGAGACCTGTTCTAATCTCTGGAGCAAAGATGACAACACCTGCAATTACACCATAAGTAACAATCTGATTCATCAAAAATGTAATCGTTGTTAGCCCTATCCATTCTGACACAAATCTAATGATGATAAACAAAATAACGCCCTGAATTAAGGACATAATTTTTGTGCCTGCTAGCGCTTTGATAAATTTATAAATCAGAACAGCTACTATGATAATATCCATGAGATGAATAAGGATCATCCATGGATTTTCCATAATGCTCGCCCAAAACTTTGAATCAATAGCTGAAAAAATATCCATATCTTCCTCTCTACTGGTAGCCTGTCGAAGAGTTTCTTGCTTAACTCCTTGATTTCTTATTTTCCATCGTCTACATTATACCATGTTTTCATAATATTTTCTTTAGCAAGAAAGCATCTTTTTATGATAAAATATCTTTATGAAAATAAATACAGCACTAGGAGTGGCTGCCGGTAAGTCTGCTCATTACCTTTTAAGTAAAATGGGACGTGGCTCTACTTATCCGGGTAGTTTAGCACTCAAATTCGATAAAGATATACTAGATACAATTGCCAAAGATTATGAAATTGTAGTTGTGACTGGTACTAACGGTAAAACCTTAACAACAGCTTTAACAGTTGGTATTTTAAAGGAAGCCTTCGGTCAGGTGGTAACCAACCCAAGTGGAGCAAATATGATTACAGGTATTGTTTCGACCTTCCTAACAGCTAAGAAAAGTAAATCTGGTAAAAAAATAGCTGTCCTTGAAATAGACGAAGCGAGTTTACCCCGTATTACACAGTATATAAAGCCTAGTTTGTTCGTCTTTACCAATATTTTCCGTGATCAAATGGACCGTTATGGCGAAATCTACACAACTTATCAAATGATTTTAGATGGAGCTGCTAACGCTCCGCAAGCTACTATCTTAGCTAACGGTGACAGTCCACTTTTTAATTCTAAAAGCGTGACTAACCCTGTGCAATTCTATGGATTTAATACCGACAAACATGAGCCACGATTAGCACACTATAATACTGAGGGTATTCTCTGTCCAAAGTGTCAAGCAATTTTAACTTATCGATTGAACACATATGCCAACCTTGGTGACTACACTTGTCCTAATTGTGATTTTGAACGTCCAAACCTTGATTATGCCTTAACAAGGCTAACACATCTGACAAATACTTCATCAGGTTTCGTTATTGATGGCCAACAATATAATATCAACGTGGGTGGCCTTTATAATATTTACAATGCTTTGGCGGCAGTATCTGTTGCTGAATATTTTGGTGTAGAACCAAGTCAAATTAAGGATGGATTTGATAAAAGCCGTGCCGTTTTTGGTCGTCAAGAAACCTTTACAATTGGAAATAAAAAATGTACTTTAGTTCTGATTAAAAATCCGGTAGGAGCTAGTCAAGCTCTTGATATGATTAAACTTGCTCCATACCCGTTCTCTCTCTCAGTACTACTGAATGCCAATTATGCTGACGGTATTGATACTTCTTGGATTTGGGACGCTAATTTTGAAACTATTCTCACGATGAATATCCCAGAAATATTTGCTGGTGGTGTTCGCCACTCTGAAATTGCTCGTCGCTTACGTGTAACTGGTTATGATGAGAAACGCATAAAACAAGCTGATAAACTGCAAGATATTATGACAATGATTGAGCAGCAAGAGACTGAGCATGCTTATATTTTAGCAACATATACAGCTATGCTGGAGTTTCGTGAAATTCTTGCTAACCACAACGCTATCAGAAAGGAGATGAATTAATGACTTATACCTCACTAAAATCTCCTACTACCAAAGATTATAAATACACTCTTAATGTAGCTCATCTTTATGGTAACCTATTAAATACTTATGGCGATAACGGAAATATCTTAATGATGAAATATGTGGGAGAAAAACTAGGATGTCAAATGACATTTGATATCGTTTCATTAGAAGATAGATTTGATCCCAACTATTATCAGATGGCATTTTTTGGTGGTGGACAAGACTACGAACAAGCCATTGTTGCACGCGATCTTCCCAGTAAGAAAGAAGACATTAACAAATTCATTCAAAATAATGGTGTAGTACTTGCTATTTGTGGAGGTTTCCAACTTTTAGGACAATACTATATTCAAGCTAATGGAGAACGAATAGAGGGCATTGGCGTTATGGGACACTATACGCTAAACCAAAATAATAATCGCTATATTGGTGATATCAAGATTCACAACGATGAATTCAATGAAACATATTATGGCTTTGAGAATCATCAAGGACGTACCTTTTTATCAGAAGACGAAAAACCTTTAGGAACCGTCATTTATGGAAATGGGAATAACAAAGAAGATGGTACTGAAGGGGTTCATTATAAGAATGTTTTTGGGTCATACTTTCACGGTCCAATCCTTTCTCGTAATGCTAATCTAGCTTACCGTCTTGTGGCAACTGCCCTCCGTAACAAATACGGTAAAGAGATTGTCCTCCCTAGTTATGAAGAAATTTTATCTTTAGAGATTCCTGAAGAATACGGAGACGTTAAATCAAAAGCAGATTTTGAATAATATAAAAACCAGCGTTATCAATAACGTTGTTTTTTTACTACTATAACGTCACTTAACCATACAAAAAACCTAGCCAAAGGCGAAGACTTTGACTAGATTTTTTGATTTTAGTCTACAATAGCTTTTGTAATCTCTTCGGGTGTCATACGTGAGAAGTATTGACTTGTATCAACTGTTTTAAGCGCTGCTAAAACATCTTTGTAATCGTAGCGGACACCCTCCAACATTTTTTCAATATCATCCACAGGTTTCACTCCAAAGAAGTCACCAAAGATTTTGACAGATTTTATCGTTGAATTTTCAACATTAGCATAAGTCGTAATTTTTCCAGCTGGATAGCGGACACCACGTTCAATGGTGTATTCAGGTGCTTTACCATACGTCCAATCCCATGTAGCAAATTGATTATCGCGCATAGCTTGGATTTCTGATAACTCGGCATCACTCAAAACATATTCATCCATCTCTGGATATTCTTCCTTCATTTGAGCTAAAATGGCATCGCTAAATTCTTGTACTGTAATTTTATCTGAAAGATGGTCAACAATATTTGTAACACGTGCGCGTACAGATTTTATCCCTTTAGATTCAATTTTGTCTTTAGATACTTTGAGTGCTTGCCCTAAGACTGACATATCAACATCAAATAAAAGACAACCATGATGCATCATACGACCTTTGTAATAAGCTTGAGCATTTCCTGCAAATTTTTGTCCATTGATTTCTAAATCATTACGACCAGTAAATTCTGCTTTAACACCTAATTTAGCAAGAGTATCAATAACTGGTTTTGAAAAAGTTTGGAAATCAAAGGCACCTTCTTGTGTATTATTAGAAATAATAGTGTAGTTTAAATTATTCAAGTCATGATAAACTGCTCCGCCTCCTGACAAACGACGGACAACATGGATGCCATTTTTATCAATGAACTCTTTGTTAATTTCTTGAATTGTATTTTGATGGCGTCCAATAATGATAGCCGGTTCATTAATCCAAAGAATAAAGATTTCATCGATATCTGTCAACTTTTGAAAGGCGTAAGCTTCTAAAGCAACATTGTAAGCCGGATCATTAGACGTGTTAACGATATATTTCATTTTAAATTCCTAACTAATATTTTATAATATTCAGACAATATATACGTGAAAAGAGATTGAAGCTATAAAAGCTCAATCTCAAATATATTAAACAAAATTATTTGCGTTTTGGAGGGTTGTGAATAGCTTCACCGAGAACATCTAAGAAAGCTTCGTACATAACTTCAGAGAATGTTGGGTGACCATGGATAGATTGTGCTACATCGTAGACAGTCAACTCATTTTCCATAATCGTAGAAGCTTCATTAATCAATTCCGCTGCAGCTGGACCAATAATGTGAACACCAAGAATCTCTTTATACTTAGGTTCAGCAATTACTTTTACAAAACCATGTGCTTCGTTTGAAGCGATAGCACGACCATTGCCTGTAAAGCTATTTTTACCAACTAATATGTCACCATATTGTTCACGTGCTTGCTCTTCTGTCATCCCCACCATTGCTACTTCAGGATGAGTATAAACAGCTGCTGGAGTGAAATCTAGATGTGCTTTACGCTTATTACCGCCGAGTGCGTTTTCAGCAGCTACTTCACCCATACGGTATGCAGCATGAGCTAACATACGAGTTCCATTAACATCACCTGGTGCATAGATACCTGGAATTGAAGTTTCTTGATAAGCATTAACTTTAATACGTCCACGTTCCATCTCAAGTTCAGGCTCAAGATTTTCAAGACCATTCATTTGTGGAACACGTCCAATTGAAAGAAGAGCTTTATCAGCAACAACTTCTTCACCGTTGTTTAATTTAAGCGTTAATTGATTATTGGCTTCAACAATTTCAGAAACACCAACTGATGTTTTAATCTTCATTCCCTTCTTAGCAAGGATTTTTTGAAGTTCTAGCGATACTTCTTTATCCATTGCTGGAATGATGCGATCAGCCATTTCAATAACAGTTACGTCAACACCATATGAAGCCCATACAAGACCAAGCTCAATACCTACGACACCACCACCCATAACAGCAAGTGACTTAGGAATTTCACGTAAATCAAGAATATCATCTGATGTTAATACTAATGGTGATTCAATACCTGGAATATTAATACGAGATACCTTAGAACCAGTCGCAAGGACGACGTTACGACCTTTGATAACTTTATCGCCAATAACAACAGACTTATCAGGGTTTACTTGTCCAAGTCCATTGAAAATTTCAACTTTGTTCGCTTTCAAGAGACCACGTACACCACCAGTCAGTGTCTTAACTACAGAATTTTTAAAGGCAACAGTCTTATCCATATCAATTGCATAGTTAGTTGAAGCAAGGTTGATACCACGTCCAGCTGCTACTTTCAAACCATCTAGGATTTCAGCATTTTTAAGATATGTTTTTGTAGGGATACAACCAACATTCAAACACGTACCGCCAAATTCAGTTTTCTCAACAATGGCAATTTTTCCTCCAAGTTGAGCACCGCGGATTGCTGCGTAATAACCTGCAGGCCCACCACCTACGACTACGATATCGTACTCATCAGCTGCAAGTTCTTCTTTAGGAGTTGCTGCTGCAACTGTCTCTTGTGAAGGAGCAGCAGGTCCAGAAACTGATTGACCATCTTCAGCTGTGATAGTTGCATCAGCTGAAGGTGATGACGTACCTACTTCTTCACCTTCTTCTCCGATATAGGCAATCACTTCAGTGACGGGAACAACATCTCCTGCCTGATGTACAATTTTTAAAAGTACACCAGTGTCTTCTGCTTCGATTTCCATATTGGTTTTATCAGACATGATTTCAAGAAGGACATCACCTTCATTAACGGTGTCACCTTCATTTTTTTTCCACTCAAGGATTTCGCCTTCTTGCATGTCAACCCCAAGTTTTGGCATAATTACATCAAAAGCCATTTTTTATTTCCTCTTTCGTTTTTCGAATAACTTATTATATCAAATTAAGACCTACGGAATCAAATAAGTAAACCAAATGGGTTTTCCATTAAGTTCTTAAGATCAACCATAAACTTAGCACCATTCATTCCATCAACAATACGGTGGTCAATTGTTAAACACATTGCCATAATTGGTCGAGCTACAATTTCACCATCAACCACTGTTGGAGTCGGAATAGTAGCTCCTACTCCAAGGATTGCTGAGTTCGGTTGATTGATAATTGGGTTAAACGTCTTAGTACCAAACATACCTAAGTTAGTAATTGAGAATGTTGAACCTGACATTTCAGCTGATTTTAATTTACCTTCTTGAGTTTTCTTAATAACATCTTTAGATGCTATAACAAAGTCAGAAAGTGACATTTGATCAGCATTGTGAACAACAGGAACAATCAAACCATCATCAAGACCAACTGCGATTCCAATATTAACAAAATTATGAAGCTCAATTTCTTGTGCATCGTTAATTAATGAAGCATTTAGGTATCGATGCTCTGGTTTCATCAATGTCTTAACAACGGCCATTCCAATCAAATCAGTAAAGCTGACTTTCAAGCCTGTTTTAGCCATGATTGGATCAATTAATTTCTTGCGAAGAGCCATCATTTCAGTCATATCAATGTCATAGTTAAGTGTAAAGCTTGGAGCAGTGAGGTAAGAGTTAGTCATACCTTTAGAAATAGCCTTACGCATTGCAGACATCTTAATGACTTCAACACCTTCTGGTAATTGTTTTTCTTCTGTTGTTGGTGTAGCTTTAGTTTCTACAGGAGCCTCTGCTGCTTGCGGTGACATAGCAGCCAAAACATCATTTTTAACAATTTTACCACGAATACCACTGCCAGTGATTTCTGCTATATCAACTCCTTGATCTTCAGCAATTCGACGTGCCAATGGTGTAATACGTGGTTGAGCACCCTTGAAGTTTTCAACATCTTCTCTGTGAACGCGACCATTTGCCCCTGTTCCAGATACTAGTGCAAGGTCAATAGACATCTCTCTTGCTAATTTACGAGCTGCAGGAGTGGCACGTACTTTTTCACCACTTGTAGCTGCTGGCACACTTGGTTCTGATGTTTCTTCAACTTTTTCTGGTTCTGAAGTTACTTGTGTCGCGTTTTCTTCAACTGATGTATTTTCAGAAGAAGATGCTTCTGTTACTTCTTCACCTTCAGCACCAATATAACCAATTGTCTCAGTTACAGGAACAACATCTCCATTCCCATGTGTGATTTTTAGTAAAACACCTGAGTCTTCTGCTTCAATCTCCATATTTGTTTTATCTGACATAATTTCAAGTAGGACGTCACCTTCATTAACAACATCACCTACCTGTTTTTTCCACTCAAGGATTTCGCCTTCTTGCATATCAACCCCGAGTTTAGGCATAATAATTTCGACAGCCATAGTTTTCCTTTCACACTAAACTATATCGTCAAATATATGTTTCATCTAACGATATAAATTAAAACCTATAAACAAGGAAAGAGGCTAAGTTTTCACTCATTCCTCAGTCCCTCTTTGTTTTATGAATTATTTACCTTTGTTAACTACTTTATAGATAGCATCTTTAATTTTTGCTACATCAGGTAAGATTCCTTGTTCAAGTACACGTGAATACGGTACTGGAACATCTTCACTTGCAAGACGCACGATAGGATGATCAAGGTAATCAAATGCTTCACTTTCAGCAACCATAGTTGCAATTTCACCAGTGAAACCACCAGTTTTATAAGCATCGTTAACCAAGATCAATTTACCAGTTTTCTTAACAGAATCGATAATTAATTCTTTATCAAGCGGAATAAGTGTACGTGGATCAACAACCTCAACGTTAATACCTTCCTCAGCAACTTCTTCAGCAGCTTGCATAACACGCTCAAGCATACGGCCATAAGAAACAATTGTTAAGTCAGTCCCCTCACGCTTAATATCCCCTTTACCAAGTGGAATATAGAAATCAGGGTCCATATTAACTTCTTCTTTCTTACCATAGAGAGCTTTTGGCTCTAAGAAGATAACTGGGTTATTGTCAAGAATAGAAGATTTCAAAAGTGCTTTTGACTCATTAACAGTACCAGGTGCAACAACTTTTAGACCTGGAATGTGTGTTAACCAAGCTTCTAATGATTGTGAGTGTTGTGCAGCCGAACCAATACCTGACCCTGATGCCACACGGAAAGTAACTGGAGTTGATAGACCTCCACCAAACATATAATTCGTTTTAGCACCTTGGTTAACGATAGCATCCATTGCGATTGTTACAAAATCCATGAATGTCAAATCAACGATAGGACGCAAACCTGTTTGTGCAGCACCGATAGCTGAACCTGCAATCGCAGCCTCTGAGATTGGTGTGTCGCGAACGCGCTTAGCACCAAACTCTTCTAACATACCAACAGATGTACCGAAGTCTCCTCCATATACACCTACATCTTCACCCATTAAAAATACTTTTTCATCTTTGCGCATTTCTTCGCTCATAGCGACATTAATCGCTTCGCGCAAAGCCATAACTTTAGTTTCGCTCATTATTTCCTCCGAATATCCGTTTTTTAATCAATTGAATAATAGAACGAGATAAATCTCATCTACTTTAGGTTATTTTAGTCCACAAAAACGTCTTCAAATGCAACAGACATATCAGGGAATGGACTTTCTTCAGCGAATTTAACCCCTTCTTCAACTTCTTTAATCACTTGTGCTTCAATAGCTGCAAGCTCTTCTTCAGTAGCGATTTCATTTTCAATTAAGTATGCACGGTAGCGTTTTACTGGATCTTTAGCTTTCCATGAATCAACTTCTTCTTTAGTACGGTATACCCCAGCATCAGCAGTTGAATGACCAAACCAACGGTATGATTCAACCTCTACAATAGCTGGTCCATTTCCTGAACGCACGTAATTGATAACTTCATGCATTTTCTCGTAAACAGCCATAAGGTCATTACCATCTTCAACATAATGCCCTGGAATACCGTACGCATCAGCACGCATGTAAAGGTGAGGAATTTTAGTTGAGTATGTGATGTCTGTTGAGATACCATAACGGTTGTTGATGATAAAGAAGATAACTGGTAAGTTCCAAACAGCAGCTAAGTTAACTGACTCATGGAATGAGCCCTCGTTAGTCGCTGAGTCACCCGAAAAGGCGATAACAATGTTATCAGTTCCTTCATATTGCTGTGTAAGGGCAGCACCTACTGCAAGCGCATATCCTCCACCGACGATACCGTTTGTTCCATAGTTACCTTTTTCAAGGTTTGCTAAGTGCATTGAGCCTCCACGACCTTTTGATGTTCCTGTTGCTTTACCAGCAAGTTCAGCAAACATTCCACCAATATCAATACCTTTTGCAATAGTTTGTCCGTGTCCACGGTGGTTTGAGAAAATGATATCTGAATCTGTTAAATCTTGGATAGCACCTACTGAAGCAGCTTCTTCACCAACAGAGAAGTGAGTCATCCCTTGGACGAAACCACGACGAACCAATTTGTTAAATTTCATATCAACATCACGAATACGTTGCATTTTTAGAAACATATCCAAGTGTTGTTCTTTAGATAGAGTTACCATTCTAACCTCCAAAAAAATCTTTATTACTTAATTATTGTATAAGTTTTTTTCACAAGATGCAAGAATTTGAACCGCTTTCTTTGTTTTCGTAAAAGGCATCTCAATTTAAAATGTACTTTTTTTCACAAACTATTGTTTTTGAAATTTTCTCACAAATCTAGTCTCATATTTAGATTTTCCCACTCTTCCATTAATAGCAATTGTTCTTCTTGGATTGATTCCAGCTCTTTTTGCAAATCAGAGAGTTTTCCGATGTCATTGGTTTCTAACATTAAACCATTGATATTGTTTTCATCATTTTCAAGAACTTCCAAACGCGCCTCAATTTCTACAACGCGACGGGTAATTTTCCTAAATTCCTTTTGATTTGCTTTTTGTGTCTCATAATCTGATGTAACGTCGATTTCTGTTTTTGAAGCACTCACTTCTTCTTCATTTAAACGTGCTAATTCCTCTAGTTCGGCTTTCTTAGTGAGGTAATAATCATAATCTCCTAGATAGAGAGTACTTCCCTTATCAGAAATTTCGAGAACCTTAGTTGCCACACGATTAATAAAATAGCGATCATGACTAACAAAAAGTAATGTGCCATCAAATTCGATGAGTGCATTTTCTAAGACTTCTTTACTATCAATATCCAAGTGGTTTGTTGGCTCATCTAATATGAGAAAATTATTATTTTCCATAGATAATTTTGCCAATAGCAAACGCGCTCGTTCACCACCTGATAGCATTGAAACTGATTTTTTAACATCATCACCTGAAAAAAGAAAAGCTCCTAAACGGTTTCTAATTTCAACTTCTGGCGTTGTTGAAAAAGCATCCCATAACTCATCTAAAACAGTATTCGTTTTTGTTAAATTACTTTGACTTTGATCGTAATACCCAGTTTCGACATTTGCTCCTAATTTTGCTTCTCCTTTGATAAAAGGAATTTGCCCAACAAGCGATTTGATTAAAGTTGATTTCCCGATACCATTTGGACCTACAATTGCAATAGCATCAAATTTCTTCACGTCCAAATCGATTGGCTCCGATAAAGAAACACCTTCATAACCAATAGCTGCATTCTCAAGTGTTAAAACAACATTCCCTGAGACTTTCCCAGCATGAAAAGTCATATTAGCTGATTTTTGCTCTACATTCGGTTTGTCGAGTCGTTCCATCTTTTCTAATTGTTTACGACGAGCTTGTGCTCGTTTAGTGGTTGAAGCCCTAACAATGTTACGTTGTACAAAATCTTCTAACTTAGCAATTTCTTTTTGTTGTTTTTCAAAATTCTTTTCTTCAGTCGCTATTTTCTCTGCCTTAAGATCCATAAATTTCGAATAATTGCCTACATAGCGGTCTAGAGAATGTGTCGTTAAATCATAAGTTACTGTAGCTACCTTGTCTAAAAAATAGCGGTCATGGCTGACAATAATAAGGGCTCCTTGATAATTTACAAGATAATTTTCTAACCAAGCAATCGTATCAATGTCTAAATGGTTCGTTGGTTCATCTAAAACAAGTAATTCTGGCTTTTCAAGTAGCATTTTTGCAAGCGCTAATCGTGTATTTTGCCCGCCAGACAATTCACTAATAGGCATTTCCCACATATCACTGTTAAACTTAAAACCATTTAAAATAGCCTTTATATCTGATTCATAGGTAAAGCCACCTTTTTCACGAAACTCTTCTGACAAAATATCGTATGTTTTCATCAATTGTTCCAGGTCACTTCCTGAAACTTGCCCCATTTGTAATTCCAATTCACGTAAGCGCTTCTCTACTTCTCTTAATGAGTCAAAAACTTGTAACATTTCTTGGAAAATTGTATTTTCAGATTGAAAACGACTATCTTGTGCCAAGTAGGACAAACTCAAATCACGCTTTTTATTTATTTCTCCTTTTGTCGGAGCCTCTTCACCAACTAAAATTTTAAGAAGCGTTGATTTGCCAGCACCATTACGTCCAACAAGAGCAATACGATCACGTTGATCAACTTGAATATTAATATTATCAAAAAGCACATCACCTGAAAATGAGCGCTCAATTTTGTTTCCTTGTAGTATAATCATAGTTTTATTATAGCATACCTTCAAATAAAACCATTATGGAAATCTTCTCTTTTAATCAAATGATTGCACCTTTTAGGGCTTTAGGTTACAATGAATGTTAGTAATTTCCAAGAAAGAGAGAGACTTTATGTCTATTACAAAAGAATTTGATACCATCGCAGCTATTTCAACTCCTCTCGGTGAGGGAGCTATTGGTATTGTCCGTATATCTGGTACAGATGCCTTAAAGATAGCATCAAAAATTTATCGTGGAAAAGATCTATCCGCGATCCAATCCCATACCTTAAACTATGGTCATATTGTGGACCCAGATAAAAATGAAATCTTGGATGAAGTTATGTTAGGCGTTATGCTTGCTCCAAAAACATTCACAAGAGAAGATGTTATTGAAATTAATACGCATGGAGGAATTGCAGTTACTAACGAAATTCTTCAGTTAATTTTACGACATGGAGCACGAATGGCTGAACCAGGAGAATTTACTAAACGTGCTTTTTTAAATGGTCGAGTTGACTTGACTCAGGCTGAAGCTGTTATGGATCTTATTAGAGCTAAAACAGATAAAGCAATGGATATTGCCGTTAAGCAATTAGATGGTTCTTTAAAGACACTAATCAATAACACTCGACAAGAAATTTTAAATACTCTAGCCCAAGTTGAAGTTAATATCGATTACCCTGAATATGATGACGTTGAAGAGATGACTACAACACTGATGCGTGAAAAAACACAAGAGTTTCAAGCACTTATGGAAAATTTACTTCGAACTGCCAGACGTGGAAAAATTCTTCGAGAAGGACTTTCAACAGCAATCATTGGTCGTCCAAATGTCGGTAAATCCAGCTTACTAAATAACCTCTTACGTGAAGAAAAGGCGATTGTGACAGATATTGAAGGAACAACTCGTGATGTTATTGAAGAATACGTCAATATTAAAGGAGTTCCTTTAAAACTAGTTGACACTGCTGGTATCCGTGATACAGATGATATCGTTGAAAAAATTGGTGTTGAACGTTCAAAGAAGGCTTTAGAAGAAGCCGACCTTGTGTTGTTGGTTCTCAATAGTTCCGAACCACTAACATTACAAGACCGCTCCCTTCTAGAACTAAGTAAAGAAAGTAATCGTATCGTATTACTCAATAAAACGGATCTTCCTCAAAAAATAGAAGTTAACGAATTACCTAAAAATGTTATTCCAATTTCGGTTTTAGAAAATGAAAACATCGATAAAATCGAAGAACGTATTAACGATATTTTCTTTGACAACGCTGGTATGGTAGAACATGACGCTACTTATCTATCAAATGCTCGCCATATCTCACTAATTGAAAAAGCCGTTGATAGTTTAAAAGCTGTCAATGAGGGCTTGGAATTAGGAATGCCTGTTGATCTCTTACAAGTCGATATGACTAGAACTTGGGAAATACTTGGAGAAATCACTGGGGATGCAGCTCCAGATGAACTAATAACTCAGCTCTTCAGCCAATTCTGCTTAGGTAAATAAAAAAATATTCGGTGCGTAAGCACCGAATATTTTTATTTTCTTAAGTTAAAAACTCGTTTTAAAATTTGAGCAATAATAACCCAAAGTAAGACCGAAGTAGCAATAACAATTAACCATGAACTCCGTGATTCTGTAAGAGGTAATGGAATATTCATCCCAAAAAAGCCAGTAATTGCTGCAATAATCGCTAAATTAATCGAAATGATATTCAAACCTGTTAAGTTTTCGTTCAAGTTATTATTTAAGACATTATTAAAAGTAGATGATAATTGTGAAAGTACCTGACTGTTTAATTGTGTCATACTGACTAACTGATGCGCTTCAATGAGAGCATCTGATAACTGTTCTTTTTCCACTTCAGAATTAAATCGCTGACTAGGATGAACATCTAATTGCTCTAATACCAATGCATTTTGATTGGCAGCTGTCAAAAGATAAACGGATCCTGTCTCTAGGTCACTCATGGCTAATAAGCGCTTATTGGTTGTTTGTTCTCTCAATTGACGGTTGAGAATATCCTTTTCTCTATCAATTTTCGATACAACATTAAAATATTGTTTTGTAATCAAAGTTAAAGCTGCAAATAAAAATTTTTTAGGAGAGACATCTGGATTACGGTCTAGATATTTTTGCAATAGTTCTAGCATATAACTATTTCGAGACCGTGTCACCGTTATCAAACGGTCGTGTGATAAGCAAAAGGTCATCGGAACGGTCTCATAATAACTTTCTTTCTGCTTTAGATCAATAGTATTAAAAATAATCGTCAAGACTTCTTTTCCTTTAATATGAGAACATTCCATAAAGGCTCGTTCATAATCATCCAGAGCATATGTAATAATCTCACTATCCAAATATTTTGCTTGAATTTCCGATGTTTCTGTTCGCAATTGCTCTGCTTCAATGTTAATCCAAGTAAAACCATTTCCAAATTTTTGTTCGACTATCATTTTTTCCTTTCTTTAATCCATTTTTACCACTTCTAGCTGTTTACCACCTAAAAGAATTAAGTATTTGTCTATCTTTTCTATCTCGTAAGATTTTTTTAAAGCTTCTGCATATAAAGCCATTTGTCCCTGATAGCGTTCTTTTAATTCTAGAGGATTGACAAATTTATCAGTCTTATAATCAAATAGAATTATCCGATTTTCTAATAGTAGATACCCATCAATAATACCACGTACAACGAATTTCTCACCACTCTCCGGATCTTCTTTTAACATGGCAAAAGGTGCCTCTCGATGCAGATGTTCTACTTCTTCTTGTATATACTTACCGAGTGAGGTTTCTTGGAAAAAATAGTTGATTTTTTCAATCTGAATAGCCGCTTTGACACTTGTTTCAGCATTCACTTCTGTCAAAGCTTTTTGAATATCTTCCATTTTGACATGAGATGACATCTCTATGCGTTGCATTAATTCATGTACAGCAGATCCTAAAGCTGCTGGGTCTTGCTTTTTACTTGTAGAAAAATCAGGTAACTTAAAATCTACTGATGTTTTAGTAATAGTTTCCATCACATCAACACCTTCTATATCTAGAATAGGCTCATAGAATTTTTTGACTTGACTTGGTGTTCTCACTGTCGGTAACTCAATAGCCGCTTTATAAGTTTGATTAATCTGCTCAACAGATTCTAACACGCTAATCGCACGCACGATATCTTCAGACTGACGATTCTCTACCTTATTATCGGGATTGAAAGGTAGACTAGGGTTAACCATCCCTATGTGGTGATCTGTTAATTCCTCTAATGATACGAAGTTGATGTCATAAAACAACTCTTGTTTCTTATAGGTTTCATGAACAGCCAGTAACCAATCTTGAAAGGTCACAAAAGTCTCACGACTAGCTAATGGGAGATGATTATTTTCAGATACTAAGTCATAATGATCAGCCCATTTGGTTTGACTAGCCTTACCAACCAGATATAATTTTTTCTCTGCACGTGTCATAGCTACGTAAAGTAAACGCATTTGCTCTGATAAAGTAGCTAAGCGTAACTCTCTTTTATTAAGTTGGTAAGGAAGTGTTTCCATGCTAACCTTTACTGCAGGCAGTATCTCTTCTTCGAGTTCATGTCGCATATCAGCAACATATTTAATACCAATTCCTTGATTTCGGCTTAAAATAAGAGGGGAAGTTATGTCTACCATTGAAAATTTCTTATCAATATTTAAAATAAATACATACTTAAACTCAAGCCCCTTTGATTTGTGTATAGTCATTAGGTTAACAGCATTTTGCGGTAATGCCACCTCAACATCTGCCAAATCATTTTCATTTTCTAAAACTTTATCAATCATTCGAATAAAGCGTGATAAACCCTTGAAACCTGTTTTTTCAAACTGATTTGCTCGAAGTGCCAAGGCATATAGATTGGCTTGACGTTGCTCAGCTTTAGGCAGAGCTCCTACATAATCATAATAAAAACGGTCATTATATATTTTCCATATTAAATCATAAAGCGAATGCCATTTAGCAAAATCACGCCAAGTCTGGAATGTTTTCATAAAGTGATCTATTTTAGAAGATAATTCTGGAGTAATTAAATCACTATGATGACCTTCTTTATGATAAGACAATTTCACTTTATGATAAAAAGCCATTTTGACATCCTGAATAGCAATTCTTGTTAAATCATCTTCATTAAAGCCAAACATGGGAGATCTCAAAAGAGCAACTAGAGCATAATCATTTAAGGGATTATCAATTGACCGCAAAGTATCAAGCATTACCATCACTTCGACTGATTTTAAGTAATTTTGCTCCCCACCGTCAGTTACCAAAGGAATACCATAACGGTCAAAAGTTTGTAAGATACCATCATTCCTTGTCCTTGAAGAAACTAAGAGGGTGATATCTTGAAAGGGAACATTCTCTTCTTTATGCAATCGAATAATTTCTTTTGCGACTAACTTTGCTTCAGCTGGGCTAATATCATATTGTTGACTATCACTGTCATCTATATCATCTTCATCAGTATCTAATAGTAAAACTTGTGTTTTATTATTCGGATGTCTTTCTTGCTGTCTTGGACTACCAGCTTTTAATTGGTGACTTTCATCATAAAGAATGTCTCCTACTTCTTCATCCATAAGATGTGTAAACACACTATTTGTACTGTCTAAAACCTCTGATTGACTCCGAAAATTCTCTTTCAGAATAATTAATTTCCCTTGACTTGGATTGTCTTGGTAAGCTTTGTATTTATCATTAAAAATTTGTGGATCAGCCTGACGAAAACGGTAAATTGATTGTTTTATGTCTCCAACCATGAAACGATTATGTCCATTAGACAATAATTCTAACATTCTCTCTTGGGTATGGTTATTGTCCTGATACTCATCAACCATTACTTCATGATACTTATCTTGATAAAGTTGCCTAATATCATGATTTTCTTCCAATATTTGAATTGCAAAATGGGCAATATCAGAAAATTCAAAAGCATTTTCTTGAATCTTCTCCTGTAAATATTGTTCTGAGAAATCTAAAACAAAGGATTGCAATAATTCTAACAAGAAAAGAGATTCTCCTTGATACTTAAAAATAACTTCTAAGTGCTTAAGTCCAACGATACGATTATGCAATTGTTTAAAGATAGGATATTTAACGCCAGCAACTGTAACATCATTGCCTGAAGGAATCACATTAGTGATATCACGTGCCAAATTAGTCAATCCTTTTTTTCCATACAGCAAATTAAAGTCTTGAGACCAATGGACTAAATTTTCAATTATTTTAAGGTGTTTTTTGTAATTTGCTGTCGGAACCCCTTTAGCAGTTAATTGCTTATAATCTTCTTGATCCGTTAAATCACGTAATTGATTAGCAGTTGTTTGCATTACATTTAAAAGGCTTGAAACTTCTTGATCTGGAATAGCTTCAAAATCAGTGTAAGTTTGTGCACCTTTTAGAAAAACTGTTTGCATCCAGCGCTTGGGGTTATCGGTGGACTGGCTAAAAGCATAAACTTTATAAACCATTTCTCGAAAAGCTTTGCTATCTTTACGATTACCTGAGAAATTTTTGACTAATTTTATGAATGAAGCTGCATTCTTCCCAGTCATGTAGTCAGAAAATAAATCAGCATAGACCTCATTCTTTATGACGTCTTGCTCATTTTTATCTTGTAAAATCCTAAATATAGGTGATATGCCCAAAGTATAACCATATTGGTTAACTATTTTTTGCGTAAAAGCATCCATAGTACCAATATCAGCTGTTTGAATGCCGACAAGTTGCTGGGTGAGAAACTGTTTTAAATCATCTGATTCTGCGGATTTCAAAGACTCGTTTATTTTCTTTTCTAAACGTTCTTTGAGCTCACCTGCCGCTTTTACTGTAAATGTTGAGATAAACAAAGAGTCAATCGGAACCCCTCTTAAAAGTTTATCTAAAATCCGCTCAACCATTACAAAAGTCTTTCCAGAACCAGCCGAAGCTGATACCAGGACATTGTTACCAAAAGTATAAATGGCTTCAATTTGTTCAGGCGTTCGCTTTTGTTTTTTATCAGAATTTTTTTCTTCTGTCTGAATAACAGCAATATCTTCTGGATTTAAGAAAGGCTTAAAGGTCATCATTTTCCTCCTCTTGCTGCATTAATGTTAAGAAACCTTGACGTTTTTCCTTAGCAGGTAATTTATAAAGCGCTCTGGCACGTGCCATATGCCTATCCGCCTCGAATCCCGTAATACTCTTAAACTGATCTCCGTCAACTGTTTTAGCATCTTCTGTATATGGATTGATCAAAAACTTACCTGACTTAATAGTCTCAGATGCTTTTTTGTAAAGCGATTGGTTATGTGCTTGTAAAATAGCAATTTCAGTCTCTGAATAAAGGGAATCTTTGAGATGGTATTTCCCATTTGCTAAGAATTCTTTTTCGGCTTCTGAAAATAATCCTTTATAAGTTAAAGCTTGATGATTTTTTGTTACTAAATCATCTAAATTTTTAATTTTAGACAAGTCTTGTCTAGGTTCCTGCATATGTAAGTACATAGCTCCAAAAATCGGTGGTTTTTGTTCAACTTCCTTGTCACGACTGATAGCATCAATGTAGGTGACTAATTGTGGACTTAGACCGTTATAAAATTTTTGGATATCGAATTTTTGAGCGCTTGATTTATAGTCCACGACACCCAAAGAACCATCAGATAAACGATCGATACGGTCAATAATACCGTTAATTTTTATAGTATTATCAATCATTAGTTCAAATCGTTCTTCTTCACTTTCAACAGTCATCTGACTATCTTGTCGTAATATGGTTGCAGTTGCACGCGCGATATCTTCTAAAATTTCTAAAGAATAACGACTTTCTGCATCTTCTGAATACAAGGATTTGAAAACATCTTCTTGATTGGTTTTATTAATTGCAGAGTTGAGTTTCTCTTCAAAAGATTCTATCCCTTGGTTTTTCATCAGAATTTCAAAAACACGATGAAGGTACGTTCCATGGTGCCGCATATCTGGATGAATTGAGTCTTGTTCTTCCAAACCTAACACATATTGTAAAAAATACTTATATTGATTATTATAAAAAGTTGTCAAAGCAGATGAGGATAATTTAAGTGGGTCATCTTCTGGGAAGCGTCTGGTCATCACATCTGATGAAACTGTCACAGTATCAAGACTATCTGTAATTATTGGTATCTCAATCCCTTTAGAAGTTAATTGACGACGCAAATAACGAACAGCAACTGACCAAAAAGTTTGTTCTTCTTTAGTCATCTCTTTGTCAATAGCAGAGCGATACAAGTCAACAACACGCGATAATAAAGCTTTGTAATTCCCAATATTATCAGCTTCTTCTTTTAACGATTGGCGTCCTTTATGATTAAAAGGAACACCTATATCTCTTAGTTCGACAAGATATGGTGACATCTGATCTTCAGACTCATTCAATAATTGTGGTATAGTCAACACTAATTCTTGTTTAGCAGCATTAAAAAGAGAGAGGGCAGCAAAATGGTTTTTCTTCAAATTTTCTTGCGTCATAATGTCAAAATGACCATCAGTGTCATTGGCATCATTTATAAGCTGACGTTCAATATCAGATATTAAAGATTTGTTTTGAGCAATCTTTGGAAAATGTGATTGTGTCATGCCTAGGGCATAGACAAATTGATTACTATGTGGTTCTACCAAATCGTAAGACTTAACAGTAACCACATCAACAGTAGCAGGGACCATACGATACTCGGCTTGCATCATACCTGAATTTAATAACGATAAAAATTCGTCTAAATTTAATTTTTCTTGACCAAATATTGTTTGAAACTGCTCTAAAATATCTGTAAATGTTTTCCAAACTTCTTGATGTTTTTCTTGTTCATTTTCAGACATTTGACCAACTAATCGCGATAAATTGTCACTCAAACCTACCTGAGTAAGGAAAAACATGAATTGGTTGAGTGTTTTTATACCGTCTTGTTTTTTCGTTTTCACAAAACTTTCCAGTGGAGTAAGGAGGGACTGACGAATAGTGTTAAGACGCCCTAAATCAAATTTTTTAGCCCCCACAACAAAATCTGTAAAGAACTTCTTAGGACCTTTAATGTCTGCATATGAGATATAAGCCTCAAAATAATCTAAATCATCTTGGCTAATCTCTCCATAAATACCTGTCTTAAAAAGATTTAAAACATCTTCAGCTCTAAATCGATAACGTTTTATTCGAGACAAGGAATCCATAAAATGAACTAAAGGGTGCGCAGCCATTGTTTCAGCTTTACCGAAATAATAAGGAATATCATACTGCTCAAAAATCTTACTTAATTGTAGTTTATAACTATCTACATCTCCTAGTAAAACTAAAATATCTTTGTAGCGATATCCTTGATAAAGTTTCTGACGTATAGCTCTAGCCACATGTTCCACTTCATCTTTTTGATTAATGCACTCCCAAATTGTTATACAATCTTTAGCAGTGTCGTCTAAAATGTGACTACTATTTGTAAAATCATGTTTACCTTCGATATTTTTCGAAATCATTTCAAAACCAGATTTACTTTCCCACTTGGACAAGATAAATTCTGGTTTTGTTTGAAATGTCGTTGCTAGATATCTTAAAAAATCAACCCCTGCAGAATAAATATTTCCATTAGTAAAGTTAGCCTTATACGCTTTTTGGCTAGCATAAGCTCCGATGATAATCTCTTGACAACGTGAACTCAGACTTTTAATTAAAGCTTCTTCTTCAGCTGAGAAACGGGTAAAACCATCGACTATAAGGATAGTGTTCTTTAAATCCACATCTAGCTGGCCTGACCTTACTTGTTCTGTAAAAAAGGCAATTTTAGATTGATTGTCGTATTCTCCTTCTCTTAAAAGATCTGAAACCACTAGAAAAATAGCTAATAAATCTTCAAATTTTTCAGGAGAATGTAAATATTTTAACTCTAAAATACTCAGATTTGCTGTCTGCAATTCTTTGTATAGGTCTACCAATTGACTGATAAAGGAAGCATCTTGCTTCAATCGTCCAAAAACTTTTAATTGTCCATCTTCAAAACTTGCTAAAGCACGATAAAAGATCATTGCTAATCCAATATCGTTTAAACTTTCTTTTTGATTAGGCTGGTTTAAAGTAAAATAACGTGCCAATTGAGCAAAGCGAGTAATTGTAATAGCAAAAGAGGCTTCTTGAGGAAGGTTCTCTAATACTGCACGCTCTTTTTCAAAAGATAAAGAGTTTGGAGCAATATAAAAAATACGCCATCCAGCTTCAGCAGCATGCGCGGCCTGATTGACTAAGATTTCTGTCATATCATGATTAATATCAGTATAAAGTAATTTCATGAATCTCCTATCTTATAAGTCAACTGAGAAGTAAACCTTCTTCAACTTATCCTTTACAGTTTATTAATATTATACCAAAAATAGCTTCAAATCTAGGGGAAGATATTTAGTTAAAAATTCAAGCATTTCTTATTAAAATAGTTTATAATGAGCCTATAAAACACTTTGGAGATACTTATGAAAATAGATGACCTAAGAAAAAGCGACAATGTTGAAGATCGTCGCTCCAGTAGCGGAGGTTCATTCTCTAGCGGAGGAAGTGGATTACCGATTCTTCAACTTTTATTGCTGCGAGGGAGTTGGAAAACCAAGCTTGTGGTTTTAATCATCTTACTGCTACTTGGCGGAGGGGGACTAACCAGCATTTTTAATGACTCATCCTCACCTTCTAGTTACCAATCTCAGAATGTCTCACGTTCTGTTGATAATAGCGCAACGAGAGAACAAATCGATTTCGTTAATAAAGTCCTTGGCTCAACTGAGGATTTCTGGTCACAAGAATTCCAAACCCAAGGTTTTGGAAATTATAAGGAACCAAAACTTGTTCTTTACACCAATTCAATTCAAACAGGTTGTGGTATAGGTGAATCTGCTTCAGGACCATTTTATTGTTCAGCAGATAAAAAAATCTATCTTGATATTTCTTTTTACAATGAATTATCACATAAATATGGTGCTACTGGTGATTTTGCTATGGCCTACGTCATCGCCCACGAAGTTGGTCACCACATTCAAACAGAGTTAGGCATTATGGATAAGTATAATAGAATGCGACACGGACTTACTAAGAAAGAAGCAAATGCTTTAAATGTTCGGCTAGAACTTCAAGCAGATTATTATGCAGGGGTATGGGCTCACTACATCAGGGGAAAAAATCTCTTAGAACAAGGAGACTTTGAAGAGGCCATGAATGCTGCCCACGCCGTCGGAGACGATACCCTTCAGAAAGAAACCTACGGAAAATTAGTGCCTGATAGCTTTACCCATGGAACAGCTGAACAACGCCAACGTTGGTTTAACAAAGGCTTTCAATATGGTGACATCCAACACGGTGATACTTTCTCCGTAGAACATCTATAAATTTTAAATAAAAAAACAGCATCTTAATTGATGCTGTTTTTTATTTATTTTTCAACGTAAAATATAAATTATCTTATTTCTGCATTAACTTTCTCAACGAGTGATTTAGTGATTTTTTCCATATATTTAGCCACTTCTTCGTCCGTTAGATTGTCATTAGGGTTTTGGAAAGTTAAGCTATAAGCCATTGATTTATACCCTTCTGCAATATTATTTCCAGCGTAGACATCAAACAGTTTAATCGCTGTTAGACGTTTTACCCCTGATGTCTCAATTGCTGACACAATATCATGATGACTAACAGATTCTGCAAGTAATAATGCAATATCGCGAGATACAGACGGATACTTCGTAATATCTTCAAAAATCAACGCTTGGTTCATTTGACTTTCAATAGTTGATAGATTGATTTCAGCAACATAAGTTTCAGGAATATCATATTGTTTTGCAGTTTGTGGGTGTACTTGACCAACAAAACCAATCTCTTTCCCATCTAATAAGATAGTTGCTGTACGACCTGGGTGCATACTTGCTAAACCTTTTTGTGCTACAAAAGTAACATCTAATTTTAATTTAATAAAGAGCGCCTCTACAATACCTTTGGCGTAGAAGAAATCAACTGGCTTGGCTTTTGTTTGGAAATCTTTTTCCTCTACTAGACCTGTTAAGGCAAAAGTAAACGTCTCTACTTCAGTTGGTAAATCTTCTTTTGGATTACCAGTTTGTTCAAAAACTTTTCCTATCTCATAAACTGCAAGGTTACTGTTTTTGCGAGCAACGTTATAAGCAATTGTATCAAGCATTCCTGAAACAACATTTTGGCGAAGTGCTGAGCGATCAACAGTCATCGGCCACATAAGTTCAGTTATATTAGTTGCTTGAGTTGAGAACTGCACTGCTTTTTCTGGAGTTGTTAAAGCATAGGTGATAATTTCAGATAATCCTGCTCCTTCAGCAACCGTACGGACTCTACGACGTAAGCGTTGCATACTCGTTAATTCTCCTGCAGTCGCTCCGGCTTCTGGCAATGTTGTTGGTAATTTTTCGTAACCATAAATACGGGCAATCTCTTCAACTAAGTCAGCTTGAATGGCAATATCCCATCTACGACGCGGTACCAACACAGTAAATTTCACTTCTGAACCAGAAATAGCAAAGCCGAGTTTTTCAAATACTTCTTCAATATCAGTATAGGTAAGTTCTGTTCCCAAACGAGTATTAACGTAACCAAGAGTCGTTGATACCTCTACCGGCTCAGTTGGAAGAACTCCTTCTGTAACTTGACCAGAAAGAACTTGACCACCTGCCAATTCTTGTAACATTGCAGCCGCAAAATCCATAGCCTCTGAAACTGTATCATAATTGATACCTTTTTCAAAGCGAGAAGATGATTCTGAACGAAGGTTGAGTCTTCCACTTGTTTTGCGGATACTTGTTCCATTAAATACTGCCGCTTCAAGGACCACTGTCTTAGAAGAACTACCAATTTCAGTTGATTGTCCTCCCATAACGCCTGCCAAAGCAACTGGTTGATCATTTACCGCAATGACCAAGTCATCAGCTATTAAGTCACGCTCTTCACCATCAAGAGTAATTAACTTTTCCCCATTCTCAGCATTACGTGCTACTATAGTTGTCCCATCAAATTTATCAAAATCAAAAGCATGCATTGGTTGACCATAAGTCAAAAGAACATAGTTTGTCACATCAACAACATTATTAATTGGACGTATACCAGCATTCATCAGTTTATTTTGAAGCCATTGTGGACTTGGTGCAACTGTTACATTCTTAACAATACGAGCCGAGTAAGATAAAACTTTATCTGATTCAATGACAACAGAAATCTTATCAGCTGCTCTTTCTGCTTCTTCAATGAGATTTTTTTCTTCAAAATGAACTTTTTTCCCATAAATTGCTGCTACCTCATGGGCAACACCACGCATTGAAAGAGCATCTGCACGGTTTGGTGTAATTGATAATTCAATAATTTCATCATCTAAGTCAAGATAAGAGAAAATACTATCACCAGGTATAGCTCCCTCAGGTAAAATTTGGATACCATCAGAAAACTCTTTTGGAATGATACTTTCCGATAAGCCCAACTCTTGAAGTGAACAAATCATTCCAAGTGACTCCATACCACGGATTTTACCTTTTTTAATCTTATAGTTATCTGCAATACGAGCACCAGGAACCGCTACGATAACATTAATACCAGTCTTGACATTTGGAGCACCACAGACAACTTGACGAAGTTCATCATCCCCTGTATCAACTTGACACAAATGTAAGTGGGTATCTGGAACATCTTCACACGAAACAATATGACCTACAACTAATTTTGATAAACCTTCCGCTGGTGTCTCCACACCTTCAACCTCAATACCAGTGGTTGACATTTTCTCAGCTAGTTCTGCTGTTGTAACATCAACATCCACTAACTCTTTTAACCATTTATACGATACTAACATGTAATTTCTCTCTATTTATTTTCTTTTATTTTTATACAAGTGCTTTGTAGTTTTTAGTGTAAACTTTTTCTTAATAACCAATCCGTATCCACTTTATCACCTACTGAAAATTGGTGCTCAGAAAATTTTTCAAATCCGTATTTAGCGTAAAATGCCTGAGCTTTATGATTAAACTCC
Organism: Streptococcus sp. FDAARGOS_520; assembly: GCF_003812685.1. NCBI lineage: Bacteria > Bacillati > Bacillota > Bacilli > Lactobacillales > Streptococcaceae > Streptococcus > Streptococcus sp. FDAARGOS_520. The sequence continues at coordinate 1,852,506 of NZ_CP033810.1, read as the reverse complement.
CAAACACCTAACCAAGCCCAATCTAAGCCTGATTTATAAGCTAAATCCAAAGCAAATTCGAAAGTAGCCTTACCTATACCTTGCCCTTGGTAGGCATCTAGAAGATAAATCCTTTGAATTTCAAATGCTTTATCAAGATCTTTTTCAGTTTGCTGACTTCCCCAGTTTACTTTTAAATAACCCACTAAATCTGTATCAAGATAAACAAAATAAGTATCAGATTCAGCATGGGTAATTTCCGATTTTAATACTGGTAAAGTGTAAGACTCATTGAAAAATGCTTGAAGTTGTTCCTCACTATTATCATGAGAAAACGTCTGCCGAAAGGTTTCTATAGCAATATTCTGTAAAATATTCACATTATCAAGGCCAACCTTTTTAAAAGTAATTTGAGACATTAGAAAACCTCCTATTGAGTAAGGTAATAGCGTTAACATAAATTTATCATCACACCAATGATGCTACTTGCTATCTAAAATCTTAAAATTGATCTGTGAAGCGAACATCACCTTGATAGAAGCCACGAATGTCATTGATACCGTAGCGTAACATTGCAATACGTTCTTGACCTAAACCAAAGGCAAAACTGGAGTATTTCTCAGAATCAATACCAGACATTTCCAAAACACTTGGGTGAACCATACCAGCACCCAATATCTCAATCCAACCTGTCTGTTTGCAGACATTACATCCCTTACCTCCGCACTTGAAGCAAGAGACATCAACTTCAACTGAAGGTTCTGTGAATGGGAAATATGAAGGACGAAGTCGGATTTTACGCTCTGCTCCAAACATTTTTTGAGAAATCAGTTGAAGTGTTCCTTTGAGATCGCCCATTGAAATATTTTCTCCAACAACTAAGCCTTCAATTTGATGGAATTGATGGCTATGAGTAGCATCATCAGTATCACGACGGAAAACACGTCCAGGAGAAATCATTTTTAAAGGCCCTTTAGAAAAATCATGTTGGTCCATTGTTCGTGCTTGAACAGGCGAAGTATGAGTACGTAGCAAGATTTCTTCTGTAATATAAAAAGTATCTTGCATATCACGGGCTGGATGATCTTTTGGTAAATTCATTCGTTCAAAATTATAGTAGTCTTTCTCAACTTCAAAACCATCAACCACTTGGAATCCCATACCTAAAAAGATATCTTCAATCTCTTCGCTAGTTTGTGTTAAGACATGACGGTGACCTAATGTCATTTGACGACCAGGCAAGGTAACGTCGACACTCTCAGACTCTAACTGTGCTTGAATCTTCGCAGCTTCCACTACTTTAGCTTGTTCCTCAAACGCTTTTGTTAAAATATCACGTACTTCATTGACTTGTTTTCCAACAACTGGTCGTAAATCATTAGATAAATCTTTCAGACCTTTTAGTAATTCTGTTAGAGAACCTTTTTTTCCTAAAACTTGTACACGTAAGTCTTGTAATTCTTTAGTGTGGTTCCCAGTCATTTCTTTAAGCTTTTCTTGAGTTGATATTTTCAACTCTTCTAATTGTTTTTGTAAATCCATCTTTCCTCCAAGTCAAAATAAGTAGCTTTGAAAACAAAAAAAAGCGTGCCACTACCCCTTAATCGGAGCGTTGACACGCGGTACCATCCGTTTTCTATCTGATCGACCAATCAGACCTTAATTATAGTCCTATTTGTGAGTGAATTCCACCCTCTTTCACTGATTCAGCTTGCAGTCACGGCTGAACTCCCTAAGCAGCTTCCCTTGGTTTACTAGTCTCACAGACCTCTATTCAATTAAAGACTATTTTATCAAATTTTTCAGTCTTTAACAAGCACTATTAGATAAAGATTACTTTGTCTGCTTCACTTTTCCTGTTGCATAATCAAATAATAATCCCGATTGTACATTAGGAATAAAAACGTTAAATTCTAAACTTCCATCTGAAGATTTAGCCTCAATATGTGATCCCGAAGATAAAAGATTATCTCTGTCATAAATTAAAGTCACACGATACCTAACAGTTTTATGACGATCCAATGCTTTACGAACTAAAGTTTCATAATAATTTTGCCCTGTTGATTGGTTGCTATTAGCTTGGTTTGCCCAAGCTGCTTGTGTGGCAATATTTTTAGGATTACTTGTGGAGGCATCAAATCCTCTTAAACTCCCTACTAAAGCATAACCAATTAAATGGCCTCTGTCCACAGCGTGGTTATAGCTCCCTTTTAATCCATTTATCTGATGCCATCCAGCTGGTTTCCAATAAGTTCTACCATTCCCTGTTTCTTCTCGATTTCGATATTGACGAGTTGCTTTTGTTAATAAGGCATTTGCTTTAGTCGGAACAATTTGGTTATTAACCTTCTTTATTTCATTAATAGCATATGGTGCACTTGACACTTTAGCATTCAAATCTGTTTTATTTTGATTAATGATAAAAGCACCTGACTGGTTCCAAGCTATATTTGTTCCCAATTGTTTTTTAACATTGCTAGTCAAAACAGATTCAGATAACTCTCTACTAGGAGTTCCTGATACATTTTTAAGGGAAGTATTTTTGCCAGATTCATTACTAATAATTAAATCTGTCACCTGTTTTAAAATGTGATCATTAGGCAAAGATTTGCTTTCACCTAACCCTATTGCCAGTAATGAAAAAAGCAAAGTTACAATCGAAGCTGTTATTTGTTTTTGTTTTTTTGTCATTGTATTATTCTACTGCTAAAATTAACTCTCAAAGGAAACCACTATAAGCATCAAATAACTTATAGTGGCTCTTTCTATTTTCCTAAAAATTTTCCAATAATATTTTGCCATTTATCCAGCGATAAAATAGAGTAAGCATGCTCTCCGTCACCAAAAACACTATAACCCAACATCAATCCAACCGCTAAAAACAGCAAGGCTAATAGTATGACTAATACTATTAGACCGATTTGTTTTAATACATATTTCCAACCACTAGATGCCATATTACGCCTCACTTACACGTTTAATATTAGCACCAAGAGCCGCTAATTTTTCATGGAATTGATAATAACCACGGTCTAAATGGGTTAATTGGCCAACTACTGTTTGCCCTTGCGCAACCATTCCTGCCAAGATTAAAGCTGCACTAGCTCGTAAGTCAGTAGACATGACCGGTGCACCTTGTAAAGCTCTCCCACCATGAATCATTGCAGTATCTCGTAAAATTTCCGTTTGTAATCCCATGCGACGCATTTCTTCCAAATGTTGAAAACGATTTTCAAAAACTGTCTCAATCATAGTTGATTCGCCATTAACTACTGCCATTAGAGCTGTAAATTGAGCTTGCATATCAGTAGGAAATCCTGGATGAGGGAGTGTTTTCACAGTCACTGGCTTCAATTTTTTAGTATCAGCTTTTACACGAATACCATCTTCTTCCTCTGACACTTCAACACCCATCTCCATCAATTTAGAGATTAAAGGACGGTTATGTTCCCAAATAGCATCCTTTACTAGAACATTTCCAGAAGTCATAGCAGCTGCCACCATAAAGGTTCCAGCTTCAATACGATCTTGGACAACATCATGTTCTGTACCATGTAAAGCATCAACACCAATGATCGTTAATGTTTCCGTACCAGCACCCTTTACTTTAGCTCCCATTTTATTTAGTAACTGCGCAAGGTCTACAATTTCTGGTTCACGTGCAGCATTCTCTATCGTTGTTGTGCCTGAAGCAAGTGTAGCAGCCATCATTAAGTTTTGAGTGGCACCGACTGAGGGAAAATCCATGTATATATTAGCTCCCTTAAGCTTTTCAGCTTGGGCAGTAATATCACCACCATTTTGTGTAATCGTAGCTCCCATAGCTTCTAAACCTTTAAGATGAAGGTCAATTGGTCGGCTACCAATTGTACAACCGCCTGGCATTGAAACCTTAGCATGGCCATTTCTAGCTAAAATAGGTCCCAAAACAACAATAGAAGCTCTCATTTGACTAACAAATTCATAAGGTGCAACATCTAAAATATCACCTGAGGCATCCACTAAGATTTCTTTTTTATCGCAATTAAAGTCAACTTGAATATCTAAACCACGAACAACATTGTTCATTGTAAATACATCAGACAAGATAGGAACATTGGTCAACAATGTTTTCCCTTGGCTTGGTAAAATTGTGGCTGCTAAAAGAGGTAAAACTGCATTTTTAGCTCCTTCAATAACAACTTGACCTTGAAGCTGCGTTTGCCCACCTTCCACAATAATTTTATCCATTTGAATCTCCATTCTTATAACAATAGTAAGTTGATTATATCATAGTTCAGCTAATATTTCCTTTATTGGAGAGCCCAAAAGATTGATTGACACAACTGAATCACTTCCAATAAAAAATGACTAACCACATAGCCACCAACTATACTTATCAACAAAATAAAAACTTTTAATTTTGAGATGTTTTGAGGGGACATTTTAATCATTTTAGACCAGTCAAATAAATCTACAAAAAGTTGATAAAAAAGGGCAATAAAAATAAAATTACTAACTATAGTTACTATATTTAATATCATATTCATGCCTTCTATTATACACTAAAAAAGCCTAATTAGTCACAAAACTAATTAGACCATTTTTCTACTTTTTACCGACGCTAATACGGTTAATTGCGCGACGAAGAGCAACCTCAGCTCTACGCATCTCATCAATATTCTGAGTTGTTTGAGCTTTTTCTAATGCACGCTCAGCGCGTTCCTTAGCCCGTTCTGCACGGTTAAGGTCTATATCACGTGCTCGTTCTGCTGAATCCGCAACAATTGTCACCTGATCCTCATTAACTTCAATTATACCACCATTAACAGCTACCCAGTCTACACCTTCTTGATGAGAACGATTAATCTTCATCTGATGAACATTAAGGGGAGCAATCAAATTTATGTGACCTGGTAAAATTCCCATTTCACCATCTGGCGTTCTAACAGTAATGAGACTAGCGTGATGGTCATATCTAATACCATCTGGTGTTACTACTTGAACAGTCAATTGTGCCATAGCATCACCTCATTAATAGTTCATTTTTTCTGCTTTTGCGATAACATCCTCAATACCACCAACCATACGGAAGGCATCTTCTGGAATTTGATCATGTTTACCATCTAGGATTTCTTTGAATCCGCGAACAGTTTCTTCAACCGGAACATATGAACCTGGTTGACCAGTAAATGTTTCTGCAACATTGAAGTTTTGAGAAAGGAAGAATTGGATACGACGTGCACGTCCAACTAACGTTTTTTCCTCATCTGATAATTCATCCATACCTAAAATCGCAATGATATCTTGTAACTCACGGTAACGTTGAAGAACACGCTGTACTTCTGTTGCAACTTCATAGTGCTCATCTCCAACGATTTCTGGTGTGAGTGCACGAGAACTTGAAGCTAATGGGTCAACGGCTGGATAAATCCCCATTTGTGTCAATTTACGTTCAAGGTTAGTTGTTGAATCTAAGTGAGCAAAGGCTGTAGCTGGCGCAGGGTCAGTATAGTCATCTGCTGGCACATAAATAGCTTGGATTGATGTAACAGAACCTTTTTTAGTTGAAGTGATACGCTCTTGTAATTGTCCCATTTCTGTAGCAAGTGTTGGTTGATAACCAACGGCTGAAGGCATACGACCTAAAAGCGCTGACACTTCTGACCCAGCTTGTGTGAAACGGAAGATATTATCAATGAAGAGAAGCACATCTTGTCCTTCTACATCACGGAAGTACTCAGCTATTGTAAGACCAGTAAGTGCCACACGCATACGTGCTCCTGGTGGTTCATTCATTTGACCAAAGACCATAGCCGTTTTTTCAATAACGCCAGATTCTTTCATTTCCCAATAAAGGTCATTCCCTTCACGAGTACGTTCTCCTACACCAGTAAATACTGAAATACCACCATGTTCTTGGGCGATGTTGTGGATTAATTCTTGAATAAGAACGGTTTTACCAACACCTGCACCACCGAAAAGTCCAACTTTACCACCTTTTAAGTAAGGTGCTAATAAGTCAATAACTTTAATACCAGTTTCTAAGATTTCTGATGATGTTGATAATTCATCAAACGATGGTGCTTTTTTATGGATTGGTTGACGTTCTGCATCTTCTGCAAAAGGCTCTTCAAGGTCAATAGCATCTCCAAGAACGTTGAAGACACGACCCAAAGTATCCTTACCAACCGGCACACTAATTGCGCGACCAGTATCTAATACTTCCAAACCACGTGTAAGCCCATCAGTTGATTCCATAGCGATTGTACGAACGAGGCCGTCACCAAGTTCAAGAGCAACTTCAAGTACTACTTTTTGTGACTTATCGCCATTTTTATAGACAATCAATGCATTATTAATCTCAGGAAGTTTGTCGCCACTTGCAAATACAACGTCAACGACAGGTCCAACTACCTGAGCAATTTTGCCTGAGCTCATGTATTTCTCCTTATCATATGATACAAAGGATTTAAAATACCTTTGTTCACTATTTTTTCTATAGACTAATTAATTATTCAAGTGCATTAGCACCTGCAACAATTTCTGTAATTTCCTGTGTGATAGCTGCTTGACGAGCGCGGTTATATTGAATAGTTAAATCATTGATAACATTTTTAGCATTATCAGTTGCAGTCTGCATAGCTGTCATACCAGCCGCATGCTCTGCTGTTTTAGCATCAATAATAGCTCCATAAATCAAACTCTCAGTATATTGAGGCAATAATTGCTCCAATATAACTTCACGGTTTGGCTCAAGTTCAAAACCAGTAATCACTCTATCCTCAGAAGCCTCTTCTGCATCCAATTCTTTGATAGGAAGCATTTGTTGCATTCTGACTTGGCTAGTTAAACTGTTAACATGGTGATTGTAGCAAACATATAATTCATCGAACAACTCATTTTTGTACATTTCAACTGCTTGAGCAATAATTTTACCAACTTGATCAAAACTTGGTTGGTCCTCTAAACCACGTAATTCGAAAGAAACATTCATTCCACGTGCTTTGAAAAAATCAGAACCAACACTACCAATTGAAATGATGGCATAATCATCATTCTCAGTATGATAGTCAGTTATAGTGTCCATCATCGCTTTTAAGATTTTTGAATTGTAACCACCAACTAAACCCTTATCAGAAGTAATAACAATATAACCTGTTTTCTTCACCGGACGTGAAGATAACATAGGGTTATCTGATCCAGATACTAAGTCTGACTTTAAGAGGTTAGTAGTAATTTGACGAATTTTAGAGGCATACACTTGAAAATCTCTAGCAGCTTGTTCAGATTTAACCAACTTAGCAGATGAGACCATCTGCATCGCACTAGTAATCTTACTTGTTTTTTCTGTAGAGAGAATCTTGTCTTTAATTTCACTAAGAGAGCCTGCCATATTAGAACCCTCCTATTATTTAAATTGTGATTGATCTTTAAATGCTTGAATAGCAGCATCTAATTCTGCTTCTTCTGGTAAATCTTTTGTTGTGCGGATTGTTTCGAAGAGATTATCATAATGAGCATCAAAGTAATCATACAAAGCTTCTTCAAAAGCTAAAATATCATTTACAGGTACATCATCAAGGAATCCATGTGTTAGAGCATATAAAATCACAACTTGTTTCTCAACTGGTAATGGTTTGTGTAATGGTTGTTTTAACACTTCCACTGTGCGACGACCACGATTTAGTTTTGCTTGTGTTGCTGCATCAAGGTCTGAACCAAATTGAGTGAATGCCTCAAGTTCGCGATAAGAAGCAAGATCTAGACGAAGCGTACCTGCAACTCTCTTCATCGCTTTAATTTGCGCTGCACCACCAACACGAGATACTGATGAACCTGCATCAATCGCTGGACGAATACCTGAGTTAAAGAGATTTTCTTGCAAGAAAATTTGGCCGTCAGTAATTGAAATAACGTTTGTAGCAATATATGCTGAGATATCACCTGCTTGTGTTTCAATGAACGGAAGCGCTGTAATCGAACCTCCACCTAAAGCATCTGATACTTTAGCTGAACGTTCCAAAAGACGACTATGAAGGTAGAAAACATCCCCTGGGTAAGCTTCGCGACCTGGAGGACGGCGAAGAAGAAGCGAAAGTTCACGATAAGCTACGGCTTGTTTTGATAAATCATCATAAACAATCAAAACGTGTTTCCCGTTATACATGAATTCCTCAGCCATTGCTACTCCTGCATATGGAGCAATGAAAAGTAATGGAGATGGTTGTGATGCTGAAGCTGTCACAACGATTGTATAATCAAGGGCACCGTATTTACGCAAAGTTTCAACTTGTGTACGTACTGTAGACTCTTTTTGACCGATAGCCACATAGATACAGATCATATCTTGACCTTTTTGATTCAAGATTGCATCAATCGCTACAGACGTCTTACCAGTTTGGCGGTCACCGATAATCAATTCGCGTTGACCACGTCCGATAGGAACCAAAGCATCAATCGCTTTGAGACCTGTTTGAAGAGGCTCAAAAACTGATTTACGTTGCATAACACCAGGTGCTGGTGTTTCAACTGGGCGTGTTGCTGTCGTCTCAATTTCACCTAGTCCATCAACTGGTTGACCAAGCGGATTGACGACACGTCCAATCATAGCTTCCCCTACTGGTACTTCCATAATTTTACCAGTACGTTTTACCACATCACCTTCACGAATTTCTGAGAAATCACCCAAAATAATGATACCCACGTCATTAGACTCAAGGTTTTGAGCCATACCGTACGCACCATTTGAAAATTCAAGAAGTTCTCCACTCATAGCATTATCTAGCCCACGAGCACGAGCAATACCATCACCGATATATGTAACAATACCAGTTTCTGTGACGTCAAAATTTGGCTGGAAGTCTTCAATTTGCTTTTTAATTAAAGCGCTAATTTCTTGTGCATTAATTGCCAAAAGTCACACCACTTTCTATTTTAATTTCATTTTAAATTGATGTAATTGATTACGAACACTTGCATCAATTACTTTATTGTTTGCATTGACAACAAATCCACCAACAATAGATGGGTCAATGTGCTCAACTAACTGTCCATTTGGTAAAGCTAATTTAGTTTTAGCAATATCAAAAAGACGTTCTTTTTGTTCTGGAGACAAAGCAACTGCAGTTGTAATTTGAATTGGATATTGACCATTCACTTTGATAAGTTCCTGATCAACTGATTTCAAAATAGGATATAGAAGTGCTTCACGTTCATTTTGTACAATAACCTCAAGGAAATTAACAAGATAAGTTGAACATGATGTTTGCAATGTCTTCACAAAATGTTGTTTTTCATCATGTGAAACGGCAAGACTTGACAGGACACCCTCAAGCTCGCTTGTTTCAAAAATATCAATTAAAGCTGCTACTTCTTGTTGGATTTTTTCAACAATTTTATGTTCAATGGCAACTTCAACAAGGCTTTTTGAATATTGCTCAATTAGAGCCTGCGTCTTTTTATTCATTAGGCATCTCCTAGCTTTTTAATATAGCTATCAATGAGATTACTCTGAGCTTCTTTATCAAGATTTGATACCATAATTTTTTCAGCTAATAAAACTGTTAAATCTGCTACTTCACCCTTAACATCTGCTAGTGCTTCTGCCTTATTTTGGGCAATATCTTGATGTGCTTTTTCTTTTAATCGATCAGCTTCAGTTTTTGCTTCTGAAATAATTTGATCACCTTTTGCAAGACCTGTCTCTTTAGCGTTATCAATGATTTGATTAGCTTCAGTTTTAGCGTTAGATAGTTCTTCCTCGCGCTTAGTTGCAAAAGCTTCAGCTTGTTGACGTGCCTGTTCAGCAGTATCAATATCATTAGCTATCTTTTGTTCACGGGCTTCAAAAATACCTGTGATTTGTTTCCATGCAAAAGTCTTAATTAAGATAAATAAGAGAAGCACAGAGCCAGATACGATAATGATATCACCAATCGTTGTACTATTAATAAGTATTGACATATTTCTCCTCTCTTTTCTTATTCTTCTTCGTCACCATGAACTTTGTGTCCAATATAACTTGAGCTCAAGATAATGAACACATACGCTTGGATGAAACCAATAAACATTGAGAATGCTGTCCAAACGATATTCAATGCAAAAGCTAGTGGACCTGTAAATGGTGATAAAACTGCAAGTTGTAAAAGTAATCCAGTGACAACTTCACCAGAAAAGATATTACCAAAAAGACGCAATGCTAATGAAGCAACATTAGTAACTTCTTCCAATAAATTCATCGGAAGCATTGCTGGTGTTGGTGATAAGAAACCTTTGAGATAACCACCAATTCCTTTTTTGCGAATACCTTCAATATGACAAATAAATGCTACTAATAATGATAATGTAATATCTACACCAAAATTAGCGGTCGGAGATGTCCAAAAATTATGCTCATGTGTTTTCAATGATGTCATCAATCCTAAGTTGTTAGCAATGAAGACAAAACTGAATAAAATAAACATCAATAAACTATAATTTTTAGTATAGTGTCCTAAATTTTGTGAGATTGTATTATTAACAAGCTCATAGACATATTCTAAGACATTCTGCTTACCTTTTGGTTTTATTGTCATCTTACGACTAGCCCAGAAGACTAAGATAAAGATAATAGTAATTGTCAAGAGAGACATAGCTAGGATGGTTAAATCAAAATCAATGCCTAAAAAAGATACGGTTGGATTACTTGTAGATTCCAATCCTCATCCCTCCTTTTTTTCTAAATTGTCGTCTATCTTACTAAGAATGTAAACGCAAATAGAACGAAGAAGGTACCTTCAATGAAGGCCACACCTGTAAACATCAATGTTTGCAGTTTGCTAAACATTTCAGGCTGACGAGCCGCTGATTTGGCAATATTTGCAACCAAAATTCCTTCACCGATTGAAACACCCATCACGGCGAAACCAAGTGCTAAAATAGCTAAATTCATAATAGAATTCTCCTTTAAAAAATATTTACTCCGTTATTTTATTCCTATTTCTTGTGCATGTCAATGAATTTCCTCATTTGATTACGTTTTCATGAAATAGTTTGAGATGGTTTACACAATCCTTTTCAAATAACAATTTTTAGTTTTTTTAGCTTTAATTTAATCCCTTATTAAGATATGACAACACTTTATTTTTGATATAGTGTCTCTTTACATTAATAATATTTTACCTTATAGGATAATAAAATCTCTATACTAAAGTGGTTTTACATAAGAAACGTTTAGCATAGAGATTCGATAAGCTTATCAACTAATCACTAAAATAGGGTGATTATTGTAGTTGCTGATACAGTTGTTCGTAAGCAACACATGCTGTATCCCATGAAAAATCTTTTGACATAGCTTGCCATTGTAACTTTTTCCACGCTTCAGGATAATCATTATAAACTTCTAATGCTAGTTTTAGAGTTTGCATTAACCAATAGCCTGAAAAATGATTAAATGAAAAACCTGTACCACTACCATCAAATTGATTGAAGGCTACCACAGTATCTTTTAATCCTCCAACTTCATGTACCAAGGGCAAGCTACCATATCTCATAGCCATCATCTGCGAGAGACCACAAGGTTCAAAAGCACTTGGCATCATGAAGATATCTGAAGCCGCATAAATCTGTTGCGCTAATCTTAAGTCAAAAGTAATATTAGCAGATAGTTTTTCAGGGTAACGACTAGCAAAATAAGAGAACGTTTCTTCAAAATGGTGATAGCCTGTTCCTAAAATAACCATTTGAATATCTTGTTGAAGCATATTGTCCAATTCAGAAGCAATAATATCAAATCCTTTTTGATCGGTAAGTCGTGAAACAATACCAATTAATGGTACATTTTTATCTTGAGGTAAGCCCAAATTTTCCTGTAAAGCCAACTTATTTTTAATTTTGCCCTCTAAGTTGCTTTTTGAAAAATGATATGGCAAAAAAGCATCTGTTTCTGGATTTAACAAATCGCTATCAATACCATTTACAATTCCAGATAATTTGCCTGCTTCCATACGCATAATTTGATCTAAACCTTTACCAAATTCTGGAGTTTTTATTTCATTTGCGTAGCTTGGTGATACCGTTGTCACTCTATCTGAGTAAAGAATTGCTGCTTTCATCCAATTAAGACAATTATTCCATCTAAGAGTTCCATCTTCATATCTCTCAGCGCCAACTCCAAATAAATCTCCTAACATTTCTGGACCAAACTGCCCTTGAAATTCAATATTGTGAATAGTAAAAACTGCTCTTATATTATTATAGGCCTGAATCCAGTGGTACTTCTCTTTCAATAAGAAAGGAATCATTGCTGTATGATAATCATGGACGTGTAAGACATCGGGAATAAAATCGATTTTCTCCATCAACTCTAAAGCAGCTAATTGGAAATAAGCAAAACGCTCCCCATCATCCCAATCACCATAGACATGACCTCTATAAAAATAATATTGATTATCAATAAAGTAGAACGTAACATTATCTTGAGAAAGTCTCTTAACTCCTACATATTGATGACGCCAGCCAACATCTGTATAGAAATACATGAGGTTTTCTATTTGGTCTCCAAATTTTTGGTCTACCATATCATAATATGGCATGACAACAGCGACATCATGACCTTTTTTACTAAGTGATTTTGGGAGTGCGCCAATCACATCTCCCAAACCACCTGTTTTAGCAAAGGGAGCACCCTCTGCCGCAACAAACATTATTTTCATTGTATAATATCCTCATTAATCTCTGAAAATTTAGGAATCACTAACGGTTTATCTAAACTACCTTTCAATGTAACTCCGGATGCAACCTTAACGCATTTGTCAATAATAGTATTTTCAATGGTTGCCCCTTCTCCGATTTTTACTTTTGGAAAGATAATACTATTGACTACTCGAGTCCCTTTTTCAAGGAGACAATTTCTAGAAACGATAGAATGGTCTAAATAACCTTTAATAATACTTCCAGAGGCTAGTTGCGAATTAGAGACATTTGATTGTTTATCAAAATAAGTAGCTTCCTCATTTTTCACCTTAGTATAAACTTTTTGGTTTGAAAAGAAGAGCGAATAAAATTTATTTGGTGTTAACATGTCCATGTTAGCATCATAATAGGATTTAATAGAAGAAATGTTTGACAAATAACCAGTGTATTCAAAAGCCAAAGCATTACTTTCAACAATTAAATCACGAAGTAAGAAGCGGAGTTTACGTGGTTCATTATTTTGAGCTTCCTCTTCCATTTTTTCGATTAACCAAGGTGTATCGATAACATAAATCTCAGCAGACATTTTTTGGTTATCGTCATTATCTACAGCTTTACCTAGACTCACTACATGATCAGATTCATCAATGGTCAAGACTTGATTAGCCTCTGCAATAGCTGATCTCGGCATTTTTTTATAAACCACGGTGGCTTGCGCACCATTTGCATTATGCAAGTGGATTACTTGACTTAAGTCAATATTACAAAGCATATCACAACTCATATATATCGTCTGGTCGCTACCCGAACGCCTCAAGTAAGTTAAAATTTGATCGTAATAATCCCCATTGACTGTACGAGTATCATCGTCTGTATCATAGAATCCTAAAGAATAGTGACTCAACAGTGTACCTAAGCCCCACTCACGACCACTTCTAATATGGTCAAAAACAGAGCGAACATTATTCCCACGAAAAATACCATAAATACTTCTAACGCCTGCATTAGCTAAAGAGGATAATTGAAAATCAATTAAACGATACTTACCATCAAAAGGTAGAGAAGCAAGCGGACGATTATCCGTCAAACTGTGCATATCTGGGTAACTAACAGTATTTCCTAAAATCGCAGTATATTTATCAATCTTCATTTGGAACCCCCGCTACTTCTTTATAACCAATAACTTCTACTTCTTTACTTCCATCAATCACAACACCATCACCAATAACAGCATCCTCACCGATAATAGCTCGATTTATCTTTGCACCTTCACCGATAGTCGCGCCACTCATAACAAAGGAGTCTTTAATAATAGCATTTGGTTTTACCTGGACATTAGTTGATGAAATGGAGTGCTCAACATTTCCTGCAACAAAGCATCCATCTACAACTAAAGAATCTTTAACATTTGCATCTTCTGTCATGAAATTAGGTGGTGCAATCAAATTTTTAGAATAGATTTTCCATGAACGATCACGACTATGTAATTTGTTATCTTCTCCAATATATTCCATATTAGCTTCCCAAAGGGATTCAATAGTACCAACATCTTTCCAATACCCATCAAAATTATAGGTATAAACACGTTCACCCGATTCAAGGTATGCTGGTATAACATTTTTACCAAAGTCTGACATGTCTATGCCGTTCTTTTCACCATCAATTAAAACTGTCCGTAATCTCTTCCAGTCAAAAATGTATATTCCCATTGAAGCCTTTGTTGACTTAGGATGTTCAGGTTTTTCTTCAAATTCGACAATACGGTCGTTTGAATCAGTATTCATAATTCCAAAACGGCTTGCTTCTTTTAAAGGAACATCTAAAACAGCGACTGTTAGGCTTGCTAAATTATCTTTATGCGTCTGTAGCATGTCATCATAGTTCATTTTATAGATGTGGTCCCCAGAGAGAATGAGTACATATTCTGGATTAATACGATCAATGTAGTCAATATTTTGATAGATAGCGTGGCTGGTACCTTGAAACCAGCGATTACCTTCTGTTGCAGAATATGGCTGTAATACAGTTACTCCCGAATCGATACCATCTAGTCCCCAGCTAGATCCGTTTCCAATATGAGTATTGAGTTCCAGCGGTTGATACTGAGTAATAACTCCAACATTATTAATACCTGAATTCGCACAATTTGAAAGCGCAAAGTCAATAATACGGTAACGACCTCCAAATTGAACAGCAGGTTTCGCAATGCTCTGAGTCAATTTTCCGAGTCGAGTGCCTTGTCCTCCGGCGAGAATGAGTGCTAACATTTCATTTTTCATATTATTCTTTCCTTTCAAAATGAGGTTACTAAATTGCAGACTTATTTACGAAGCCGACGTTTTATTCTCCAAACACTTGCCCCAAGGGCTGGTAATGTAAAACTTAAAGTATGATCATAATCTTTCCATGTAGCCACTTGTGTTTTCGTTACAGGATTGTGGTTTTTCCAAACACCTCCAAACTCTTCCATTTCAGTATTTAAAACTTCTTCATAAATACCCGCTTGCGGAACACCAATAGTAAAGTTAGGGCGTTCTACAGGAGTCATATTAAAGACACAAAGTAACAAATCGCCTTTATCATCTTTTCGTATAAAAGATAAAACAGTTTCAGATTTATTATCCGCATCAATAATTTCTAGCCCGTCAAAGGAATCATCAATACGCCATAGGCACTTATGATCTTTATAAAATTGATTCAATTGTTTAGTATAGCGTTGCATCTTTTGGTTCATATCATCATTTAAGTTTTCCCATTCTAGTTGATCATTATATTTCCATTCTAAAAATTGACCAAACTCACTTCCCATAAAGAGAAGTTTTTTCCCAGGATGACACATTTGATATGCATATAAATTACGTAAACCAGCAAATTGATTATAACGGTCACCCCACATTTTATGCATCATACTCTTTTTACCATGTACTACTTCATCATGTGAAAAAGCTAGTACAAAGTTCTCATTGAATATATACATAAAACTAAAAGTCACTAAATTAAAATCATATTGCCTATAGAGAGGATCTTCTTCATAAAAACGCAGGATATCATTCATCCAGCCCATATTCCATTTAAAGTCAAAACCCAATCCTCCAGACTCTAAGTCTTTAGTTATTGGGGTAGAAGCTGTTGACTCTTCAGCAATCATCATAACATTAGGATGACGCTCTTTAATTACTTTGTTAAGTTTCCTTAAAAAGTGATATCCTTCCAAATTACGATTATCCCCAAATTGGTTAGCTTCCCATGGTCCTTCATCATAATCGAGATATAACATATTACTAACCGCATCAACACGAATACCATCAATATGATAATGTTCAATCCAGAACAAGGCACTCGAAATCAAAAAGGATTGTACTTGATTTTTTCCTAAATCAAAGTTCAGAGCTCCCCATCGATAGTTATGCGCACGATCATGATTTTGATACTCATAAGTAGCAGTTCCATCGAAATAGGCTAAAGCATCGTCATTCTGAATAAAGTGTCCTGGAACCCAATCTACAAGAACTCCTATATTATTTTTATGACATGCTTCTACAAAGTCTTGAAATTCTTCTGGAGTACCATAGGTATGTTCAAAAGCAAAATACCCCATTAATTGATATCCCCAACTCATATCAAGCGGATGTGCCATTAAGGGCATAAATTCAACATGAGTATAATTCATCTCAACAAGGTAGGGGATTAAGTAATCTTTTAACTGAGAAAAAGTCATAGGATGTCCAAAATCATCTTTTTTCCATGAACCAGCATGAACTTCGTAAATATTAATTGGACGCTTCTGAAAACCCAGACGTTTGCGCCTTCCCATCCAAAGACCATCTTCCCACTTTTTATTTCTAAGAACTTTAATAACACTTGCAGTTCCAGGACGTCTTTCCATATAAACTGCCATAGGATCGATTTTCTCAACTACTTGACCACCTTTACGAGTAACCAAATATTTATATAAATCACCTTCGCGCGCATCCAAACTGTTAGCTTCCCAAACTCCTGCTTGATTTTTGTTCATTTGGAGAGGTCGATTTCGCCAATCTGTAAAATCTCCAATAACTTGAACATTTTCAGCATTAGGAGCCCAAACTCTGAAACAAAAGCTTCCATTTTCGCTATGTACGCCTAAATAATTCTGGAGATGAAAATTTTCACCTATTCCAAAAGTATATAACTCATCTTTATTGGACATCTACTCACCTCACAGGTCCTACTAGTCAATATAAGACAAAAATATTTCCTCAATGGTACAAAAAAAGAGGAATACATTTTCCTCATACAGACGCATCTGAAAATATTTCACCCTCTATATTTCCGAAAAATTAACTAAAATATAAGAAACTCAAATTCAAATCAAATTCCTTAATATACACAAAAATAACCTGAATGTTTTCAGGTTATTTTGTGATATCAAGGATCATTACAGAAAGCTCATCATCTAATGAATCTATCGCTTTTCCTTCTTCATGATTTGATATTATTATATCACCTATGAAAGAATTCTGCAAGCGTTTTCCTTTAATATTGAAAATTATTTTTATTTTCTTATGTTCTTCGACTGTAAAACTTATGAAACCTGAATGGTATTGAGCAGACTCTACAAAAACATGTTTGCGAATCTCTTCAAAGCTAGAATAAGAAAAGTAAGGAGAGTTTGTCTTCAAAGTAATTATTTTCCTAATAAAATTAATAGTACTCTTATGAAAGGTAACATTATCCCAGTTGACCTGATTAACTTGGTCTGGGGCATTGTAAGAATTCATAGCCCTTTCTTTATCTGCTTGAGTAAGTTGACCTTTATCACCTGTAGGATAACACTTTGTTCGAAGAAACTCCTGACCTAATTGCATGAAAGCCATCCCTTGCATCAATAGATTCATAGCACTAGCTACTTCAACTCGGTAAATATGTTGTTTCTCGTTGTCATTAGGATGTAATTCCCATAGCAAATCATTTAAGTTGTAGTTGTCATGTGCTTCAACATAATTTAAAACTTGACTAGGATCAATGTATGATACTAACTCATCACTTCCTAAAATGCCTTTTGCAACAATATCTTCTGTACTGTTTCCAGAAACTAAGCCTTTTTTAAATTCTCCGTAAATTTCCGCACCTTTGACAGCGTCTCTTACATCATCATTGAAAAAGCCAATTCCAGGCATCTGATAAGCATTATCTTTTTTAGCTTTATTTTGAGGCGTGAGACCAGCTCCCATGTCCCATCCTTCTCCATAAACCAAAATACGAGGGTCGATTTTATTTAGCTCATTTCTTATAATGTTCATCGTTTCTACATCATGTAGTCCCATCAAATCAAATCGAAAACCATCAATATTATATTCTTTCACCCAATACAAAACTGAATCAAGAATATACTTACGACACATTTCTTTTTCACTAGCTGTTTCATTACCACAGCCTGACCCATTTTGAAATGTTCCATTGTGATTCATTCGATAATAATAATCTGGAACCGTTAGTTGAAATGCAGAATCAGTTGATGAAAAAGTATGATTATAGACAACATCCATAATAACACCAATGCCTGCATCATGGTACGCTTGGATAGCAGATTTTAATTCTAAAATACGCGTTGCAGGTTCATGTGGATTACTAGAGAAGCTTGCTTCTGGAACATTGTAGTTTTCAGGATCATATCCCCAATTATAAGCATAGTGACCATCATCATCAAATGTCTGATGATGATCGAAAATTGGTTGAAGTTGGATATAGTTAACTCCTAGGTCTTGTACATAATCAAAGGTCGTTTTATCACCATGCTGATTAACCGTACCTTTTTGATGCAATCCCTTAAATTTTCCGTGATAATCTGTCTTAACTCCTGAAGTCTCAGATATCGAAAAATCACGCACATGCATTTCGTAAATGACTGCTTGATTGGGGTTTTCGAGCCGCCACTTAGCTTCTTTTCCATGACTTATTTTAAACCCTTCCGGAGTTAATGCTTCTGGAGCAATAACAATAGACCTTTTACCATTTGCAGTCGTTGCAATGGAATAAGGGTCTCTCGTAATTTTAAAGGTACGTCGTCTATAGTAGACTCGATAAGTATATGCTTGGTAATTATAGTTTCCTTCAAGTTCAGTAAACCAGACTCCATGGGTATTTTCTTTATGATTTTTATAATTGACGGCTGTCCCTCTTTTCATAGAAAGAACTTTTGATACACTTGCTGTTTCATCTGTCGAATGATATAAAATCAGTTCTACACGTTCCGCAGTAGGGGCCCATAATCTAAAAGCCGTTTTAGTTTCTGAATATTCAAAACCTAACCAACCATCAAATCCCCATTTTTTGTCAAACGCTCTACTATTGATTGCCATGTCGTAGGCATGAGGTTGGCGTCTACTATAATGATGGCTACTAACTGCTGCTTGACGAGAATAATACAGATTGTCATCCCCATCTACAATCCAAACTTCTTTACGTGCACCACCTTGAGTACAATCAATGCGATAATCTATTGTTTTATGATGCCAATTTTTATCCTTAACAATCACATAATAATGGCTTAAAAAATATGGCAAGGGATATTTTAGTATCGCAACAGCACCGAAACTGTCAAACCGTGAAAAATGAGCATCTTGACCCTCTGAGCCATCGCGCCACTGCCATAAACTTAAATTAAAGTAATTTTTCTTTCGGCTATGGTAATGTACAATGACAGTATTATCCATTCATCAATCTCCTAATCCTTCTAAATCATCTACCTCATTAGCAAACTTCTGTGCAATAGCTTCTATCGCTAGTTCATCTTTATCTAAAACTAAAGCATCATCTGAAATTTCATCAGTATTAGCAAAGAACCTAATATGATTTTTAAGGTTTGCTAGAGTAATGGGAGCATCTCCTCCATATTCTCCATCTAAGTTAATCATCATACGCTCGTCTGATAGGGGTTCGATAGTTAGATAAGACGTTTTAATATACTCTACTCGTTTATCATTAATATGTTTTCCACCTGCTAGCACCAAACGAATGAGATGCATAATCTCAATAAGATTTGCAGTTTTTACTAAAATAAGGGTAAATTTCCCATCATCCAATTTGGCATCAGGTGCAATTTGTTCAAACCCTCCTACAGAATTTGTGATGGCAACAAAAATCATTGAAGCATCACCGATAAATTCACCCTTATCGTGAGTAATTTTGACTGGTACTTTTCGAACTCGAGGTAATAATTCAACACCCTTTGCTAGATAAGCAAGATAGCCAAACGTTGTTTTCAATTGACTTGGTACACTATAAGTTAACTCTGTCAAACTACCTGCAGCTGCAATATTAATAAAATAATTGTCCTCTTGAGCTTGACCAATGTCCATCTTAACGATTTGATTTTTACCAATTAATTTAGTTGCTTCAATAGGATTACCTCGCGGTATTTTTAAGGCACGAGCAAAATCATTAGTTGTTCCAGTTGGAATAATTGCCATCTTAGGACGACGTTTCAAAGGTGCAATACCATTAACAACTTCATTAATAGTACCATCTCCACCTGCTGCAACAATCAAATCAAAACCAGCTTGAGCAGCTCTAGTAGCTTCATCTCTGGCAGAATTTTTAGTTGGTGTTGTTTGAAAGGCTGATGTTTCATACCCAAATCCTTCAAGTATATCAAGAACTTCCGCTACATTTTTTTTCATAATTTCTTGACCAGAAGTTGGGTTATAAATTAAACGCGCTTTTTTTTGTTTCTTCATTTCTTCCTCACTTAAAGGTTGAGTAACCAGTCTTCATCTTGTATTGTAATCCCTAAATCTTGAGCCTTGGTTAGTTTACTTCCTGCATCGCTTCCTGCAACAATTAAATCAGTCTTTTTAGAAACGCTACCTGTCACCTTAGCACCAAGGTTTTGTAATTTCTCTTTTGCTTCATTACGAGTCATTTTTTCAAGCTTACCGGTTAAAACGACTGTTAAACCTGAAAGTTGTGCATCTGTACTAACTCGTTTTCCTAGATAATTAAAATTAACGTTATAGGAAGTTAATTCCTCTAGTAGTTTATCTACCTCTTCTTTTTCAAAGAAGGTATGAAGTGATTTGGCAATAACCCCTCCTAGTCCATCAATTGAGGCAATACTTTCTTGACTTGCTTGACTTAGTTGCCTCAAATTACCAAATTCCTCCAATAAAAGGCGGCTCGCCTTGCTTCCCACATGACGAATACCTAGGCCAAAAAGAAGTTTTTCAGCAGAATTTTCTTTTGAAGATTGGATTGCATGATAAATCTTAGTTGCAGATTTCTCTTTAATACCATCTAAAGTTAATAAATTCTCTATACTTAAACGATAAATATCTGCAACATCTGCTATTAAATGAGCATCAAATAATTTTTCGACTAAGGATGGACCAAAACCTGTAATATTCATAGCATCTCGGCTAGCAAAATGAGCTAAACGTTCTTTGATTTGGTTGGGGCACAGCGGATTAATACAACGTAAAGCCACCTCACCTTCAAAATGAACTAATTCACTACCACAAGAAGGACATAGTTTAGGAATAAGCATGACTTCTTGCTGGTTTCGCTTACTCATAACGACATTTAAGACTGCAGGGATGATATCCCCTGCTTTGTATACAACAACAGTATCTCCAATACGGATATCTTTTTCGGCAATATAATCTACATTATGCAGAGTGGCCCTACTAACGGTTGTCCCTGCTAGTTGAACTGGAGTTAGGTTAGCTGTTGGTGTTACGACTCCTGTTCGCCCAACTGTCCAATCAACAGATAATATTTCTGCTTCCTTTTCTTCAGCAGGAAATTTATATGCAATCGCCCAACGAGGTGCCTTTACAGTGAAGCCCAGCTCTTCTTGCATTGCTAAGCTATTAACCTTAATAACAATACCATCGATATCATAAGGGAGGGAAACTCTATCTTTTTCTATAGTTTGGATAAAATCCCAAATTTTCTCCATAGACGAGCTAATTAAACGATGATGATTGACTGAAAAGCCATAGCTTTCTAGCTCTTTTAAAACATCATCTTGTGTTTCTTTTTGCGTAGGGCTAGCTTCTTGATAAAGAAAAGTTGCTAATTTACGTTTCGCAACAATTCCTGTGTTTAATTGGCGCAAGGTTCCTGCTGCTGCATTCCTAGGATTAGCAAATTCCTGCTCACCATTTGCTCGTTTTTCTATGTTAATAGCTTCAAAAGATTCTTTGGGAAGGTAGCACTCTCCGCGAACAGTAATATCTAAACTTTGGTCTAAATGTAGAGGAATATCATGAACACGCTTTAAATTTTCAGTAATATTTTCTCCAATATTGCCATCACCACGTGTTGCCCCAACCTGTAAAACACCATTTACATAAGTCAACGAGACAGATAGACCATCAATTTTCAGCTCTGCCATATAAGCAGCAGTTGGAAACTCTGCTTTAACACGTTTATCAAAGGCTATCAATTCTTCTTTTGAGAAAGCATCCTGCAATGAATACAAAGGATATTCATGTTGGTATTTTTCAAAGCCTTCTAAAACTAAACCACCCACTCGATGTGTGGGACTATTTGGCAAAATGTTTTCTGGATGTTGCTTTTCTAATTCTACTAACTCTCGATATAACTGGTCATATTGACTGTCAGAAACTGTGGGATTATCTTGTGTATAATACTCTTTTGCGTACTGATTCAACAAAGATACTAATTCATTCATACGATTTTCCATATTTCTATTTTATCACAAAGACTAAGGATATTAGTAAAAATTGGAGCATTTCTCATAAAAGTTGCAGCATTTTCTAGCTATGCTAACTATAAACCCAAACAAAAAAGCCGAGATCAATGTCTCGCGCTTTATAATATATTTATTTTGTAAAATCGACGTGTCTACTCAACTTATCCACAAGGACTGCTCCAACCAAAAGTGAAGCCAATTCACCAACAGCTGTCGTTAACCATGTTAATAATAAAGGTAATCCTGCTACAATTTTCAATTCAACTGCTACCGTAATCATTGAAGCAGCAAAGAAGAAAGAAAAGAAAAAGAATGCTTTGTTAATAAGGCCATTAAATAGATAATCTTTTTGATATTGCTTGAATAAAATGGTTCCAAGATAAACAAAAAGTAAGGTTGAACCACCACCTACAAAGACATCAATCATTCCAAAACTATAAAGATTAGAAATCATACATCCTAACGTTACCGCAAAAAGGTATTTTCGGTGGTAAAAGGCCAAGAAATTTAGCATTTCTGAAACACGGAATTGATAAGCACCATAAGCAATAGCATTAAAAGGTGGCGTTATGGTTAAAACGATATAGATAGCTGTTACAATAGCCATGTGAGCGTAATCGCGAGTTGTAAATGTGTTCATAATTTCTCCTTTAACGTTTAGATAGTTAACACTTCTAACGTTTGTAATATGCTTGATGAAAGGGAACTAAGCATCAAGGGTTGTGTAAAACAACTTACTAAGTATATCACAAACAAAAAGTAAAGCCAAGCTTATGGGAGATTTCCTCATCACTTTGAAGCATCCGTGATATAATAAAAATATGGTTAAATTAAAATCGTTACTGAAAAAAAGTATTCAAAATGAAGTCAGCTTATATTTACTGTTCGGACTATTAACATCCCTTCTTTATTTAGTTATTCGACAAGGGATTTTTAATTTCTCGCAGGACGCTCCATTCTCTGCAATAGTTGCTAACATAATAGCTATACTTTTTGCTTTTTTTACAAATGATCGATTTGTTTTTAAACAAACTAAAATTGGACAGCTTCAACGCTTACAAACATTTGTCATCGCTAGATTAGGCACATTAGGATTAGATTTGATATTAGCTGTTATTTTTGTTGATCAATTTCCTTCTATTATCGGACAATTCGTTCAGCACAATTTAAATAAAATCAACACCATTGAAAGCCTTGTATCTCAAATATTAATTATTTTACTCAACTACATCTTGAGCAAATTTGTTATTTTTAAAGACAAAAAAAGACAACTCTAACAAGAGCTGTCTTTTCTTATTTTTCTTCTTTGGATTTTTGGATAAGAGACATAATATCTCCACGCCTTGATTCAATTTTTCCTGTCGCAATTTCTTGAACGCTGGCATTCAGTATTGCACCTAAAATCATAATGTGGGCTAAGAAAATAAACCATAGCATTAAGATAAAGATAACGACCGAACCAAACGTTTTAATATCTACCATTTTCTCAACCCTATTTAAGACGTATTGGCTAATTAAATTACTAAAAAAACCAATAACAAACGTTGAAAATAATGTCCCTGGAATGACATAACGTACTTTTCTAATTCGTGCGTTAGGTAAAATAAAGTATAAAATTCCAATACCTAAAAATATAGTCAAAAATGTAACTGGTTGTGCAAGATTTAAAAGCCACGCCGTTAGAGTATCTCCCAAATCATACATGTTTACAATTATCTGTAAAACTGGTTTTGAAAAGGTTGAAAAAATTAAAACAAAAGTCAGTAAAAATAGGATGATCAGCCCAGTCCCCACACCCACTAAACGACTAATCACAAAGTCTCTGTGTTGGTCAACACCGTATGCTTTATTAATGGCTTTTTGAAGAGAGGTCAAACTTTTAGACATTGTCCAAAAAGCTGTTAATGACGCGAATCCCAAAATGCCGGTAGACGGTTTCGAAAAAGCATCTACTGCTAAGCGTGAGGCAGGTTCATAAATATTTTTCGGAAGATTTTTTTGCATAAGTGACAATAAATCCGACACATTAATATGAAAATAAGGAAAAATATTAGCAGCAATAACTAGTAATGGAAAAGCTGTCACTAATAGATAATAAGCAACTGCTATGGCTGATAAGTCCATCTCTGCACTTTGAAAATGACGCATAAAAACTTGAATGGGTCTATATTCTAGTTTAGCCAGCAAATCCTCAAAGAATTTTTTTAATTTCATTTTAGTAAGTTCTTTCTTCTCCTTGACTCGTTAAAATAACAGGACCATCTTTAGTGATAACAAATTGATGTTCATATTGACAAGAAAGACCACCATCTAAGGTTTTATGTGCCCAACCAGTTTTCATGTCTGTATCAATTTCCCAAGTACCAGTATTAATCATTGGTTCGATGGTTAAAACCATCCCCTCACGAAGACGGAGACCTCGACCTGCTGTACCATAGTTAGGCACCATAGGCTCTTCATGCATTGTTGGACCAACACCGTGACCAACCAAATCACGAACAACTCCATAACCACGACTCTCTGCATAATCCTGAATAGCAGCTCCAATATCACCAATGCGGTTTCCGATAACTGCTTTTTCAATCCCAATATACATTGCTTCTCTTGTCACAGACATTAAGTCTTTCACCTCTTGTGAAACTTCACCTACAGCATAAGCCCAACACGAGTCTGCCAAACCACCACTATATGTTTCCGTGTACTTTTTCATTTGAGCCACGTTGTCAAAGTTTAACGATGAAACGTCAACAATTGATTTATCTAAAGGTTCGCTTAAAACCATATCTACTTTTAAAAGGTCACCTTGTTTTAGGGTATAATGACGAGGAAAGGCATGAGCCACTTCATCATTAAGCCCACAACAAGTAGCATATGGGTAATCCATAACTGCACCATCAACCCCGATTTGCAATGGCAATACGTTTTCTTCTTTACAACGTCTACGAACGTATTCTTCAACTTCCCACATATCAACTCCTGGTTTGATAATATCACGAAGTCCAATGTGGATGCTGGCTAAAAAATCACCTGCTCTATCCATTGCTTCAATTTCGCGTGCTGACTTTAATGTAATCATTTTCTATTTATTCTCCTTATATCTAATTAATTTTTACCGCTATCATAGCTTTAGCAATAATTTTATTTTCTAATTTTAATTCTAAATCGAGTGTAGCTTCGCGCCGTTTTTCTGAAATAATTGTTGGCGTTACCATTATTATTTCATCAATTTGAACAGGTTGCAAGAAATAAAGTGTCATTTGTTTAACAACAATACTGCGTTGATGCTTACGAGTTAAGACACGAATACAAATTTCTTTTAAGAACTCCGTCAAAACTCCTTGTGTTAAGCTACCTGTATGGTCAATCATAGCGGGTTCTACTAAAAACGAAAAGTGACCATCTTCAATTTGTAAATTAGACAAGATTTGATCACTATAGGTGTATAAATCCGTCCCTTGCGACATCGATAAATTTTCTACAGCTTGTCGTCTTGTAATAACGCCTAATAATTCAAAGTCATCCGATACTACTGGCATCATATTCAAATCTTCAAAAATCATTTTTTGACTGATATTAGCTAGACTCATTCGAGGTTTAGCAACAATGATATTTTTTGACATGACTGTTGCCAATTTTACTTCTTTATCTTTTCCAAGAATATCTTGAACACTAACAACACCAACGACAACATTAGCTTGGTTGACTATTGGAAAACGAACATTTTTAGTTTGTTTAACAAGAAGATTAAATTCTTTTACGGTATCATCCTGCGCTAAGAAACCGTAATCCATTTGCGACTGATAGACTTGTTCAACGGTCTTTAAATCAGTACGAATTTTGGCATTTGACAAAGTGTGATTAATCATCGTTGATACTGTGAATGTATCATAGTGTGTTACCATTACGGGAATTTGAAGTTTATCTGCTAAACGACAAACAGATGGGGAAACATTAAAGCCACCTGTAACTAAGATAGCGTTTTGATGTTGTAAGGCTAAATGTTGTATCTCATCACGGTCGCCAACAATCAATAACCCTCCTTGCACCAAATATTTTTCAATATTTCTGTGAGTCATTGCACCTATAGAAAATTTACTAAACTCCTTGCTGAGTCCCTCTATTCCTGCAACAACTTGTGAGTCACTAATCCTTGCAATTTCAGCATAAGTCAGTTTTTCAATATTAACCTTTGCTTTTTGAGCAACACGTACTGTCCCACTACGCGGTCTAGTCTCAACAATACCCCTATTTTCTGCCTCTTTTATAGCGCGGTATGCAGTGCCATCACTCACCTTTAAATGATTTGAAATACTGCGTACACTAACCCTCTTACCAACAGCTAAATTTTCTAGGTACTCCAAAATTTCTTGATGTTTACTCATAACGATAATCACCCCTAGTTAATTGAAACTCAATATAGTCTCTTATACGGCGTGTGTAACGGTCGCTTCCTTTAAAACTCCTAGATTGTTTGAAATGCGCCTTCAAAGCAACCTTCTGACTAGCAATATTCTCTTTATGTGTTACTATGATCAATTTGTCCATCCCAAACTCTCGAAAAGCAAAAAAAGAAAGTGTCTTTAGACATTCAGTCATAATGCCTTGACCCCAAGAACTTTCTTTCAAAAAATAGCCAATTTCAGCTGTCTTTTTAGATAAATCAATGTTTTCAAAACGGATAACTCCAAACATTTTATGACTAACTTTATCTTCAATCGCCCAAACTCCCAATGGCTCTTTCATAAAAGAATGAACTAAAAGAAAATCACTTTCCTTCTTACTGGTTTGAACAGGAAAAATAAATTGTAAATTTGTCCTTTTTGAAGCTATTCGCCAAAAAGCTTCCCTATCAGTGTAGGCAACAGGACGTAGGTTAACATGTTCTGTTTCAATGAATGCAAACCGTCCTAAATTTGTCCATATATCCATGATAATATTATACCACAAGAGATTTCAAATACCTATAAGTGACTTAATCTAAAACAAGAAGAAAAGAGCTAAGAAATATTCTCAACTCTTTGTTATATATACTATTCCTCAACCAATTGGATATCCGCACCCAATGATGTTAGTTTCTCGATGATATTAGAATATCCACGTAAAATAAACTCGATATTCGTAATTTCAGTTCGTCCCTCTGCCATTAAGCCAGCGATAACTAAAGCAGCGCCTGCACGCAAATCTGTCGCTTTTACAGGTGCACCAGATAATTGATTAGGACCACTATAAACTATTTTGCCCCCTAGGGTAGAAATATTAGCTCCCATACGTGCTAATTCGGGAACATGATTAACACGTTTCTCATAGATAGTATCTAATAAACTCCCGTTTCCTTCTGCTGTTAGTAATAAAGGAGTTAGAGGTTGTTGTAAATCTGTAGCAAATCCTGGGTAAGGTGAGGTTTTTATGGATACAGCTTTTAACCTTTCTTGTTCTTCGACAAAAATTGAATCCTCTTCAACTGTCATTCGAACTCCCATCTCATCTAACTTAGCAATGAAACTCTCAAGGTGTTCATATAACACATTGGTCACTTTTATTCCTCGTCCGATAGCTGCTGCCATAGCAATATAAGTTCCTGCTTCAATACGATCTGGAATTACTTGATGACGCGTGCCATGGAGCGATTTCACACCTTCAATTGTAATAACATCAGTCCCAGCACCACGAATATGAGCTCCCATATTATTTAAAAGAGTAGCCACGTCAATAATTTCTGGTTCACGTGCAGCATTTTCAATAACCGTACGGCCATTTGCCTTAGCTGCTGCGATTATAGTGTTAATTGTCGCACCAACACTGACAGTATCCATATAAATATTTGCTCCTTGCAAAGGCTTTCCGTTTGTTGCTAGACGCATTGAATCACCTTCATAAGAAACACTAGCTCCCATCGCTTCAAAAGCTTTTAAATGTAAATCAATCGGACGGGGGCCTAAATCACAACCACCAGGTAAACCTAATGTTGCTTGACCATAACGCCCCAATAAGCTTCCATAGAAATAATAGGATGCACGAAGACTATTGATTTTGCCATAAGGCATTGGAATATCTTTAACGCCACATGGATCAATTTCAAGCGTCTCACCATAACGCTTAATCTTAGCTCCCATAGTTTCCATAATGTCAACTAAACTGTCAACATCAGAAATAGCCGGAACTCCATCTAAGACCACAACATCATCAGCAAGAATAGTGGCAGGAATCAAGGCAACTACACTATTTTTGGCACCCGATACAGCAACTTCTCCCGTCAGTTGCTTGCCACCGTTAATAATAATTTTACGCATACTTTCAAATCTTTCTTTAACTAGAATTCAACTCTACTATATTATCATAGTTTAAATTCTTTTTCAAATACCAGTATTGTGTGATGATATAATATCTTAAAAATTCTTATAATTAACGATGTAGCCTTATTTGATTACATCACTGTGTTTTTGCCTATTAACCAGAGCTTTTTCAACTTCATAACGCAATTGTCTGGTTGCATCTACAATATGATTTGCTTTTGAAATAGCCGATATAACAGCAATCCCATCTGCACCTGATTCTATAATATCATGAACAAAATCACTAGTGATTCCGCCTATTGCAACGATTGGAATATCTTGATTAATTTCTCTAACTGCCTTTGTTGTCCTATTGCCAACAGCAGGCTTAGCATCTGCTTTTGATTGTGTCGGATTAAAAGGACCAATTCCGATGTAATCAACAACAGATAATTGTGATTTCTGATATTCATCCATTGTACTCACAGATAAACCGATGATTTTATCTGGTAAACGTCTCCGTGCCTCATCAACAGGTAAATCATTTTGTCCAATATGAAGACCATCAGCATCAATTAACTCAACTAAGTCAATGTCATCATCAATAATAAAAGGAACTTGATATTGCTTACAAAGTATTTGGAGTTGCTTAGCCATAGCAATTTTTTCCTTACCTTGTAATGCTGTAAAACCTTTTTCTCTAAATTGAAATAGAGTTATACCTGCTTGTAAGGCTTCTTCAACAACAGTCAATATATTCTTCCTAGAGCAATCCACAGTTCCACAAACAAAATATAATTTCAATGTATCTTTCATCTACTGACACCACCTATTTGTCCATAATCATTTCTGATTTCATCTGGGAAAGGGCATCTAAAAATGCAACTTGGAAACTTCCCACCCCCTTACCTTTTGCCACCTTCTCTGCAATTTCTCCAGCAACATTATAAACAGTCATGGCCTCTGTCAGACAAGCAAGATCATCGCTTCTGTCAGAACTACCAATAAAAGCAGCCAATACTGCCCCTAATAGACATCCAGTTCCTGTAACAAGTGGCATTAAAGGACTACCATTTTGTAATAAGCGAACTTCTCCTCTAACAGCGATAGCATCAGTTTCTCCTGTGACAACCACTGGCACATCAAAAACTTGATTGGCTTTTACAGCAATTGATTCTAAATCAGCCACTTTTCCGCCATCTGCCCCTTTAGACGCTTGTTTTTCACCAATCAAAGCAGCGATTTCACTACCATTTCCTCTAAGTAAACTAATAGAATAATTCTTCAATAAATCAAGTGACACTTCTAATCGAAAACGACTTGCTCCTGCCGCTACAGGATCTAATACAACTGGAACTTGGTTTTTATTTGCTATTTTGATTGCTTCTTGGTAAAGTTGCCAACTTTCTTTTGTTAGTGTTCCTATATTAATTAATAATGCATCTGCAACTTTTAACAAGTCTTCTAAGTCCTCTATGCACTCGCTCATAGCCGGAGAAGCTCCTAAAGCTAATAAACCATTGGCTGTAAAGTTTTTGACCACATTATTAGTGATACAAATGGTTAAAGGATTTACCTCTTTTAATTGTTCTAAATACATTTTAGTCTCCTTGATAGCTAGTATGATTGACAGGACCGTTTCCAAGGCCCAACTCAGGCGCTGTTTCGATAGCTGAAGTAATAAATGATTTAGCGGTACTTACCGCGTTTAGAATTGATTGCCCTTTAGCTAACTCCGCTGCAACGACTGCTGCAAATGTACACCCAGTCCCATGAGTATGAATAGTATTGATACGTTGATTACTAAGAGTTATCAACCCTTCTTTTTCCAAAAATAAATAATCTTTAGCCAAGCCATCTAGATGTCCTCCCTTTATAAGAACATTTCTAACAGAATATTGTTTTTGAATATCGTAACCTGCTTTAATAATACTTACTTCATCTGATAAGTCATATCCCACTAAAACCTCAGCTTCTGGTAAATTTGGTGTGATAATAGTTGCTAATGGCAATAAGTCTTCTTTTAATGCTTCTACGGCATCTGAATCAATTAAACGATGTCCGCTAGTTGCCACCATAACAGGATCTAATACATAAGGTTGCGGATATTTTTTTAAATATGAAGCGACTAAACTAATTGTTTCCCTCTCCGCTAACATTCCTGTTTTAACCGCCTTTGGCTTAATATCATCATAGACACAAGCTAGTTGTTGATCAATGATAGCTGTTTCTATATGCTGAACGCCTCTAACCCCACAAGTGTTCTGAGCAACAACACTAGTCACAACAGCCATCCCGTAAGTCCGACGAGCTTGAAATGTCTTTAAATCCGCCATAATCCCTGCTCCACCGCTAGGATCAGTTCCTGCAATAGTTAAAACTGGTGCTAAATAAGTCATATTAATCCTCCCATTTTTCTTGATTTATTGCCATTTGAAAAAAACGTCTCTCATGCTGACAAGATTTCACAAAAGCATCTACCAAATCAGCTTGCTTCTCTTTTGACAAATTCTGCGCATAATAATCCATCATACGAAAATAGTTTTCCATTAACTCTTCAACTGTATCGTTAGCATAAAAAGTTATCCAATTATTAAAAGGGTTACCATTCAAAAACTGGTTCTCCTCAATTATTTTTTTAGCCAATTGATGGTAAATCCATGGACATGGGCTCATTGCAGCTAAAGCACCAGCAATACCATTTTCGTAAAAATGAAAATACATATGTTTAATGTAATGATCTGCTGACGGGTACCATACACCCTTTTCGATAATATCCTGATAAGATCGATTAGTATAAGCGGCCAAGGCTTGATGTGGGCCTTCACCATCTGCTAACTCCCGATTTAATGTAAAGTCAATTTGTTCAAGGAAAAATTGTTTATCTCGTAAATTATCAGATTTTGCCAAGCACAGGGCATAAATATCAGCAAATTTCCCAAGGTAGATATTATCTGCCTGTAAATAATGGCAGATTACGTCATGGTCTAAACGCCCTTTTATAATTCCTTGAATAAATGGATCTTGATAGATGGATTGGATATATTTTGCTCCTTTAGCAATCATCTTATCTTTTAACATAGTAATCTCCTTTGTTATGATCTCATGAGCAGAACACGCTCATTCTATATAAATGCACAATTGTATTACTAAACTAATTGTACTTATTTAAAAATCATTCCTATAGACAATAAAATACTCATACCAAGTAAACTATAATCTCGAAAACGAACGGGATAAGTTGAAGCATGTGTTCGCTCTTTACCCACTTCAAAACCTTTAGAAAGCATTGCTAACTCTAACTGTTCTACCCAATATATCGTCTTTAATAAAACTGACAATATTAGTCTAGGCGATAATGCCCAAGTTACCTGATTCTTCAGTCGGAATGCGAGTCGATTACGTTGGTATTGTAATTTAATTAATGGTAGAAGATTAAAGACCGCAAAAATACCATATGCAAAATGACTAGGCACTTTGAAAGTTTGATAAAGAGATTCTATAAAATCATAATTAGAATGTGATGCATGAAATAACAAACCCACGTTCATAAAAATAAGCGGACGACAGGCCACTAGACTAGCTAAGACGAATTGATGGGGTAATTTTCCCCAAAAATACGTCCCTAGAAATAAAGAGAGTCCCATCACAAATGATATCAGATTGACCTTCGCCCAAGTTTTTAAAGAAACCTTTACGAAGCATTGCAGTGTTACTACTATAATTAGAAATAACAAAGACGTTCTTAACCTCAATGTGAAACTAAACGAAAAGGTTGGTATTAATAAACATAGGAAGGTAATAGCTGGATGATAGTTTTTCAAATTGAACAAGATGACACCTCCAAGAAACGTGTTGCAAAACACTCTTTTAAGTGAGGATCATGGCTAGTAAAAATAACCCCACAATGATTTTTGTGACAATAACTCAAAAGAAGAGTTGTAATCATATTAGCGTGATAGGCATCTTGTCCATAAGTTGGTTCATCTAATAATAGAAGTTTACTATCACTAGCTAAAATACTGCCAATGGCTAATCGCCTCTGTTGGCCTTGACTTAGTTGAAATGGTGAAAACTGTTTCTTATCCCAAAGATTTATGGTTTCCAAAATATCCCTCGCTTTGTTACTATCCTTGCAAACCTGAAAAATTTCGTCATAAACTGTTGAAAAAATAAATTGGTCTAAGGGATTTTGAAATAAAAAGCTTATAGGAATTTGCTTTCTATGAGTAAATTGTTTTTTCCCTTTAGTCCTATAAAGCCCTAACAATCCCATAAACAAACTAGACTTCCCCACGCCACTTGGTCCATCTAAGCACAACCTCTCCCCACTTGCTAAATCAAAATCAAGGTAAGAGATGAATTTGTTTTTTGAAAGTTTAACTTGGAAATCTTTAATTGATAACAGTTTGTCACCTGTATTATGACTTTTCTTTTCTAATTCGAAGACATTCAAACGATTGAGCATATAATCAAAATTGACCCTTGTCAACCGTTTTTCCAACCAAAAATAGTGATCCATTATATCTTGATAATAAGTAATCAAATGATCGATTACAATCAGCATTGATTGATTGTTTGCTTGATAATTAAGAACTAATTGTAATAGTTGACTGGCACTCTCTTGATCCAAATTCGCAAAAGCTTCATCTAAAATAATAAGTTTAGGAGATTTTAAAAAAATGGTCGCCAATGCTAATCGCTGTTTTTCACCTTGAGATAAAGTATAAATCAACCGATTCTGAAATCCTTTTAAACCAACTTGTGCCAATACAAACTCACTTCTATCTTGCATTTGCTCCGGTTCTATTTGTAAATTTTCTAAAATAAAATACAACTCATGCGCCACAGTATCCATACAAAATTGCAAATCAGGATTTGGAAAAAGAAACCCCACATCGCTTGGTTCTATTAATGAGCCGTTTAATAAAACTTGACCTTTCCCACTTTCTTTTAACCCTGATAGTAAAAGAGCCAATGTACTCTTACCACACCCTGAATAGCCACTGATTAAAATTCGTTCTCCTGGGTTAAGACTAAAAGTCACTTCATCAAATAAATAATGACTATCGCCATGGGTGCAAGCTAATTTTTCAACAGATAGCATAGGCTACTTCCTTTCATGAATCCCATAAGCATTCAGTACACCACTTCTATGCAATTGGTCGCATATATTCTTTGTTAATAAGAAGAAAATAATAGATGAAACAGTTCTTACTATAAGCATCAGAATGTTATATGAAAATGAAAACGCACTAAGTCCATTGGCATAAAAACTCCATGCAAAACTAAAAATTGATGTCAAAATAGCAGACAATATAAAAGCTGGCAACTTGTAATTATGATACCTAAATAGTGTAAAGCCTAATTCTGACCCTAAACCTTGAAGGGTACCAATAACGAGTACACTTGGTCCATAAATTGATCCAATTAAAACCTCTATCAAAGCAGCTAACAATTCTGCTACAATAGCGGTTCCTGGTTTCCTCAATATATAAAGAGCCATTGGACCTGCCACAAACCAAATACCATAAATAACTTCATGCGCTATAGGGCCTACAAAAGGTACAAAAGCATTTGAAATATAGCCTGCTCCAAAGTAAACAACGCCCAGAACAACCGCTAATAGAGCAATCAATAATACATCTTTTAAACTCAATTTCATTTTACTTTTTCTCCTTTAAATAATGCTTGTATTGTCATAAATACAGGAACCCGCTTTAATCCCTGAAGTAGCAACAAAGCAATAACACCGCCAATTATAGTCGCCCCTATAAACCTTGGCATAAAAAGAAAAATGGATTGAGCTGCAGATGCTTTAGCTAACACTTCGTGATTTCCATCCGCTGTCCAAGTCCAAAACCAGACCATAATTGGAGCTGATAAAAGTGCTCCAATTATCCCTGTTCCTATAAACTCACCCACCCAAGACATCCAGTCTTTCGCATAAAACCGATAAAACCAACCCGCTAAGAAAGCTCCTGGACCAGCTCCTAGAATAGCTAAAGGTGCAACAGATGCTACTCCTGCTTGAGTTAAAATACGAATAAAAGCCGTTACAAGTGCCATAACTAATGCATAGATTGGTCCCATTATAACTCCAGCGATAATATTAACCACACTAGACATAAAGGCCATGCCTTCTATTCTAAAAATGGGCGTTAAAAAAACATCTAAAGCAATCATAATTGCTAAAACCGTTAATTTTTTTGTTTTATGATTAGTCATCATAACTCCTTCTCTATGACAGATAAGGGGCAACAACCTACAAAAAATTTTGACAACAAAAAACTCCATCTGCAAGCAAACGGAGTTTATTATCTGATTAACTAGAGCTAGCTGTCTACTAAGAAGACACTACGCCCTTTTCCACCACAAAAAACTTGTAATGGCACACATTTCCCTTCGACAGTACTAACTGCATCAAGTTCAATGGGTATAATCTCAGCTGTTACGCACCCCAAATGTCCTATTTAATTTACTTAAGAATAATAACATAGTTCCTTTGAAATGACAAGGCTTACATTCTGATCAGAAAGCTATTTAAAACAGTAAAACCCTACTCACTAATCAATGAGTAGGGTTTTATGTCTTATATTTAGGAATGTTTGTTAGTTTAGAAACTAATTATATTTTTGGATATTTCTGTTTATCGCCTCCACTCTACTTTCATTGAGATAAACATGTTCATACATATCGTCCAACTCAGCATAAAAGTTTTTTAAGTCTGTATTATCTTGATGCGATGCAAGTAAGACTTGAACCTTATCACGTGTAGATTTGATTTTTTCAAATAAATCATAGTTACGTTTATACAAAGCCTGAGCTTCATTAACAATATCTGAGACATTTTCCAAAGAATAGGCATTATCAATACGTTGGATGAACCCTTTAGACTCCTGAGAAATAAGAATGCCTAAATTGTAGATATCATTTCTAGCCTTTTCTTGTTTAAGAGGTAGTTGATGCCTTATTTCTGAATTATTAAAAGTCTTCACAGTAGTATGTGCCTTACGTTGTTTTTCTTGTAGTCTTTGATAAAATGCTTTTGATTTTTCACTCATTTTAACATAACGCGTTGGCATTTCAAAGTTATCATCAGCTTTAACCGATGTCGTTGCAACTAGTAATAAGCTACTAGCTAAGATTAAAGTTGTTATTTTTTTCATATTAGTCTCTTTCTATCTTTTAGGTTAGTTTAATACAAAAGTTTAAGATCGCCTTGATAGCAGTGTCTACTCTTTTATACGCGATGAGATTGATTTACTCATCTCAGTAACTTCTAATAAACTAGCTACAAAAGCTTGATCCATGTGGCGCGCTCCGATACGATTGTCCAAATGGCTAATTTTAGCTTGAGAACCTGCTAAAATAGCTTCAATATCATTATCAACTGGAACTGTTTCTGTCTTGATTTGGTTATTATAAGTATTACGAGCGACGTTGAATTCTTCAATAGCTTGGTAAGCACGATTCCAAATCATATTCTCAAGACGAGCTGTATCTTCTCTCAATACATTGACTGCACCATTATTAACCTTATTATTTCCTAAAGCTTTCTCAACATCAGAAAGATTAGAAGTTTGAGTATTAATGAGCGTGGTCATTTCCGCAGTTGTTACACCGGCTGTATTAGCAATATTGACTGTTGATTTATACGCCGAAATAGCATCGTGTGCTGCATTAATCTCCTCTTGAGAAGCTTTGGATTCTTGAACAACTGATTGAACCGGAGCCGGCTGTTGGACAGAAGTTTGCGCAACTGAACTTTGTTGTGGAGTTGCCACAGTTTCAGATTTCTTTTCTATCTCTTGAGTATTTCCAGATACTTTTTGCTCAGTTTGTTCTTTTACAGCCCCTTTTTGAGGAGCTAGCGATTTAGTTTTTTCCTGTTCTACTTTTGGTTTTTGAGCATCATTTTCTACTAGTGAGTCATGATTCAATACTTCTTTATTAGAAATTGTAAATGGGGTGAGTAGCTTCACTTTTTCAACTTGCTTTTGAGGCATAAGTACATTAGACGTTGTTGTCATAATTACTTGCGGGACGTAAGGTAATCTTTTGACTGAATAAACAAACTTTTTAGTAGACCCATAATTGGAACTAATTGCTTGCATGTCTAATAAAATATTGTCATTAGAAATTACTTTTGTTAACTCTGCATTTACTAATTCTTTTTTAGAATAACTCTTAGTAGCTTTTCTTACTTCTTGTTTATACTTAGTTACAAATTTTCGAAGTGACTTAATAGCAGTGTCTAATTTATTATATTGAATGTCCAATGTATTAAAATTATTTTCTATGGGTAAATCCACAGTGTTATCGAGTGCCTTTTTTAGATTTATCTCTGAACTTATAACTATTTGAAGAAGTTGTAAATACTGATTAAAAATTGAAGGGCTTAGATTCATGGACTTAATTTCATTATAATTATCTTTTGCAATCTTCACTTTTTGAAGCAATTCTTTTGCAGCATCAATTTCTTCACTATATAGTGCATAATGAGCAGACGTATAAATTTTAGAAGACTTTTTGTATCCATATTCCAATTTTTTTATTTGCTTTTCCTTCAATTCTTTATAATTTGAAGGTAAGTTAGTTTCAATACTATACGGTTCAGTTGAATTAAGATATTTTTTATGGAATTCTGTGTCCTTTAACTTTTCAAGAGAAGGCTTATCTTTTCCTGTATTCTTAAAAAAGTCATTGATAACTCCATCTAAATCTTCAATTATTTTCGCTGCAATTCTTTTATTTGGAATATATTTATATCCAGGAGCATCTTTTGAAACAAAAGTTATATCTCTGATTAAAATATCCAGTATTTCTGCTTCATCTTTATGCTCCCCATCTTTATGGTTATTTACAATTTGATATCCTAACCTTGCTTTTCGTGTAATTTCATTTAATAAAGCAATGTACTCTTTAAAATCTTTATTATCCTTGTAGTTATCATTATTATCTAAATGTTTATCATACCATACAGAGAAAGGAAATAAAGTACTATCTAAACGATAAATTTTATCTACCCCATCCGAAAACTTGTGCTTCGCTGAACTAATTTCTTGATATATATAATTATAAACACCTTGGTCTAAATTATATATTCCACTTTTTTCATATTTATCTAATGATTGAAGAATATTTCTTTGATGCGCATCTTCTTTAGCAATATTACTTAAGTTAATTAAGTAGTATTCAATACTATCTATTTTATCTTTAAATTCTGATAAAATAGTTCTATACTCAGGTTCCTGAAACTCACTTCGGTTAATCCATTCGTTTGCTTCAATGAGCTCATAACTTAGATAGTTATAAATTTTTTCACCCCATCTCTCATCAATTTTCTTTCCAGATTTTTTTGAATCAATATACCCAAGTTGCTGTCTTAATTTCGTTTCATCTTTTCCCACTATCGCCCCTACCGGCTGACTTGTAGATACTGCTGTTACTGCTAGCGATAGAATCGCTGCTGATTTTAAAAATTGTTTTTTCATTTCCATCTCTCTTTTCTTTTTCATGATAATTTTTACATCAAAAACTTATCACGAGATAATATATTAGCATAAGATTAGTAACATGGCAAATCAATTAAATTACGAACTTTTGTTTTTGTTTTCATGCTTTAAGGACAATAATGTTCGGTTATAATAACTAACGCTGTTTGTCGAGATGGAATTTTTACTTTTTTTAGAAACTTTGTATTTTTATTAAATACATTTAAATCAAATAAAAATATCATTTTTTAATTTTTTTTACATTTTATACTTATATAATATTTTTATAAAGGCTATATTTATTTGATAATCAAATGATTTGAGTGTGAAATTATTTTTTTGAAAAATTTTTCGATAGGAAAATTCAATTAACTTGGCCATCATTTTATTCACAATATACACCATATTTTCAAGAAATATGCAGTATTTCCTATACTTAACCAGTTTATTATAAGATTTTATAAATGTTCTATAAATTATCATGAGCAAAAAAAGCGTAAACTTTCGTTTACGCTTTTTATTATTTGCTAGCAATAAAATCCTTTAAGGCCTGGACTTTATCAACTCGCTCCCATGGCAAATCGATATCAGTACGTCCCATATGCCCATAGGCTGCTGTTTGTCGATAAATAGGTCGTTTGAGGTCCAACATATTAATAATGCCTGCTGGTCGCAAATCAAATATTTGACGTACAGCTGCCTCTAGGTCTGCTTCTGCTATAACACCTGTTCCAAATGTATCTACACGCACAGAGACAGGCTGGGCAACACCAATTGCATAAGCAAGTTGTACTTCTACTTTTTTAGCTAAATCAGCTGCAACAATATTTTTTGCAATATAACGAGCTGCATAAGATGCTGAACGATCTACTTTAGTAGCATCTTTACCTGAAAATGCACCACCACCATGACGAGAATAACCACCATAAGTATCTACAATAATCTTACGACCTGTTAGTCCTGAATCTCCTTGAGGGCCTCCAATAACAAAGCGCCCTGTAGGATTGATAAAGAATTTTGTTTGGTCATCTAAATAATGGCTTGGAATAACTTCATTGATAACTTTCTCAATCACGTCCTTATGGAGTTGGTCATTAGTTACATTAGGATCATGCTGTGTCGAAATAACTACTGCATCCACACGAATTGGTTGATCATTTTCATCATATTCAACCGTTACTTGAGATTTTGCATCTGGTCGAAGATAAGTGAGTTCCCCAGACTTACGTAGATCTGTCAATTTCTTAACTAACTGATGAGCTAAAGAAATTGGCAATGGCATTAACTCAGGTGTTTCATCAACAGCAAACCCAAACATCAAACCTTGGTCACCTGCACCAATTAAATCTAAAGGATCTTGTTCAAGAGAACCACGTACCTCAAGAGCTTCATTGACTCCCTGTGCAATGTCTGGCGACTGTTCAACGAGTGACGGATGCACTCCAACAGATTCAGCTGAGAAGCCATATTCAGCTTTATCATAGCCAATTTCAGCGATTGTGTTACGGACAACTCGGTTAATATCAACATAGGCTGTCGTTGATATTTCGCCAAATACATGAACCGACCCTGTATAAACAGCTGTTTCGGCTGCTACGTGGGCATCTGGATCTTGCTCTAAAATTGCATCTAAAATCGCATCGGAAATTTGGTCAGCAATCTTATCAGGATGTCCCTCAGATACTGACTCAGACGTGAAAAGTTTACGTTCTGACATAAAAATGTCCCCCCTAAAATGTAAAATGTGTCGAGTTACAAAGAACTAGCCTCTAGGCTACCTTTTCGGGACTCATATAGCTATTGTACCACTATTTCATCTTTTGTGAAATAAGTTACCAATAAATAAAAAAATATCTCTATTTTCTTTAGTCTTTTTTCTCGATTTATACTATACTAGATTTATGAAAACCTACGAAAAAATTTATCAAATACTATCAAAAAATAACAACTTTATTAGCGGAGAAACTATGGCAAATCAACTTAATATTTCCCGCACAGCTATTTGGAAAGGTATAAAAACGTTAGAAGAATTAGGCCTAGAGATTGAGTCTGTCACTAACAAGGGCTACCGATTGGTATCAGGTGACATATTATTACCAGAACAACTCGAACAAGAAATTGGTATTAAGGTTAGTCTTAATAATAATAGTGCTTCAACCCAACTAGATGCTAAAATGGGGATAGAAAGTAAATTAAAGACTCCACACCTTTTTTTAGCTCCTAATCAAAAAAAAGCTAAAGGACGTTTTGATAGACCTTTCTTTACATCAAATCAAGGCGGCATCTATATGTCTCTTTTATTACAACCTAATGTACCGATTGAAGATATAAAACCTTATACTGTCATGGTAGCCTCTAGTGCTGTAAAAGCTATCTCACGGTTAACAGGAATTACTCCTGAAATTAAGTGGGTCAATGATATTTATTTAGATAATAAAAAAATAGCTGGTATTTTAACCGAGGCTATCGCTTCTGTTGAGAGTGGGTTGGTAACGAATGTTATTATAGGATTAGGTATCAATTTCTATATCAAAGAGTTCCCTAGGGCGTTAACTAAGCGCGCAGGTAGTCTCTTTACAGAGCAACCGACCATAACTAGAAATCAATTGATTACAGAAATCTGGAATCTCTTTTTCAATATTCCACTAGAGGATCACTTAAAGGTATATAGAGAAAAATCCCTAGTCTTAGATAGAACCGTTAGCTTTATGGATGGTCAAACAATGTATTCTGGGAAAGCTATTGATATTACAGATAAAGGATATTTAGTGGTTGAGTTAGATGATGGTCAGTTGAAAACACTTCGCAGTGGCGAAATCAGTCTTTCTTCTTGGTAGATTTGATAAGCTCTTTTGTGAATTTTGAAATCGCATACACCTTTTGAAGATCTCGAAGTAATAAAACTCCCCAAAAAATAGCAAAAATCCAGGAGCCATCCATAACGGATTGATTAAAAAAATAAGTTTCAAAAGAGCATAAAAGCGCCATAAAAATAAATTGTCGTTTTGTCATATCACCATTATAACAGAATCTACTAAATAATTAAAAAACTTATCAAAAAAATAGTTGCCTGTAACAGGCAACTATTTTTAGTTACGTTTTAATCTTCAACGATTGCTATTCGTTCTGCTAGATAAGAAAAGTCTTCTGGAATTTGATGATTAACTTCAGGTTCTGTTTCCGTCTTTTGAGCTTTCATTTTCTTTGCAAAATCGCTCCGAATTTGATTAAAATCATTTCTAGGTACAGCTAAAATATTAGGTGAAAAACCTGCTGCTTTACTCATAATATTACCAAATATATCATTGAGATCGGTACGTTTCATAGCTTGTTCAGCATTAAAGGCCGCATCAAATGCCAAAATAGCATTCTCGCTATTAGCTAAGACAGGTTCAGATCCCATTAATAAGGCTCTATCTTGAGCCGTAATATTATCTAATATCTCGTTCCAAGCGCTCTTTAAAGCTTCTAAGTATTCACGTGAACGTTGACTATCTACAACCGTTTCTTCCATAATGGTCAAAATCTTTGTACGGTCAACTTTAAATGTGAATGTCTTATTATTAACCTTTACTTTTTGAGTTGATGAACTTTGATCTGCTCGAGAGAGTTGGCTCATTTCGTTTTTTAACGATTTTAACTCTCGACGAAGACTATCTAATTCTGCTGTCACATCTGCGGGTATGTTTGACGAATTTTTTTCTACCATTTCAGACAATTGGATGGTCATCATCTCTGCATAAACTTTAGGATGGCTACCATTTTTTATCTCAGGAAGAACAGATGTCACTTTATCAATCATTTCAAATAAAATATCTTGTTTAACATTAAGATTGGCTATAAAAGTATCACTTGAATGACTATCTTCACCACCTGCTTGAACAACAAGTAAATCTCTTAAGTACATCAATAAATCTGTTGCAAAACGACTCATACTTTTGCCACTATCAAAGATTACTTCAAGTTTAGCGAGTGCTTCAGTTGTATCGTGAGCCAATATATTCGATACATAATCATCTATAGCAGATAAGGAAATGCTCCCTGTAATTTCTTCTGCTACATCTAAAGAAATGTGGTTATCTTTCGCTAAACTCAAGGCTTGATCGAGAATTGATAAAGCATCACGCATACCACCTTCGGCTCGTCTAGCGACTAGTGTCAGAGCATCCAAATCATATGAAATAGCTTCTTTATCTAAAATCTGTGCTAAATGATCTCGAATAGCTAATAATTTAATCGCTTTAAATTCAAAGCGCTGGACACGAGATAAGATTGTTGCAGGGATTTTATGGAGTTCTGTTGTTGCTAATATAAAAACAACATTTTCTGTTGGCTCTTCAAGTGTTTTCAATAGTGCATTGAAGGCACCTGTAGACAACATATGAACCTCATCAATAATATAAACTTTATAGGTTGCCCTACTTGGAGCATAAGTTGATTTGTCCCTGATATCACGAATTTCATCGACACCATTATTTGACGCAGCATCAATTTCAATGACATCCTCTAAACTACCATTTGTAATATCTCGACAAATATCACAATGATTACAAGGTTCGCCATTAATTTGATTTGGGCAATTCATCGCTTTTGCAAATATTTTAGCAGCACTTGTTTTTCCAGTTCCCCTAGGTCCTGAAAAAAGGTAAGCATGGCTAATTTTTTTGCTGGACACAGCTTGCTTTAAAGTAGTTGAAATAACACTTTGTCCAACCATTTCATCAAATGTTTGGCTACGATATTTCCGATAAAGGGCCTGATACATTACTTTTCAACTCCAAACATATCCAAATTCCAAATCGTATGTTCTACTAGAATACCTACAAATTTTTCTAAGTATTCTTGATCAATCTCATCATAATCTGCTACTAAAGAAGAATCTAAATCTAGAACTCCTAGAAGTTTGCCATTTTTAAACATAGGTACTACGATTTCACTCATAGCTTTTGAATCACAGGAGATATAGTTAGCATGCTTTGTAACATCATCAACGATCAGCGTCTTAGCAGTTTGTGCAGATTCACCACAAACACCTTTTCCTAAAGTAATATGCACACATGATACACCACCCTGGAAAGGGCCAAGAATTAACTCTTCTCCATCAAATAAATAAAAGCCTGTAAATACAGAATTTGGAAGCATAGCATTTAGCATAGCTGAAGCATTTGATAAGTTGGCAAGAGCATTTGTTTCATCTGAGAATAGAGCTTGCGCTTGTAGTAATAATAATTGATAATTTTCGATTTTCTTAGACTTGTTCATAGCACTTATTATAGCATAATTTGAAAGTTACTAAAACTAAATAACCATCCTATATAAAACAAAAAAATAAACACAAACCATTGTGTTTATTTTGCTTCATTTAAGATGCTAGCCACTTTGGTATTGATTAAATCAATAGCGACAATATTACTTACTCCTTCTGGAATTACAATATCCGCATAACGCTTTGTTGGTTCGATAAATTGATGATACATAGGTTTTACAACTTCTGTATACTGTTCAATAATACTATCTAAACTTCTATCGCGCTCTTCCATATCACGCTTAATACGACGAATAATACGAATATCATCATCTGTATCAACAAATAATTTGATATCCATTAAATCACGCAAACGCTGATCTTCTAATACCAAAATTCCCTCAACAATAATGACATCCTGGGGTTCTTGGCGGATAGTTCTATCACTACGGGTATGTTTTGTGTAATCATAAACCGGAATATCGACCGGACGTCCCTCAATCAATTCGTTCAATTGCTCAATCATCAAATTGGTATCAAAAGCAAGGGGATGATCATAATTGGTTTTTACACGTTCTTCAAAAGTTAAATGACTTTGATCTTTA
Organism: Streptococcus sp. FDAARGOS_520; assembly: GCF_003812685.1. Taxonomy (NCBI): domain Bacteria; kingdom Bacillati; phylum Bacillota; class Bacilli; order Lactobacillales; family Streptococcaceae; genus Streptococcus; species Streptococcus sp. FDAARGOS_520. The sequence goes on along the minus strand of NZ_CP033810.1, from coordinate 1,808,557 downwards.
TAGTAAGAATCATGTTCAATCATGGTAATTTTTTGATCTGGGAAATTTGATAAAATCGCCCGAGAAACACTGGTTTTACCACCACCAGATCCACCTGTAACACCAATAATAATAGGTTTTTTACGCATTTGTCACTCCAAATTAAATTTATCCTCTATCTATTGTACTATAAACTTATTTTTTTTAAAGTCTAAATTTTATTGAAAACGCTCTAAAAATAAAAAGCATGTTATAATAACAATGATAATATATAAAATAACAAGAGGATTCTTATGATAACAAAATTTCCAGACCAATGGCAGGATAAATTAACCCAGCGTCAATTTGATGATCTAACAGATATTCAAAATAAACTTTTTCAACCTATTACTGATGGTGATAATATCCTTGGAATTAGCCCTACAGGTACTGGTAAAACTCTAGCATACCTTTTCCCAACGCTTCTTAAGTTGCAACCTAAAAAGAGCCAACAACTCTTAATTTTAGCTCCAAATTCAGAATTAGCTGGACAAATCTTCGACGTTACAAAAGAATGGGCTGAACCATTAGGACTGACCGCACAACTATTCCTTTCAGGTTCTAGTCAAAAACGCCAAATTGAGCGACTAAAAAAAGGACCAGAAATTCTTATAGGAACTGCTGGACGCGTATTTGAACTTGTGAAACTAAAAAAAATAAAAATGATGAACATTAATACTATCGTCCTTGATGAATTCGATGAATTACTCGGCGACTCACAATATCATTTTGTGGACAATATTATTAATCGCGTTCCTCGTGATCAGCAAATGATTTACATTAGTGCCACCAACAAACTGGACAATAGTAAACTTGCCGATAACACTATAACAATCGATCTATCTAATCAAAAACTTGATACTATAAAACATTATTATATTACAGTTGATAAAAGAGAGCGTACTGACCTACTTCGTAAATTTTCAAATATTCCTGATTTTAGAGGTCTTGTCTTTTTTAACAGCTTATCAGACTTAGGTGCATGTGAAGAACGTTTACAATTTAATAGGGCCTCGGCAGTTTCTTTAGCAAGCGATATTAATATTAAATTCCGTAAAGTTATCTTAGAGAAATTTAAAAACCATGATATTTCATTACTCCTAGGAACTGATTTGGTAGCTCGTGGCATTGATATCGACAACCTAGAATATGTGATTAATTTTGATATCGCACGCGACAAAGAAACATATACACATCGTTCTGGACGAACTGGTCGTATGGGGAAAGAGGGATGTGTTATTACATTTGTAACACATAAAGAAGAGCTCAAACAACTTAAAAAATACGCCACCGTTACAGAACTTGTACTTCACAATCAAAAATTACATTTAAAATAAAAAAAGAAACAAGTAACTTGTTTCTTTTTTTATTAAGGCGTTGAATATAATTCACCTACAGTAACAAAATAATAGCCCTGGGTTGTCAGATAATCCATAATTGTAGGCAGAGCATCTATGGTTGTCTGGTGAATATCATGCATCAAAATCACTCCTCCAGGACGTAATTGTTTTTTGATATTGGTCATCATTGCTTGTGTATTATGATTTTTCCAGTCTTCTGTATCAACTGACCACAACATTTCTTTCAATCCTGTCACTGTTTTTACAGTAGCATTTGTTGCTCCGTAAGGGGGACGTAAGTACACCGGTTTTTGTCCTGTTGCTTTCATAATCAGATCATTAGTCTTATGAATCTCTTCCTTGATTTTCTCCGCTGGTAGTTTGGTTAAATTAGGATGATCCCATGTATGATTACCAATCTCATGACCTTCAGCATGCATCCTTTGTAAAATATCTGTGTGCCCTACAGCACTTTGTCCCATTACAAAGAAAGTCGCTTTAGCATTATATCTTTTAAGGATTTCTAAGGCTTTAGGAGTCGTTTTTTCATTTGGTCCATCATCAAAGGTAAGTGCAACACGTGGTGCTTTAGCTTTTAAATTAGAAACTAAATCTAGATCACTTGATTTTAAATATGACTCATCGATCACATTATATAATTTATCAAGTGGTAATTTTAAATCATTAATAATTAACTTACCATCTTTAACATCTAGCCCATCTGTTACTCTTCCAGTTTTTAAAAATTCTTTATTGCTATCATGTTCCTTTAGTTGAGTTCCTGGAGCTATATTTTCTAAAATAGCCTTAAATCCAGATATATTATGAGCTAAAAGCTCATCTAATTCAAAAGGTTTCTTATTTTGATCAAGTAAGTAGGTTCTCAAAAGGCGACTTGATTTTTGAAACATACTTCCTTTTTCTTTTTGATATAAGATTTGATAAATGGATAATTTTTTAACATTTGCAAAGTTAGAATCTGCTAATTGAGGACGTAGAATAATGTATTGATTGTCATAAAATTTTTTATGCTCAAAGCTTTTTTGATTCCACTTTAAAATATCAGCGCTTAGACTTTTGTCATATCCTTTAGGTTCAAGAAAAAGAACACGTTCAGTTTTCTGTCTTTTCACCACTTCTACCGTTTTCTCGGCTATGCGAATTTCTTTTTCAACAACAGCTTGTTGAAGTTTTATTTCTTTATGTTTCAAAAACGAAAAACCTTGCCAAGCAAGAATCGCTATAATAATTAGACTAAAAATACCTATAATTAATTTCTTCATATAATGACTCTTTTGTTATTTTTTATGACAATTATATCACAAAAATAAAACCACTTTAGAAGATTATATAATTCTTTATTTTTAATGTAAAAGAGGTTTATAAAACGACTCAACTGACAATAGTTGAGTCGTTTTACGTCTATTTCATATCAAAAACTATCGATTTTACATTTGTCATTGCTTCAATTGAATATCTGATACCTTGAACACCTGCACCAGATCCTTTGAGTCCTAAGAATGGGAAATTATCAGGACCACGTCCAGTCTTATTGTTAATGTGAACTGTACCAACTTCAAGTTTATTTGCTATATCAAATGCTTTTTGGAAATCACGTGTAAAGACTGATGATTGTAATCCAAAATCAGATTTGTTGGCAATAGCAACAGCTTCTTCTGCATCCTTGACACGAATAATTGGGAGAATTGGTCCAAAAGGCTCTTCCCAAGCTAGTTTCATATCTAAAGTAACATGATCAAACAATCCTGGAGTTAATAGACGACCATCACGTTTAAATTCATTCAATTCTTTCGCACCTTTTTGACGTGCATCTACTACTAAGCTTTCAATAAAGTCGGCTGAATTATCATCAATAACCGGTGTCACCGTTGCATTATCAAATGGATCACCTACTGATAATTTTGCTACATTTTCAGATATTTTTTCTGCCAATTCATCTGCAACTTCTTCAACGACAAGTACACGCTTAATTGCCGTACAGCGTTGTCCGGAGTAATCATAAGCACCTGCAACGATTTGTTTAGCAGCGTTGTCAAGGTCAGCATCAGCTAAGACGACACCTGCATCCTTACCACCCAACTCAAGCATAATTGGACGCATTCCTGCTAACTTACCAATACGTTTTCCAACTGGCGTTGATCCTGTAAAGTTAATAAAATTAACTTCTTCATGCTCAACAATGTAATCTCCAATCTCAGAACCGCGTCCTGTAATAGTATTAAAGACACCTGCTGGAAGACCTGCTTCTGCAAAAGCTTTTGCTAAAACAAGTCCTGAGACTGAACCTTGTGTTGGTGGTTTAAACATCACAACGTTTCCACCAATTAGAGCTGGCGCAATTTTTGATCCTGAGAGGTTAACAGGGTAATTATAAGGTGCGATTGCTAAAACGATACCTACTGGTTGACGACGAATAACAGCCAACTTATGACCTGTTGAAGCATCCATTTTTCCACCTTCGTCAGCTGAAGTTGATAAACGAATTCCTTCTTCTGCTGCATAACGAATAAGATCAGCTGTCCTTACAACCTCAGTTACTGAAGCATTGTAAGCTTTAGAAATTTCTTTTGCTAAAACAGTAGCAATTTCTTCTTTATCACGTTCAATAATGTCTGCGGCTTTATGAAGGTATTGTGCACGTTCATATACTGTCAAAGCAGCCCAGGCTGGTAAAGCCTCACGACCCGCTTTCATAGCATGATCAACTTCTTCTCGAGTCATCGCTGGCACGAATCCCAATGAAGAATCATCAATTGGTGACAAAATCTCAATCTGATTAACAGATGATTTCCATTCGCCATTGACATAATTTTGATATTCTTTTGTCAAAGTAAATCTCCTTTTACATTGTAATAGGTTTATTCTATCACTTTATCTATTTATTTCAATTATCTGACATATTTTTCTTAGAAACTTAACAATATCCAAACTTTCAATAAAAAAGTAGAGATTTTTTAATCCCTACTTTTTTATTATTCTCAGTCAAAGTCAACGTATTCTTTTTGAAGTTCGATAACTTCTTCCATAGTTGAACACTCTGAAAGAGCACGATTAGCGTATTCTTCCATTTTAGCTGTGTCCAATTTTTTCATTAAGCTACGTGTACGAAGTACTGAGGTTGCTGACATTGAGAATTCATCCAATCCCATACCAACAAGAAGTGGAACCGCAGTTTGATCACCGGCCATCTCACCACACATACCTGCCCATTTACCTTCAGCATGAGCAGCTTTGATAACGTTGTTAATCAAACGAAGGATTGATGGATTGTATGGTTGATAGAGGTATGAAACTTGCTCATTCATACGGTCCGCAGCCATTGTGTATTGGATAAGATCATTAGTACCAATTGAGAAGAAATCAACTTCTTTTGCAAATTGGTCTGCAAGCATAGCTGCCGCTGGGATTTCAATCATAATACCAACTTCAATGCCTTCAGCTACTGCTACACCGTCAGCTAACAAGTTCGCTTTCTCTTCTTCAAATATAGCTTTAGCAGCACGGAATTCTTTAAGCAAAGCAACCATTGGGAACATGATGCGTAGCTGTCCATGAACTGAAGCACGAAGAAGTGCTCGGATTTGTGTGCGGAACATTGCATCACCAGTTTCAGAAATTGAAATACGCAATGCACGGAATCCTAAGAATGGGTTCATCTCTTTTGGAAGATCAAAGTAAGGAAGCTCTTTATCTCCACCGATATCCATTGTACGAACAACAACTGGTTTACCATTCATACCCTCAAGAACTGCTTTATATGCTTCATATTGCTCATCTTCTGTTGGGAAATCTTGTGAATCCATATATAAGAACTCTGTACGGTAAAGACCAACTGCTTCTGCTCCATTTTCGTTAACACCCTCAACATCTTTAGGTGTACCGATATTAGCAGCTAATTCAAAATGTTTACCATCAGCAGTAACTGTTTGTGCATCCTTAAGAAGTGCCCATTCAGCTTTTTGTTTGGCATATGCTTCACCTGCTGCCTTGAAGGCTGAAATTTGAGCTTCAGTTGGTTCAATGATAACTTCACCAGTAATACCATTAACAGCAATCAACTGACCATCTTGAACACGTTCAGTAATATCATTTGTACCAAGAACAGCTGCGATTTCGAGTGTACGTGCCATAATAGCTGAGTGACTTGTACGCCCTCCAATATTTGTTACAAAAGCTTTAACAAATTGTTTATTTAATTGAGCTGTATCAGAAGGTGTCAAATCGTGTGCAATAACGATTGATTCTTCATTGATAGTTGCTGGGTTTGGTAATTTAACACCCAAAAGATGTGCTAAGACACGTTTGGCAACATCACGGATATCTGCTGCACGTTCTTGCATGTATGGGTTATCTTCCATACCTTCAAAGATAGTGATGAACATATCAGTCACTTCTTTAAGACCTGTTTCTGCATTTACTTGTTTTGCACGAATAGTCTCTTTAATTTGATTAATCATTTCTGGGTCAGAAAGAACCATTAAATGAGCATCAAATACAGCTGCGGCTTCTTCGCCTAAGCTTTCTACTGCCTTCTCACGGATAACAGAAAGCTCGTCTTGTGAAGCTTGGAGTGCAACATCAAGGCGAGCTTCTTCTGCGTTTGTATCTTCGACTGTTACAGTCTCAAATGACAAATCCGGTTGGACAAGTAGATATGCTTTAGCAACTGCAACACCATCAGAGGCTGCGATTCCTTTAAGCATTTCTGTCATTTTCTTATGCCAATCCTTCTTTTGTCATTGTTTCTTCGATAGCTGCAATTGCATCATCTGCATCTGCACCTTCTGCTGAAATAGTAACATCAGCACCTTGACCAACACCAAGACTCATAACACCCATGATTGATTTAAGGTTTACTGCTTTACCTTTGTAATCAAGCGTGATGTCTGAAGCAAATTTGCTAGCTGTTTGGACAAGCAAAGTAGCTGGACGTGCGTGAATACCTGTTTCTGCAACAATGTGGAAATCTTTTGAAGCCATATTATGGTTCTCCTTTTGTCATTTGTAAATATTTGAGTCACCTATTGGTAACCCTTACAAGTTAAAAGTATAACATATTGCTTTTTATTTTTCAAGATTAAATGTCTCAAACAGAAAAAAACTTGAATGTTTTCCACAGCTTTTCATATTAAAAATGAGAGTCTTAGAATTTAAAAATAGAATTCTAAAAATGATTTTTTTATGTTCTTCTGAAAGGAATTGGAAAACAGGCTGAAAGCTTTTAAACTAACCCTAAAAAACGAAATATAGTGTCTCATTTTATTTTAAGACACTATATATTGTGTTTTGTTAGAAATAAAACACTTGCTTTTTCCATTCTTTTTTTATATGCTATTACCATGAAAAAAATTAGGAGGACAACATGGCAGCTATTACTGTTTTTTCGAAAAACAACTGTATGCAATGTAAAATGACTAAGAAATTTCTTGACCAGCACGGCGCTGATTTTGAAGAAATTAATATTGATGAAAAACCAGAAAAAATTGAATATGTGAAAAATCTCGGCTTTTCTGCGGCTCCAGTGATTGAAGCTGGTAATGTTGTTTTTTCAGGTTTCCAACCAAGCAAACTAAAAGAACTTGTTTAAGCAAATTAGAGTCTGGGAATAAAGCAATTAATTGCTTTATTCCCATTTTGTATTGTTAAGTTAAGAGGATAAATTCAATGAGTTTAAAAAATATTGGCAATGTATCTTACTTTCGCCTAAATAATGAAATTAACCGTCCTGTTAATGGACAAATCCCACTCCATAAAGATAAAGAAGCCTTAACTGCTTTTTTCAAAGAAAACGTACAGCCTAATTCAAAAGCTTTTGACTCAATCACTGATAAAATTGCTTACCTCCTTAAGTATGATTATCTTGAAGAAGCTTTCCTCAATAAATATCGTCCTGAATTTATTGAAGAATTATCTACCAAACTCTTCGATAAAAAGTTTCGTTTTAAATCCTTCATGGCAGCCTATAAGTTTTATCAGCAGTATGCATTAAAAACAAATGATGGAGAATACTATTTAGAAAGTATTGAAGATCGCGTTCTCTTTAACGCTCTTTATTTTGCAGACGGTGATGAAGAACTAGCAACTGACTTAGCTCTAGAAATGATTTCACAACGCTATCAACCTGCAACACCAAGTTTTTTAAATGCTGGTCGAAGTCGTCGCGGAGAATTAGTCTCATGTTTCTTAATCCAAGTAACTGATGATATGAATGCTATTGGTCGTTCGATTAATTCAGCTCTTCAATTATCTCGTATTGGTGGTGGGGTTGGAATATCACTTAGTAACCTTCGTGAGGCTGGAGCTCCTATCAAAGGTTTTGCTGGTGCTGCTTCTGGAGTCGTTCCAGTCATGAAATTATTTGAAGACAGTTTTTCTTACTCCAACCAACTTGGACAACGCCAAGGTGCTGGAGTTGTTTACCTTGACGTTTTCCATCCAGATATTATTTCATTCTTATCAACTAAAAAAGAAAATGCTGATGAAAAAGTACGTGTTAAAACATTGTCATTAGGGATTACTGTACCCGATAAATTCTATGAACTAGCACGTAACAATCAAGAAATGTACTTGTTTAGTCCTTATAGTATCGAACGTGAATATGGTGTTCCTTTCAGCTATATTGATATTACCGAAAAATACGATGAATTAGTCGCTAACCCTAATATCACTAAAACAAAAATCAATGCTCGTGATTTAGAAACAGAGATTTCTAAACTTCAACAAGAATCAGGTTATCCTTACATCATCAATATTGACACTGCTAATCGTACTAACCCTGTTGATGGAAAAATTATCATGTCAAATCTTTGCTCTGAGATTTTGCAAGTACAAAAACCAAGTCTTATCAATGATGCTCAAGAATACCTTGAAATGGGAACTGATATTTCTTGTAACCTTGGCTCAACTAATGTTTTAAATATGATGACATCTCCTGATTTTGGAAAATCAATTAAAACAATGACTCGTGCTTTAACTTTCGTTACTGACTCATCAAATATTGAAGCTGTTCCAACTATTAAAAACGGAAATGCTCAAGCACATACATTTGGACTTGGAGCAATGGGACTCCACTCCTATTTGGCAAAAAATCATATCGAATATGGTAGTCCAGAATCAATTGAATTTACTGATATTTATTTCATGCTAATGAACTACTGGACCTTAGTAGAATCAAACAATATTGCCCGCGAACGTCAAACAACATTTGTAGGTTTTGAAAAATCAAAATACGCTGACGGTACATACTTTGATAAATATGTATCTGGAAAATTTGTTCCACAATCTGACAAAGTAAAATCCCTATTTGCTAATCATTTTATCCCCGAAGCTAAAGATTGGGAAAACCTTAGATACGCAGTTATGAAAGACGGACTATATCATCAAAATCGGCTTGCAGTTGCTCCGAATGGTTCTATTTCGTATATCAACGATTGTTCAGCATCTATCCACCCTATTACACAACGTATTGAAGAGCGTCAAGAGAAAAAAATCGGGAAAATTTATTATCCAGCTAATGGCTTAGCTACAGATACTATCCCTTATTACACTTCTGCCTATGATATGGATATGCGTAAAGTAATAGACGTCTATGCCGCAGCAACTGAGCACGTAGACCAAGGTCTCTCAATGACACTCTTTTTACGAAGCGAATTACCAAAGGAGTTGTACGAGTGGAAAACAGAAAGTAAGCAGACTACTCGCGACCTTTCAATCCTACGCAACTATGCTTTCAACAAAGGTGTGAAATCAATCTACTATATCCGTACTTTTACAGATGATGGTAGCGAAGTCGGAGCTAATCAATGCGAAAGTTGTGTCATCTAACGAAGAAACTCTACTTAAAACATCAGAAACTAGACTGAGATAAACTATCTCAGTTTCATGATGTTATCTTATTTTCTAAGGTATTTTCATCTTTATTTTTCTAAAAATCGATAATACTTGAAATATTGCTAGATCAGAATTCTATATTCTACTCTTCTTCCATCATCATTATATAAAAACCTATTTACCATTGGAGAAAACCATGACAACTTACTACGAAGCTATAAACTGGAACGAAATTGAAGATGTTATTGATAAATCAACTTGGGAAAAACTAACCGAACAATTTTGGCTCGATACACGTATCCCTTTATCAAATGACTTAGACGATTGGCGCAAACTTTCTGCTCAAGAAAAAGATCTTGTTGGCAAGGTTTTTGGAGGCTTAACCCTACTTGATACCATGCAATCAGAAACTGGTGTTGAAGCTATTCGTGCCGATGTTCGCACGCCTCACGAAGAAGCTGTCTTAAACAATATTCAATTCATGGAATCTGTTCACGCTAAATCTTATTCTTCAATTTTCTCAACTTTAAATACTAAATCAGAAATTGAAGAAATTTTCGAGTGGACTAATAATAATGAGTTCCTTCAAGAAAAAGCACGTATTATCAATGACATTTATGCTAATGGAAATGCCCTTCAAAAAAAGGTGGCTTCCACCTACCTCGAAACTTTCCTTTTTTATTCTGGCTTTTTCACACCTCTTTACTATTTGGGAAATAATAAGTTAGCAAATGTTGCTGAAATCATTAAATTAATTATTCGTGATGAATCTGTACATGGTACTTATATCGGTTACAAATTCCAGCTTGGTTTTAACGAATTACCAGAAGATGAGCAAGAGAATTTTCGTGATTGGATGTATGACCTCCTTTATCAGCTGTATGAAAACGAAGAAAAATACACCAAGACACTTTATGATGGCGTAGGATGGACTGAAGAAGTTATGACCTTTTTACGCTACAATGCTAATAAAGCTCTTATGAATTTAGGACAAGATCCTTTATTCCCAGATACAGCAAATGATGTCAACCCAATTGTTATGAATGGTATTTCAACAGGAACATCAAACCATGACTTCTTCTCTCAAGTAGGTAATGGTTACCTACTTGGTAGCGTTGAAGCTATGCATGATGATGACTATAACTATGGATTATAAGAAAAAGACACTGATTTAGTGTCTTTTTCTAGTTAAATACAAATTTCTTGACAAGCAAACCCTTTCAAGATAGAATGTTAGAGTAAATACACAAGGGAGTGCCTTGAGCTGAGATTGCAGATATGCAAAATCCTCTAACCTGATCTCGTTAGGACGAGCGTAGGAATTGTGGTTTGAATTGGTTAAACATGACAAATGACAAAAGAATCTCCTTTGCTGTATAAAAAAAGGAGATTTTTTATGTCAAAAAATAACAACACTACCTGTCTTATTGAAACTGCTATTTTTGCAGCGCTTGCTATGGCTTTATCAATGATTCCTGATTTTGCGTCATGGTTCACTCCCTCTTTTGGAGCAATTCCTCTGATACTTTTTGCATTACGTCGTGGTACAAAATACGGTCTATTTGCTGGCTTAATTTGGGGCTTATTGCACTTTGTTCTTTCCAAAGTATATTACCTTAGTTTATCCCAAGTTTTTATAGAATACATCTTAGCATTTATAAGTATGGGACTTGCAGGCGTATTTTCTGCTAAATTTAAAGATGCACTTAGCAGCAGCTCTAAAACTAAAGCTTTATCATTAGCATTATCTGGAGCAATATTAGCAACATTTGTTCGTTATGTTTGGCATTATATCGCTGGTGTTATTTTTTGGGCTAGTTATGCACCAAAAGGTATGTCTGCTACATTATACTCATTAAGCGTCAATGGTACTGCTGGTTTGTTAACTCTATTTTTTGTAGTCATTAGTATTATTATTTTAGTTATCAGCTACCCTAGCTTCTTTTTACCTAAGAAATAGAAAAAATAAAAGGACTGATTTTCAGAGAATCAATCCTTTTATTTTACACTAATATAAGTTTTTTGATAAAAAATCTAGCTACTACTATCTATAAAAATGACGTGCTGCTTTTAAAGACTTAATGAGAATGTAGATATGAATAGATGTTGTTATAATAATTGCTACAATCTCCACTTTTTGAAAAACAAATGAGATAAAGAATAATACAAAATAGATCGTAGGGAAAATAAAACCACTTAAATTCATGACAATATCAAAACACATCTTATAATTTGATTCCAACTCTGCTTCGTCCAATTGTAAGACATTGTTTTTCAACTCTTTTAAAGTTGGAGCGACTGTCATTTTTATACCTCGGATATTCCGATATACCTTTAAAAAATATATATGTAAACCCAATAAAACAAATAGCAGTGATAAATCATATATTGGAATAACTAAAGTAACTGAATCATCAAAAATATTTAGTTTATAGTTAAATAAAGTATTAACTATACTGAGTACTATTGAAATTGACACAAAAGTCATCCCATAAGAATGTCTTAAATTAATCTGGCGATAAATTTCTTCAGATTGACTTTCATCAACATTGAAAAAAACTTTCTGATATTTTTGAATCTGATAGAGGTAGATGAGACTAAAGAGAGCTGTTATAATTACAACAATACGACTAACCCATAGGAAATATTGAACAATATTAATTTCAGATAAGTACTTATCTTGACCAAATATGATAAAAAGAGCTCCTACGGAACCAAGTATGGCCCCTATAAAACCACCAATTAAAAGACTTTTGATAATTCGAACAAATGTAGTATCACTTTGTTTTATAAAATTTTTCATCATTATTCCTCCATTGACACTAAACTAAAAACATTCTCTAGGGATTCTTTAAATACTTGAGAAATCTTCATAGCAATAATAACAGATGGCGTATATTCTCCGCGTTCAATTAGGCTAATTGTTTGTCTTGAGACTCCTGTTAATTTAGCGAGTTCTGTTTGATTGATACCATCTCGTGCACGCAATTCTTTGAGTCTATTTTTTAAAATTAATCCCATCATTTTTCTCCTTTATAAAATGATATATAGATTTATTCCTCGCTCTATTTATTGACTGGACGCAATTCCTTGATATCATGAATACGGACAATACGCACCTCCTCTTTACTTCGTTTCAAGTTGCGACGAATCTGTACCCAATCCTCATCTACCTTTAAAATCTCATAAGGATGAGTTTGAGAACCATCCTCTAAATAAATCATACATGTGCTTCCTACTAAATCTTGAATCATTTGTGACATAAGTGTTTTTCCTCCCTGATTTATTTTTTCTAATTGTTTACCCCTACGACTGAGTGCCTTTTGCTCTTTAGGTACACCAATATACGTCATGACCATAAAAAGCCATTAAGCCAAACAATTCCATCTATCTACTCCCTTTCTTTTTGCAAACAAAACTCAAGCCCTGCAATTGATGCTACCAACACACAAAATACAATTTCATTTATTTCTATTATATCAAGCATATCAAGAACAAGATTACTTACCATACATAAGCAAACTAGGGTTTCCATAACTCTTGCAACCATCCGACCTGTAATAATAAATTCCTTTTTCATTTGAGTAACTCCTAAAACCATTATGCTTTTGAAACAATGATTAATTTGATTGTTCAATGATTAAGTGATTTTAACACGCTCCTCCTTTGATATTATTTTTCTTTTTTATAAATAATTATTAGCAAAGATTATTGATATCATTAAAATATCACCCCAAAAAAAGTTACTAAATAGAAATAATTTAGTAACCTTTTAAATCTTCAATTTTTAGTTAAAGCCTCTTTAGCCATAAACTTATAAAGGCCCGAGTAACGTCCTCTATAATCTTTTTTCCATGGTTTATCTCGTCCTGCAAAATGTAAAAAAACAGTATGGTTAATAACCCACTCTAAATCCCATTCATTGCGACTTTTTAATTGATAAATAAGACTATACCTAGCATCATAATTATAAATTTCATCAGGTATTGGTTTAACCAAATTAGCGTATAAGCCATTTAAGATATCCTGATCTGGTAAGATTAGACGACCACGGTTTTGCATTATGTAATCTAAGATAGTTTGTTGATGAACAACTTTTCGTATAGCAGGCAAGTTCATCAAGAGTACCCCTGTATTGAAATAAGAGGATTCTAGCTCTACATTTTTTAACCGTAATTTATTGACATAATCTAGAAACTTACCATCAGTATTATGACTTGCCGCTGCATATAGTTGATCACCTAACTCCATATCATATAAACTTGAGAAATCATTTAAGCAAAGCATATCTGCATCTAAATAAAGTATCCTATCTAAGGTCTCAGGTAAAAATTTATGAGCCAAAAGTCGATAATATATTGTATCTGGATAGCGATCAGTTGTAGGTGCCTGAGCAAATACTTCGGTACCTACAATTATTGGATGATAGCCAACTTCTAAATTTTGAGTATATTGAATAAGTTCTGTATGACGTTTGAGTAATGTTTTTTGTAAGACATATATCTCTAACTTACGATTCTTGGTTTGTCGGACAAGCGAATAAAGCATCACTTTAAAATGATCTACGTACATATCATCAATAGAAAATAATAGATTCATGAGTTGGATCCTCTCCGTAGTATATCTTCTTTCATCCTAACATATGTCTAAAGAAAAACCAAGTTTGAGTTAAAACTTGGTTATCTTTTATATAAAACTTCCCCATAATATAGCTAAAATAATTGCTGGCAACATATTGATAACTTTAATATTTAGGTTAAAGAGTAAATTAACACCGACACAGAATATAAGCATATTTCCTACTAAGTTAAGGTAATCTAAAGATGATGGATTAAGTAGACTCCCCATGAAAAAAGCAACAATCGTAAGGCTACCTTGTAGTAAAGCGACAGGAAGTGCAGAAAATAGAGCTCCTTTCCCTAAAGACACTGTCATAATTGCAATAATAATCATGTCTAACATTCCCTTAGCAAATAAAATCGAATGATCTGCTGCTATACCATCTTGAATGCTACCAACAACGGCCATTGCTCCAATACAAACGGTACAAGTTGAGGTGACGAATGCCTCCACAAATTTAATATCGTTACCACTTCCTGTTTTTTGCTTAAGATAGTTCCCAAATTTATCAATATACGAATCTAGTGATAGCAACTCTCCAAGTACCGTACCTAGAGCAAGAGTAATAATCATCATATTTGTATGATTAGAGATGAGATGTGACTTTTCGACTAACATCATTTTCTCCAAAACACCTGATATCGAAATAAATAAAACTGCAACTCCCATGGCTTGCATAAGGCTCTTTTGAAGTGATTCTTTCAAAAAATTTTTCAAAAATAAACCTACAAAGCCTCCAACTATAATAAGAATAACATTGATAACTGTTCCTAAACCAACCATATTTCTCCTATATACACAAAGGAACAGAACGATGTTCTGCCCTTTGTCTGTTTTATTTACTAACTAAATGAGAGGTGTTTCTTATAAATTTTCTGCAACTGCTGCTAGCAACTCTGCAATTTTACTTGCATCGCTACCACCTGCCATAGCCATGTCTGGTTTACCACCACCACGACCTGCTACAATTGGTGCCAATCCTTTGATCATGTTACCAGCGTGGACATCTTTAGTTTTGCTTGCAACAAGGACATTAACCTTCTCACCAATAGCTGCTACGAGAACAAGCACATCAGAGTAGTCTTTTTGTTTCCAGTTATCAGCAAATGTACGAAGTGCACCTGCGTCTGCAACATCAACTTGACTAGCAATGAAGCGCACGCCCTTAGCTTCTTGAATATCTTTAAAGACATCACCAGCTGCTGCAGCTGCTGCTTTTTCTTTAAGCTCTACATTTTCTTTTTGAAGATCACGAAGTGAGTCGCTAAGAGCTTGTACTTTAGCTGCTGCATCTTTCAATTGCGGAGCTTTTACAGTAGCAGCGATCTCTTTTAGTGCATCCTCTTGGTTACGATAAGCTTCAAAAGCTTGTCTACCAGTAACTGCAATAATACGACGAGTACCTGAACCAATACCTTCTTCTTTGACAATCTTGAAGAGACCGATTTCTGAAGAATTATTTAAGTGAGTTCCACCGCAAAGTTCAACAGAATAATTACCAATTTGAACCACACGAACCACTTTACCATATTTCTCACCAAAAAGTGCCATTGCTCCCATCTCTTTTGCGGTTTCAACGTCAGTTTCAGTCGTTGTGATCGTAAGATCGTTCCAAATTTGCTCATTAACTTCTTGTTCAATGTGACGAAGTTCCTCATTGCTTACTGCTTCAAAGTGAGTAAAATCAAAGCGCAAGAATTCTTCTTCGTTCAATGAACCAGCCTGAGTTGCGTGTTCACCGATAACATTGTGAAGAGCTGCATGGAGCAAGTGAGTTGCTGTGTGGTTTTTCTCAACAGCCAAACGACGCTCTTTGTTGATTTCAAGTGTGTAGTTTGTTCCAACTGAAAGTGATGCCAAAACGTTTACAGTGTGTAGAGGTTGACCATTTGGTGCTTTTTGAACATCAACAACCTCAGCAACTGTGTCACCCTTATCATTTTTGATGACACCGTGGTCAGCAACCTGTCCACCCATTTCAGCATAGAATGGTGTTTGAGCAAAGACAAGAAGAGCTTGACCTTCTGAAACTGCTTCAGTACGTTCATTGTCAGCGATGATGACTGAAAGACTTGATTCAAGACTATATGTGTCGTATTCGAATCGTGATTCTTCAACAATACCAGCTAGGGTTTCATTTTGCATCCCCATCGAACCACCCTTAACAACAGCTGCACGCGCACGGTCTTGTTGTTCTTTCATGGCTGACTTAAAGCCTTCGTGGTCAATCTTATAGCCTGCATCTTCTGCCAATTCCTCTGTCAATTCAACTGGGAATCCATAAGTATCATAAAGTTTGAAGATATCTTTACCTTCAAGTGTGTCTTTACCTTCAGCCTTAAGCTGCGCAAGCAATGAATCTAAGTGACCGCTACCAGCATCGATAGTACGAGCAAATGTTTCTTCCTCACGTTTAACGATTTTCTCAATAAAATCACGTTTTTCAAGCACTTCTGGATAGTAGCTTTCCATGATTTGTCCAACAGTCGGAACCAATTTGTAAAGGAAAGTTTCGTTGATGCCAAGACGGCGACCGTGCATAACCGCACGACGGAGAAGACGACGAAGAACATAACCACGACCTTCATTTCCAGGAAGCGCACCATCACCGATGGCAAATGAAAGCGCACGGATGTGATCAGCGATAACCTTGAAGCTCATGTTGTCGCCATCTGGATCGTAAGTTTTACCTGACAATTTCTCTACTTCACGGATGATAGGCATGAAAAGGTCAGTTTCAAAGTTTGTTTTTGCCCCTTGCATAACAGCTGCAAGACGTTCAAGACCCGCACCCGTATCAATGTTTTTGTTTGGCAATTCTTTGTATTCTGAACGTGGTACGGCTGGGTCAGCATTGAATTGTGAGAGAACAATGTTCCAGATTTCGATGTAACGATCGTTTTCGATATCTTCAGCCAAAAGACGAAGTCCAATATTTTCTGGATCAAAATCTTCACCACGGTCGAAGAAAATCTCAGTATCTGGACCTGAAGGACCAGCACCGATTTCCCAGAAGTTATCCTCGATTGGCACCAAGTGACTTGGTTCAACGCCACAAGCAATCCAACGGTTATATGAATCCTTGTCATCTGGGTAATAAGTCATGTAGAGCTTGTCTTTAGGGAAGTCAAACCATTCAGGACTTGTCAAGAGTTCAAATCCCCACTCAATAGCTTCATCACGGAAATAGTCTCCAATTGAGAAGTTACCAAGCATTTCAAACATAGTATGGTGACGTGCTGTTTTACCAACATTTTCAATATCATTAGTACGAATTGATTTTTGTGCATTGGTAATACGTGGATTTTCTGGAATCACTGAACCATCAAAATATTTTTTCAAGGTTGCAACACCTGAGTTGATCCAAAGAAGCGTTGGGTCATTAACAGGAACCAAGTTAGCTGAAGGCTCAACGGAATGTCCTTTGGATTTCCAGAAATCCAACCACATTTGGCGGATTTGTGCAGACGATAATTCTTTCATTATTCTCTCCTAAAATTAGTTTGATGCATTTTTTTCTAACTCTTTGACATAGTCGATCGCTATGACAAGCGAAATTGTCAAATCGTTGTAAGTTTCACTGTAAACTTCTACCTGATAAGTTGAAGTCATACGAAACCACTGTTGAGATATGTTTGCTATAACTTGATTGTCTTTTAAGAGTTGGAAATCCATATCCCAAAAATTTCCCTTAACTTCCATATCAAGGTCTTCAATGGTGTAATGAGGTTTCAAAAATGAGAAATCTTTCTTAATCGTGAAATGATTCCCATTGGCTAATGTCACATTAAACTTTGGTAAAAAACTTAAAACCTTCTTCTCAATCTGACTAATGAGATGTTCCTCTTCGTCAAAGACTTTAAAAGTCTTAGGTAGAGGGAACAAACTTCCTTCAACGTGATAACAGGGAAGCCCAGTCAGGTCTGTAATAGTAAATTTACCGCCTAGAGAAAACATTTTTTCTTTAATTTGAAAAGTAGCCATATCTCTTCCTCCTCGAAAGTTGACAAATAGCAAAAGACAAGTCCATTACGAAGGGCGAAAACCGCGGTACCACCTTCATTCAATGAACTTGTCATTCTCATTTATTTTTAGTTTTACCCCATTGAGTAGCATCTTTTTCTGATTATCCATGACTCGCAGCAACCGTCACTTTTCTGTATCTAATCGTTGAAATTTCATTCTCAATAGTATTAATTATACAGTCTTTTTAAGACTTGGTCAACTATTTTTTAAGTGATGATGAACCACTTGTTGTAGCATATTGTGATAAGATGCCTGCAAATGCTTTATCTTTAATCTTAACATTAGCTTTTTCTAAGGCTTTTGAAATCACTTTATTTTGGAAGGCTCTATCGCTTGTTTTATCCTTAAGAATAACTTCTTTTAAGCGATTTTTGTAAGATTTCCAATCAGATTTTTTCTCTGTCTTATCAGTTACTTTAATGATGTAGTAACTTGTTTTATAAGTTGTTGAATCAACCGTTGAAACCACATCTGAAACACCATTTTTATCTAGCTTAAAGGCTGCTGACATAACTTCTTTAGGGAGGGTTGTCCCTGCAGAATCAAATTTATACTCAACTTTCTTATCAGTAGCTGTTGTTTTTTCTTTTGCAATCTTTGCAAAATCAGCTCCATCAGCCTTTACATCTTTAAGGACAGATTTAGCTTTATCTTCTGCATCCAATTTGATTACTTGTACAGAAGTTTCAGGAGTATAGTTTTTATATGCTTCTTTATAGTTTGCTTCTGTTAATTCTTTCTTAGCTGCTTCTTTTACAGCATATTCCACAAGCATAGTTGTGCGAATTTGTTGTTTGTAACCTTCCGGAGTCAAACCTGCTTGTGAAAGTGCGCTTGAAAATGAATTACCATAGCCTTTAGCTGTCTTATTATAAGCTTCTGATACTTTTTTATCTGAAACTTTATCACCATACTGTGTATCAAAAACACGTGAGAGGATCAATGTAAGCATTGATTGTTGTGCAGCTTTTGATGTTTTTACTTGATCATAAAAATCAGAGACTGTAATAGTGTCGCCCTTCATTGTAACAACATTTGTTCCATTTGATGTTTTACCTGAGCAGGCAGCTAATGTGGCAACTGACATAAGTGTCAAAAAGCCTGCTGCAAGTTTTGATCTTGTTTTCATGATTTATAACTCCTTTTTGTCATTAACTCCATTATTATATCATAATTTCTTAAAAATGCCTTAATCTTCTAGTACAATATGATCTGCATTTTTACGAATCATCAATAAACCATCTCCCAAAGGTACCAAAGTAGCAGTTAAATCAGGATGTTGCAAAGTCGAGTCAAATAAACGTTGCAGACCTCGGTAGATAGTTCGCTGACCTCTTCTCACTTCATCGATAGGTTTTGCAATATCTCCACCTTGGAAAATATCATCTAAAACAACTACTCCTCCAACATCTAAATGTTTTAATACTTGAGGTAAAAAAACGATATATTTAGACTTAGCAGAATCCATGAATACAAAATCGTAAGATTTATCCAATGTTTGTAACACATCCACAGCATCGCCTTCCAAAAGGGTTATCTGATTGTGATTATCATATTTTGCAAAGTTTTCCTTAGCCAAGGCAATCATCTCTTCATTACGATCGATCGTTGTTATCTTTGCTTCAGGAGCGTTTTCTGCCATCAAAAGGGCCGAAAAACCAATAGCTGTTCCAATTTCTAAAATGTGCTTAGGTTGTAATGTTTGCATCAAAAAACGAAAATAAGTCGCTGTTTCATGAGGTATAATAGGGATATTTTCCTGTTTAGCAAATGCTTCTAACTCTGCTAAACAGCCATTATTTTGTTTTTGGTGCTGACGCATATATTGAACAATTTCTTCTTTAACTACTGGACGACGCATATTATGATTAGCATTTTTACTGTAAGATTGAACCACTTTTGGCTCCTCTTTTCTATTTTAAATAATAACTTTTTTATTATAGCAAAAAATGTCTAACTCTGAGAATGATTTAATCCAAACGAGTGAAATCAAGTGATATTATATCTTTGAGACTTGAAATATTATAGTTTTCTTTGGAATTCTCTAACCTTAAGTTTATGGATTTTATACCAGCATTTTGAGCAACCTCCAAATCTAGTGGACGATCTCCTATGTAATAAGTCATTGATTTATCTAAAGAATATCGTTTAACTAAATAATTAATCCCTTGTGGATGTGGTTTTCGCTCGAATCCCGAAACACCAGTTAAAATTTCATCAAAATAATGAGAGATCTGCAAGGTTTCCAACACTGAATGCGTACTTGCTCCTTTATGTGTATACATAAAATTGGGGATATCTTGTTCTTTGGTCCATTCTAAAATCTCTTTTGCATATGGCATTAAATGTATTTTAGAATCTCGACTTTCTTGTTCTTTTGTAAAATATGCTTTCAGTTTTTCATGAGGTATTTGCTCTTCCTCTGAAAGGTTTACCAATAATTTCCCCACTGATTCCTGTAAAATATATTCATGGATTAATTCTTTATCAAATATTAAACCAAAATGACGATAGGTTTCTTCAAGAGCTTCCATAATTGGTACATACGAATCTATTAATGTCCCATCTAAATCCCAAATAAAAGTAAGCTTCTTCATCCTATTTCCCTTCTTTTTTGACAATAGCAGTTTTGGTCTCATAAAAATCATAACTTGGGTAGGTATTTCCACCTATTGAGTTTTCCACTAACTAACTTTACCAAAACCACTCTCAAAACAAACTATAAAATAACTGATCACTATCAAAAACCAGTCTAGTTGACTGGTTTTACTTCAATAGCTATATTTTCAACTTAATCATTATGGACGCCTTTTGCTACAAGATTTTCCAGTTCCACTAAACGCTCTTCAAATACTCTAAAAGCTGCATCCAGATAGTCTGCACTAGTCATATCAACACCAGCTTTAGCAATGACGTTTAGAGGGTAATCTGAATTCCCAGCTTTAAGGTAATTTAGGTAGGCCTCTTTATCCTCCGGATTACCGTTTACAATACGCTCTGCTAAATAATTTGCTGCTGCGAAGCCGGTTGCATATTGGAAAACATAATAATTGTAGTAAAAGTGTGGAATTCTTGCCCATTCATATTGAATAAAATGATTATCTTCTTTAGTCAAACCATAATATTTTTCATTAAGCTCAGCGTAAAGATTGTTTAAGTATTCGCTAGTTAGTACTTGCCCCTCCTGATCAGCTACATGAATGGCATGTTCGAATTCAGCGAACTGTGTTTGCCTAAAAATTGTTCCTTTGAAACCGTCCAAATAATGATTGAGAATTGCAAAGCGATTTTTATCATCTTTAACTTCTTTCAAAAGGGTTTCTGTTAATATATTTTCATTTGTTGTTGATGCAATTTCAGCTAGGAAAATAGAATAATCACCATAAACATAGGGTTGATTTTCACGAGTAAACGTCGAGTGTAGACTATGTCCAGTTTCATGCACCAGCGTATAAAGATTATCTAAAGTATCTTGCCAGTTAAGAAGCATGAAAGCATTAGTGTCATAAGATCCACCTGAATAAGCGCCTGACCTCTTTCCTTTGTTAACATGGACATCAATCCAACGTTCAGTAAAAGCACGATGAACACGTTCAGAATATGCTTCGCCAAAAATAGCTAGAACCTCCTCTGATTTTTTTAGAGCTTCATCATAAGTAAAACTCATATCCATTTGAGAAAGGGGTGTATATACGTCATACATCTTCAAATCATCTAGCCCAAGAACTTTTTGACGCAACTTCATATAACGATGTAAGAGCGGTAAATGATGATTAACTGTCTTAATTAGAGTTTCGTAGACCTCTTCTGGAATAAAATTGGCAGATAGAGCTGATTGGCGTGCTGATTGATAATGATGCACACGAGCCTTAAAATTTTGAGATTTCACATTTGTTTGTAATGTTTTAGCGTAAGTATGCTGGAATTGTTCATATGTGCTATACATAGCTTGATATGCTTCTTTTCGAACCGTCCTATCGCTAGATTCCATAAGGGAAATGAAATTACCATGTGTAAGCTCAACTTCCTCACCTTTTGCATTTTTTACAACTGGGAAGACCATATCTGCATTATCAAGGATTTCAAATGTCTCACCAGCTGCTCCAAAAATCTCACTAGCACCAGCTAACAATTCTTCTTCGTTTTGAGATAAGACATGAGGTTTATTTGCAAATATTTTCTCAAAGAAATGATCATATTTTTGCAAGTCAGGCATTTCTAAAAGGAATGACTGGTAATCAGACTCTGAAAGTTGCAATAGTTCTGGCTCGTAAAACGAAAATGTTTCACTAAATTTTGCATAGAGCGCTGTCGCTTTCGCTTGAAATTCTTGATATTTCGCAACAGTGGTGTCTTGGTCATTTTTCATTGAAGCATAGACATAAACTTTTTCTAAACGGCGAGATAAATCTAATTCAACCTCCGTGATCTCCAATAAAGATTGGCTTGAGTCCAACAGATGACCTGAAAAACCCTTTGCATTATCGATGGCTTGAGTAAGCTCTACCACTTCAGTTTCCCATAACTCATCAGTCGCAAAGACAGTAGTTAAATCCCATTGGTATTTTTCTTCAATATGTGAGCGATTGTCTGACATTTTGTATCCTCCAGTTTAATTCTTAGTGACTATTTTATCATAAAATACAGGGGGATAAAGTGTTTGGTCTAAGTTATTCTTATTTTTTTGATAATAATTTGTAAAATTCTGATAAAACGATGTTAGAGAATTTGTTATTTGACAAAAATCAGTATCTACACGTGGTGGCTGTATTTGAGGAAAAAACATCATTAGCTCTTGGGTCAATAGATTCTGACCAGAAAGGTAGGCCTTTTCTTGTTTTCGTAACCAAAATTGATTGCCATAGCGTAACTGCTGACGCACATAATCTCTGATATTTCTGTCTTGTTTAACCTTATAAAAATTTAGATTTTTTGATTGGTATGGCCACTTCAAAAATGCTAGAACGTCTCCACTAAGAGGGCAAGTTTTACTTAAGTAATAGACATGTCCGCGTAAATCTTCGTAAATCAAATATTTTAGTCTCAGTACTTCTAACCTCAAATCTAACTCCCAAATATGAAATCCGATACTTTGAGAAAATTGTAAAAATTGTTTATGTAGATTTGTTAAACGATGCTTTAACCAGAGTTTTTCCCCTAGTAACCATCTCACTTGAAAGTCTGCCTGTAGATATGCTTTTGTTCGCTCCCTGAGTCGCTGCTCTGATAGTCGGCTACACTGAACTTCTAAAGCCAATGTCTCATTCACAAATAAATCTGCAATCTGATTAATTTCTGGCAAATGATGCTCGAGCATAGTTTCATTCTCTCTACTTAAACTCATATATAACTTTGCTTTTAATTGCAAGTGCTCATTAGACTCATTTTCATGATAAAACTGACAATTTTTTAGACTAATATGTGCAAAGTGTCTTCTCATGATTCGACCTGCCTTTAACCTTACAGCTGAACAACAAGTTGGACAAAAATACTGTCCCTTTCCCGGATGAGACTCGAGTAGATTAATTAAATTTCCTTGTTTGTCTTTAGCAATTAACATTTTTTCTCCTACTTTTACTATTCGAAAAAAGTTATCCTTTCGGATAACTTTTTATTTATTTTTTGACATTAAAACTAGGTAAACAAAGACATTAATCACCATCAGCCCACTTGTTATTAAAAATGGTGTCATAAAAGGTTCCAGATGTAGCTGGCTTGGAAGTTTCGTTAAAATAAGCGGTGTCAAAATAACTCCTATATTACCAGCTGTTAAGGCAAGGCTTGTGATAAAGTTATTATGTTCTTTTGCATAGTTTTTTGAAATATAAAAGAATACAGAAGACATGGTGCCAACAAAACTAGCTCCTATTAAAATACTAGCTACGATAAAAATGATCTGATTATTAGCTAAAGCAAATAGCACATTACCTATTCCCATAGCTAGAATCATGATTAATAGCGTCTTCTCTTGGAATACTTTAACTAATTTTCCAAATACAGATCCAACTAAAATACCACTAAAAGCAAGGAGAGTTAACATATTACTAGAGAAGCTCGTCGCGTAGTGATATTTTGTCACTAGTAAGGTTGGAATTTTGACAGTTGCTCCTATATAAGCAATACCTACTAAGAACGTGATGAGCATCAACAAAGCCGCTTTAGTATCAAATGTTGTACTAGCTTTAAGGGTATGTGTTTGATTTTCAACCTCTGGAACATTTTTCCAAAAGAAAAAGAAAACAGGAATAACCAGAAGGTAAACCAAATAAATATAATTCACACCAATAGCTAAAACCAATCCAACAATAAATGTAGTTAAGGCTTTACCGATATTGAGTGATGCTGTTCTAAGACCAATCATACTGGCTCTCTCATCAGCCTCATATAAATCCGTTATGATACTAATTGATAGCGAATTATAGAGACCAATACCAATACCCAAAAGTAGTCGACTAGCCATCGCAAGTGAAAAATTACTTGTAAAAAATGAGATAAACCCAGACATTAAGATTAAACATAAACCAAGTAAGACCGTGTTTTTTTTGCCAAGTTTTGTGACTACAAAATTACTCAAAATAACAAAAATAGTAATCATCATAGCTGGAATAGTAACTAAACTCTCTACTGAAGCTAGTCCAATATGAGGGTTTTGAGTATGGTAAAAGGCATACAATTTAGGAATTGCAGGAGCAATTGCTAAATGAGACATCAAAAAGATAGAAATCGATAAAATAGTCAATTTCAATGAAAGTTTTGAATTCAATGGTTTTCTCCTTTAAAATAATCACTTATAAGTATATGAAGAATACTAAGCAAGGTCAAGTGAGTCGTTTCACTAATCTAAATACCTTTTTAAGATAGCTGCCTCTGAATCTCTCAATCTACGATACTGACCTGGTTTCAAATTCATATCAAGCCTCAAGTCACCAAAAGAAATACGCCTCAAGTATATAACTTTAACGCCATATGCAAGAAACATCTTTTTTACTTGGTGAAATTTCCCTTCTGTGATAGTTATTCTTGCGGTACTTTTGTCATTATTAGCCGTATCAATCGTTAATTCAGCTGGTTTACACTTTGTTCCATCGTCAAATACAACTCCTTCTTCAAAAAAGGTAATAGCATCTCTTTCCAAGAAACCATTTACTTCAACATAATATGTTTTTGCAACGTGGTGTTTTGGATGTAACATTCGGTAACCCAGTGGACCATTATTCGTGACTATTAAAAGCCCTTCCGTATCACGATCTAGACGACCAATCGGATACAATCCCTCCACCTTATCTTTTTCGCTAATTAAGTCTATGACTGTTTTATGTTCTGAATCTCTAACTGCTGAAACAACTCCTGATGGCTTATAAAGAAGGTAATAAGAACTTTCTTTTAGGCAGACCCTCTCTTTTCCTACAAAAATCGATTGTAGACCACTATCTACAATAACATTATCCTTTGTAACAATTTGACCATCTACAGAAACTTGCCTAGAACAAATTAATTTCTTAACCTGATTTCTAGACCCAAATCCTGCCTGACCTAATAATTTATCTAAACGCATACCCTTAGTTTACCATACTGTAAGTTAAACATTTGCTAATTCTTTTTAAAATCTTTATACTACTAATTAGTAATAGAAAAACAAAGGAGATTATCATGGGACTTTTAGTAGATGGCAAATGGGTTGATCAATGGTATGATACTGCATCAACTGGTGGTAAATTCGTCCGAACCGTTACACAATTCCGTCATTGGGTTACTAAAGATGGTTCAGCAGGGCCTAGTGGGGATGCAGGTTTTAAAGCAGAATCTGGACGATATCATCTCTACGTTTCACTAGCTTGCCCTTGGGCATCACGTGTATTAATCATGAGAAAGCTTAAAAATCTAGAATCTCATATCTCTATCTCCATTGTTAACCCTTTAATGTTGGAGAATGGTTGGACTTTTCAAGAATATAAAGGCGTTATTCCTGATATGATTAACCAAAGCCAATACCTTTACCAAATCTATCAAGCAAGTCAAAGTGATTATACAGGACGCGTGACAGTCCCTGTTCTTTGGGATAAAAAATTCCATACAATCGTTAACAATGAATCATCTGAAATTATGCGTATGTTAAATACTGCATTTAATCATATTACTGGAAATACTGACGATTACTATCCCGATTCCTTACAAGGACAAATTGACGAAATGAATAATTTTATTTATCCAAAAATAAATAATGGTGTCTATAAAGCTGGTTTTGCCACTTCTCAGAACGTTTATCAAAAGGAAGTTGAAACCTTATTCACAGCTTTAGATCAGTTAGAAAAACACTTATCTGATAACCATTATCTTGTTGGAGAACAATTTACCGAAGCTGATATTCGCCTTTTCACAACTTTAGTTCGCTTTGACACCGTTTATTATGGTCATTTTAAATGTAATTTAAAAGCGCTACATGATTACCCACATTTATGGCATTATACAAAACGTATTTACAACCTACCTGGAATTGCTGAGACAGTTAATTTTGATCATATCAAAAAACACTATTACGGTAGCCATAAAACCATTAACCCTACTGGTATTATTCCAGCTGGACCTAACTTAGACTGGACAATTTAATAAAGCATAATAAAAAAGTAAGAATGAATTTTTTCTCATTGAGATTCATCCTTACTTTTTTATTATTTACTTTACAACTTTGATGCCGCTGCTTCATCCACAATAATCACAACATCATCATGTTTTTGGAGGATACTTGCTGGCATATCTTCTGTGATAGGTCCTTTAATCATACTTGCAATCGCTTCTGCTTTTTCAATACCATACGCCACTAATACGATTGTTTTTGATTTCATAATAGAGCCTATACCCATTGATAAGGCTTGCTTTGGTACATCATCAATACTATTAAAGAAACGACTATTAGCTTCAATTGTACTTGGAGCTAAATCAACCACATGTGTTGTAATATCAAAAGGTGTACCTGGTTCATTAAAACCAATATGACCGTTACGACCAATTCCAAGGATTTGAAAATCAATTGGATTAGCATTTATGACAGCATCGTATCGTTTTATTTCTTCTTTCAAATCTTTAGCCAAGCCGTTTGGAAGGTTATTTTCCTTGAAAGGTTTAGCATCAAAAAGATGTTTATGCATAAAATAAGAGTAACTTTGATCATTACTTGCGGCAATTCCAACATATTCATCAAGGTTAATAGAAACCATATTTGAAAAATCAAGATTACTTTTTACAATCTCTTCGTAAAAGGTGATTGGGCTACTTCCTGTTGCCAATCCTAAAGTTTGAGCACCAGCTTTCATTTTCTCTTCTAAAAGAGTAAATGCAATTTTTCCCCCCTCAATGTCGTTCTTAACTGTAATAACTCTCATGTTTACTCTCCTTTTATTTGGTATAGACCTTTATGATTATATTATATGGTATATACCAATTTTTGTCAATAAAAACTTCTTAATTTCGTTATAAAACTAAAAAGAATTACTGTCCATTCTAGTTTAGACAATAACTCCACGATTAATATTTTATATTGAAAATAATTGTCCAATGACGTAGGTTGCCAACATTGTCAAACAACCAATCATCACATTTCGACGCATGGCAGGTACTGTAGGAGCTTGACCTAACTTAGCACTTACATAACCAGTTGATAATAGTGAAACAATAACAATTATTACCGTTCCTACAATTCGTACCGAAAATGGCAATAACAGAATAGTTATAGTTGGAAAAATTGATCCGATGGCAAAAGCTATAAAACTAGATATAGCAGCATGCCAGGGGCTTGTATATTCACCGAACTCAATACCATATTTTTCTTCAACTAAATGCTCAATAGCATTCTTTGAAAAAGCCTTGTCAACTAGCCATTGAGCATGTTCGTGACTTTCTCCTTTTGCTAAGTAGATATCAACTAAGGATTTTTTGGCAAGTTCTGGATTATTTTCTAGTAGTTTCTCTTCACGCGCAACTGCTGCTTGTTCAGTATCTTTTTGAGTAGAAACACTAACATACTCCCCGCCAGCCATAGAAAATGCACCAGCTAAAATCGCGGAAGCTGCTGATAAAAAAATAATCCAAAGGTTATGAGTTGCACTCGCAACACCAATAACAACACCAGCTACAGAGATGATACCATCATTAGCACCAAGAACACCAGCTCTTAAAATATTCAATTGTTGGGAAAAATTTTTTGCTTCTTTCATCTTCTCTACTTCTCACTTTCTGACAATTATTATATCACTTATTTAGAATGATTACAATTATTTTTTATAATCATTCTAAATAAAAAGATTAGTTGGGTCATTTTTACTGAACGTGATATAATAGAAAAGCTTACTTATAGATAGGAGAAATCATGAATACAAACGATTTTGATTTTTATTTACCAGAAGAACTCATTGCCCAAACACCACTTGAAAAAAGAGACGCTTCTAAATTATTAGTCATTGATCATAAGAATAAGACGATGACAGATAGCCATTTCGATCATATCTTAGATGAACTCAAGCCTGGTGATGCTTTAGTAATGAATAACACACGTGTTCTGCCCGCTCGCCTTTATGGTGAAAAGCAAGATACACACGGCCATGTAGAGTTATTACTTCTCAAAAATACAGAAGGCGATCAATGGGAAGTGCTTGCTAAACCCGCTAAACGCTTACGAGTAGGGACCAAAGTTTCATTTGGTGATGGTCGGTTAATAGCAACAGTCACAAAGGAATTAGAACATGGTGGGCGTATTGTAGAATTCTCATATGATGGTATTTTTCTAGAAGTCCTTGAAAGTTTGGGCGAAATGCCACTTCCGCCATATATTCATGAAAAACTAGAAGATCGTGACCGCTATCAGACTGTGTATGCAAAAGAAAATGGTTCTGCTGCTGCACCAACAGCCGGTCTCCATTTTACAAAAGAACTATTGGAAAAAATTGAAACAAAAGGTGTGAAGCTTGTCTATTTGACGCTTCACGTTGGACTTGGAACTTTCCGTCCTGTTTCAGTTGATAATCTTGATGAACACGAAATGCATTCTGAGTTTTACCAATTATCTAAAGAAGCTGCTGATACTCTCAATGCAGTTAAAGAATCTGGTGGACGTATTGTAGCTGTTGGTACAACTTCTATTCGCACATTAGAGACAATCGGTTCTAAATTCAATGGTGAATTAAAAGCCGACTCAGGGTGGACAAATATTTTTATCAAGCCTGGTTATCAGTTCAAGGTTGTAGACGCTTTTTCAACCAACTTTCACTTACCAAAGTCTACTCTTGTCATGTTAGTATCAGCATTTGCTGGACGTGATTTTGTACTAGAAGCTTACAACCATGCAGTTGAAGAACGATATCGTTTCTTCAGCTTTGGTGATGCTATGTTTGTTAAGTAAGAATAGGCTTTCAATTAGGAAAAAGTTTTATCATTTTTTAACACGATTGACATACTATAACGCCTCCAAAATGCTACAATATGATAATGAGTAATCGAAGTATTTTAGACGAGCGATTATGTTTTACGGTTAGTGAAACACATCGACTTTTCAATAAATTTTACCAAAAAGCTTTGGATGAATTTCAATTGACTTATCTCCAATACGTTATCTTGTTAGTCCTTTGGGAAGAGGATCATCGGCATATGAAGGAACTTAGTTATGCACTATCTCTTAATTCGAATACCCTAACTCCAGTTTTAAAGCGTATGGAAAATCGTGGGTGGATTGTACGAGAAAAACCAAGAGATGATAAAAGGCAACTCATTATTCATCTAAGTAACAAAGGTATTGAGTCACAAGATGCCGTTGTCAATGCGGTGCAATCGTGCGGGTATTTTTTCTCAGAAATTAGTCCTGAATCTTATCAAAAAACTGTTTCTGCCCTTTCTTCACTTAACCAAGTTATAAAATCACATTTATAAAAACCTCTTAGATAGTTAATCTAAGAGGTTTTTATTATTTTGATAGATTTATTTCTAATTCATATTAACACGATGCCATTGATTAATAACAAAACATAATTGTTCTAGCTGATATAGTCCCACTCCATTAATTTCTGAATCTTCCTGAGTAGAGCCACCTAAACCTGCAGTATAAATAGCAACAATATAAGGCACTTCTTCTTTGACAATTGCTCCAACATTCAACGCCTCACGGACATACCCTGGCTTTTGAGCAACAACAACATCAGATGGTATCAAAGCACGATAATAATCTGTTGGAAAAGCTTCTTCTAAATAAGTAATTAAACTATCATACTTTTTACGATGTTTCCAGAGATAGTCTAGCACTTGAATATAGTAATCTGTTGTCACTTTATTACCGTTTTTTTGTATATTTTTGATGTCTCCTTTAGATTGGCCATAACGACCAAACTTTGAATAAGCACTATCCATGCCACCAATACGCTCAGCTAAAGCATAGGCGGGTGTATTTTCTGAATAAACTAAAGAGTATTTTTGCATATCATCAATAGACATTGCCCCCGAGAAAGCAGCAACATAATTATTATGTTCACCAATATATTCATAGTCAGTCTCGGTAATATCAAAGCGTTCTTCCATGGACAACTTGCCCTTGACCACTGCATCTACTACCAACATGTTAAGAGGTAACTTATAGGTGCTCCCTGCTGTCATAGCCTGAGTATCATTCATAGCGTCCCTTTGTCCTGTTTTTAAATTTTTATAAGAAAAAGCAACACTATTTTTTTCAATGCCATATTCAGACATATAGGCCAGAACAACCTCTTTCAAGGACAAATGGGCATAATCATAATAGAGCCTATAGGCATTCATCAATTCCATATCTTGTTCCATGACCATTTTCTTTTTTTCAAGAGACTTTTCTACAATTTTTTGATCATGTGAGCTACTGGATGTCCTTGTGGTTGAAGTAGATGATATTCTTCTATCTTTTGTCTGCTTCAACTTAGAGTTACTGGACTTATTAAACATTACTAAAAAAATCAGCATGATTAATAAAGTAAGGGTAATAATAATGGTTAATCCTAAAATAAATTCTTTCTTTGTTTGTTTCACAACACCTCTCCTACTAATTTATTATAGTAAGAAAATTAGAAAAAATCAATGAGAATTCTATTCAAACAGTGATAATAAACATCACGTATTCATCCAAATTTTACCCAAAGAAACAATAGTAAACGACAGCAACTATTGTGCTAGTTAATCCAATCAAAGCTTCATAGCTAATTAGTTTCATACGATCTTTTATAGCCATATTGACAGCTCCGCCTGTCGCATGGAAGAAGGATCCATGAGGTAGCGAATCCAAAACAGTCGCACCTGCGTGAATCATAGCTGCACCCGAAACCGCCGGTACCCCTGATTTAATCAAGGTTTCAGCAAACGTTTGTGAAGCAATAGTTGTTCCAGAAGTCGTTGATGCTGTTGCTGCTCCCATAAAAATACCTGAGAGTGGGGCAAGGATAAAGGTCGGCATATTTAAAAATTCAAGGAGATGAATCATATCAAATTGTAGATTAGATGCTTTAATAATACCTGAGAGCGTACCTGTTCCAATCAAAAGAATTGAAACGCCAACAACTTTTGATAAACCGTATTCAACAAACGGTACCGTTTCTTTTAGGTAACCTGTTGCTAAAATACTAATTAGACCACCCAACGGCAGTGCAATCAAGGGATCAATAGTGATTCCAAATAAAGGACGAAGAGCTAATAAGCAGATAACCACAAGTGGACCAGAAATAGCCGGTAAGAATGCTGGCAGATCAGAGCCCACTTGCTCCTCACTATCATAAGAAATATCGTTATTTTTCTTGGAAACAATCTTTGCTAATATAATCGTAACTACTAAAGCTGCAATTGCAGGAATAATATTTTGTACCATTAAGCTTGTTAAATCAACCTTAAATGCTTCTGAAGCAGCAATTGTATTAGGATTGGGTGAGATAATATTCCCAGCCTTACCACCACCAATCATTGCTAACAGTATGCTAGATTTAGAAAGATTAGCTTTTTTACCTATTGCTAATGCAATCGGAGCAACTGTAATAACTGCAATATCAATAAAGACACCTACTGCACAAATAATCATTGTTGCGATGGCTAAAGCTGTGATGGCTCGCTGTTGTCCTAATTTTTTAATGATACTTTCTGCAATTTTTTCAGCTGATCCGGTTTTAATTAAAGCACCCGCTAAAATCCCTGATGTTAAAATGCGTAATATGGATGACATCATCCCTTGCGCACCTAATACCATTGTATTGACAATTGTAACTAAATCACCGCCACCAATCAAACCACCAACTAATGCTCCAAGAATGAGACTATAGGCAGGATGAACTTTTTTGATAATCAGTAAAATAGCAAGCGCTAATCCTATTAAAGCCCCTGTTGTTGTAAATGTAGCTTCCATAACTTATCAAAATTCCTTTCAATATTAATGATTATACAAATTGATTAATCTAAAGACTTGAGTAGCAGTTTCTTTCATATTTTTATAAGCTACCTCTTTAGACATAGCCTCATCTAAGCTGATAAGGCGTCGTACGATTGGAAAAAAAGCATCAATACCATGTTGATTACAAAGTATAGCATCTTCGGTGACAGATCCAGAAAATGCCACTACTTTCTTACCATATTTTTTAGCTAATTTTGCTACGCCAATTGGAGCTTTTCCCATCACCGTTTGCCCATCCAAACGACCTTCACCAGTAACTACTAAATCAGCTTCAGAAATCGCTTTTTCTATATTAATTTCTGATAGAATAATATCAATACCAGGTTCTAAGGTAGCATTTGTAAAGGCTAAAAAGGCAAATCCAAGCCCACCCGCTGCACCTGTTCCTTCAATAGTTGCATCTGCTTTTTCACTAACTGAAGTAGCTAAGGTAGCATAATTACTTAACCAAGTATCCATTTTTGTAATCATATCTTCATCAGCACCTTTTTGCGGTCCAAAAATCGAACTACAACCTTGAGCACCACATAAAGGATTTGTTACATCACATGCAATTTTAAAATCACATTCTTTTAATTCCTCAATAACCTTATCAGTAGAGATAGATTTTAAATCTGCCAATCCTTGTGCTCCCAAACTGATTTCTTGATTATCTTTATCTAATAATGCATATCCCAAAGCTTGTAGCATACCTGCCCCACCATCATTAGTAGCACTACCTCCAATACCAATAATAAAGTGCCTACAGCCTTTACTTATAGCATCCTTTATCATTTCTCCAACTCCATAAGTGGTTGTGTGGAGAGGATTTCTCTCTTCAGTAGCAATTAGGGTAATACCAGCAGCTGCAGCCATTTCAATAATAGCTAACTGACGCTGTGGAATAATACCATAACTCGCATGTACTTTTTCTCCAAGAGGCCCCTTAACAGGGATTGTTTCGATCGTACCCCCCATACCTAGCGTCAAAGCTTCAACAGTTCCTTCTCCCCCGTCTGCTAATGGATGTACTTCCACATCCGCCCCTGAGATTACTTCATTAATTGACTCCTTTATAGCATTGCCAGCTTCTAAAGAAGAAAGACTCCCTTTCAAAGAATCAATAGCTACTACTACCTTCATTTGAAAACCTCCTTGAAAATATTTTGTGAATCTTTGTTATTTTTTTCACTATTTTATATCACTCAATTATAGTAACAAAATCAAATAACAAAAAATATAGACTACAGAACAAATGTTAGCGTTTTTATGATATGATATTTGTTATATATAACAAAAGGTAAGCTGAATGAAATTAAGAAAACAACTCGCACAACAAATCGTTACCTCTATCAAAGATGTTTGTCAACAAGATATTAATTTTATTAATACCAAAGGAATCATTTTCGCTAGTACCAATCCAAAACGTGTTGGAGAATTCCATGAAATTGGTTTAAAAGTAGCACAGACAGGACAAATGATTGAAGTAACAGATCAAGAATCTTATTTTGGGACACAAGCAGGGATCAATATTCCTTTCTATTATAATTGTGAATTATTAGCTACTATTGGGATTAGTGGAAACCCCAACCAAGTAGGAAAATATGCTTTACTTGCTCAAAAAATGACTCGACTCATCTTAAAAGAGCATGAATTAGATTATCTGGATTTCGGGCGAAAAAACGAAGCTTCTATTGTCTTACATCATCTTGTTGAAGGCAGAGAGTTAGACTACTATTACCTCAATCAATTTTTAAACCAATACCACCTATCAGAAAAAACTGACTATCGTCTACTCACTTTTGAAATCAATAGTCAAAAACAAAAATTACTCTTAAGTCAATCTGAAATGTCACTCTTGAACTTTTTTGATAAACTTGACACTGCTATTTATACCTTTAATTATCCCAATCAATACTGGCTTTTACTTTCTGACCATATGTTTGACTATTATTATCCAAATATCCTATCAAAGTTTGAATGCGAAAAGGGCCTCTATAAAGTTGGTATCGGACAAAAATCATCTTTATCACTTTTAAAAAGATCATATGAAACGTCTATCTTAGCCCTGAAAGCTTTAAAAGGTCAACAAAAGGTCAACCTCGTCGACGACCTTGATCTTGAACTGTTATTAACAAGTATTGATTCTAATATTAAACAATATGTGCTAAATAAAGCGCTTGTAAACTTATCTGAAAATGATAAGATCTTGCTTAACTCATATTTTAAGCATAATCTATCATTAAAAGAATGTAGTCAGGAACTTTTTATCCATAAAAATACTGTTCAATATAGGTTAAATAAGATTTATGAATCAACGCAACTCAATCCAAGAAACTTTAAGGATGCAACTTTATTGTATCTAGCACTTAAATCAGAAGATATTAACCTTCATAAATTATAATAAAAAGGAGTAACCTATGGATACTCCTTTTTATATTAAATTGAAACAGAGACTAGTTGTTTAACATGTTATCTGTTATGATGTTCAAACAATGATTGGCCATTTGTCTTAATCACTTTTTGGTACCAACCAAATGACTTCTTCTTGTAACGTTGTAGACTCCCTGTTCCATCATCATTTCGATCAACATATATTAGACCATAACGTTTACTTAGTTGAGCTGTAGACATGGATACACAATCAATACACCCCCAAGATGTATATCCCATTATTTCAACACCATCTTCAATAGCTTTAGCAACTTGAACTAAATGTTGATTCATATAATCAATACGATAATCATCTTCGACAGTATAATCACCGTCTAGTGTTTCTATCAATTGATCTTTTGCTCCCAATCCATTTTCTACAATAAACAACGGAATCTGATAACGTTCATAATACTGATTTAAGACTAGGCGTAGCCCGATGGGATCGATTTGCCATCCCCATTCTGAAGTTGTTAAATGAGGATTAGTTAGGCCTCCAAGGATATTTCCCTGACCACTTTGATAATTTTCAAAGTCATAAGCTTGTGTCACGCTCATATAGTAACTAAACGATAGAAAATCTACTGTATTTTGTGCCAATACTTCCTCATCTCCTTCTTCAAATTTAATTTTAATACCATTATTT
Organism: Streptococcus sp. FDAARGOS_520; assembly: GCF_003812685.1. Classification (NCBI taxonomy): domain Bacteria; kingdom Bacillati; phylum Bacillota; class Bacilli; order Lactobacillales; family Streptococcaceae; genus Streptococcus; species Streptococcus sp. FDAARGOS_520. The sequence goes on along the minus strand of NZ_CP033810.1, from coordinate 1,773,207 downwards.
TTGAAATAGGACTGAATATAAGTGGGATATTTACCTCTGACATGTATATCTGAAAATAGCAGATTATGTTGTTCAAATTGTCTTGCAGCCAGGACATCTCTTGGATCAGATGTCATAGGATAAGCTGGCATAGCCAGAATCATACAGCCAATTTTAAAATTAGGATTGATAGAACGCCCTAATTTTGTCACTCTAGCCGATGCTACTAATTCATGATGAATAGCTTGATAAAGCTCCTGAGGACTTAGTTGTGATTTGTCGGTCATAATAGCACCACTGGTGAAAGGCATATGTAAAATAGAATTCACTTCATTAAAAGTCAACCAATATTTCACCTTATCTTTATAACGCTCCATGACTGTTTGAGCAAATTTCTCAAAAAATGCTATCAAACATCTATCAGCCCAACCATTATAAGTTTTTGCAAGATGAAGCGGTGTTTCATAATGAGATAAGGTAACCAAGGGCTCGATATTATATTTAAGCAACTCATCAAATAAATTATCATAAAATTGTAAGCCAGCTTCGTTTGGAGCACTATCATCACCATTTGGAAAAATTCGAGACCAGGCAATAGAGGTTCTAAAAACTTTAAAGCCCATCTCTGCAAACAGTTTTATATCATTTTTATAGTTATGATAAAAATCAATTGCTTCTAGCTTCAAATTGTCTGGAGTAGGTTTGGCGGTGAAATCGCCTAAACCACCATTTGGAAGTACATCTTGTACAGATAAACCTTTGCCATCTGTTCTAAATGCACCCTCTACCTGATTGGCAGCAACTGCACCTCCCCATAGAAAATGTTTAGGAAAAACCGTCATATTATCATCCTTCCTTTTAAAGAATTACAAGTAAATCATCTTCATTTGTAACCATTGTCTCTGCGTCTTTAACGATAATTTCAAGTTGGTCAATTGAATTTGTAACTACAACCGGACTAATAAGAGAATACCCCTTTGAACTAATAAAATCAATATCCATTCGCAAAAGTAACTGTCCTCGTTTAACAAAATCGCCAACTTTGACCAATTGTTCAAAACCTTCTCCATTTAGTTCTACAGTATCTATTCCAATATGGATTAACACTTCGACTCCCTTATCATCCTTTAAGGCAATGGCATGTTTTGTAGGAAATAAACTTATAATTTCACCATCAAATGGTGCATAAACTTCACCCACACTAGGAGTGATTGCTAAACCTTCACCTAGTAATTTAGATGAAAATGTTTCATCGGGTACTTTAGATAAAGGTAATACATTGCCTACCATAGGTGAATACAATGTCTCTTTTTTTGATAAACCACTTCTAATATGTGTGTGCTCTTGAGCATTAATACTACTTTTTTCGTTTTCTCCTTCATCAATTCCCAAGAACCATGTAATAATGAAAGTCAAAATAATAGTAGCTATTGCTGCAATAACAGCATTACTGAAATTATTGCCCCCCTGTGGATTGATATATTGTGGCAAACCAATAATAGATGGTACTACAAATGTATAGGAAGCAATATTAACTAATCCAATATAAGCTCCTACTAAACCACCTGATATCATTGCAGCGTATAAAGGCTTCTTGAATTTCAGTGTGACACCATAAAGTGCAGGTTCTGTGATACCAGCTAGTAGTGCTGATAAACCTGCTGCAAAGGCCACCTGACGTGTTTGTTTTTGTTTAGCCTTAACTGCAACAGCAAGAGAAGCCGCACCTTGAGCTAAATTAGAAGCTAACATTGCTGGTAAAATCAAAACATCTGGTGTCGCAACAGAAGCAGCTAAAAATATTGGAGCAAATGCCCAGTGCATTCCTGTCATAACAACCAATGGCATAATAGCACCAAGAATAGATAAAGCTAACCATGGCGCCACATGGTAAATCGAAAGCATTGCACTAGACAATCCTTTACCAATAATTACCCCCAGTGGCCCCACGACCACTAAAGCTAAAAAGCCAGAAATGAGAATAATCAAAGTCGGTTGTAAAAAACTCTTCATTACACTAGGAACAATTTTATTAATCCATCTCTCAATATATTGCATAAGAAAAACCATAATTAAGATTGGAATAACAGAAGAACCATAACTAGCCAGTGTAACCGGAGCTCCAAATAAAGATAATGGTTTTCCTTCAGCTACCATTGTCACAAAAGCAGGGTGTAAGAGAATCCCTCCTACTGTAGCAGCTAATACAGGTGTAACTTTAAATCGTGACGCAGCTGAATAAGCAATCATTATTGGCATAAAATAATAAGCGGCATCACCAAAAAAATTGATAAAAGCTACTGTTTGAGAACTAGAGCTTGCTATACCGAGCATAGGGAGCAAAATACCTATAACCTTGAGCATCCCTCCTCCTAGAAGAGCAGGTATAAGCGGCGTAATGACTCCTGCAATCGTTTCAATTAATTTCTCAAGTATTGAACTCTTTTTTTGTGATGAAAATTCTCTGGTAGTATTTTCAAAATGACCTAAGGCCAAAAAAGCATTATAATAATTATTGACATCATTTCCCAAAATAATTTGGTATTGATCATTTTTACGCATAACACCGATAACATTCGGAATAGTTTTAATAACCTGATCGTTGACAATTTCATCATTGTCTAAAACTAATCGTAATCGTGTCACACAGTGGGTTACGTGTTGAATATTTTTTTCTCCCCCTACTGCTGCTAAAATAGCTTTAGCAGTCTCTTGGTATTTAGTCATCTGATATCTCCTTTAAATTTTTAACTAATCGTTTAACATGCACCGTCAGATATAGGAGTTCACTTGAATTAAGTTGATATTGGTATTGGATAGCCATATTGTTGCCGATCTCTTTAACACATTTATATTCTCTCGGATATTTTTTCTTAACTACCAAAAGTAAATCAGCATCATCATCTTCGTATTTCATTCCTGATAAAACGCGTTGAGCAAATAATTTGGTATGTGTCATGAAACGATAATAATCAATTGAACTTTCATCTAGTTCTGTTCGAAAATCTATTTTTACTTTCTGTTCAATGTAAGATACAATCTCAGTGATTTTATGCGCTTCATTAAACGGATTATCCAATCCAGCATTTACAAAGTGCATAGCAATAAAAGCCGACTCATCGATTGTTAAACAAATGCCCAATTCATCCTTTATAAGTTCCAGAGCCTTCATCCCAATGGAGTATTCATCAGGATAGTAACGTTGGATTTCCAACCTTAGTGGATTTTGGATAACCATTCCTTGTTCATGTCTTTCAATAGCCGAATGAATATGATCTGTCAAATTGATATAAAGAATTTCATCTAAGTTCTTACCCAATTTGATTTTACCTAGGTTGATAATTCGTTCTGAACATGCAACTACTTCTTCTGGAACAGTAATAAATAACTCCGTAAAACGGTTCATGTTATCACTATTTTTTAAAACAAATGACTTCTCAATAGCATCGCTATTAATCCTATCACCTATTCTTTTCTTAAATGCAATTCCTTTCCCCATCAGTAGCACATCTAATCCTTGATGTGTTACTGATATGACTGCATTATGATTTAATACGCGTTTTATAATCATTAAAGTCCTAGTCCTTCACTCGCACAATAAAAAATGACCCATCCAAGACACAACAAAAAGTCGTCGTTGAATAGGTCCCTGCTCACAAAATGTGATAACATCCTTTATTATGCAATTTTATCTGTTATCAGCTTGCTTACCTTAAATAATAACACCTGAAAACGTCTTAATTTTATCATTTCTTACTAATCTTGTCAAGCGCTTTCAATAAACTTATTCGCTTAGTTGAAGATAATAGGACTATTCTAGTTTTATCTGAGTTTGGACTTCTAGACTTTTAAAAAACATTATCAACTTTTAGAATAATAAAAAAACGAGCCTATCGACTCGTTTTTTATTAAGCTTTAGCAGCTTGGTAAAGTTCATTTACTTTATTCCAGTTAATAATTTCAAAGAAAGCTTTGATGTAGTTAGGACGAACATTACGATAGTTTAAGTAATAAGCATGCTCCCATACATCAAGCCCTAAAATAGGTTTCTTGCCTTCCATAATTGGAGTATCTTGATTGGCAGTTGAAAGCACTTCAAGTTTGCCTTCAGCATTAACAACAAGCCAAGCCCAACCTGAACCAAAACGTCCTGTTGCTGCTGCTGTGAAAGCAGCTTTAAAGTCTTCAAATGAACCAAAAGTTGCATTAATGTCTTCAGATAACTCTTGTGAAATTTGAGTTTCTTCTGGTGACATCAATTCCCAGAAAAGAGCGTGGTTAAGATGTCCACCACCGTTATTGATGACTGCCTGACGAATATCTTCTGGAATTTGAGAAACATCAGCTAAGAGCGCCTCTAAGTCTTCTCCAATTTCAGGATGTTTCTCAAGAGCAGCATTTGCATTAGCAACATAAGTTGCATGGTGCTTATCATGATGTAGTGTCATTGTCTCAGCATCAATATGTGGCTCAAGCGCATCATATGCATAGGGTAAATCTGGTAAAATAATTGCCATGTCGAAATCCTCTTTTCATCTATTATTACCCTTATTCTATAGGAATTTGGAACAGCTTTCAACTCTTTTGTTTCTTTAATTAGGGCTTTTTATGAGCAATTTTTAATAAGGCTAAATCAAAGAGATAATCCTTATCATAAGTCCCTCTTTTAATAGCATAGTCAGTCTCGATTAAAATCCTAATCGCTTCTTTTAAAAAAGCAAGGGGAAGGTTTCTAGAATCTCTGACAGCAAATTTTACTTGATAAGGGTTGATTTTACGTCCTATGTAATGGGATAGTTCAGAAACAATTTGACTCTCTGACTTCCCTTTACTAGCCAATATTTTAACTTGCAAAAACATCCGAAACTGTCCTAACATGATTGCAATCAATTTGATTTCGTCTTCGCCTTGTAGACGTAAATCTCTTACTAAATCACGCGCTAAATCTATCCTGCCAAGTAAGACATCTTGAGTCAAATCAAATATATTATCTTGCAGGCTTTTAGGGATAGCCTCTCTAACATCATTGGACGAAATATGACCGTCTGTTTTATATGACTTTAAGAAAGCGATATTCGTTAAAGTATCACTAAAATCATAGTTAGACTTAATCAATAACTCATCAAAAACACCTGCTTCAAAAACTAATCCTTCTTGGTGAGCATATTTTTGAAAATACGTCTTTAAATCTGATTCTTTTAAAGTATTAGCCTCTAAAACACGAGCATCACGTTTCAATAACTTTACAAGTCGACGTTTTCCATCAAGTTTTCCTGGAGCACAAATAACAAGTCTCGTAGTATCTACAGGATTCTGCAAGTAGGCTTCAAAGCGCTTCATTGCTTGTTCATCTAAATAAGTTTTTTTATCAGTTGTAATATCTTGAAACTGATCAAAAATAACAACCTTGTAGTCTGATAAAAAAGGTAAACTTTCTAAGTCTAATTCCGCATTTTGATAGTCTTCTTCACTTAAATCAAAATAAGAATAGGCTAAATCGTCTTTATTGAATCCAATTACCTGAAATAGCTTCTCTTTCATCTGAGCATATTGCCCTAAATCTTCTCCTGCTAAAACAGTTACTAACCCTAAATTATCTGGGGTAATTCTCCCAATTTCTTCAATCGCAATCATATTCCTTATTATACCATAAGGAAACTTTTCAAGGTGTCAAATAATACTTAAAATCATTCATCAACTCTATGAGAAATAATTCCAAATTGACAATCTCGGATAAAATGGTCATTATTCTCTTCTAATTCTTTTTGTAAATTGACATCTTCTAATCCCTGAAGGTCACTATATTTTTGTATTCTTTCTTTCATGATATTTAGTAGCCAAGATAAATCTGTACCAGTTTGTGACGTTTGAATGACATTTTCTGATACAAAATGGTCAACGATTAAGCCTGCTTCTAACATTAATTGCTCAAGTTGACTTCCAATATGAATGTGTCCTCCTTCCTTCTCAACAGTTTGCCAGATTAGTGATTGTATTTTATTCATATTTACAAAGCTAGGCTTAGCTAGTTCTAAACACATTGCATCACTTTCTTGAAAAACATAAAAACCATTTGGCTTTAACAAAGGTGTTAAACTTTCTATTACTTTCTTTGGATCTTTTTGATACATTAATACACGACGTCCAATAATTGCATCAAAACTTTTTGTTTCAAAGGAGGAAAGTGCTGCTAAATCTGCGTTTTGATAACTAACATTAGCATAGCCATTATCATGTCTAGCTTGCCATAAAAGTTGCTCATTAATATCAATTCCTACAACATCACCTTCTTTACCAACGATATCAGCAGCCAAACGCGTCAATTCCCCACTACCACAACCAATATCCATAACTCTCATACCGGGCTGCAAAGCTTTTTTTAATAATGCTTTTGAAAAATCTTCTCTGTGAAACATAATAACACTCTCCTCTCTTCTATTTTAGCAAATTAAAGGTTAATACGTACTATCAGCAAAAAATTATAATAGGTTGAAATTTTATAGCATTATTTTCTTGTTTTCGTATCTACTTTATTATAGAATAACAACTAATCATTTTTAGCATGACGAGCTCAATTACAAAAGGATAATCATGAAAAACTATCGAAAACTTATTGTACTACTACTTCTAACCTTTTTTGTCATTTTTATGGGAGCATATGCTTACACGCATATTGTTGAAAAAAGATCCCTAACTAGCAATACTATTGAAAAAACTCTACCTGTGGTAAATCAGATTAAGCCTCAAACCATCAAAGAATACCAAAATTACTTAACTAAGGTAGCTAAACGTAATGTTCTTCCTGTAGACATTCCTCAGGCATTAAATAATGAAAAGGTAGAAATTACCGCTACTGATGGCATGCAAACATTCACTTGGAATGATAAAAATAATCCTAAGCAAAAGGTTATCTTCTATGTTCATGGAGGATCATATATCCATCAAGCTTCTGAATTACAATATATTTTTGTCAATAAACTAGCTAAAAAATTAGATGCAAAAGTTGTCTTTCCTATTTACCCTAAAGCTCCTACATATAATTATAGTGATGCTATCCCCAAAATTAAAAAATTATACCAAAATACATTAGCTAGCGTCACATCTCCCAAACAAATTATCCTAGTAGGTGAAAGTGCAGGCGGAGGTCTTGCTTTAGGTCTTGCTGATAACCTTGTCACGGAGCATATCAAACAACCAAAAGAAATTATTTTAATATCACCATGGTTAGATATTGCTACTAATAATCCAAAGATTGAAAAAGTTCAAAAAAAAGATCCCCTTCTTAAAGCTTGGCAATTACAACAAGTAGCTCCTTACTGGGCAAATGGAAAAAAGAATTTTAAAAATCCTCAAGTTAGTCCTCTTTACAGTAGCCAATTTAACAAGATGGCTCCAATATCATTTTTTATAGGAACGCACGATATTTTCTACCCCGATAATCAATTATTACATCAAAAATTAGCAAAAGAAAACATTAAACACCACTATATCGTTGGTCAAAAAATGAACCACGTTTATCCAGTCTTACCGATTCCTGAAGCAGAGACTGCTTTCAAACAAATGCTTAAAATTATCAATCATTAAATAAAAAGGTTTCCAATCAAGTTTAGTTGGAAACCTTTTTTCTATTACTTTTGAATGACTAATTGTCTTGAGATAAAAACTCTGAGAATAAAACTTCTTGACTAATCTTTTCAGCTAAAGCCTGTTTAAAAGCTAATTTCCCTAAATAATAGGATTTGTGGTCAATTGTTGGGAGTTTCAAAAGTTGCCCAACTAATAAACATTCCTGACCAATAATATAAGGACATTTTTTCCTACTTTCTTCATAACCTTTTATTAGCCCTGCCGCAACTTCATCACTTGTAGCTAATATACCATCTATACTAACTTCTTTTACCAATTGATAAGATAAATTTAGTCCATCATTAAAGTCATGAACATTCCCAACTACCATATATGGAGAGGATAGTTGCCCATAGACCTCTTGATAAGCTAATAATGCGGATTGATAGGTAGCAGAGGATTCATTATTCCTTGAAAATAATAAAACTAAGTGCTCCAAACCTCGTAACTTCATATCAGAAAACGCCTCTAGAAATGAAGAATAGCGATCAAGGTAAGCAGAGGATAGATGATTATATTCCTGCAATTTTTCACAAACTACTATTCGTCCATATTTTGCATAAGTTTCAATAATATCGAGGCTAATTGCTCTTGAAGTGAATATTAAAGCATCAATAGCTTCCATCTTGAGCTGTTTCAAGTAGGAAAGTTCTAATTCTTGGTTGTAATCCGAAGGCATCATAACAAGTTGATAGTCGGTAGTTTTAGCAGCATCTAATAGGCCATTTATTAATTGTGTAAAATAAGGATGGCGCGTGTGGGGAATGACGACACCTATTTTTTGTGTTTTGCCTCGACTTAAATCCCGCGCTAGTTGATTTGGTATATAATCCAATTCGGTGATAAGAGCCATTACTTTTTGTCGCGTCTCATCAGAAACATGTGGGTGATGATTGATAACACGGGAAACTGTTGATTTAGCAACACCTGCCTTTTTAGCTATATCACTAATACTTGTCATTATAAGGCTCCTACTTTAAAAATTTTTGAATCCCATATCCCACTCCGTCTTCATCATTAGACTTAGTTAGTTGATATGCTATCGCTTTGATATCATCAAAAGCATTATCCATAACAATAGGGTAACCTACCATTTCAAGCATAGGCAAATCATTATGTCCATCTCCAAATGCAGCCGTTTCTTCTCTAGCTAACTGCTCTTTTTGAAGGATGTAAGCAATTCCTTTAGATTTTTTGGCTAAGAGATGTGTAATTTCAAGATACGCTTTACCTGAACGTTGAATAGTGATTTCTGGTAACTCCAAACTTTGAAGATATTTTTCTAATTCTAGCATATTTGCTTCATCGAAAGTAATCATCATAATTTTAAAAGTATTTGTGTGACCTTCTAAAAACTGATCCTCATTATGAATAAACGTTGGGCATTGTTGAGTTAAACTATGTTCGTATCGGATTCCTTCATCTATTTTATCACAATACCAGTTATTAAGATCGTAATAAGATAAACTAACTTGAGGAAAATGAAACCGTATTCCTCTTAGCAATTGTTTTACTGTGCTTTTTTTAATGATTTGTGTATGAATAGGTAGAACTTGATTATTATCTCCTATTCTATAAATCAATCCTCCATTAAAAGCAACTTGGACTCCTCCTAATTGAAGTGCATCTACGGCATCCTTCATTTCCATAGGTGCCCTAGCAGACACTAAAGTTACTGGAATCGCTGCCTCACGTATTAAGGTAGCGTTACTTTTACTCACTTGTCCTTCACTATTTAATAGTGTACCATCCATGTCACAAAAAATACGTTTGATAGTCATAAAAAATACCTCTCTTCTTCTGAAATCAGTATAAATGCTGGAACCCGTTCCATGTCAAGCTTAAAATTACTGAATTCTTGCGAAAAATAGATTGTATTTAACAGATACGCAATCATTTTTATAAATCAACGAACTGTCTGAATATGCCACTTCCACCATCCTGTTAGCCTAATTGTACCTGATTGATCCGTTCGGAAAATCTTGCTTTTAATCTTTTGGAACCTTTGTAAAGTCTCTTGATGAGGATGCTGGTAACGATTATTTTTACCAGCTGAAACTAGAACCACACTAGGAGACAACTTTTTCAGAAAGGATAGACTTGATGAGCCCTTAGAACCATGATGTCCTGCTTTAAGGATATCTACTGATAAATTAGGATAAGCTTCTAATAACTGCTTTTCTCCCTCTTCCTCCAAATCACCGGTAAATAAGAAGCCTTTTCCTAATAAATGTCCATATAAAACAATTGAATCATTATTTTTTCCATCACCCTTGTGCCATGGGTAAAGTACTTGTAAATAACTTCCCATGACAGCAAGTTTATCACCGGCTTCTATAGATTTTACCGCTACACCTATCTTTGATAAATGCTTAACGTACTGCGAATTCGTTAAAGAACCTGAACTTGTAATCAAACGTGCAACTTTAAAATGCTTTGAGATAACTTCCATATCCCCCATATGATCTGTATCGGTATGAGTTATCACTAAATCATCTATCTTGCTAATACCTCTGCTTTTCAAGTAAGGAATGAGCGTTCTCTTAGCATTAGACTGATTTACTTTTTGTTTCCATTCTTCAGGCTGTTCAAATCTCACCCTTCCCCCAGTATCAATTAAAATTGTTTTTCCTAACCAATCCCTCACTAAAATACTATCTCCCTGTCCAACATCTAAAATCGCAACCTCGTTAGTAATTGGATTCTTAGTGATAAAAAACAAGGTAAAGATAATAAGAAGGGAGCAATAACGAAAACATTTAGAATGATAATAATCATAAAGTAATCCCAAAATTATAATCATGACTATTAAAAGAAAAAGGCTGGGCTTTCCAAAAATAAGTGGCCTTGGAAACAGTTGCCCAGTCCATTTTAATAACACTTCTAGGATTTCAAACAAACTATTAATACAACTTAATTTAACGATAGGCGATAAGACAAATATAACAGTTAATAAAGGCAAAAATATAATATCAAATGCAAAAGATAAAAGTGCTGTTAATATAATTGATATTGGTTGAAAACCCGAAAAATAGTAGGTTAGTATGGGAAGAATTCCTACAGAGACTGTCAAAGATTCGATAGCTACTTTTTTTATACTCGAAAAATGATCAAAGGAGGTCATCGTAAGTATAAAAGCATAAGCAAAGCTAAGAACTCCTCCCGTAGTCAAAAGTGAGTGGGGGAGGGAGATAAGACAAATTAACAAGCAGAGAGCAAAGTTCTCATCTTTCTTGACACCGCTATGTGATAATAAAGATTGAATAAGTGCCCTAACGACTGAGATACTAAAGCCTGTTAAACCAGCATAAATTAGCGAGAATGGTATTTGAAGTAACCAAACATGGTCTAGACGTAAGCCAATACGTAGACAGATATAACGAAAAATACCGAGAAAAAAACCTACTTGCATACCTGACAAAGCAAATAAATGTATAATACCTAGACTACTATATAAATCGGACATGTCATCAAAGGTCTTATCTAGATATCCAAACAAAAGCCCTGACATATAGTGACGCATAGGATTTGGAAAAGTTTGACTAATAACAATTGCACTTCTACGCCACTTAGACATAAGAGCAAAGAAAGACCTATGTTGAAATAAGCGTATCTGTTTTATCTTTGTCACTTTGGCGATACGATAAATTCCATGTCTTTTTAAATACTGACGATAATCAAAGCCATTAAAATGCCTTCTCTCCTCTGCTTCTTCAAGTTTGATATCTGCAATTATCATTATATTATTATCAAGATTTTGAAAATAATCTTTCTCACTTTTATTTTTTAATGTGTAAAAAGCTTGATAAGTGTTACCTGAAGCATCTGCCTGGAATGATAAAACATCACCATTGATAGAAATAGTATCAATACGCACTTTAATCTGGCTAATATGATTCGGTACTCTTTGATATTGGACATTCATATTGTGATTTTGCCATAAAAAATAAAATAAGAAAAAAATTACTATTGCTATTGTTTTAAAAATAGTTTCACGATCATATTGATAAATCAGAAAAATAAAAGAAAATAAAAGAAAGGCACAACCAAGCATTGTCCAAGAAAACACTAGTAAGTAAATTTGGAAGACCAACAATGCTAAATAAATAGGTTTTAGAGGAAAATACTTAGTCAATTGTAACATCTTGACGTAATTTTTCTAGTGTTTTCTCACCAATACCTGATACGTTTTTGAGGTCATCAATAGTTTTAAAACCACCTTGACTATCACGATAATCTAAAATATCTTGAGCTCTTTTAGCCCCAACGCCTGATATGGTCTGAAGACTTGATAAATCTGCTTTATTAAGATTAATTTTCCCCTTACTATTTCCCTGAGTAGCGATATTATTTGCTTTCTCCTCTTCCACAACAGTTATTTTTTCACCTTTTTGAGCAACATAGATAACCGTCTCATCTTGTAATTTCTGTGCTAGATTAACGGATTTACTATCAGCGAGATTGCTTAGTCCACCTGCACGCTTAATCGCATCTGTTACACGACTTTGAGAAGGCAAACTATAAACACCTGGATGATTGACTGCCCCTTTTACGTCAACCGTTACTTGATTAGATACTTTATCTTTGACGTGACTAATCATTGGTACCTTTTTTTCTGTTATAGTTGATACTTTTTTCTCTAAATTGATATTTAAATTGTCTTCTTTATGATGAGTGCCAAAATGATTTAAACCCAAAATTCCAAATAATAAGAGTCCTACAATAATTCCTGTTGTCTCCCATTTATGCGATTTAATTTTTTCCAATACTATTTCAAACATAAAAATATTCCTCCATTTACTTATTCGTAACTAAAGAGATTTTCCTATTAAAAACCAAAAAAACTATTTACTAAAAAGTAAATAGTTTCCATGTAACCCTTATTTTAGATGTTTTTGTGGATCCCACACAAAGCTTGCTAAATAACTAAAAATTAGAGTTAGGACAAGCAAGACAATAGCTATAATTGCTAAAGGTAGACGATAAATATAAGTCAATGGATTTAATTTCTTACCATCATCATAAGTTTCATTTTCTCTATCTAAACGATCAAATTCTTCCTGAATACGACGAGATACTTCTGCAATCCCTTCGGCATCCATACGCTTAATATCAGAAACATCAATAGGGTTACCAAAATTCATATCAACACGATGCCCCTTTAATAGATTTTTAAAAACCATAGGACCTCTATATGCTGCTGGCATAATTCTGACTTTTGCCATTTTTGCAATAACAGCTACGCCTCCTTTGACATCTTTGGAGTGGCGGCTTCCACTCGGAAACATCACCAAAGAACGGTTGCTATTTTTCAGCATCTTTACAGGATATCGAATAGCATCTTGCCCTGGCTTTTCACGATCAATAGGGAAAGCACCACACATTTTAATCCACCAACCAAACAAACGATTCGTGAATAATTCTTTTTTGGCCATAAAAATAAACTGTTTGGGTCTAGCAGCAAAAGCCATGTACACAGGATCCCAAAATGTTCTGTGTGGAGCTACTAAAATATAATTTTCATCATCTTTTAACATTTTATCTTCATTATGATAGTGCGCATTACCATTAGCCACCCAAATCAAGAACATAACTAAAGTACGTAAGTAAGTATAGAACATGTTTCTCCTCTACCTTTCATCAAGTAACTTCTATTTTATCATGCTTCCTTTTTTTTAGAAAGAATTATCTTAAAATCAACCTCCACACTTTCAAAACTAGTGCTAGGAAGCTGTAATTTTGCTATAATAAGCCTATGATAGATACAATTTTAAAAGAAAATGAACGCATTGATCAGCTTTTTTCAACTGATGTCAAAATCATCCAAAACAAAGAAGTTTTTTCCTATTCCATAGATAGTGTTTTATTGTCTCGGTTCCCTAAACTTCCTTCTCGTGGTCTTATCGTTGACTTATGTAGTGGTAATGGTGCTGTCGGTTTGTTTGCCAGCACCAAAACAAATGCGACAATTATAGAGATCGAACTACAAGAGAGCCTTGCGGATATGGCTAAGCGTTCGATTAAGCTCAATAAATTGGAAAAACAGGTTACTATGATTAATGATGATTTAAAAAATCTTCTTGATCATGTTCAACGTTCAAACGTTGATTTAATGCTTTGCAATCCACCTTATTTCAAAGCAAGCGAAACCTCTAAAAAAAATCTAAGCCCGCATTATCTCCTTGCAAGACACGAAATAACAACAAACCTTAGAGAGATTTGTCAAATTGCTCAACATGCTCTAAAAACAAAAGGACGTATCGCTATGGTACATCGTCCAGACCGTTTCCTTGAAATTATTGATACGATGCGTCAGTTCAATTTAGCACCTAAACGTATCCAATTTGTTTATCCAAAATTAGGAAAAGATGCTAATATGCTTTTAATTGAAGCTATTAAAGATGGCTCGACAGAAGGTATGAAAATACTTCCTCCTCTTGTTGTTCATCAAGATAATGGAGACTATACTGAGACTATTTTTGATATATATTTCGGAGAAAACGGAAAATCTCATGATTAAAGTTCCTGCTTATATGTATGTTTTAGAATGTTCAGATGGAACACTTTATACAGGTTATACTACAGATGTCAAGCGCCGTCTCAATACACACAATACTGGAAAAGGTGCTAAATATACTCGTGCGAGATTGCCAGTAAAACTTCTTTATTCTGAAGCTTTTAATAGCAAACAAGAAGCAATGAGGGCAGAAGCATTATTTAAACAAAAGACTCGGCAAGCAAAATTGACTTATATTAAACAACATAAAAATGAACAATAATACGATAATATACTAAGTGTAATGAGCCTATCCTCGCTTCTTTAACTTTTAAATTTCAACCTCACTTTAATCTTTTGTCTTCATTCTTAAAGTTATAAGGCAATTTTATGGATATCACTATCTACGCTTTATCTTACAAAAATTAAAAAAGGAGTCGCTCAGCAACTCCTTTTTCATAATCCTCTTATTTATCGCCTTTGTTGCGAATAACAAATCCAGTTTGTTTTTCACTTGAAGTGTTTTTATGAGGTTTTTTATTTTCTTGACGACGATTATCTTTCTTGAACTTATCATCACGACGTTTAAAATCACAACGACCACCACGATCATCACGGTCACGATTTCCACGACGATCACCACGATCATTGCGTCGACGATCGCCACCACGGCCATTGCCTCGTCCACCTTTACCTTTAAAGCCACCACCTGATGGTTTAAATGGTAATGGTTTTTCACGTGTGATTTCAACTTCTGGTAACGATTCTGGATCCTGAACTGTTAAGCTTAAGACATAAAGAGCAAGTTCTTCTGGTGTGTATTGAGTTGCTAATTCTAAAGCATCGGCTTTAAATTTATCAAATTTAGAAACTAATTCCTGATCCTCAAAGTCACGTGCAATACGTTTCAATGCAACTTTTTTCTTAGCCTGAAATGCTTCGCTTGCAGTAGCAGGCTTCATTCCAGTCATACGTTTTTTAGTTAAGTTTTCAATAATTGTCAAATATCCCATTTCGTTTGGTGAAACAAAAGTGATAGATTGACCAGATTTACCAGCACGACCAGTACGTCCAATACGGTGAACATAACTTTCGGGATCTTGGGGAATATCATAGTTGTAAACATGTGTAACGCCTGAAATATCTAAACCACGCGCAGCAACATCTGTGGCAACAAGAATATCAATATGGTCATTTTTAAAGTCTCTGATAACACGAAGACGTTTATTTTGATCTAAGTCTCCATGAATTCCTTCTGCTCGGAAACCACGTAATTTTAGTCCACGAGTTAATTCATCTACACGACGTTTCGTACGTCCAAAGACAATTGACAATTCTGGTTGATCAACGTCCATCAAACGTGTCATAGTATCGAATTTTTCATTTTCCTTAACACGAACATAATACTGATCAACATTCACATTAGTTAATTCAGTTGCTTTAATTTTAACATGCTCAGGATCTTTCATGAATTTAACGCCGATACGTTTGATTGGATCAGGCATTGTCGCTGAGAATAAAAGAGTTTGACGTGTTTCTGGTACACGACTAATGATTGCTTCAATGTCCTCTAAAAATCCCATGTTAAGCATTTCGTCTGCTTCATCAAGAATAAGAGTTTCAATGTGATTAAGTTTAAGTGCTTTACGTTTAATTAAATCAAGTAATCGACCTGGAGTTCCAACAACAACGTGTGCTCCTGAACGTAATGCCTTGATTTGTTTTTCAATACTTGACCCACCATAAACAGAGCGGACCTTAACACCTTTATCGCGTCCAAAACGGAACAATTCTTCTTGTGATTGTACTGCAAGTTCACGTGTAGGAGCAATAATAAGTGCTTGGATAGTATTATCTTCAGTATGAATTTTATTTAAAGTTGGTAACCCAAAAGCTGCAGTTTTTCCTGTACCTGTCTGCGCTTGACCAATGACATCTTTGCCTTCAAGAGCAAGTGGGATAGTCATTTCTTGGATTGGTGATGGCTCTACAAAGCCTGCTTTTTCTACCGCTGAAAGAATATCTTGCGATAAGTTAAGTTCTGTAAATTTCAAATGTTTCTCTTTTCTAAAAGACAGTGCGAAGCTGCCTTATGAACCTTTATTAGTTATCTTTTCTGACAACCTACTTAGTGTAACACAATTAAAAGTAAAAAGATATAAAATAAGGTCAATCTAATAAATAACACGCTTTCATAAATTGCTAGTTCTATTAGTTGCTTCAGAAAATAGAAAAAAGGCAATAAAAACCCACCATCTATAAAGAAGGAGGGTTTATAGTTTATCTATCTAGAACGCAACGGCTGCTTCACTTGGAATCTCCTTAGTGATATAGTGACGAATCTCTTTACTTGTTAGTACTTCTTTAAGTACTTTTATTTTATCACTATTTTTATTATCTTCACGAGCTACCAAGGCACCTGCAAAACGGATATCTGGTTTTTTCTCATATAATAATCTTTCCCTTTTAGGAACTAGATTGATTTTTGTCACATATCCAGGGAAATTAAAGACAAGGTCATATTCAAAATAGGCCTGATTGAGGTTAAGTAATGCTACAGGTTCAATTCGTAATTTTTTAGGGTTAGTAATAATATCTTCGATAGCCTTGGTCTTTTTGGACGTATTCTTTAAGGTGATAAGTTTCTTTTCTTGCAATAATAGCAGAGCTCTAGTCATATTGGCAGGATCAGACGGAATCGCTACCTTAGCACCGTCTTTAAGCTCGGCAATATTTTTCAAATGTTGACCATAAAAACCAGCCAATGAATGATAAATTGGTGTAATTGATACTAGATGACCATCATTTTCCTTATTAAAGATACTCATGAAAAATTCATGTTGTAAAAGGTTAGCATCATGTTCTTTGTTTTCTAAAGCAATGTTAGCCTGAATATAGTCAGAGACCATGACAACCTTTAAAGTATATCCTTTTTCTTTTACATTATCTTTAACCAAATCTAAAAAGGTAGATGTAGGTTTGCTGTAAGTTGCAACAGTAATCACCTTTTCTTTACTATTCTTATCTTTAATTTTCTTAGACGACATTGCTTGCTTAGTACATGCCACTAAACATAAAGACATCATGATTAGACATGTTAGGGAAAGTAATTTTTTCATAGTTCCTCTTTTCTTTTATTTTCTTGAGTAGCGGTTTGCTATAAAATAGCCCAAACTCTGTAAGATAAACACATATATTATAAATAAGACAACAATCAAGTACATAACTGGGTAGTCATACTCTTGATAGCCAAAACGATAGGCATATTCACCCAAACCTCCTGCACCAATAACTCCCATTATTGTCGAGTAGCCAAGAATACTTATAGCCGTTGCAGTAAATGATAAAACAAGGTCAATCTTGATGGAGGGGATTAAAAAATAATAAATTATCTGTCTCTTGTTAGCCCCTAGACTGAGAGCTCGATCTACAACAACTTGAGGTATATTTAATAAAGCTTGTTCCACATAACGTGCATACAAACTGACTGAAACCAAAGTAAGAGGTAAGATTGCCGCTATCGTTCCAAATGAGGTCCCAAAAATTAATCGATTGAGAGGGATTAAGATAAAAATAAAAATAAGGAAAGGGACACTCCGTAACGTACCTAAAAATAAATTTAGTAGTTGATAGGCTAAAGAATGTTTAATCAAGTAAGACTTTCTCAATGAAAACAATAAAATACCTGTTGGAAAAGCAATTAGAAAACAAAGAATCAAGGTTAACCCTAACATTAAATTGGTTTCCCAAAATGATTTTAAGATACCTTCGCCATGTTTTTCAATAATGTCAATCATGTAACAAAAACTCCTTTACTTGATCTACGTAGTTTGACTTTAATTGATTCAGAGTTGCTTTCACTGGAACAACAGTATCTACAATAGTCTGGTGATCCAAAATCATTACACGATCACAATATTGTTTTAAAAGAGATAGGTGATGAGCAATCATCAAGATAGAGATACCATATTTTTCACGAAGATCAGACAACAAGTTAAATATCTCTTTTTCACTATTAGTATCTAAGGCAGAGCTGATCTCATCACATAGAATAAGTTTCGGTTTTTGCAAAACAGCCATAGCGATTGCAACTTTTTGTTGCTGCCCACCACTCAAACTATGGCATTTCACCTGTTTTAAATCCATCAAACCTAAAAAATCTAAGATATCATTAATTGCGTCATGATTTACTTTTTGATGATTTAATTTATAAACTAAAGCTAGATGATAATATACACTTTCTCCTGCTAACAAATTATGATTTTGAAAAATATAAGCAATATCTTTACGCATCTGACGTAACTTATTATCAGAAAAAGACTTCACTTCTTTTCCTTGATAATAAATATTTCCTTTATCATAAGGGATTAAGCCATTAATCATCTTCAAAATAGTACTCTTTCCAGTACCATTAGAACCAATCAGACCAACTATCTCGCCTTCTTCTATATTAAAAGAAATATCATCTAATCTAAACTGTGATTTTGGAAAAATTTTTCCAACACTCTTTAATTCTATTATCATTATTTAATACTCCTCAAAAAAATATCTTATCAAAAAAATACAGCGTTTTCAAAATATATGCTTGAGGCCTACTATACTTCAAAATAAAAGCAGTGATAAAAATCACTACTGCTAAATTGTTTATTTTAAAACAGCTGTCGCCAAAGCTTTCTGTATACTCACTATGTTACGGTCGTTCTTAAACTGAAGTACTTCTGCTGGTTCTATTGCTGATGATATCCAAATCTTTAACTCAGCATCTAAATCAAAATGACCACTAGTTTCCACTGTAAAACGTGATATAGAAGCATAAGGTATAGAATTATAAGAAACCTTTTTACCTGTCACCCCCTGTTTATCGACTAAAATTAAACGATAATTAGTAAAAACAATCAAATCACGAATTAAGGTATAAGCTAAATCAACCTGTTCATCTGAAATCAGAATATCAGATAACTGATTCTCGACTTTATCGGTATCCATTTGTGAAGCATTTCCCATTAATCCCGAAAAAATTCCCATGTTAATCTCCAATCTTTTCTATGTATTATAACTATTTTAGTCTAAAAAACTTAAAAAGTCACTCAAATTTGAGTGACTTTAAATTTTACATTTTTTCTTCAAGCTTCACATCAGGATACTTATCAGCAAACCAGCGAAGTGCAAAATCATTTTCAAATAGGAAAACTGGTTGGTCAAAACGATCTTTTGCTAAAATATTTCGGCTTGAAGACATGCGTTCGTCTAAATCGTCTGAGTTAATCCAACGTACAGTCTTTTTACCCATTGGTGTCATAACAACTTCAGCATTGTATTCACCTTCCATACGATGTTTAAAAACTTCAAACTGAAGTTGACCCACAGCACCCAGCATGTATTCGCCTGTCTGATAATTCTTATAAAGCTGGATTGCTCCTTCTTGTACTAATTGCTCAATACCTTTGTGGAATGATTTCTGCTTCATAACATTTTTTGCTGATACTTTCATAAATAATTCTGGGGTAAAAGTTGGTAATGGTTCAAATTCAAATTTATTTTTCCCAACTGTTAAGGTATCCCCAACTTGATAAGTTCCTGTATCATAAACCCCGATAATATCCCCAGCAACAGCATTCGTCACATTTTCACGTGATTCTGCCATAAATTGAGTAACATTGGAGAGCTTAGCACCTTTACCAGTACGTGTCAAATTAACTCCCATACCGCGCTCAAATTCACCAGAAACAATACGAACAAAAGCAATACGGTCGCGATGACGTGGGTCCATGTTAGCTTGAATTTTAAAGACAAAACCTGAAAAATCTTTAGCCAAGGGGTCAATAACATTACCTTCTGTAGTCTTGTGACCATGAGGTTCTGGAGCAAACTCCAAGAAAGTATCAAGAAAAGTCTGAACTCCAAAGTTCGTAAGGGCAGAGCCAAAGAATACTGGAGTTAGGTCACCATCAAGAATAGCTTGTTCTGAAAAGTCATTACCTGCTTCTTGAAGAAGTTCAATATCTTCTTTGACTTGTTCATAAAATGGATTATTGGCAAACAGCTGATCACCGTCTTCAATACTTGCAAAACGCTCGTCTCCCTTATAGAGTTCTAAACGTTTATTATGTAAATCATAAAGCCCTTCAAATGATTTCCCCATACCAATCGGCCAATTCATTGGATAAGAAGCAATACCTAGTACTTCTTCTAACTCTTCAAGCAAATCCAATGGCTCACGTCCATCACGGTCCAATTTATTAATAAACGTAAAAACCGGAATATTACGATGCTTAACAACTTCAAAAAGTTTTTTAGTTTGAGCCTCAATACCTTTAGCCGAATCTACAACCATGACAGCTGCATCCACAGCCATTAAGGTCCGGTATGTATCTTCCGAGAAATCCTCATGTCCAGGTGTATCCAAAATATTAACACGTTTACCCGCGTAATCAAATTGCATAACAGATGAAGTAACAGAGATACCCCGTTGCTTTTCAATATCCATCCAGTCGGACTTTGCAAAAGTACCTGATTTTTTCCCTTTTACTGTCCCTGCTTCTCTAATTTCACCACCAAAATATAATAATTGCTCAGTAATAGTCGTCTTACCAGCATCCGGGTGAGAGATGATGGCAAAAGTACGGCGTTTTTTGATTTCGTCTTGTAATGTCATATTCAATCCTTAGCTTTTATCCATTTCTTAGTATTATTTTCAGTAGTCTCAACTGAAACAATAATCTTGTCTATAACTTTATTATTATAGCGAATTTAACAACATTCTTCAAGTTCAATCTATTTCCGAAGAAAGAAGAGAAGCCTGTGTCTAAAGACCCAAGCTTCTAAAATAAATTATTTTGATCGTGATTTTTTAAGGAAGCCTAACATAATCGCTAACCCTGTTACAATAAAACCAACCAAAGTTAAAATACTAATGGCTTGATCACCAGTTTTAGGCAATTTTTTAGCTAAGGCTGTCATAGCTTTTGGCTTAGCACCTATAGCCTTAACACTTGACTTCAAACTAGAAGATTGACTTTTCGTGAACTTCTTAGGGGAATCGTCCTTTTTATTTTTAATTGGTGCTGTTGGTTTCGAAGTAGGTGGTACTGGTTTTGGAGTATCTAAGAGCTCCTTTTCCTTCTCTTGGTTCATTTCTTTATCCAATTTATCAGGAGTAACAGGTTTTTCTTTCTTAATTTGTTTATCTGTTAGAAAAACACTGACATCACTACCAACAAGGGCAGTTTTAGGCATCTCAATACCATTTACAAAAATATTGTATAACGTTCCTGCCATTAATTTATTGGCGAACCTTGCTTTGCCATCTTTTTCAGTCAAACCTTTTGCAACAATTGTCCCATTTGAATTAGTTAATGTCACTTCTTGGTTTGCTATAGTATTTCCATTAGCATCGTAAACAGTTACAACCGCTGCTTCTGCACTAAATTGAGGTGCTTTGGTACCTTTACCATCTACATAGAATGCAGCCGCTTTATGAGAGCCTGCTACATCAGTTCGAAGAGTATAGCCCTTTGATTTTCCATCAATTGAAACACTGATATTTCTTGATAATGGTAGGTTGGTAAAGATAGCTTGTCCATTATCATTCGTTTTTAAAGAAGCAAGCGCTACTGCTTTACCATCAGTAATATCAGTCAACGTTACTTCTTTTCCCTTAACAACAAGTCCATCTTTATCTAAAGCAGTGACTGTAAAGGTAAAATAATCTTTTTTAGGTGCAACATTAACATATGCACTTCTTGATTCTCCAGGTACAATATCACCAATTTTTTTCCCATCAACAAAATATTGGTAGAATGTTCCATCTAGTAAACGATCAGTAAAGCGAGTTAATCCATTGTCACCAGAAACCAAGCTAGCAATCTCACGACCAGCTTGTGTTTTTAAGGTAACTGTCCTGCCTGAAACAGGTTCAGCATTCTGGTCTCTCACTGTGATGTCTATGGTTTTTTTTGAATACGTTGGCTCATTTGTCCCTACTCCTGTTGCTGTAAAACTAGCTGCTTTACTAGAACCTGCTACGTCAGTTCGAATAGTATATCCTTTTACTTGTCCATCAACAGACACACTAAGGTTACGTTTTATAGGGAGATTATTAAAAATAGCTTGTCCGGCATCATTCGTTTTCACACTTGCAATAATTTTAGGCTGACCACTTGTCACCTCTGACAAAGTTACCAATTTTCCCGGCAAGACATGCGTCTGACTATCTACAACGGTTGCTACAAAACGGAAACCTTGTTGTGCACTTGCTGCCATTACTGGTGTCTCAGCTTTAGCGTTCACAGGTAATTGAGACGTTAATACAATACCTGATAATACCGCTACAGTTACCAAACCTAATTTGGTATTGAATGATTTATTCATTACTATTTTCCTCCAGAAAAAATATATTTCAAAAATAATTAACCGGTTAAGTTTTTATTACGTACTATATCTTAGCAGATTAATAATTAGCGGTCAATCATAAAAATAGCTAAAAATGAAAAACATTATCCAGCTATTTATTTTTTAATAGCTAGATAATATAATAATATTAAAATAATTAAGATTCTTCTGTTTTAAGACTAGCTCTCATTCTCACTTTTTGGAAAATTTGTTTAACAAATAGGACGAGAAAACTTAATAGAGTTGTCACTATAAAAAGGTTTAAAAAGGGATTTGTTATTCCTAGTATTGGTGTCTTCATCATAAAGCCATAATTCCCCCCAGTCAAGAGGTTAATAAAAATCAAAGACATATTAATGAGAAGCGTTAGTTGTATAATCAATTTTGGATTTAATTTGTCCAAATTGGACTGTGTCATCAGATGTAGTAAACTAAGGACAAATAAAGCAAAATGTCCAATAAAGAAGAAAATATTAGTCACATGTAGAAACTGGTAAGGGTAAAAGTCTGGGTGAATCATTGCCAATACTCCACCTACTACTCCTAACAATGCGAAATAATCCTTTAATATTCCAGGCCTCGCCAAGAGAACGACAAACATGCCTATTCGACAATGGTAAAGGGGAAGACTTTCAGATAAAGGCAATTTTGCCCAGAAAAACCAAGTATAAATCGTAATTAACTGAAGTCCTAAAAGGATACTCCAAATAGTTTTATACAAAGGCTTATCTCTATTAACCAAAGTCAGCCACATCAGAAAAGGTAAGACAGATAAAATCAAACTATGGATAAGTAAAGGCATCTGCGGAATCTCTGTTCTGATATTAGAAAAGAATTCTATCATTTTAGTATTATCTTTCTATCATTTTTTTACTAGATACTTAGTATATCAAATTATTTGCTATAAGACAAAACTATTTTTCAAAGAAAAAACTCTTTGGTAAAACCAAAGAATTTTAAATTAGATATATACTACACAACTTTAGTTGTTAATTTTCTTAAATATAGAGATAACAATAATCCGAATAGGAATAAAAAACCAAAAACCATTAATGTCAATTGATAGGAATTTCCCCATGAATATGTCTTTGATAACAATAGGGGCCCAAACAGACCTGCTATTGCCCATGCTGTTAAACTATAACCATGTAAAGTAGCTAATTCCTTTGTTCCAAAAATATCACTTAGATAAGCAGGTAATAAGGAAAAGCCTGCACCATAACAAGTCATTAAAATAGACATTGCTATTGCAAATACAATAGCATTGAATGACAAAAATAAACTAGAAGTCATAATAAAGTTCACAATAAATAATATTATAAAGGTCAACGGGCGTCCAATGTAGTCAGAGAGACTTGCCCATAACAGACGTCCAAAACCGTTAAATATCCCTAGTACCCCTACTAATAAGGCTGCAGATTCTGCGGAATAGCCTGCTAAATCTTGTGCCATTGGTGAAGCTGCTGATATTAAACCTAAGCCACACGAAATATTAATAAACAAAGTCAACCAAATGATGTAAAAGGTTTTTGATTTTATAGCAGCATTTGCTTTTAATCCAGTAATAATTTGTGAATTCATAGCATTCTTTTTACCGTCGTGAGTCAAAATAGTTATTTTTTCCTGAGGTGGTTGTTTAATAAATTGTGAGGCAATCATCATGACAAAAAAATATACTAATCCCAAAATATAAAATGTTTTACCTACACCAATCCTAATCATTAAGGATTGTGCAAGCGGACTTGTTACTAAAGAAGCAAAGCCAAATCCCATAATAGCGAATCCTGTTGCTAGTCCCCTCCTATCAGGAAACCATTTAATAATAGTCGATACTGGAGTAATATAACCTGAACCAAGTCCGATTCCTCCTAAAATACCGTATGCAACATACAGTAACCATAACTGCTGAGTTTCAATGGCTAAACCTGTTAACACATTCCCTGCTCCATATAAAATAGCAGAAATCATTCCCATTATCCTAGGACCAAAACGCTCTACTAAGTGTCCCATAAAAGCTGCAGACATTCCTAGACAAAAAATAGCCAAACTAAAAGCGAATGAAACTGATGAAATATCCCAACCAGTCTCTGAGATGATTGGGTTACGAAACACACTCCAAGCATAAGTTGATCCTAGCATTAAATGTAAAACGACTCCAGAAACCGCAACTACATAACGATTTAAATTTTTCAAACAATCCTCCTAAAAACGAACTTAAGTTTTATTTTTAAAAATATAGTTCGTAATAAACAGATTATCAAAAAACTGAATATATCACCAGTTTTCTGCTTAGCATATCTATTTTCCTCAATAAAACTGAATATTATTCGTGATTAAAAAACAAAAAAGTTAGGGTAACTTGTTACCCTAACACCTCTATTATCCTACTTCAAGAATATCAACTATTTTAGAAAGATTCATTGAGTTAGAACCTTTTAATAATATTTGATCTTTCTCCTTAAGAGTATCTTTTACTTTTGCAAGCAATTGATCAAACTGATCTACTTCTTGATTCTTTTTAAAGAAATACACTTTACCAATTGGGAACATCTGGCTTGCTAATTGAGCCAACCCCTCAATATCCTGGCCATAACAAATCAAAGTATCAATAGAGTCAGGTCTGATACTCATAATCATTTGATTATGTAAATCCACAGATTGTTCTCCCAGTTCTTTCATATCAGCTAAAAGAGCAATCTTCTTTCCACCATCATTATTGGGAATAGCTGAAAAGGTTTCTAGTATCAATCGCATAGCCGTTGGGTTAGCATTGTAAACATCTGATAAAATATCTGCTCCATTGGCTGATTTCTTCCATTCGGTGCGATTACGAGTTAGTTGAAGATTTTCTAGAGCATCCACTATATCTTCTTCTGCTACTGCTAATAATTTTCCAACATAGGCAGCGACCATCGCATTAGTTGCATTGTACTTACCAGGTACTGGTATACGTAATTGGTGCTCCAAAGCATTAGTTTTAAAAGTTAAGGAATGTTTTTCTTCTTTGAGTTCTGTCACTTGCAATTCTTGGTCATGACCAAAACGAATAGTCATCTGGTTTGCTGGAAGATATGGATCAATAATTGGATCTCCCGGTGCAATTAATATGCCATCTGAACTCATACCATCTGTGATTTGCATTTTCCCTTCTGCAATCTTTTCTCGACTACCAAAAAATTCTAAGTGTGCTTCACCAATCAAAGTAACAACAGCAATACGTGGTTTTGCAATTTCAGATAACACATGGATATCTCCAAGATGATCCTGTCCCATCTCCAAAATAATTTTTTCAGTATCTTCTGGCATGTGTAGCACAGTATAGGGTAAGCCAATCTCGTTATTGTAGTTTCCTTGTGTTTTATAAGTCTTATATGTGGTTGATAAGATTGCAGCTATCATATCTTTAGTTGTTGTCTTACCATTTGAGCCAGTTACTGCAATAACATCAACGTTCATCTTTTCAATATAATACTGTGCCAAGACTTGAAATGCTTTAAGTGCATCAGACACTAAAAGATAAGGATGACCCTCTATTTCCTTCTCTGAAATGGTTGCTATTGCTCCATTATCAAAAGCCATCTCTATAAACTCATGTCCATCTCTTGCTCCTTTTAAGGGAAGAAATAAGTCACCTTCACTGATATTACGACTATCAAATTCAATATTTCCCAGGGGAACGTCTTCAAACTCTGATACTTGATTTTTAGCGCCAACTACTTTAGCAACTTCATGCAAACTAAGCTTCATATCATTTCCTTTTCTATTATTTAGCAACAATGTTGTAGATAGTATGCTATCCCTTATAAACGAATATACTCCTAAATTATAACACACTTTCATAACATATCATAGATTTGAAAAAGCTCAACTAAGAAAGACTTAGTTGAACTTTTTTAAATTAAATGACTCTCACGTTTTTCAAACATTTCTTTAGCTAACATAACTAACTTTTCAATCAAATCACTATAAGTTAGCCCCATATTTTCCCAAAGCAGGGGATACATTGACCACTGAGTAAAACCGGGCATTGTATTCAGTTCGTTTAAGAAGATTTGTCCATCTTTCGTCAAAAAGAAATCACAGCGTGATAAACCACAAGCCCCGATTGCTTTAAAAGCTTTACTTGCATATTGACGCATTGCTTCCATAGTTGCTTCATCAACTTTAGCTGGAATATCCATAGTAATTTTATTATCAATATATTTGGCGTCATAGTCATAGAAATCGACGTCTTTAACGACTTCGCCAGGAAAAGTTGTCTTAACATCATTATTGCCTAAAATACCTACTTCAATTTCACGAGCTGTCACGCCTTGTTCAATCAAAATACGGCTATCATACTTGAGAGCTAAGTCAATTGCAGAGCGAAGTGAGGATTCATCTGTCGCTTTTGAAATACCTACTGATGACCCCATATTAGCCGGTTTTACAAAAATTGGGAAACTTAAAGTTTCTAAAGAGAGTTTAATCGCATGTTCCAAATCATCACCCTCAAAATAAGTTTGATATGCAACCTGAGGTACACCTACTGTTGCAAGGACTTGTTTTGTTGTAATTTTATCCATAGCCACGCTTGAAGATAGAATATTAGTCCCAACATAAGGCATCCTTAAAACTTCTAAAAATCCTTGGATAGAACCATCTTCCCCCATTGGTCCATGTAAAACGGGGAAAACAATTGCATTATCATCATAGATATCACTTGGACGAACCATTTTGTCTAAATCAACAGTTTGGTTTGTCATTAACTTTTCATCTGAAGATGGCATTTCATCAAATTCTTGTGTTTTAATAAATTGACCTACTTGCGTGATAAAATAAGTTTTAACAAAAAATTTATCATAATTAATAGCACGCATGACGCTTTCTGCAGACAGTACAGATACTTCACGTTCCGCAGAGCGACCACCGTAAAGCAAGATCAATGTTTCTTTTGACATATTTCTTCTCTTTTCTATCTAATCTAAGATTGACCTTTTAATAATACCATATTTTAACCTAACTTTCAAAAATCAATCCACTTAAAGTTAG
Source organism: Streptococcus sp. FDAARGOS_520 (assembly GCF_003812685.1). Taxonomy (NCBI): domain Bacteria; kingdom Bacillati; phylum Bacillota; class Bacilli; order Lactobacillales; family Streptococcaceae; genus Streptococcus; species Streptococcus sp. FDAARGOS_520. The sequence continues at coordinate 1,745,684 of NZ_CP033810.1, read as the reverse complement.
TATTGTAAAAGAAAAAGTTAGGAGATTCCCAACCTTTTCTTTATAACAATTATAACTCTGTACGATTTTCGATTGCTCGAAGCAAGGTTACTTCATCTGCATATTCGATATCTGAACCAACAGCTAAACCTCTCGCTAATCGTGTCACTTTGATACCAGCTGGTTTTAAGACTCGTGAAATATACATTGATGTAGCTTCACCATCAGCAGTCGCATTGGTAGCAACAATAACTTCTGTCACCTGACCATCCATCAATCGAGTAATTAAACTTTTCAAATTAATGTCATCAGGGCTAATACCATTCATAGGTGAAATTAAGCCATGTAAGACATGATACAAACCATTATACTCTTGAATTTTTTCCATAGCTGACACATCTTTACTATCTTCAACAACCAAGATAACAGACTGGTCACGCGTCTTATCTGTACAAATTAAGCAAGGATCATCATCAGTCAAATTACCACAAACAGAACAATAGGTTAATTCCCGCTTAGCAGCTAATAAATTCTTAGCAAATTCATTAACATCTTCATCACTCATACCAATGGTGTAAAAAGCTAAACGTGTTGCTGTTTTAGTACCTATACCCGGTAATTTTGAAAAGCTGTCAATCAATTTAGCAATTGGTGTTGGGTAAAGCATTCAAATGTCCTCTCTTATTGTCCTGTGAACTGTGAAATATATTGATCAATCATATCTCGTGCAACTAATTGATGGGATTTTGTTGTATCAGTTGTAACATGCGGATACATTACCGCTACTGCTATTTTACGATTAGTATCGTAGGCAATAGCGTTTAAGTTGTAGGTAGAAACTGTTTGTCCATTTACATTTTTAGCAAATGTTTCAGCGGTACCAGTTTTACCACTAATGGTTGTCACATTCCCCCTCATTGACGTACCAGTTGCATAGCCACTTCCACTATTGACAACGTTATAAAAACCTTCTTGAATAATGGCTAACTCTTGATCTGAGATAGCTATCTTATTTAGTGTTTTAGGAGTGATTGAACGAACCAATTGAGCGAACTTATTAGAATCATTCCCTTCATAGATATCTGAAACCACGTGAGGTGCTAAACGATTCCCATTATTCGCAATAGTTGAGATATACTGACCAAGTTGCATTGGTGTATAGGCATCATACTGACCGAACGATTCCATTAGAGTTGTTCCTAAGCTGTATTTTCCAGGTACATAACCTTCTGATTCAGGTAAATCTAATCCTGTAGAAACCCCTAAACCATATTCGCCGTAAGTTTTCCTTAGTTTAGCCATTGCTTCTTGATAGCCTCGATCAGTTAAAGCATCTCCTGTATTATAGTCTTGTCCCATTAAACGAAGTGCTACTTGAACCATATAAGTATTAGATGAATACTCTAGCGCTTGTGCCGCAGATATTGGAGTCAAACCTCGTGTAAACCATGACCGTATATTAGCAATTTCTTGGTCATAAAGCACTTCATTTCCTCTAAGAACTTTATTTTCCCATCCTGATGATAGCGTCGCACCTTTCACAACAGATCCTGGCGTGAAATTCTTAGCAATAGTGCCTAGGCTGTCATCAACTAAATTCCCATGATCATTTTTCAGACCAGCCATTGCTAACACTTTACCAGTTGAAGGTTCTATAGCAACTGCATACATCCCTTCGGAAAAACTAGCGCGTCCACTAGATAATTCACTGCCATAGTATTGTTTCAAGATACTTTCTACTTTGTTTTGGTAATTAAGATCAATCGTTAATTTAAGATTTCTTCCTGACTTACCTTCTTGCGTAATATTATCTGAAACAACTTTACCTTTTTTATTAACAACTACTTTGCGAATTTGTCTGATTCCTTGTAAGTCATCTTCATATTGTTTTTCAAGGTAAGAAGTTCCCACTCGGTCATTCAGTGAATAGCCTTTTTTCAAATATTTTTTAACTTCTTCTCTTGGTAAACCTGCCTTTTCTGTAGAAATAGTACCTAATATATCCGATAAAGAAGTTCCTTTTTTACGACGATGCCAATTACTTGTTACAGAAATTCCTAACAGTTCCTTCTTATCAGCATCCAGTTTCTTGATTTGATCATCACTTAATTCGCCTGTACTTAATTTCACTGAACCAAACGTTGGTGTCGCATTCATTTGGTTAAATAAGGCAACCACTTTTAACTCATCTTCAGAATAGTTAATAGCGCTCACTGGAACTGCAGCAACTGCATTTGCATATACGGTTGATTCGGCTAGATGGTTACCAAATTTATCGTAACGTTTAGAATCTGGTAAACTTTCAACAACTTTTTTGTAGTTGGCTTTATCTGCTAAATAATAATCTCTCTTTGCTCTATCGCTTGAAGCAACTTCGGTTAAGGTAATGTAATGTGATAATTTATTCGCTAACTCTTTGATAGACTGAGATGAAATATTGTTTCCTCTAGAAAACGCCACAGTAGGACGTTCATCATTTTCAACTAAGACAACTCCCTTAGCATCAAAAATCTGACCTCTCGCTTTTGATTCTTTCACTGTATAACTCGTAAGAGCTGTCAGTTTTTTCATGTAAAATGATTGTTGCCCAATCTGCATTTGCTCTAAACGAAGAATTAGAACAGTAAATAATAAAACAATAATAAAAAATAGAAGATTTAATCGTCTAGGTATGCTAGCATTTTGCTTTTTTACAGTGAGACGATACCTTTTTTTACGATTCAACATTAACTCCTTGCTATAAAAACTCTGACTACTATTGTATCATAAAAATGGTTTTTTACAGACACTCAAAATGTTATAAATAATAAAAAATTCAAGCCAACTTGGCCTGAATTTTTTATATAAAGATTAGATTATTTACCTAAGTAATATTCTGAAACAAGGTTTAATTTTTCATCAAATTCGAAAACAAGTGGTGGGAAGTTAGGAATTTCAACGTCCATGATTTCATCATCTGACAATTGTTTGATATGTTTTACAAGAGCACGGATTGAGTTACCGTGTGCACCAACAAACACATTTTTACCATCTTTAAGAGCAGGAGCAATTTTATCTTCCCAGAAAGGAAGAGCACGCTCTAAAGTAACTTTTAGGTTTTCTGCATCTGGAATAACAGAATCATCTAGTGAAGCATAGCGACGATCAGTATGTGCTGAATGTTCATCATCTTTAGCCATATCTGGAGGCAATACATCATATGAACGACGCCAAATATGAACTTGCTCATCACCAAATTGTTCAGCTGCTTCTGCTTTATTTTTTCCTGTCAATCCACCGTAATGACGTTCGTTCAAGCGCCATGATTTTTCAACTGGTACCCAAAGTTGATCAGCTGCTTCAAGGGCAAGGTTAGTTGTTTTGATGGCACGTTTAAGAACTGATGTAAAAGCAAGGTCGAACTCAATACCTGCTGCTTGAATTAATTTCCCAGCATCAATAGCTTGTTGTGTACCTTTTTCTGAAAGATCTACGTCAGCCCATCCAGTGAAAAGGTTAGCTTTATTCCACTCAGATTCACCGTGGCGTGCGAATACTAATTTTACCATTAGAAAATTTCTCCTTTAATTTTGGCTATACCAATATTTACTTTAACTATTCTACAAAAAATAGCCATAAAAATCTAGTCTGATTACTAGTTCAATAATCAAAAATAGCTTATTATTAACTATCTATAAGAAAAGGCATATCACCTAGAGTGCTATGCCTTTAGATATCATGTGATTTATTTAACAAAATCTAATAAGGCAAGGAAGCTTTCTGCTTCAAGTGAAGCTCCACCTACAAGGGCACCGTCAACGTCTGGGCAAGCCATATATTCTGCAACGTTTTCAGGTTTAACTGAACCACCGTATTGAACGCGAACTTTGTCAGCAACTGCTTGACCGAAGTCTGCTGCAACAACGTCACGAACTGCTTTACACATGTTTTGTGCGTCGTCTTGAGTTGCTGATTTACCAGTACCAATAGCCCAGATTGGTTCGTAAGCGATAACAAGTGATGATACTTGCTCTTCTGACAAACCTGCAAGAGCTGCTGAAACTTGAGCACCTACGAATTCAACCGCTTTACCAGCTTCGTAAGTTTCAAGAGACTCACCGCAACAAATGATTGGAGTCAAACCATTAGCAAAGATAGCTTTTGCTTTTTTGTTGATATCTTGGTCAGTTTCATGGAAATAATCACGACGTTCTGAGTGACCGATAACAACGTAGTCTGTACCCATTTCAGCCAATACTTTAGGGCTGTTTTCACCAGTGAATGCACCTGAATTCTCAAAATAGCTATTTTGAGCAGCGATTTTCAATTCTGAACCTTTAGCTGCTTCAAGAACTGTTGATAAAGTAAGCGCTGGAGCAGCAATCCCTGCTTCAACAAGTTCTGATGATGGTAATTTAGAAGCTACTGCTTCGATGAATGCTTTTGCTTCTTCTGGATTTTTATTCATTTTCCAGTTACCAGCGATAAATGGTTTACGTGACATTACACATACCTCTTCTTTTTTTATTTACTAATCTATCATACCATAAATTATAGTTAATTAAAAGTTTCACGAGTCTAGTAAAACGCTTTAATTATAGATACTAAAAAAGAGTCCCTGAGGACTCTTCACAATTTGAGCTGTCTGACTCTAACTGCCGTTTGGGAACTTAATTAAGTTAAATTAAGCTTCGATTTCTGAAACGATACCTGAACCAACAGTACGTCCACCTTCACGGATTGAGAAAGTAGTACCTTGTTCTACGGCGATTGGGTGAATCAATTCAACTTCGATAGTAACGTTATCACCAGGCATAACCATTTCTGTTCCTGCTGGAAGTTCGATTGAACCTGTTACGTCAGTTGTACGGAAGTAGAATTGTGGACGGTAGTTGTTGAAGAATGGAGTATGACGTCCACCTTCTTCTTTAGAAAGGATGTAAACTTCACCTTTAAATTTAGTGTGTGGGTTGATTGAACCTGGTTTAGCAAGAACTTGACCACGTTCGATTTCATCACGTTGAACACCACGAAGAAGAACACCAACGTTGTCCCCTGCAAGACCTTCGTCAAGTTGTTTACGGAACATTTCAACACCAGTAACAACTGCTTTTTGGATATCTTCTTTAATACCAACGATTTCAACTTCGTCGTTGACACGAACAGTACCACGGTCGATACGTCCTGAAGCAACTGTACCACGTCCAGTGATTGAGAATACATCTTCAACTGGAAGAAGTAAAGGTTTGTCAGTATCACGTTCTGGTTCTGGAATGTACTCATCAACAGTGCTCATCAATTCCATGATGATGTCTTCGTATTTTTCGTCGCCTTCAAGTGCTTTAAGAGCTGAACCTTGGATAACTGGAAGGTCATCACCTGGGAAGTCGTATTCTGAAAGAAGGTCACGAATTTCCATTTCAACCAATTCAAGCAATTCTTCATCATCAACAAGGTCAACTTTGTTCATGAATACGATAAGGTGTTTAACACCAACTTGACGTGAAAGAAGGATGTGCTCACGAGTTTGTGGCATTGGTCCATCAGTTGAAGCAACTACAAGGATAGCTCCGTCCATTTGAGCAGCACCAGTGATCATGTTTTTAACGTAGTCCGCGTGTCCTGGAGCGTCGATGTGGGCATAGTGACGTTTTTCAGTTTCGTACTCAACGTGTGCAGTGTTGATTGTGATTCCGCGTTCGCGCTCTTCTGGAGCAGCATCGATAGAAGCGTAATCTTTTGGTTGGTTAACTGAAGTAGGCAAGCGACGTGCCAATACAGTTGTGATAGCTGCTGTTAAAGTAGTTTTACCGTGGTCAACGTGTCCGATTGTACCAATGTTAACGTGTGGTTTACTACGATCGTATTTTTCTTTTGCCATTTTAGGAAAAGCCTCCAATAAAATATATTTTATAGATAGACGGTAGGCAATACAGTCTAACTTTACTTATCTATTTTAACAAAATCCTCTAAAAAAGCAAGTATTTTATGCTTTTTTGCTTATTTCTTTATTTCCTTAAAATTCGGGTAAGATTGATTGAGGCATTTGTTATCTCTTATATGTATTTTTTAGTAGTTATCATATAATCATATTGTTAAATACATCCTAATTTATAGTATTAGAATATTAATAGACACTTCTTTTCTTCAAATATCTTCTCTCTATTAATTAGAGTTTAAATTTCAAAAAATACAAAAATCGAGATAAAAATCTCGATTTTTGTTTGGATGATTATTTAAAGGCATCAAGGTTGATTATTTTTTCATTTTTTTCTTGTGGCTTATATTGCTCTTCTGCTTCTTTCATTATGAGTTCCTTTTTCTCGTTAGCATCAATATTAAGCACGAATCCGATAGCTACAGAAAGTACCAAGAGGCTGTTCCCTCCTTGGGATAAGAAAGGAAATGTCACTCCAGTTGAGGGGATTAACCCAGAAATACCACCAATGTTAACAAAAACTTGCATCAATAGCATTGCTCCAATACCAAGAGCGATCATTGAGTTGAAAGGATCTTTAGCCTTTATACCTACGTGCATAATACGTAAAATTAAGAAGAAAACCAAAGCTAAAATAAACCCTGCACCAATAACTCCTAATTCCTCAATAACAATTGAAAAGACAAAGTCTGTTGTTGCTTCTGGTAAGTACCCTAATTTTTCAATAGAATTCCCAAGTCCTCGACCAAACCAGCCACCGTTGCTCATTGCATAATACGAATTAGCCAACTGGTGTCCTGAATCTGTTAAATCTTTAAATGGGTCAAAAAAAGCATTAAATCGCTTAGCTACATAACCAAAGACAGGGACTTTAGCCATTGTCTCAACTCCAACAACTGCAATAGTTCCGATAAATAAAGTTGACCCCACGACGATTAGACCAAGTAAAGCTGAAAACCATCGATAACCAATACCACTAATACAGTACATAATAATGACCGTTAGAACAATTATCGAACCATTTCCTAAATCAGGTTGTGCAATTACCAAACCAATCATAAATAAAGAATAAAATCGCCAATCTTTTAGGTCGCTTAGTGATCTCGGAAGCCATCTCCCTTTTGTCAAAGCTTGATAATCATATATTTCTATCTTTTTTTGCCTTCGAGCAAAAGTAAACGCTAAATACCATACAATGATAACTTTTAAATATTCAGCAGGTTGAAAACTAATAGGACCAATAACAATCCAACCATGTGCTCCATTAACTTCTTGTGTAAAAAAGCGCGCTATTAGTAGTAAAAATACTTCTACCAATACTGCCATAGTCAACACTTTAGAATTTTTCAAAAAATTTAGTTTCAGTTTATAGATAAAGATAATTGCAACCAAACTGACTGCCCAAAAGACACCCTGGTTGATTACTGAACGAAAAGGGTTAGCTCCAAGCTGAATTAGAGTTGCACTAGTTGTCGAATAAATTACAATTAAGCCTAGAATAGACAATATCAAATAGGGAATGAGGATGGAATAATTCAGAAGATGCCTTTTATCAATTTTCATATTGTATTATTTCCTTTAATATATCAAAAAATTACCATTATGCATTATATCATCTTTCGAAGTAAAGTAAAAGGGAGAATAGCAATGATCCTCCCTCTATCAATATTAACCTGAATTTCGTAAACCTGTTGCAATACCATTAATAGTAATATGAATCAACTTCTCATAGTCTTCATCTAGTTGGTTACTACGAAGACGTTTAATCAATTCAATTTGAACATAATTCAAAACATTGAAATATGGCAAACGATAATCTAAACTTGCATGTAACATTGGGTTTTCTTCTAATAAATTATCATGCTGTTCAATAGCTAAAATCATATCTTTAGTTAACTGCCATTCATTAAGGATGATATTAAAAACATCTCGAACTTCTTTACTTCCAGCTAACTGAGCATACTGAAGCGCAATATTCATATTTGATTTTGATAAAACCATATCTACATTAGATAAAAGAGAATTAAAGAATGGCCATTTTTGATACATGGTTTGTAATTTTGCTAAGTTTGCCTCATCTTGTTCAATAAAGTGCTTGAAGGCTGATCCAACACCATACCATCCTGGAAACATAATACGATTTTGTGACCATGAAAATACCCATGGAATTGCACGTAAACCTGAAATTTCTGTAATTGTTTTACGTGCTGCTGGCCGAGAACCAATATTTAAACTTGATACCTCTTTAATTGGACTTGCTTCAAAGAAATAGTCATAGAAATAAGGATTATCAAAAACTAAATTTCTATAAACGGCATTACTTTCAGACACAATACCATCCATTGTCTCACGGAAATTATCAATTTCATTAGGGTTAGTAATCATACGTGTTACCATGCGGTCTATGGAAGCTGAAATAAGCATTTCAAGGTTATAATAGGCTGCATCTTGATTACCATATTTATTCTCAATGATTTCACCTTGCTCTGTTAGGCGAATTCGATCTTTGATTGAACCAAAAGGTTGTGATGTGATAGCTTCATAAGATGGACCACCACCACGACCAACAGTTCCACCACGACCGTGGAAAAATGTGATTTTAATACCGTTTTCTTCACCTATTTTTGTTAGCTCATTTTGAGCTTTATATAGAGTCCAACCAGATGATAAATAGCCACCATCTTTATTACTATCTGAATAACCTAGCATTATTTCTTGATAATTGTTGTTAGTAGCAATCCATTTTTTAACTAATTCATAATGTAGATACTGGGTCATAATATCACGTGAATTATCCAAATCTTCGATGGTTTCAAATAACGGTACAATCTGAATACGAGCTTGATTGGCATCAATTAGTCCAACTTCTTTTAACATGATAGCTAACTCAAACATATCCGAAACGCTCTCTGTGTGAGAAATGATATGCTGGTTTATAATGTCTTCACCCAATTGATCTTTTAACTCACGTGCTGTTTGGAAAATAGCCAATTCTTTTTGAAGTAACTCGGATTTAGGAGCATGCGTAGAAGATAATGTTCTAGGATCTTCTGTTAATTCTTTTAAGAGAAGTTGACATTTTTCTTCTTCTGAAAGAGAACTGTAATCATCTACAATATTGGCAGACTTCAATAATTCTGCTACACAAGCTTCATTAATACTAGAATCTTGACGCATATCAATAGTAGCTAAATAAAATCCAAAGATATCTACTGCTTGAATAAGACAAGCTAATTCGCCATCAACAAGAGAATCTTGTCCATATTGAACTAAAGATTGCTTCACAAGTAACAAATCTTGTTTAAACTCCTCAGCAGTAGCGTATGCTGGTAGTTCTTCTGTCTGTATGTCAGAAGCTACTTGAGCGATATGTGATTTTATATACCTTCCTACAATATCAGAAGATTCTTGGCGACTAACAAATTTCTCTTTTGGGGAAGAACCAACTTTTAAATTTAGTAGGGTTTGTACCAGTTTATCTTGGATAAAATTGAAAGCTTTACGGTAAGGTTCATTTTCCCTATATACCGAATTATCTTGTGACTGGTTTGCCAATGTAACAAGTTCGGGAGAGACTTCAGTTAGATTTATTGAAAGTGACATATTACGATAAAGTTCATTTAGCTGCTCAATATAATGGTTAATAATCACTTCACTTTGTACCATAGCTGATAATCTTAGTGTCTCAGCAGTTACAAAGGGATTGCCATCTCTATCACCACCAATCCACATCCCCATAGTCAGAGGCTTAGGATTCTCCAAGTGAATACCTTTTTTAGCTGCCAGTGCCTTATATTCTGCTGTTAATTTGGTAACTGCTTTAATAAGAGAACGGTTGTAATATTCCATTACATTGGTTATCTCATTTTTGACTTTCAATTTTTTCTCGCGAATAGTGTCTGTTTGCATGATAATGCCGATGTAACGACGCAAGTCAGCATACCATTTTTCTTGATTCACGATTCCTGCCTTGACATCTCTGTATTTACGTAATAAATCATGAATCTTAGACGTTAATTCGAGCACCGTTTTACGCTGCACCTGAGTAGGATGAGCTGTTAGCACAGGCACAACATTGACGTGTTCAAGAATATCTTTAGCATTTTCATGGCCAGCTACAACATCAATAGTCGTTGATAACTTTCCTAGGTAATCTTGGTTAAGATTATTTTTATAATTAATTTCATATGCTAAATCAACGTCTTCTGAAATATTAATTAAGAGCGGCAAAATAGAGAAGTAACGAGAAACAATAACCATCTCCTCGTTGCTTAAAGCCGAAATAGTTTCCTTCAGACCAGTATAATCGTCAGTTAATGATAATGAAACTATTTTTTCAATCTTGTCAAATGATTCACTACCAATCAATTTTTGCGTTGCTTCATCCAAAAGCTGCTTCAGTAAACCGACCTCTTCGGTAATGATTTCTTTATTGCTACTACTTTCTAATTTCGGGTGGGACAAACCATCACTTCCTCTCTTAAATCTCACTACTATGATACCATTTTAAAGTAAAAAGTAAACCATTCTAGGATTTTTAGATAGAATTTTCAGATTTTTACTTATTTATGACAGTAATCAGTTTTTCTTGTTCGACTTTTTTGATATACTGAGGATAATTGAGATTAACTGATTAATTGTTAATTAACAACTATTATTAAAGGAGTATCGCATGAAACTTAAAAAACGCTCTGAATTCCCTGAAAATGAACTTTGGGATCTGACTGCTCTCTACAAAGATCGTCAAGATTTTTTACTGGCTATTGAAAAAGCTCTTGAGGATATCAAGGTTTTCAAAAAAAATTACGAGGGAAAACTTAATTGTGTTGAGGATTTTACTAGTGCCCTTATGGAAATCGAGCATATTTATATCCAGATGAGTCACATTGATACGTATGCTTTTATGCCTCAAACTACTGACTTTAGCAACGAAGAGTTTGCACAAATTTCTCAAGCAGGATCAGACTTCGCAACTAAAGCTAATGTACTACTTTCTTTCTTTAATACTGCCCTAGCAAATGCAGATATAAAGATTTTAGATTCTTTAGAAAATAACCCTCATTTCAAAGCAACTATTCGCCAAGCTAAAATTCAAAAGCAACACTTATTAAGTCCAGAAGTCGAAAAAGCTTTGACAAACTTAAATGAAGTCCTAAATACACCATATGATATTTATACTAAAATGCGTGCTGGCGATTTTGATATGGAAGATTTTGAAGTTGACGGAAAAACCTACAAAAATAGTTTTGTAACTTATGAAAATTACTTTCAAAATCACGAAAATGCAGAGATACGTGAAAAATCCTTCCGTTCATTCTCGAAAGGTCTACGTAAGCACCAAAATGCTGCAGCTGCGGCTTATCTTGCAAAAGTCAAATCTGAAAAGTTAATTGCTGATATGCGTGGTTACGATAGTGTTTTTGATTATCTTCTTTCCGAACAAGAAGTTGACCGTTCAATGTTTGACAGACAAATTGATCTTATCATGGATGAATTTGGTCCAGTAGCTCAACGATTCCTCAAACATATCGCCGATGTTAATGGTATTGAAAAGATGACTTTTGCAGATTGGAAATTAGACATTGATAACGAACTTAATCCCGAAGTAAGTATCAATGATGCTTATGACTTAGTAATGAAATCAGTTGCTCCTTTAGGAAAAGAATATTCTCAAGAGGTTGAGCGCTATCAAAAAGAGCGTTGGGTTGATTTTGCAGCTAACGCTAATAAAGATTCTGGAGGATATGCTGCGGATCCTTACAAAGTTCATCCCTATGTACTCATGAGCTGGACGGGGCGTATGAGCGATGTCTACACACTTATTCATGAGATTGGACATTCTGGTCAATTTATCTTCTCAGATAATCACCAAAGTTTTTTCAATACTCACATGTCCACTTACTATGTTGAAGCTCCATCTACTTTTAACGAACTTTTACTTAGTGACTACTTAGAAAACCAATTTGATACAGCACGTCAAAAACGCTTTGCTCTTGCACATCGCTTAACTGATACTTACTTCCACAATTTCATTACTCACTTACTTGAAGCTGCTTTCCAACGTAAAGTTTACACTCTAATTGAGGAGGGAGGAACTTTTGGAGCAGAACAATTAAATGCTATTATGAAGGAAGTATTAACACAATTCTGGGGAGATGCTATTGAAATAGATGACGATGCCGCTTTGACATGGATGAGACAAGCTCATTACTACATGGGGCTCTATAGCTATACTTACTCTGCTGGATTAGTAATCTCGACAGCCGGCTATCTCAATCTCAAAAATAATCCAAACGGAGCAAAAGAGTGGTTAGCATTCTTGAAATCTGGTGGGAGCCGTACCCCTTTAGAAACAGCTCTATTAATCAGTGCTGATATTTCTACTGATAAGCCTCTGCGCGATACTATTAATTTCTTATCTAACACTGTAGACCAAATTATTAATTACAGTAATCTTATTGAGCAAGGCTAAACTACAGCCTTTCAAAAACATAAAAACAAGTTGGAGATATCTCCAACTTGTTTTTATCTTATTTTTTGTAAACTTCCTGATAAAATTCAATTTTGTCATTCTTTTTAACTTTAATTTGGTTTGCTGCCTTAGGAGCTAATTTATTATTGACCTTGAACATCCAATAAAGCCCTTTGGTTTCATCTTGGCTGATGCCATCAATTGAAGTAATGAAACCATCTTTTTCTTTAACTTTATAGTTAGCTTTAAGCACATCCAAAACAGTATCACCTTTATGGTAAACAACCTTTTCACTTAACACGTTCGTATCTTCTTTAACCACCAATTCAACCTTACCAACTTCTAACGTTGAGCTAGTTGTTGTCTTATTCGATGTAGATGGTTGCCCGCAAGCTACTAAAGTTGTAGCGAATACTGTTAGCAAGAATAATTTAATGTATTTTTTCATTCCTAAATCTCCTTAAAATCGGTAACAAAAGAGGATAAAATAAACAAGTTGATAAAGCGTGTGCCATATTAAAACTAAGTCCTGCTAATACATAAGTCCACCAAGGCATATGATATAACCAAGCAAAACAGGTATCAATAATGACGCCATAAACAACCCCTAACCCTCCTGCAAAGAAAGTTTGAAGTACTACCTCCGTTATTTTACCAAAACATACAGCTTTTGTCAGCGGATATATCAGAAATTTCCACAAGCATAAAATTAAAGTGAAGGAAATGATTTGCAAAAAGACCCATGGCCCAAAGCCCATTAAAAAAGAAGAAACTAGCATTGTTATAGTTACAGTAGCTACACCTTCTTTTAAATCGAATAAGACAACTGTAATCAAAAAAATGGCAGTAATTGGCTGAATGTTAGGCAGAGGCGCAAAAGCATATCTCAACACAACACACAAAGCAGATAATATAGCGACTCTAGTCAATTTAGTTAAAGTTGAATTCTTTATCATGTCTTTAATTATACCTCAAAACTATGACTACCGCTTAAAAGTCTTTTTTATTACAATTTCATTTCTAATGTTACATAAACGACCTCTTTTTTAAAAGAACGTAAATAAGCCTGTAAACTTTGATTTTTTAAACCTTTTAAGTTACAATATCAATAATGAGAAGAAGAATTAAACCTATTGTTGTTGCGGTTTTTTTCAGTTTATTTGGACTTTTATTAATTATTGGTCATTTACATTCGACAAATACTTTGAAAAAAGAATTAGTTGAAGCTAAAAAGACAATTCCATCCGTAAAAGCTTCAAAAGTACCGCAAAAATCAACATCATCGAAAGATAAAGAGTTTGTTCTTAAACCGATTATCGATGTCTCTGGTTGGCAACTTCCTAAGGAGATTGATTACGATACGCTTTCAAAAAATATTTCAGGTGTTGTTATTCGTGTCTTTGGTGGATCAAAGATATCTAAGACTAATAACGCTGCTTATACAACTGGAATCGATAAATCGTTTAAGACCCATATCAAAGAATTTCAAAAGCGAAATATCCCAGTAGCTGTCTACAGTTATGCACTTGGTTCAAGTGTTAAAGAAATGAAAGAAGAGGCTCAGATATTTTATAAGAATGCAGCTCCTTACAAACCAACTTTTTATTGGATTGACGTAGAAGAGGAGACAATGTCTAACATGAATAAAGGTGTCCAAGCATTCCGAAAAGAATTAAAAAGACTTGGTGCTAAAAATGTTGGTATCTACATTGGTACTTACTTTATGACTGAGCAAGGCATCTCTGTAAAAGGATTTGACGCTGTTTGGATTCCAACTTATGGTAGCGATTCTGGATACTATGAAGCGGCTCCGCAAACTGAACTTAAATACGATTTACACCAATACACCTCTCAAGGTTATCTACCAGGATTCAATCAACCGCTTGATTTAAATCAAATTGCAGTTAATAAAGACAAGAAGAAAACTTATGAGAAACTTTTTGGAAAAGTAAAAGAGTAAAAGCTACTGTTAACAGTAGCTTTTTTGATAAACTATTTATTATTTAATTCTTCAATAGAAAGGATTTTTTGGGTTGGTTTTTTCCTAAGCGTAGTAACGATTGCTTCTGCCACTATCACAACCTTAGTTGGAAAGACCTTTTGTACAACAATACCTAAGAAAGGCAAATGACTAAATAACTTTATACACTTGGCTTGGAAAATCGAGAGAGGTCGCTCTTCACCATACATCAAACCTGGTCTTACAAAAAGATAATCCAGACCGCTTGCTTTGATTATCTGCTCTGCCTTCCTTTTACTTTTAATGTAAGCTGAATAGCCGCTGTTGGCTGAAATATAAACTAACTTTGGTATTTGATTTTTGTGACAGAGTGCTACTGCTTTTTGGGTTGCTTTAACGTTAAGCTCATCTAGTTGATTGGGCTTAATCGCTCCAATACAGTCAATTAATATATCAAAAGTTCTGTCTTCTAAATGAATCTTATCAGCTTCTGTAATATCTCCCCTAATGTAGGTTAATCTAGGATCCTTAAATATATCACCTTTACCTTCATGTCTTGATAAGTAAGCCACTTTATGCCCTTTTGTAAGCGCTGCTTTTATTATCTGCTTTCCTAAAAAACCACTACCACCTGCAATCAGTATTTCCATAGTTCCCTCTCCTTCATTTTGTAAATTTAGTATAGAAATTTTTATATGCCTTGTCAAAGTAATCGTTTAATACCTGACCACGGTATGATTTCAAGTCATTACATCAGGACACTTCATATTTAGCTATTTATAAAACTTCTAATTTAACATTCCAAATAGTACTGTTGCGATATTTATTATCATTATTCCCTGAAATGGTATTCAAGCTTATTTCTAAGAGTCAGTAGAAATTTACTATAATCATCTTTAAATGTTATAATAAATATGAAACAAACTTATTAGTTAAGGGTCATTATGAGTAAAAAGAATAAAATCAAAAAAACTTTAGTTGATCAAATTTTAGATAAAGCAAAAATCGAACATGATAGTCTACAATTGGATGCTTTACAGGGAGATTTCCCCAACGGTATTCAAAAACAAGATATCTTTAAGACATTAGCGCTAATCGGTGATAAAACCGGTCCCATAATAGGTATCTTACCTCTCACCGAGCATTTATCCGAAAAAAAGTTAGCTAAAATTTCAGGAAACAAAAAGGTACAAATGATACCTCAAAAAGATCTCCAGAAAATAACCGGTTATATTCACGGAGCAAATAATCCAATTGGAATTCGCCAAAAACATAATTACCCTATTTTTATCGATACTATCGCTTTAGAAAAACAAGAACTCATTGTCTCTGCAGGAGAAATTGGACGTTCTATTCGTATTAATAGTGAGGTTCTTGCAGATTTCGTAAATGCTAAATTTGCCGATATAAAGGAATAATAATTAGGATTGGAGAAAAATATGAAATTTTATCTTGTTAGACACGGAAAAACACAATGGAATTTAGAGGGGCGTTTCCAAGGTGCTAACGGAGACTCACCTCTCCTTGAAGAAGCTATTGAAGAATTAGAAGAACTTGGACAATACCTATCATCTATTCATTTTGATGCTGTTTATTCTAGCGACTTAGGTCGTGCTAGAGATACTGTTAATATCCTCAATGATGCTAATTCATGCCCAAAAGAAATCCACTATACTCCTCAACTTCGTGAATGGGCATTGGGAACTTTAGAAGGTTGTAAAATTGCAACTATGCAAGCTATCTATCCTCGTCAAATGACCGCATTTTATCAAAATCCCTTACAATTTAAACATGACATGTTCGGTGCAGAATCTCTTTATCAGACAACGCATCGTGTAGAGAGTTTCTTACGTTCTCTAGCTTCAAAAAATTACGACAAGGTCCTTATTGTAGGACATGGAGCAAACCTAACTGCGTCTATTCGTTCCTTACTGGGTTATCAATATGGTAGTTTACACTACAAAGATAAACTTGATAATGCCAGCCTCACAATCATAGAAACTCATGATTTTAAAGACTTCAACTGTCTGACTTGGAACGATAAATCTTATTTAAGGCAAGAGGTCAAAATGACACACTAAAATAATCCACTAGATTCATCTAGTGGATTATTTAATTATCTAGCATACTTCATGCGTAATACTTTTTCTTGTTTTGCAGTTAGGCGCAGTAAAATAACAACTTTGTCAACGCTCATATTACTCTCAAGCAGACGCTCTGCTGCCATCATTAAACCATTATTAAGTCCCATTTCAAGGACTGGATTACTTTTATCGTTGATATCAAAAATAAATTTATTATCAGGTAAGTCAAACAACACTTTAACAGCACCGAATAATTGCTCAAAGTTATCAATAGCAACATCATAAACTGGTTTAATTCCCGGTTTTAAAGAACGTCCTCTATGGTTGAACCACATAGAATGCCAACCACCATTAAATGCACCCATAATATCATTATCATATGAATCACCCACATAAAGTGTAGTTGAAGGGTTCATATCAAATTGCTCTGCTGCTAAATTAAAAATCTCCTTTTCAGGCTTTTGAAAACCAGTTGCTTGACTAACTATAACACGTTTTGGATCAACATAGTCATAAAGTCCCAATTTTTTAACTTTTTTCAATTGATGTTCCGTAGGACCATTTGTAATAATTCCCATTGGTACATTTTTTGATTTCAAAAAGTCAAGTGTCATACGCATCTCATCAAGCATTGTAATATTTTCAAGTTCATGTTCGTATATTTCTTGAAAATAAATACCAGTAGCTTCGTCAATTTCACGATAACCAAACTCTAAAAGCGTTTCTTTGCATCGCCAGAAACGAAAATATTCTGTTGTCCATTCACCAGCCATTACTCGTGGAAAGCCAATATCTGAATAATGACGAAAGCGAATATAAGCTTGGTTAATAGCGCTCATATCAAAATCAGGAAAGCATTTCTCCACAGCAATACGGTAAGGTGCTTGTTGATCGTAAATCGTATCATCAACATCAAAAACAATTGAAGTAATCATGATTATCCTTTTCTTTCTGAATTTTCAATTGTTAATTATACCTTTTTCTACCCTTATTTTCAAATGGTGAAAAGTCTATTAAAAATGAGAATAACACCAGAAACTCATAAAATAAATTATGAATTATCAGTGTTTTTGTGGTACAATAGGATGAATACTAACTTGGAGGAAATTATGTCTAACCAACATATTGAAGAATTAAATGACCAACAGATTGTTCGTCGTGAAAAAATGGCTGCTTTGACTGAACAAGGCATTGATCCTTTTGGTAAACGATTTGAACGTACAGCAACATCTGGTCAATTAAATGAAAAATACGCTGACAAATCAAAAGAAGACTTGCACGACATTGAAGAAACTGCTACAATCGCTGGTCGTTTAATGACTAAGCGCGGTAAGGGGAAAGTTGGCTTTGCGCATATCCAAGATCGCGAAGGTCAAATTCAAATTTATGTCCGTAAAGATTCTGTTGGCGAAGAAAACTACGAAATCTTTAAAAAAGCTGATTTAGGTGACTTCCTTGGTGTTGAAGGGCAAGTAATGCGTACAGATATGGGAGAACTTTCTATCAAGGCTACTCATATTACTCACCTTTCAAAAGCACTCCGTCCACTTCCTGAAAAATTCCACGGCCTAACTGATATTGAAACAATCTATCGTAAACGTCATCTTGATTTAATCTCAAATCGTGACAGCTTTGACCGTTTTGTAACACGCTCAAAAATCATTTCAGAAATTCGTCGCTTTATGGATAGCAATGGTTTCTTAGAGGTTGAAACACCTGTTCTTCATAATGAAGCTGGTGGTGCTTCTGCTCGCCCATTTATCACACATCACAATGCACAAGACATTGACATGGTTCTTCGTATCGCAACTGAATTGCATCTAAAACGTCTTATTGTAGGTGGTATGGAGCGTGTTTATGAAATCGGACGTATTTTCCGTAATGAAGGGATGGATGCAACCCACAATCCAGAGTTCACATCTATTGAAGCCTACCAAGCCTATGCTGACTACCAGGATATTATGGACTTGACAGAAGGTATTATCCAGCATGTTACAAAAACTGTAAAAGGTGATGGACCAATTAATTATCAAGGCACAGAAATTAAAATTAATGAACCATTCAAACGTGTTCATATGGTTGATGCGGTTAAAGAAATCACTGGTATTGACTTCTGGAAAGAAATGACTCTTGAAGAAGCACAAGCTTTGGCACAAGAAAAAAATGTTCCACTTGAAAAACATTTCACAACAGTTGGTCACATCATTAATGCCTTCTTCGAAGAATTTGTTGAAGACACTTTAATTCAACCAACTTTTGTCTTTGGTCATCCAGTTGAAGTGTCTCCACTTGCTAAGAAAAATGATACAGACCCTCGTTTTACAGACCGTTTCGAACTCTTTATCATGACTAAAGAATACGCTAATGCTTTTACAGAATTAAATGACCCAATTGATCAGCTATCTCGCTTTGAAGCACAAGCATCTGCTAAAGAACTTGGCGATGATGAAGCAACTGGAGTTGATTACGATTATGTTGAAGCACTTGAATATGGTATGCCACCTACTGGTGGACTAGGTATTGGTATCGACCGTCTCTGTATGCTGTTAACTGATACAACAACTATCCGAGACGTCCTACTTTTCCCTACAATGAAATAAGAATATATTAAAACCCATCCTTATTTAAGGTGGGTTTTAATATTACCTCTACTGAACTTTGTTAGGTTTCTGATTTATCGCTCACGCAATTTTTTATCAAGGTTCACCATTTCAATAGCCGAAAGAGCACAATCATAACCTTTATTTCCTGCTTTTGTTCCTGCCCTCTCAATAGCTTGTTCGATGTTATCCGTTGTTAGAACACCAAAGATATGAGGGATATCTGACTGGCTATTTAAATGACCAATACCTTTTGTCACCTCATTACAAACATAATCATAATGATCAGTGCTGCCTTTAATGACTACCCCAAGACAGATAATAGCATCATAATCTTTATATAATGCCATTTTTCTAGCCATATAGGGGATTTCAAAAGCACCAGGTACCCATACAATATCTATATCTTCTTCTGAAACACCATGTCTCAGCAGTCCATCTACTGCTCCTGATAATAATTTAGATGTAATCAATTCATTGAAACGTGAGACTACGATTCCTATTTTCATTTCGTTTGCCACTAATTGTCCTTCAATAATTGTCATTTTTTCTTCCTCCTTTAATCTAAAAGATGTCCCATTTTTCCTTTTTTAGTTTTTAAATAATTAAGGTCATAAGCTGTTACTGCCACCTGTAATGGCACTCTGTTTTTGACGCAAATTCCTTCTGCTTCAAGTTGTTGGATTTTATCTGGATTATTGGTTAGTAAGTTTATAGAATTTATACCTAAATCTTTTAAAAGTTGAGCACTAACTCCATAGTCTCTCTCATCTCCTTCAAAACCTAAAGCCAAATTAGCTTCTAAAGTATCTAAGCCTTCTTCTTGCAAATGATAAGCTTTTAACTTATTAATCAAACCAATTCCTCGACCTTCCTGTCTCATATAAAGAAGGACTCCACGACCTTCAGCCTCTATTTGTTGGAGGGCATTAGCCAGTTGTTCCCCACAATCACATCTCAAGGAATGAAAGACATCACCTGTCAAACATTCTGAGTGTAAACGACATAAAACATCTTCACCACTACTAATATCCCCTTTAACAAGGGCAACATGTTCCTTATTTGCCACAACTTCGCTATATCCATAAGCCGTAAAATGACCGAATTGCGTTGGTAGCTGAATCTCAATTTCTCTAACCACCCCTCCCTCTTCTTGACGTCTATAGTCTTGCAATTGTTTTATGGTAGCGATAGCTAAATCGTGCTTTTGAGCAAATGCTAATAACTCATCCTTTCTCATCATACTACCATCTTCAGCCATTATTTCACAACAAAGTCCACATTCCTTTAATCCAGCTAAACGACATAGATCAACGGTTGCTTCAGTATGTCCATTTCTAGCTAAAACACCTCCTTCCTTGGCTAACAAGGGAAATAAGTGCCCAGGACGTCTAAAGTCTTTAGCTTTGCTACTGTCGTTAGCAACCATCTTAGCTGTCAAAGCTCTATCTTCCGCAGAAATCCCAGTACTAGTTGATAGATGATCAATAGATATGGTAAAAGCTGTTTCATGATTATCAGTATTATGGCTAGCCATTTGAGCTAATTCTAACTTTTCAGCATAGTAATTAGACAGAGGTAAGCAAATTAATCCTTTCCCAAATTTAGCCATAAAATTAATCGACTCTTTTGTCACCATTTCAGCCGCACAAATAAGGTCTCCTTCATTCTCTCTATTTTCGTCATCCATCAACACTACCATTTTCCCTGATTTGATGTCTTGTAAAAGTTTTTTTATTGGACTAAAGGCCATTAGCTTTCTCCTCTCTCTTAGTAGCCATTTTCTGATAAAAAAGACCAATCCATTACCGATGAAGTGTGATTAGTTCTATTAGTGGGTGCTAAAAATTTCTCAGCATATTTGCCTAAAACATCCACTTCGATATTTAATAAATCCCCAACCTTTTTTAAGGATAGATTAGTTTGAGCCATCGTGTGGGGAATGACCGAAACTTCAAAAGAATGCTCTGTAAATGATACCACTGTTAAGCTAATCCCATCTAGAGCCACCGAACCTTTCTCTATAATATAAGACATAATACTAGGTGGAGCATCAATTGAAAATCTGACAGCAATATCATCTTTTTGGATTTTTTCTATTTTTCCAACCCCATCCACATGTCCAAGAACAAAATGCCCCCCTAACCTTGAGTCACTTCTGAGTGCTAATTCTAAGTTAACTTTAGAATGAAGTCGTAAAGCAGCTAAGCTTGTTCGCATCATACTTTCTGGCATGACGTCTGCTATAAAAGCTGTTTCACTTTTGTCAAGAACCGTCAAACAAACACCATTAACAGCTACGCTATCCCCTTTTCTTAATAAAGGGACTAGTTTGGGAGCATCAATACTTAATTGTTGGGACTTTATGCCATTCCGAATACGACTGACTTGACCCATTTCCTCAATAATTCCTGTAAACATAATGTTCTACCTTTCCTTCAATAACAACGTCAGAATCCATACGACTAAGTTCAATATCTTTTACTCTGAAAGCTTGGTTAAGCCAATCCAAACCTTCTCCAGAAATAGCTGTTTTTGCTTTCAGACCTCCTATTATTTTGGGTGCAATAAAAACAATTAGTCTGTTAACAATACCAGCTTTTAAAGCTGAAAAATGTAAACTACTTCCTCCTTCAATAAGAAGGCTATCAATCCCTTCTTGTCCTAAAATAGTCATTAATACTTTCAAATCCAGCTTTCCATCTTTTCTTGGGACCTTAATCAAACGGCAACCCATTTCTTTTAATGTTTGTTGCTGAGCAAGATTATCTGAACATGTTGCAATCCATGTTGGTATTGTTTTAGCGCTCTTAACTAGGTAAGAGTCTAAAGGTATCTTCAACTGACTATCACATACGATCCTCACAAGCGCTTCACCTTTAGGAATACGGCAAGTTAAACGTGGATTATCAGCTAATACAGTATTGATACCGACCATAATAGCACTACATTTTTGCCTCAATTTCTGAACAGATTGTCTTGAGTGCTCATTTGATATCCACTTAGAATCGCCCGTCTTTGTAGCTATCTTCCCATCTAAAGTCATAGCATATTTCAAATAAACAAAAGGCTGCTTATAGGTCATGTGAAAAATAAATCTTTCATTCAGAGCATCGCATTCTTCTCTTAAGATACCAACTTCAACATTTAAACCTTCTTTTCTCAACAAGGCAATCCCTTTTCCTGAAACTAAAGGATTTGGATCTAAACTTCCAACTACTACTTTTTTGATACCAGATTTAATAAGAGCTTCAGTACAAGGTGGTTGCTTACCAACATGACAGCATGGTTCTAAAGTCACGTACAGAGTACTTCCAGAGATATCCTCATCAGCATTTTTAATAGCCTGTCTTTCCGCATGTAAATCTCCAAATCGTTTATGATAACCTTTGGAAATTATACGATCATCTTTAACAATAACAGCACCTACTAATGGGTTGGGAGCAACGAACCCCATACCTTTCTCAGCCTCTTTCAAGGCTAATGCCATGTAGTCTTCTTTTTTCATCATTTCCTTTTTCCTTCTAAAATAAAAACCCTTAGCTTCTAAAATAGAAAACTAAGGGGAGGGATGAGAAGTCGTTGATTATACTAATTAGCATTATATTTTAGGTAGCACAAAAAAACTAAAGACTCCCTATAGAAAACTATAGGGAGTCTCTCATTAATCCAGCACAAATAAACTGCAAGTAGCAGACAATCACTGAATTCTTCTCTCATCCAGACTTTACTGTCGGTACTGGAATCACACCAGTTCATGCTCGAAAGCTCGCGGACTATACCGCCGGTTAGGATTTTCACCTGACCCCGAAGAAATTCTATTTGACAGTTATTTTACTAAACTCATTTTTATTTGTCAATAAAAATAATGTGTTTTTTATTATAAAATAATAATTAAGTAGCTCATCTATTCTTATCTCTACAAGACAGTATATCTATACCATAAAGCAATCTTTCGAACTAATCAAACAAGAATCGCTAGTATTATTGGATTATATTTCTTAAAAAATTCACTACAGATATAGTTTACTCCACTTAAATAACTTAGGTAAATCTACGGAACTAAAAATAATCGATAGAAATCTGTTATTTTGTTATTTCAAATGTAACTGTTAAGAAAATAATTCTCTAAATACTAAACAGCACCTCAATTGATTATTAAGTAGCGTTAATTTTTAATTGTTTTTCTATTTTCTATTTGTTATAATGGCTTGAGATTACTAGAAAGTATAGTATTACATGAATCAAAATCATTCCGTCAAAAGATCCTTATCCGAAGTTAATCAGAGCGTTGAGGTTCCTCACAATAGCTCTTTTTGGAACACTTTAAGAGCTTTTCTTGGACCTGGAGCTTTGGTTGCAGTTGGTTATATGGATCCAGATAACTGGATTACTAGCGTTATTGGTGGAGCTACCTATCGTTACTTACTATTGTTTGTTGTTTTAGTATCTTCTTTGATGGCGATGCAATTACAACAAATGGCTGGCAAGCTTGGCATTGTTACACGACAGGACTTAGCACAAGCAACAGCTTCTCGACTCCCAAAACCGCTTCGTTACCTGCTATTTATTATCATTGAGTTAGCCCTTATCGCTACTGATTTAGCAGAAGTCATTGGCTCTGCCATTGCTCTTCACTTATTATTTGGCTGGCCCCTGTTACTGTCTATCATGATTACTATTTTGGATGTATTCTTACTTTTACTCTTAATGAAGTTAGGCGTCCAAAAAATTGAAGCCTTTGTTTCTGTTCTCATATTGACAATTTTGATAATCTTTACATATTTAGTTGTTTTATCACAACCTGATTTAGATGCTATGTTCAAAGGATTTTTACCACACCATGAGCTTTTTAACATATCACATGAAGGGAAAAATAGTCCTTTAACCCTCGCTCTTGGCATTATCGGCGCAACAGTCATGCCACATAATCTTTATTTACATTCTTCTTTATCTCAGACTAGACGCGTGGATTATCATAATAAATCTTCAATAAAAAAAGCTGTACGTTTCATGACCTTAGATTCTAACATTCAGCTATCACTTGCATTTGTCGTGAATTCGCTACTATTAGTCTTAGGAGCTAGTCTATTTTATGGGCATGCTAATGATATCAGTGCCTTTTCTCAAATGTATCTTGCCCTATCTGATAAAACTATTACTGGTGCAGTAGCCAGTTCTTTCCTTTCTACCCTTTTTGCAGTTGCCCTACTAGCAAGTGGTCAAAATTCAACGATTACAGGTACTTTAACAGGACAAATCGTTATGGAAGGTTTCCTTCACTTCAAATTACCTCAATGGTTAATAAGGCTTTGTACTAGATTATTAACTCTTCTTCCAATTTTTGTTATCGCCCTACTAGTTGGAGGCGAAGAAAATACGTTAGATCAACTAATCGTCTATTCACAAGTTTTTCTTTCCTTAGCTTTACCATTTTCAATCTTTCCATTGATTTATTTCACGTCGCAAAAATCAATTATGGGAGAGCATGCTAATGCTAAATGGAATACCTATTTAGCATACCTTGTCGCCATCATTTTAACATTACTCAATTTGAAATTAATCATGGATTTACTTTAATACAATACAAAAAAGCCCCACTAATGAACTGAACCTCTATCATGAGACATACATCTAATGATAGAGGAAAGTACATAATGATGGAGCTTTTTGTATTTCTTTCAAAGAACCCGTGAGTAAGGGCTAGTATTTTTTTGCTTGTACCTCTCCTTGACATTATAATAACCGATGATGAAAAACGATACGCCAAGGATAATTGCTGCAATCAAAGATAAAATTTGGATACTAAAATATAGGTGTTGAAAATTTCCTTCTAAATGTGCTTTAAAAACCATCAACCAAGCCCAAAAAACGGATAAGATTAAGTAAGCATTTTGTAATACTCTAGCTAGGTAAAGACTTAAAACAGTTATAAAAATCAAGGCAATGATAGCTATATATACCTTTGGTAATGGGTAATTAAAATCAATTTTAACTAAGTAGACCGCTAAATTGACCAATGACGCAACTAGCAACCATCCTGCATGAATTCCAAATGTTATTCTAAGCAGTAATTTTGATTTATTTTTACTTAGTATCTTGATAATGATAACCAGAAGAATACAGTAAGCAAAAATTATTATTGTTGATAGGCCAATCAAATTACTCGTAAAAAATACAGTCCATATATTATTAACTAATAGAAGACCCAAAAAGTATGGAAAAATGCTAGCAAAGTTATCTTGGTAAGATTGACTCTTACTGAATATAGCTCTTAATATTACTAAAAAGGTCAATAAATAGATGACTGACCAAATTGAAAAGGCTAATGGTGCTGGTGTCAAGAGCGTTTGATAACGATCAGACAGACTCTTCTGACTGTTCCCTGTTAAAAAACCTGTTGCGGATAAATAATTCACTATTATTGTTAAGATAAAGACTAACAATAACACCTTACTTTTAAATGAATGTCTAATCATAGAGGCCTCCTTTTACCTCCATTATAATTCTTTTAGTTTAAAAATTCTATTTTTTTAATCAATATGTTTACTGAATACTCGTTTGTCTCGACAAAAAAAGTGGTTTTTGAAACCACTTTTTATTTATTTACGAAAAGCATCTAAAATGACTTTAAATTCTTCATTAGATAAAGTGATACCTTTACCCATTTTTGTATGATCTGGACTCCATGTACGCAAATCAAATTTAGCTGGCGCTCCGTTGAAGCTCACACGATTCAACTCTTTTGTCCAACCTTTTTCATTTTCAGATAGGACCAATAACTTCTCAACAATTTCAAATGTAAATTCTGACATTTTATACCTCCACTTATACTATTCGTTATTTTTATAGCTTTTTGTTCTATTTAAATGAACTTCTTCTATTTTAACAATTTTTAGTAATATTGACCATGTAAAATGACAAAATAGTTATAAAAGTATCTAAGCTCTTACAGTCTTGCTAGTACCATCATTTTGATAAAGGTTCACTAATCCTTCTTTACAAGCACGAATCATATCCCCTTTTTTTACTGGATTTGGTAATGTTATGGTTAATAATTCCATCGGATTTGGAGCACGGTCTATTTTATTTCCTTCAGCATCACGCAGACCATCAATAAAACATTCAAAGTGACGGAAGCCAGGACCATAGAATTCTACGCGATCTCCTTCCATAATAACATTACGCTGACGAATTGTAGCCTCCATTTTAGCATTGTCAAATGAAACCACTTCCCCAACAAATTTGTATTGAGGAATTTTACGACGAGCTCCAAAGAGTTGTTCATTTTCAGTTGGTGTATGGTAGTAGAAACCTGTTGCTAATTCGCGTTGTGCAACCTTCCAAAGTTCATCAATCAAGTCTTCTTTAATAGCTTCAAAAGCTTCTGGACTTTCCATATAGGCATCTACAGCAGCTTTATAGCAATTAGTTACTGTAGAAACATAATGAATGGATTTCATACGTCCTTCTATTTTTAAACTATCTACACCATTTTCAATCATATCTGGAATATGCTCAATCATACACATATCCACAGCTGACATTGAGAAAGGTTCTGGAATCTCGCCTTTTAACGATTGACGTTCTTGTCCAAATGGCATATCGTAGAGGTCATATTTCCAACGACATGACTGAGAGCAACCGCCACGATTAGCATCACGATGGCTCATATGGTTTGATAGAACACATCGTCCTGAGTATGAAATACACATCGCGCCATGAACAAATGCTTCTATCTCAACATCTGTCCTCTTCCTGATTTCAGCCAACTCTGCCATAGTAACCTCACGTGCTAATACGACACGAGTAAGCCCCATCTCTTTCCAAAATTCAAAAGTTTCATAGTTCGTGGAAGAGGCTTGAGTTGACAAATGAATTTCTAAGCCTGGTGCTTCTGTAGCACAAATAACAATAAGAGCAGGATCTGAAACAATGACTGCATCTAGTCCCATATCACGTAATTCACGAAACCACGGACCTGCCCCAAGCTCATTACCTTCATGAGTAACCATATTAGCCGCTACATAAACTTTAGCATCTCTTGCATGAGCATAGTTTATTCCCTCTTGTAACTCTTCCATAGAAAAGTTACCAGCTCTACTTCGAAGACCATACGCTTGACCTCCAACAAATACAGCATCTGCTCCATAATCAATAGCAACTTTTAATTTTTCTAGTGTTCCTGCAGGTGATAAAACCTCAGGGCGTTTTTTTACATTAGACATCTTATATTTCCTTCTATTTTCAAGATAAAAGAATTATTTTCTATCTTAATTAACATACCAATCGATATGCAGTTCTTAGTGTAATTGGCTACGCTTTGAAATAGAAAACTTTCACGTAGCAAATAAATCTTATTTTACTGTTGATGGGTCAAAATCATAAAATCCAGTATCTAAACCACGTCCTTTAGGGTGCAGTTTTCTAATTCGTTCATCAAACAAGAAAGCCTGATCCTGAGTGAATGTTCCATTTTCAATCAAACGAGCTGTTTCGACAAAAATTTCAGCAATAGCAACAAAATTATCTCCTGGACAATAAATACCATCTAATTTCCAGTGAGTAAAGTGATGTTCAACTAGTTCAGTCACTTTAGTCATCATATTGATATCATTGTTAATAAAAATATGAGTCCCATGCTTATCTTCGTAAATAGAATAGTGACTTTCTGGATCACCTGGTTCTGCTAAAAAAAGACCACGCTCACGTGTTTTTTCATCAGTGATATGAGTAAAATTATAATAGTTTTGCAATAACGGACGCTTAGAGTGATGAATTACAGAAGCCCCATAAACTAAAATCTCAGCAGGAAATTCAAGATTCTCAGACATCTTAAAAAGTTCTTCAGAAGGTATTTCACGTGCTAAAACCGTTTCTACTGCTCCATGTTGTCCCCAAAAATTAACTTGACGACTTGATGTAACGAAGACAGAAGTGTCGTAGATAAGTTTGAAGTTATAACCATCACGCTTGTTGATATAAAATACTCCTGCATCACCAACTACCAAATAATCCACATTAATTTCTTTCATCAACTCCAAAAATGGTTTGATATTATCCATCATCTCTTGATGCATGAGTGCATTACAAGCTACTGTCAATTCTTTACCAGCATCATGTACTAATTTAGCGATTTCACGCAATTCATCGTCTGAAAATGAATGTGGTAAACGAAGACCGTAATTTTCTTCCCCTACATAGATGCGGTCAATTCCTATTGCTAGCAATTGCTTTACTTGTTCAATAGATTCAGCTGTCGCTGTCAAAATTATTTTTTCCATAATTAGTATTATAACAAACTTTCAGCATTTTTAAGCATATTTCTTGACAAGAATAAATAAAAATATTCTTTTCGAAAATTATATCACTTTAGAGGTTAAGCACTATCAGATAAGAAAAAATATAGTATTGTAATATTATATAAAATTATATCTATTTTTTCTTTTCCAATTTAAAAAAGTAAGGAAAGTAGTAAAAAATACTTTTAGTATTCTACTACTAATATGGGCAATGTTTTGGTTTTTTTGAGAAAAAACCTTTATTTTAACTCATAGTATCAAAAAACTAGTGACAAACTCTATTATTTGTGATATGATATGCTAGTATCAAAGGAGAAAGCTATGTCATCACCACTTAAGCAAGAGCAAACTCACGAAAGCAAAACAGAGCAAGCTCAACCAAAATTTCAAGTATTTCAAGAATTTGATCACAGTGCTAAGTTGCGTGAGCTAGTCTTTTTTGCTCGTATCGCTCTCTTCAGTATAACCACTGTGCTAATCTCTTTCTTATTACTAGCACTAAGTTTAACACCTGTCTGGAGTTTCTTACTAGCGATGCTGGCAAGTCTAGCAGTTACATCTGCAGTCTCTTCATTCATTTGGTCACTCAGACAATAAAAATCTCATAAAAAAGAAGCTACTTATAGTAGCTTCTTTTTTATTTTTCTTTATCTTCTGTGTTTTCTTTATAATCAATGACAATATCTTCTACTTTTGTTTCAGGAGCCTTATCTTCTTTTTTAGCAGTATCCTCGTCTGAGAATTTTGATTTAGCTTGATTGACAAAATCATTAGCAAAGTCAACTACTTCTCCGCTTTTTTCCTTAACGGCTGAGACGATATCCTCTGTTGTCAATTCACCTGATTCAAATTTACCTTTATAATCTTTAAAAGTATCAACAGCTAAATTTGAATATTCACTTGCTTTATCTTTAGCTATTTGATGATATTCTTCTGGATTTTCTTTATATTCTCCATAGAATTTTTCTGCATTTTTCCTTAGCTCTTTTCCTTTTTTTGTTGTTAAAAAATAAGCTGCTGCTGCACCTGATGCAGCACTGATAACTAAAGTTTTAAATAATTTACTCATTTTTTGTCTCCTTTTTTACGAAAAATTTTTGAAGCCGCTTTTCCAATAGCTAAAGCTGAACCTGCCTTAGTAACACTTGAGGTTGCACTACTTGCCTTTTGTCCAATATGTCTTGCCTGTAGGTTTAAATCAGATACAGATTCTGATAAGTCAGCAATAGCTACAAAAAGAGGATCAATAGTAGATACTTTACCATTAACATCATCAACTAAAACATTAGCTTTGGCTAAAATTTCATTAGTTTGGTAAAGAGTCACGTTAACATCGCTTGTTAATACTTTAATAGTTTGCTTGGTTTCCTCAATCGTTTCTGATACTTTTTTCAGAACGAAAAGTATTCCTAAAACTAAAACAACAAACGCAATGGCAATAATTAATACAGCAATTTCTATCATAATACCTCCTCTGTTTAATAATATGAAATATGTTGTTCACGACGACGATAAATAATCATGACAATTCCGATAATAACTAAAATAACTGATAACCATTGTGACACGCGCAAACCCGCCAAATAAAGGCTATCTGTCCTCATCCCTTCAATAATGAACCGTCCACATCCATACCAAACTAAATAAAAACATGCCACTTCACCTTGTTTTAAAGTGCGCGGTCGATGACGAATAGACATGATGATGACAAAACCTAGGAAGTTCCAAAGAGACTCATATAAAAATGTAGGTACTCGGTAAGCTCCATCAATATACATTTGATTTTTTATAAAGTTTGGTACGTAATTCAGATTTTTTACTGCCCTACCGTATGCTTCTTGATTAATAAAATTCCCCCACCTACCTATGGCTTGGGCAATCATCACTCCTGGAGCAGCAATATCCAGAAAATCAATGGGTTTAATCAAGCGACGATATGAAAAAATCACAAGGAGAATGGCCCCGGTAATTAACCCTCCGTAAATAGCAATACCGCCATTCCAGATGGCGATAATCTCTACTGGGTGCTTAGAGTAATAAGCCCATTCGAAGATAACATAATAAATACGAGCTCCAACAATGGATAGTGGAAAAGCCATGAGAATGAAATCTAGAATATCATCCGACTTAATGTTCTTACGAGGGGCCTCTTTCATTGCTAAGTAAACTGCTAACAACATACCAGACACTATGCAAATAGCATACCAGCGAATAGAAAAGGGGCCTAATCGTATTGCTACTGGATTAATCATCATTGACCTCGTTCTGACTAATCAAATGTGTTAAACGATCCTCAAAAGTCTGGGTAGCATCAAACCCCATTTGTTTAGCTCTGTGATTCATAGCCGCTGCTTCAATAACTACTGACACGTTTCGGCCTGTTTTAACAGGAATACGTATCCGAGGAACCTTAACTCCAGATAATTCGATCTCTTCATTGCCATTCCCGAGTCTATCAAAAACTTTTCCAGTTTCAAAGTTTTCAAGGTATATAGCTAATTGCACTTGCGATGAATCTTTAACCGCACTAGCTCCATATAGGCTCATAATATCAATGATTCCCACACCTCTAATTTCAAGTAAATGACGTAATATCTCAGCAGGCTCTCCCCAAAGCGTCTCTTCGTCTTTAGCATAAACATCAACACGATCATCTGCTACCAAACGATGTCCTCGCTTAACTAGCTCTAGTCCTGTCTCACTCTTACCAATACCGGAATCACCTTGAATCAGAACACCCATACCATAGATATCCATCAAGACACCATGAACACTTGTCCTCTCAGCTAAGCAAGAATCTAAATACCAAGAAACTTCACCTGATAAACGACTTGTAGGGGCCTTACTTTGAAGAATAGCAATACCGGTATCTTTAGCCGCCTCATACATCTCTTCTGGAATTTCTAAATCACGTGCTACAACAATAGCTGGTGTTTCTTTTTGGAACATTTCACGTAACACTTGATAACGATTATGTCCTGTCATAGCCATTAAATATGACCACTCTTTCATACCAACAAGTTGCAAACGCTCTGGTGCATAATAATCAAAATACCCTGTCATTTCTAGACCAGGACGTGAAATGTCAGCTGTTGTAATCCGCTTAGATAATAGATGTTCATCACCATAGATGACATTTAACTTTAAGCGGTCAACTAACATTTGAACAGTAACTGCCATACTTACTCCTTCTTATAAAAGTGAATATCCCTATTGCTATACCCTACAATTTAAAGTTGAGCAAAGGTACTAAACACTTTCATTAATTTACACCCACATTATATCATACTTTTTACTAAAAGTAAGCGCTAACGCGTTTTTCTGAAAAAAAGAAGATATTTTGAAAAAGTGGTCTAAATAAAGCTAAGAAAAAAGGAGATTCATCTAGCAAATCTCCTTTATATGAATTACCAGAACCAACCGTCATCATCAACAGGTTCAGCATCTTTACGTCTTCTGGGACCTTGTCTTCTTGTTTCAATAATATCTTCTTTATAGGGTAAGAAAACAGCTAATAAAATATATAGCAAAAGACCAAATTTGGTAAAATACAAAATCAGTGCAATCAACACCCGTGAAAGAGCTAAATCCCAGTTATACTTATCAGCTAGACCGGCGACAACACCGCAGACCAACTTACCTTTTCGTTGTTTGTAGAAGCTTGATTTCATACCTATCCTTCTTTCTATCTACTCTATATTTTAATTATAACTACTTTGACAGTAAAATTAAATAGGCCTTACGACTGATTTTAAAAACTCTCTATCAAGCGACCATGACAATAACCACAAGCAAACTTGCGTAAATTAACACGTCTCCTACGTCGGTATACTTGACCGCAAGATTGGCAAGAGTAATGATGATAATTCACTTTAACAGCCGTAACTCTAGGGGTATATCGTAAGCCATCGACTTTTTCTAGTAACTCTTTAAAAGCTTTATCCCTATGTTGATATCCTTTACCTTGTATATAGAGATGATAATGGCAAAGCTCATGTCTTACAATCTTACGAAAAATATCAATACCAAACTCACGATAAATTTTGGGATTAAAGTCAAGGTGTCTATCGTTTGGAAAGAAGCGTCCTCCAGTTGTTCTTAAGCGATTATTCCAATGTGCAGTATGTAAAAACTGACATCCAAAATCTTCTATAGACACCTTCTTAACATAATTAGTCAAGTCCGTCTGGCTTGATAAGACTAAGTCCAATTCTGCTACGCTCCGCATCTACCTCTACAACCCAAACAGTTACAATATCACCAACAGAGAGATATTTGCTTGGATGTTGTAAAGGAGGCATTTTTCTAGTTTTTTTATCGCGTTTTCGCTTAATAAGGCGAGACTGGTGGATTAGACCATCTTCATGAACACCAATATCAACAAAAGCACCAAAATCAACGACGTTTCGAACAGTTCCTTGCAATTCCTGTCCAACTTTTAAATCACTGACATCTAAAACATCATGTCTCAAAACAGGCGCTTCAAAATCATCACGCAAATCACGACCTGGTTTCAAAAGATCTTCTATAATGTCTTTTAATGTTTCTTGACCTACCCCAATACTTTCTGCTGTTGCAATTAAGTCAAGGTTTTGTAACTTCTCTTTAGCAAGATCATCTAATTCTTTGATAGTCAGTTGGTCAAGCAACTTTTTAACAGCTTCATAAGACTCAGGGTGAACACCTGTATTATCCAAGAAATTTTTAGCATTAGGAATACGTAAGAATCCAGCAGCTTGCTCAAAAGCTTTTGCTCCTAATCTGGGCACTTTCTTAATTTCAGCACGTGACTTAATTTGCCCATTCTCTTCACGATATTTAACAATATTTTCAGATATTGTTTTATTTAAACCTGAAACATGAGCTAACAAGGCTGGACTTGCTGTATTAACATTAACACCTACTTGGTTAACTACAGTTTCAACAACAAAATCAAGATTTTCTGCTAATTTTTTTTGGCTAACATCATGTTGATATTGACCCACACCAATAGATTTTGGATCAATTTTGACTAGTTCTGCTAATGGGTCTTGCAGACGTCTTGCAATTGAGATGGCCGAACGTTTTTCAACCGTTAAGTCTGGAAATTCATGACGTGCCAATTCTGAGGCTGAATAAACAGAGGCACCACTTTCGTTAACAATCACATAGGATACGTCTGGAAAATCTTGTAAAACTTCTGCAACAAATGCTTCTGATTCACGACTCGCTGTTCCATTCCCTATAGCAATAATTTCTATATTGAATTCTTTGATAAGTTTTGCTAACTCTATTTTTGATTGTTCGATTTTTGCTTGATTAGCTGGAGGAACTGGATAAATCACTTGTGTTGTCATTAATTTTCCAGTTTGGTCTACTACTGCTAATTTTGCTCCTGTACGAAAGGCAGGGTCAAAACCTAACACCATTTTCCCCTTAAGCGGTGAGACTAACAATAAGTTACGAAGATTCTCTGAAAACAGTGAAATTGCACCATCTTCTGCTCCTTCACTTAGTTCTGTACGGATACGGCGTTCCATAGCTGGAACGATTTTTTTCTTGACAGTCTGTACAATAAGGTCATCTATATATTGGCTAGTTTCTTTAAATCGAACAGCAAAAAAGCGAAACATTTTTTCAAGGTTATGCTCAAAATTAACCTTAAGAACACCCATTTTCTCACCACGATTCAATGCTAAAACTTGATAGCCATGGAGTTTACTTATTTTTTCAGAAAAGTCATAGTAGATTTTGAAGACCTGTTTTTCATCAAGTGACTCATCTTTAACAACTGCAGTGATTGAGCTGTAGTTCCAGATCTCATTATATGTCCATGAACGTAATTTATTATCCTCAGAAAAAGCTTCGATAAGAATATCTACTGCTCCAGAAAGTGCCTTCGTAGTTGTCTCAAAACCATCTGTAAGATAGTTTTGAGCTTCTTCCTCAAGGTTATCCTTATTTTGTAAAATAAGACGTGCTAAAGGAAAAAGACCTGCTTCACGTGCAATCGTAGCTTTCGTACGACGTTTTTCTTTATAAGGTAGGTAGAGTTCCTCAACATCTGCTAGTTTAGTTGCTTCTTCAATAGCCTTTTTGAGTTCTTGAGTCAACTTTCCTTGTTCTTCAATTTTGGCTAAGACCGTAGTTTTACGATCTGAAAGAGCTGTCATACTCTTATCAAGGTCAATAATTGATTTGATTTGAACTTCATCCAAATTACCTGTCATTTCTTTACGATAACGGGCAATAAAAGGAATAGTATTTCCTTCATCTGTTAATTCTAAAACCTTTTCGATTTGTGACGCTTTAATACCTAAATCAATAGCAATTTGTGTAATATTTAAATTTTCCATAACGCTTTTATTATAGCATATTTTTGACTTACGAAGAGTTTTAAAAAGCGATTTCAAGATAGCGTTTTTATAATCTAACAATAAAAAAACAGACCAGATCTGCTTTAATTCTTTTCAAAATATTTTCGAACAATTGGTGCTACTTCCTTACCATAAAGTTTGATAGCATTTAGGACGTCTTTGTGAGGCATAGAGCCAACTGGTAGATGTAACATAAAACGGTCTAACTCAAGTGCTTCAACAAGTCCTATAATTTTATGTGCAACCACTTCAGGACTTCCTACAAAAATAGCACCTTCTGGACCTACTGAACGTAAATACTGCTCTTTGGTCATTTCAGACCAATGAGGGCGTCCCTTAGCAATATTATCGACGGTCTGTTTCGTAGGGAAAAAATAACGGTCAATAGCGGTTTGATTATCCTCTTCAATCCATCCCCAAGAGTGAGCAGCAACTTTTAGTTGTTCTGGTTTGTGTCCATTACGACTACCAACTTCTTTATAAATATGGACCAATTGACGAAATGCTTTGGGATTCCCACCAATAGTTGCATAAACAATTGGCAAACCTTGTTCTGCAATACGAATTGTAGAATCAACATTTCCTCCTGTTGCCACCCATATTGGTAACTGTCTCTGTAATGCTCTTGGATAAATTGGTCGCTCATTAACTGTTTGTGTCAAATGACCTTTCCAATCGAGATTTGTCGCTGAGTTAATTGCTAACAACATATCCATTTTTTCATTAAATAAATCATCATAATCCGCTAAATCGTATCCAAACAATGGAAAAGACTCAATAAAGGAACCACGCCCTGCCATAATTTCTGCTCTACCATTTGAAAGTGCGTCAATCGTTGAAAATTGCTGGTAGACGCGAATAGGATCATTGGAAGAGAGAATCGTTACTGCACTAGATAAACGGATATTATTAGTTCTAACCGCTCCTGCTGCTAGGACAATTTCGGGTGCAGAGACCGCAAAATCTTCACGATGGTGCTCTCCAATACCATATACATCTAAACCAACTTGATCAGCTAGTTCAATCTCAGCAACTAATTGGCGAATCCTCTCAGGATGTGAATAGCTTTGGTTTGTTTCTTCAAGGATTGTTGTCTCTCCGAATGTTGTAATACCTAATTCAATCATAATCTTACCTCATCAATCTACTAATAACATTTTATCACTATATAGTATCATTTCCAATCGATTTGTTTTTTTATGTTAAAAATAAGCTAATATAGTATAATAGGTTATTATATAAAGAAAGAGGTGCCATTAATGGCTATTACGCACAAACGTCAAGATGACTTAGAAAGTATGTTCGCTAGTTTTGCTAAAGTACCAAAACCTAAAAAAGTTGATTCTGATTCAAAACCTGAACAGAAAGATGATTCTCAGAAAGATTAAGTTCTATGGATATCTTTAATCAATTACCGGATAGTGTCCTTCAATGGTTTGCCATTTTCATTTCCATTATTATTGAGGCACTTCCTTTTGTTTTGCTTGGAACTATTTTATCAGGAATTATTGAAGTCTTTATAACACCTGATATAGTCAATAAGTTCTTACCGAAAAATAAATTTCTCAGAGTCTTATTTGGAACCTTCGTTGGCTTTGTCTTTCCTTCTTGCGAATGTGGTATCATTCCTATTATTAATCGATTCCTTGAAAAGAAAGTGCCTTCATACACGGCAGTTCCGTTTCTTGCTACTGCCCCTATTATTAATCCTATTGTTTTATTTGCGACCTACTCAGCATTTGGAAATTCCATACGCTTCCTGATATTACGCTTTGTAGGTGCTACCATTGTAGCCATTGCTTTAGGAGTCATGCTTGCCTTTTTAGTAGATGATAATATTCTAAAAGAAGACGCTAAACCTACTCATTTTCATGATTATTCTGATAAGAAGTGGTATCAAAAAATCTTTCTAGCCTTAGCTCATGCCATCGATGAATTTTTTGATACAGGACGCTATCTAGTATTTGGTACTTTAATTGCTTCAGCTATGCAAATTTATTTACCAACTCGAGTTCTTACTACTATCGGACATAGCCCTATCACAGCCATCTTAGTTATGATGTTGCTTGCTTTCATCTTGTCATTGTGTAGTGAAGCTGACGCTTTTATAGGTGCTTCTTTATTATCAACCTTTGGAATCGCGCCAGTGATGGCTTTCCTTTTAATTGGACCCATGATTGATATTAAGAATTTAATGATGATGGTAAATTCTTTTAAAACAAGGTTTATTGTCCAATTCATTAGTGTATCTTCTCTTATTATTATTATCTATTGTTTATTTGTGGGGGTAATATAATGATTCGATTTCTTATTCTTGCTGGTTATTTTGAATTAAGCATGTATTTAAAGTTATCAGGTAAACTAAATCAGTATATTAATACTCATTATACCTATTTGGCCTATATTTCAATGGTCCTATCTTTTATTTTAGCAATTGTACAGCTAATTATTTGGGTTAAAAATATGAAAATGCATAGTCACCTACATGGTAAAATAGCTAAATCAACAAGCCCAATGATTTTAGTATTTCCCGTTTTAGTAGGTTTGTTAGTACCTACAGTTAGTTTAGACTCAACCACAGTCTCTGCCAAGGGATATAATTTCCCTCTAGCAGCCGGCTCTACTGGTACTGTAAGTCAAGATGGGACACGCGTTCAATATTTGAAACCAGATACCAGCACTTATTTTACTTCTTCAGCCTATGAAAAAGAAATGCAAAAAGAGCTTAAAAAATATAAAGGCTCTGGTACATTAACCATCACAACTGAAAATTACATGGAAGTTATGGAACTAATTTATCTCTATCCCGAGCAATTCATGGATCGCCAAATACAATATACTGGGTTTGTTTATAACGAACCCAAACACGAAGGATATCAATTTATTTTCCGCTTTGGAATCATTCATTGTATTGCCGATTCAGGAGTTTATGGTCTACTAACGACTGGAAATCAAAAAAGTTATCCGGACAATACTTGGGTAACTGTTAGAGGTACAATTAAATCCGAGTATAATCAATTGTTACAACAAAACTTACCAGTCTTACACATTGAAGAGTCTCGTCAAGTTTCTAAAGCTAATAATCCTTATGTTTATCGTGTCTTTTAATATAAAAAGAACTTTCTAAATGAAAGTTCTTTTTTCTTATAAAATTCCTTCCAGAAGGCCACGCATGAAATCTTCTGAATTAAATTCACCAATATCATCGATTTTTTCGCCGAAACCAATGAATTTAACAGGAATATCTAGTTCTTGACGAATAGCCAGTACCACACCACCCTTAGCAGTACCATCAATTTTAGTCAGAATAAGGCCAGTTAATGGTGTAATTTTCGAGAACTCTTTAGCTTGACTTAAAGCATTTTGTCCTGTAGATGCATCTAAAGCAAGCAAAGTTTCGTGGGGAGCATCAGGTACGACACGCTTAATAATACGTCCAATTTTTTCCAACTCTGCCATAAGGTTTTCTTTATT
This sequence comes from Streptococcus sp. FDAARGOS_520, assembly GCF_003812685.1. Classification (NCBI taxonomy): domain Bacteria; kingdom Bacillati; phylum Bacillota; class Bacilli; order Lactobacillales; family Streptococcaceae; genus Streptococcus; species Streptococcus sp. FDAARGOS_520. The sequence goes on along the minus strand of NZ_CP033810.1, from coordinate 1,707,540 downwards.
TTGCAGACGTCCTGCTGTATCAATTAACAAGACATCAACGCCTTGAGCAACGGCTTTTTCCATGCCATCAAAGACAACGCTAGCCGGATCTGCTTTTTCTTCTCCAGTGACAACTGGTACATCAACACGGCGTCCCCATTCTACTAGTTGAGCCACAGCACCTGCACGGAAAGTATCAGCTGCTACTAACATAACTTTTTTCCCTTGAGACTTGTATTGATGAGCTAACTTACCTATAGATGTCGTTTTTCCAACACCATTAACACCTACAAAAAGCATTACGGTTAAACCTTCTTGGAAATTGATAGCCTCATTATAAATACCATCTTTTTCGTAGATTTCAACTAATTTTTCAACGATAACACGTTTTAAATCCTCTGATTTCTTGGCATTCTCTAATTTTGCTTCATAACGAAGATCTTCGGTTAACTGTGTTGCAACATTTACCCCAACGTCAGATAAGATTAACATTTCTTCTAATTCTTCAAAGAACTCTTCGTCAACACGACGGAAGTTAGAAAGGAAAGCATTAAGGCGTGCACTAAAACCTGTGCGTGTTTTTTTCAGGCTACGATTATATTTTTCCTCTTGACTCTCAGCTTTTATAGTGTCTGCCTGTGATTGCGATAAAACTTCCTGTGCCTCAGAAAATTCTGACTCATCTGTTGACAGCGAATTAGACGAGATTTCTTTCTCAATTGCTTTACGTTTAGCATAGTAATCTGCTAAAAAAGCATCAGCCGCAGATGTATCCTCTGACTCTGTTTGTACCTCAGTTTTTCCACTAGACATCTCTTCTTGAAGGGGAGTTTCTGAAAACTGATCTGAAGCCTGACTATCACTTAATTGCTCCTTATCACTAAAAGATGCCTCAGATTTAGCAGAAACATTGTCAGAAAGAGTCGTGGAATCAGGAACTACATTTTCTACCTCAGAAGTATCTGCTACCTTTGTCTTAGCCCTATCTTCTAGTTCTAAAAAACTATCGTCTTCTTTTACAGGAATTTCATCGGTATCTTCTGACTCTAAAGGATGAATTTCAGAGGTAACTGGTTGATGTGATTCTGACAATGCTGTATCTCTTTCTAATTCTAAGAAAGAATCATCTTCTGCAACAGGGACTTCAGAGGTTCGATTCAAAGTTGACTCCTTCGAAAAGTTGCTGCCCTCCTCTTTATCAATAACTGAATCTTCATCTTCTAAAACAACAGATTCTGATGCTTCAATTTCTGGTTCTTTATCTTTTTTCTTATGTCCAAATAGGCGGTCAAATAATCCCATTAATTTTCCTCACTTAAAATATATTTCCCAATTGCTTCGGCGACTCCAGACTCATCGTTATTACAAATAGTTGTCGCTTTTGCTATTGCCTTAGCTTCTGGAATACCATTAGCCATTGCAACTCCTAAGCCTGCCCACTCTAGCATTGATAAATCATTTGCTTCATCTCCCATTGCCATAACTTGACTACTATCTAACCCAAGGTGTTTTGTCAGTAGTTCTAAGCCGACTGCTTTATGAACACCTTTAGGCATCAATTCTAAAATGATATCACGTGATTTAAACATTTCATAGTCAACTTTAAGTCTATCAGGAAGTTTAGCAATTTGTTGATCAAGATATGTAGCATCAATAACACTAACAATTTTATTATAAACTACATCCTTTGGCACTTGCTCTAAATCATCAACTTCTATAAATTCTAAGAGCGGGTTGGCTAAATGATATTGAGAATGGTGTCCCTTGTTAGCGATACTATATACCGTTCCCTCACTTAAGATATCTGTTGGCAAACCCACTTGATACAACTCCTCATGGATATCTTCCACTTCTTGTCGTGTCATTGCAGTTTTAGCTAAGATTTTCCCTGTATTTTGTTGAACTAAACCACCGTTAAAAGTAATGCTGTAATCTTCATCAGATACTAACTCTAGGTCCTCTAACAAATTACCAATTGCTTTTAAAGGACGCCCTGTTGTAATAACAACTTTTATACCTTTTTCTCTAGCTGCTTTTAAGGCCACTTTATTTTCTTCTGAAACTTTCTTATCTGTTGTAAATAAAGTGCCATCTAAATCTAAGGCAAGTATTTTAATATCCGACATTAATCCACCATACTTTCTAAATAAGCCATTACAGCTTGATTATTGTGATGACCTATAATACAATCTGCTATCTCTTTAACTTCTGGTCTAGCATTTTCTGTTGCGATAGCTTTTCCTGACCACTCTAGCATTTCTAAATCATTAATATTGTCACCAAAAGATAAGACTTCTTCTGCTCTAATACCGTATTGTTCACAGAGGTGCTCTAAACCATTTCGTTTATTAACTGAGCTTAGAATAATATCAATGGATTTAAAACCTGTTGTCACTGCTGTGGCATACGGTATAGCTTGATTTACCCACTCCTCAGCTTGTCTAACAGTCTCTTCAGTAAAGTTAGCCGTTACTTTGAAAATAATATCATCAACATCTTCAAAGTGAGAAACTTTTTGCAAATTATCATAATAATGAGTGATGAATTCAATATAATCTGGATTGGCATCACTTAGAATATATGCACCATCCTTGCCAGATAAGACATATTCATTATTCTCCATATAAGGGCTCTTACTCAAATGGTCAATAATATCTAAGTATTGTTCTCGACTCAAGTGCTGTTCATATGCCAAGCGATTAAATAAGACTGCTGCACTTCCGTTTTCTGCTATAAAAGCCATCTGATCACGAAAGTCAGCAAATAATTGTTCAAGTGATAATAAGGAACGCCCACTTGCTGCCGTAAAGACAATTCCTTGTTCTTTAAATTTTTTTAGCACATTTGCTAAACGTTTTTTATCATAGGTACCGTTTTCATCTAAGAATGTACCGTCCATATCGGTTGCTACTAATTTTATCATGGAATCTCCTAACTAAAGGGTTTACATTTACTATTGTAACATAAAATAAGGCTGAAAATCCAAAAAACAGAAGAGATCCCCTTCTGTTTTCTAATTGGTCATTTCTTGAGCTTCTTTTAATTTTACAGAAACAATTTTGGAAACGCCTGATTCTTGCATCGTTACCCCATAGATACTATCAGCAGCAGACATAGTCCCTTTTCGGTGAGTAACAACGATAAATTGACTTGATTTATCAAATCGATTAAGATAATCGCCAAATCGCTTAACATTTGCTTCATCTAAAGCGGCCTCAACTTCATCCAAGATGACAAATGGAATTGTCTTAACACGGATAATGGCAAATAATAATGCTAACGCTGATAATGCTTTTTCACCACCTGACATCAAGTTTAAAGACTGGATTTTTTTACCAGGAGGTTGAACCGAAATATCAACCCCAGCTGATAATAAATCACCTTCTGTCAGAATAAGGTCCGCAGAACCTCCACCAAACATCTGTACAAAGGTTTCTTTGAAACTATGACGAATGGCTTCAAATGTCGATTTAAAACGAGTCTTAACTTCATCATCCATATCTGTAATCGTCTCTAGTAATAAATTTTTGGCATGAACTAAGTCGTCTCGCTGTGTGTTAAGGAAGGTCAATCGTTCATGAACTTCTTCAAATTGAGCAATTGCATCAATATTAACAGGTCCTAAAGCTTTAATTTTAGCTTGTAGAGATTTCAATTGTTCACGCGCCATCAAAATATCTTCCAAGACATTTGCTTTTACCTTCGCTTCATCCAATGTCATCTGATAGTCTTCTGATAATTGACGTGAGAATATCATCAATTGTTGAGATAATTGTTCACATTGTGACTCTAATTGAGCTTGCTGACGAATAAGACTTTCATTTTTTTGTCCCTCTTTAGCCAGAGAAGCAGCTAAATCATCTAAAGCAGCTTCACAATCCTCCAATTCAAAACGGAGACTCACAAGCTTTTCTTCGTCATTTTCTCTTCTATTATTTACTTGTAGCAACTGTTTTTCTATACGTGGAAGCTCTTCTTTGTCTAATTGACTGTCCTGATGGCTTAGTAATGTTTGTAAATTACTAATGTCACGTTTTATTTCAGACAAGGTAATCTCTAGACGTGTACAGTTGGCACGTTCAAATTTCTGCTCGTTTAGCAAATCACGTTCTTCTAGCTGTGCCTCTGACAATAATGTTGTTAGATTATTGACTTTTTCTTGAATTGAATCTTTATCTTCCTTAATTTGAGCAATTGAAGTTGTCAACTCTTCTTTTTTAATAGCAAATTGTTCAAGTTCTTTTTCTAAACGATTTTTTTCATTTTCAGAAGTAGTTTGTTCCAACGCCCCGCTGCTTAATTGCAAGCCATTATATAGTTTATTTAAATCAGCAAGCTTTTCTGATAGTTGTTGATACTCTATATCAGCTCTTTGTTCCTCAAGACGAGCTTGTTCTCCATCATTCTTAAGTTGTGCTAAGGTTTCTTGTTTCTCTTTGAGTTGCTCTAACAATGTGGCAACTTCTTTTTCTTGAATTAATTGTTTACTTTGTGCCTGTTTCAATTCTTTTTTTAGATTATCCAATTCAGGCTTGATAAAAACAGTATTATTTTGACGATTTGCTCCCCCTGAGTACGACCCTCCAGGGCGTAACTCTGTTCCATCTAAGGTTACTAAACGTACTTGATAATTCAATTGTCTCGCAGCTACATTAGCATTATCAACCGTATCAAAAATAGCAGTTAACCCTAAGTTATTTTTAAAAATGTTTGACAAGCGTTGATCATAGGTTACCAATTCACTAGCTATTCCTAAAAACCCTTGAGAACTTTGTAATTTTGAGAGATAATGTTGTGCTAATTCTCTTGGTTTTATTGTAGTTAAAGGCAGAAATGTCGCTCTACCTTGGCGGTTTTTCTTTAAAAAAGCAATTGAACGTTTGGCAGCACTCTCGTCTTCAACAATGATGTGTTGGCTGCTACCTCCCAAAGCTATCTCCAATGCTGTTTGGTAATGTTTGTCAAAGCTAAGATGCTCACTAACAGCACCTATGATACCTCCAAGCTGGTCCTTAGCCTGTAGAACTGACTTCACTCCAGCATAGAAATTACTATGATTTTTCAAAATAGATTCTAAACTCGAAATACGTGCTTGCTTTGATTTGATTTCATCTAAATGATCAAATAAAATTGACTGCTGATTCTTATACTCACCTTCTAGATTTTGCAAGGTTTGACCTAAATCTTGGTAGTGAGATAATAACTGACGAACATTCTTCTTTGCAGCCTCAAATCGTTCCAATGCTACCTTTGCGTTACTTTTTAATACTTCTAAATTTTTGCTAACTTCTTGTATTTCTTGAGATTTAGCTTGAGAAGCTTGTTTTTGATTCTCTATATCAGCTAGTAAAGCTGTTAAAGCGTTTGAAGTGTCGGCTTCTTCTTGCATCAAGGTAACAAAGTCTTCTCGAAGTTTTTCAATAATCTGATCCGGATTAGTTGAAAAACGCTCCAAGGAACTTTCTGTACTAACAATTTCTGATCTTATTTGGGCTATTTTTTCCGACAGAGTAGTTAACTCTATATTTTTTTGGGTAATCTGGTCACTACAATCTTTAGCTTTAATTTCTAACTCTGCTAAGCGTTGACCTGCCTCTTCTTTTTTTTCAGCCTTTTGGTTTGACTCTAAACGAATCAGATCAATTTGGCGTTCCAAATCTGACTTTAACTTTGTAACGTCTAAAAGAGCTAACTGTTTAGCCTCAATTTCTTCAGATAAATGGTGACGTTTCTGTTTTAACGATTGATTTTCATCTTCAAGGGACTGACGTTGTTGGTAATAAGTTGCTAACTCTTTTCTTACTGTCAATAGCTTTTCCTCAACAGTAGTTAAATCTGATTGATGTTGTAAAATATCTTCAATCAAAATAGATAAGTGGAGTCCTTGTCGTTCCTCATCTAATACTAAAAAACGCTTGGCAATACTTGCTTGTTTTTCTAATGGTTGGACTTGCATGTCCAATTCATAAATAATATCCTCTAAGCGATCTAAGTTCCCTTGAGTTTGTTCTAATTTGGATTGTGTTTCTTTCTTACGTGTTTTGTATTTCAGAACACCAGCGGCTTCTTCAAATATGGCACGGCGCTCTTCTGGTTTACTATTAAAAATAGCTTCAACGCGTCCTTGGGAAATAATAGAAAAAGAATCTCTTCCTAATCCAGTATCCATAAATAAATCATGAATATCACGTAAGCGAACTTTGCGTCCATCTATTAAATATTCACTATCTCCGTTTCGAAAAATACGACGTTCAACTCGAACTTCGTCAGCTATATTTTCGATAAAATGGTCGCTATTATCTAAAGTAACACTCACTTGCGCATAATTAAGGGGCTTACGATTTTCTGTACCAGCAAATATAACGTCTGGCATCTTACCTCCTCGTAAACTTTTTGCGCTTGATTCTCCCAATGCCCAACGTAAACTCTCTGTGATATTACTTTTACCTGATCCATTTGGACCTACAACAGCAGTAACTCCTTGATCAAATTCTACCTTAGTTTTATCCGCAAAGGACTTAAAGCCTTGCATTTCAATTTCTTTTAAAAACATGATTTCCTCATTGTAACGTTGCTAAAGCATTTTTGGCAGCGTCTTGTTCAGCAGCTTTCTTTGATCGTCCAATTCCTTGGCTCAAATTTTCTTGGTTGACAGATACAGTCACCTCAAATTCCTTTGCATGTGCTGGACCACTTTCATTAGTAACTTGATAATCTATTTTTACATCCCCATGAGATTGAAGTAATTCTTGCAAGCTTGTCTTGTAATCTTTAACACGCTCATAGGTCCCTTTTTCAACGTGAGGGATCATTACCTTGTTAACAAAGGCATGAACCACTTCAACACCTTTATCTAATAATAAAGCTCCTAAAAAAGCCTCAAATAAATCTCCTAAAATAGTGTCACGATTACGTCCACCAGATTTTTCTTCTCCTTTTCCAAGTTTAATATAGTGATCAAAGCCACATAGACGTGAAAAACCTGCAAGACTTTCCTCACGAACAATCATTGAACGTAATTTTGATAAATCACCTTCTGCCTTTTGAGGGTACTTTGTAAAAAGATACTGTGAAATAAGTAATTGTAGAACAGCGTCTCCTAAAAATTCCAAACGTTCATTATGTGAAATGTTTAGGAGGCGATGCTCATTTGCGTATGATGTATGGGTAAAAGCTGTATCTAATAATTCTTGATTAGCAAAAACAATACCATAGTCTTTTTCCAGCTTTGATCTTAATTCTTTCATTTTTTTCTCCTTGATTTCAATCATAGATAAAATATTAAACAAATACCATTATACCACAGTTGACAAATAATCAAACATTTTGGAAGTTAAACCTATCTTCCAAAGAAAACGTTTCCTTAATTACATATTTGAATATTCAACAAAAGACTAGGATACACACCTAGTCTCTTGTTAACTATTCATCAATTTTATCAGGTACTACATAAAAAAGCACATAAGTTCCTACAATAGTTCCAATCAATAATCCCAGTTTGAGCCACATTAGAGGAGCAAAATAGATTGAAATTCCCATCAAGATATAAATTTGCCAAATCATTGACTTTTTACGCGCTGGGGCAATACTTCTGCTTTCAACAAAATCTGCAGCGTAGTATTTATAAACTTTAGTTTGACGCAACCAAATATCAAATTTTTCAGAGCTTCTCGAAAAGCAAAAAGCTGAAAGCAATACTAATGGAGTCGTTGGAACTACCGGCAAGACAATACCTGCAATGCCTATCCCTAAACTAATAAATCCTAAACTAATGTAAAAAATCTTTTTCAATCTTAAATCCTCGTCAGTGGGGTAGCTGAATCAGGTGAAGTATCGTGAACAGAAAAATCTGTGCCCACACCAAAGTCAGCTCTCATTAAATTGTTTTCCATAGTCATGTGAGCAAGTTCCTTAATATTATTTTCCTTACTCAAGTGTCCTAAATAGATGTGTTTAGTACGGTTACCTATAGTGCGAATCATGGTTTCTGAACCATCTTCATTAGATAAATGTCCTTTATCTGATAAAATACGTTGCTTAAGTGTCCAAGGATAAGAACCCGAACGTAGAATCTCAATGTCGTGATTTGACTCGATCAAATAACCATCTGCATTCTCAATCAAGCCTGCCATTCGGTCGCTAACATATCCTGTATCTGTCAACATCACAAAGCTCTTATCATCTTTCATCATACGGTAAAATTGGGGATCCACAGCATCATGACTTACACCAAAGCTCTCAATATCTAAATCCCCGAAAGTTAAGGTTTTACCGCGTCCAAAAACATGCTTTTGACTAACATCAACTTTGCCTAACATGTTACGCTCATCCATAACTTTCCACGTCTGCTCATTGGCATAAATATCAAGGTGATATTTCCTAGCCAATACGCCAACACCTTTAATGTGGTCAGAATGTTCATGGGTAACTAGTATAGCATCTAAATCTTCTGGTTTACGATTAATTTCTGCAAGAAGGCTAGTCACTTTCTTGCCTGTTAAACCAGCGTCAATTAAAAGACGTTTTTGGGGTGTCTCAATATAAAAACAATTTCCAGTTGAACCTGAAGCTAAGATACTATATTTAAATCCTATTTCTGACATGTTTTAATCTTCAACGTCCTCCCATTCTTCATAAGTTACAGCATCTTTATCATAAGGCAAGACTATTGTAAAAGTAGACCCTTTACCATACTCACTCTTAGCCCAAATAAATCCCTTATGCTGCTTAACAATTTCTTTTGCAATTGACAAACCAAGTCCAGTCCCACCCTGTTGACGACTTCTCGCCTTATCAACACGATAAAAACGATCAAAGATGAGAGGTAAATCTTTTTTGGGAATACCTAAGCCTTGGTCTGATATTGATAAAATCATCTGCGTTTTAGTTGTGCGTAGATTAACTGTGATCTTACCACCATCTGGTGAATACTTGACTGCATTATTTAAAATGTTATCAATCACTTGAGTCATCTTATCTGTATCAATTTCCACCCAAATTGACTTAAGAGGATAATCTCTGACAATTTCATAAACTTTTCCTGTGACTGTTTTTTGATTTCTAATCTGATCAAATCGATTCAAAATTGAGGTCATGAAAGCTGTAAAATTCGTCATTTCAACATCTAAATGCGTTACTTCATTATCAATGCGCGATAAACTTAATAAATCTGATATCATACGCATCATACGATTTGTTTCATCTAGAGATACCTTAATGAAGCTTGGAGCAACTTCTTCATTAAGCGCTCCCTCATCTAAAGCTTCTAAATAAGATTTTACAGATGTCAAAGGTGTACGAAGTTCATGAGAAACATTAGATACAAAAAGTCTTCTTTCACGCTCTTCTTTCTCTTGCTCAGTAGCATCGTGTGACACTGCAACTAAACCGGAAATAAAACCACTTTCACGACGGTTCAAAGCAAATCGAATCCGTAAGGTAACAAATTCACCGTTTTCATCACGTCTATTAAGAACTACCTCTGGCGTTTTAGAGACTAAATCTTGGAACGAATATGGACTTCCCGACCCTAACATATCAACAATATTCATTGATAAAGCTTCATCATATGCTAGATTGAACTGCTGTTGGGCTGTCTCATTAATCATAACGATTTTTCCTGAACGATCTGTAGCCAGCACACCGTCAGTCATATAAGTTAAGATACTTGCTAAGCGATTCTTTTCTTGTTCTAAGTTATCATGTGCCATTCGGAAGACATCAGATAAATCATTTATACTTTCACCTAATTCTACCAAATCTGCATCACCTTGAATTAGAATACTATCTGAATAATTTCCTGCTATCAAATCTCTGACTTTCCAATTCAAAAGCCGGATATTTTTAGACATTTTAAAATCTCTAACCGCTAGATAAACAAAATAAACAGCAACAAAAACTAGTAAAAAAAGTAAGGCTAGCTCAAACGACCTAATATTTGCAGCACTATTATTCATAAGACTTCATGTAATAACCTACACCACGTCGAGTCAAAATATATTCTGGACGACCAGGAGTATCTTCAATCTTTTCACGTAAACGTCTCACCGTCACATCAACTGTACGGACATCTCCAAAATAATCATATCCCCAAACTGTTTCCAATAAATGTTCGCGTGTCATGACTTGTCCGATATGTGTCGCTAAATGGTGAAGTAATTCAAATTCTCGGTGCGTTAATTCAATTTCTTCGCCACGTTTCTTAGCAATAAAGGCATCTGGTAAAATTTGCAACTCACCAATAGTAATATCTGAAGAAGCATTTTGAGCACTTTCTTCTGCTACAGCTGTTTCAATATTTTCAGTACGTCGTAAATGTGCTTTGACCCGTGCCAAAAGTTCACGATTTGAAAAAGGTTTAGTAACATAATCATCTGCACCGATTTCTAAACCAATGACTTTGTCAAACTCACTGTCTTTTGCAGAAAGCATAATAATAGGAATATGGCTGGTTTTACGAACTTCCTTAGCCACTTCTAAACCATCTAGTTCAGGAAGCATTAAATCCAAAATGATTAAATCTGGTTGAAATTCTGCATATTGTACTAAAGCTTCACGGCCATCGAAAGCTGTCGCCGTCTCATATCCTTCTTTGGTTAAATTAAATTTGATAATATCTGAAATTGGTTTTTCATCATCAACGATAAGTATTTTTTTCATATTTTACCTCTATTACTTTCTGGTCTCCCACTTCCATTCATAAACTGAAAAATAAAAGTGACCGAAAATATGATAATATGGGCCTAAAGCACCACTATTATCACTAATTATAACAGATTTCCTAGTTAATTGGAAACTTTCAATACATCCTATTAAACTGAAAAATAAATGATACGAGAACGTAATATTTTTACTAAAAATACCGCTCTAAAAATAGCAATATTTAAATCAATCCTACTCTTTAATATTCTGAATTTATTGACAAGCTCACAAACAGGTGATACACTTATCTATAATGTTAGGTAACCTAACAATAAACTGTTATTTTAGGAGGTTCTTATGTCACTCATATCTTATAAGAATGTTAACAAGTATTATGGAGATTATCACGCCCTTCGTCAGATTAATTTGGAAATAGAGCCAGGGCAAGTGGTTGTTCTATTAGGACCTTCTGGATCAGGTAAATCAACACTTATTAGAACAATGAACGCTCTCGAATCTATTGACGATGGTAGTTTGGTCGTGAATGGACATGAATTAGCAAATATTTCATCTAAAGAATTGGTCAACCTCCGTAAAGAAGTTGGTATGGTTTTTCAACATTTTAACCTTTATCCTCACAAAACCGTGTTAGAAAATATTACATTAGCTCCTATTAAAGTATTAAAACAATCTAAAAAAGAAGCTATGGAAATTGCTGAAAAATATTTAAAATTTGTCAATATGTGGGAAAGAAAAGATTCCTACCCATCTATGCTATCAGGTGGTCAAAAACAAAGAATTGCTATTGCTAGAGGGCTTGCCATGCATCCAAAACTCCTCCTCTTTGATGAGCCTACCTCTGCCCTTGATCCCGAAACCATCGGAGACGTTCTTTCAGTGATGCAAAAATTGGCAAATGACGGAATGAATATGGTCGTTGTAACTCATGAAATGGGATTTGCACGAGAAGTTGCTGATCGTATTATTTTTATGGCTGATGGGGAAATTTTAGTGGATACTACAGATGTACAAGACTTTTTTGATAATCCCAGAGAACCACGTGCTAAACAATTTTTAAGCAACATTATCAACCATACCAGTACTGACCTTTAGGAGGACGAAATATGCTGAGACGAAAAAGATTAACGTTCTATCTATTATCCTGTATTTTTATTTTCCTGTTATTTTATCCTAACTCAACGTCAGCTAATCAATTATCAGAAATCAAAAAATCGGGCGTCCTTAAAGTTGGAGTCAAACAAGATGTGCCTAACTTTGGTTATTATAATGCTGAGACGAATCAATACGAAGGAATGGAAATTGATATTGCCAAAAAAATTGCCAAATCCTTAGGTGTCAAACCAGTTTTTGTACCGACAACCGCACAAACCAGAGAGCCTCTGATGGACAATGGGCAAATTGATATTCTAATCGCAACATACACTATCACGCCCGAAAGAAAAGCTAACTATAATATTTCTAAAGCTTATTATCACGATGAAATTGGATTTTTGGTGCGTAAAAATAGTCATATCAAAACTATAAAAGAATTGGATGGTAAACACATTGGTGTGGCTCAAGGTGCCACTACAAAAGTCAATTTAGAAAAATATGCTAAAGAACACAAGCTAAAATTTAGCTATGCTCAATTAGGGAGTTTCCCAGAATTAGCGATATCGCTGTACGCTAATCGTATTGATGCTTTTTCAGTTGATAAATCTATCCTTAGCGGCTACCTTAGCCCTCATACAACCATATTAAAAGAAGGGTTCAATACGCAAGAATACGGTATTGCAACCAGTAAACAGGACAAAGTCTTGATTCCCTACGTTAATAAGTTACTGGTATCATGGGAAAAAGATGGTAGTTTAAAACACATTTATCAAAAATTTAAGCTTAAACCCGCTAAAGTAAAAAAAGAATAGGGAGGATTTTTTATGACTTTATTAAACATCAGTCCTTTTGCCATTTCAAGGTGGGGCGCTTTCTTTAACCATTTCGACCTATTCTTTAAAGGCTTCTTATATACTCTAGGTATTTCGTTTGGTGCACTCCTACTTGCTCTGATATTAGGAATTCTCTCTGGTGGTTTATCAACTTCTAAAAGTAAAGTTGGTAAGTTGATATCACGTATCTATGTTGAAGTTTTTCAAAACACACCTCTTTTAGTTCAAATGGTTTTTGTCTACTATGGACTAGCAATCATTAGTAATGGACATGTTATGATTAGTGCTTTTTTCACCGCCGTTTTGTGCGTTGGACTATACCATGGTGCCTATATTTCTGAAGTTATTCGCTCAGGAATTGAAGCTGTCCCTAAAGGACAAACAGAGGCTGCTTTAGCTCAAGGATTCACAGCTAATCAAACCATGCAACTTATCATTTTGCCTCAAGCTGTCAGAACAATTTTACCACCAATGACCAACCAAGTTGTTAATCTAATCAAGAATACCTCTACCGTAGCAATCATTTCTGGAGCCGATATCATGTTTGTAGCTAAGGCCTGGGCTTATGATACGACTAATTATATCCCAGCTTTTGCAGGAGCTGCTATCTTCTATTTTGTTATTTGTTTCCCACTAGCAAGCTGGGCAAGAAAACAAGAAGAATTAAATAAGAAAACTTATTCTTAAGGAGGTTTGATATGTCATCAGTCTTAACACTAACAAAGATACTATTTCTCCTTCAAGGGTTCGGTTTAACCTTATATATATCTTTTATTTCCATTTTACTATCAATGTTTTTTGGAACTCTATTAGCAATTATGAGAAATAGCAAAAATCCTATCTGGAAATTAATAGCTAGTATCTATATCGAATTTGTCAGAAATGTTCCAAATCTACTTTGGATTTTTATCATTTTCTTAGTATTCCAGATGAAATCAGTCAGCGCTGGTATTACTTCGTTTACAATTTTTACCTCCGCTGCTTTAGCAGAAATTATTCGGGGAGGTTTAAATGGAGTCGATAAAGGACAAACAGAAGCTGGACTTTCTCAAGGATTCACTTATTTGCAAGTTTTCATTATTATTATTTTCCCACAAGCTTTTCGCAAAATGTTGCCAGCCATTATTTCTCAGTTTGTAACGGTTATAAAAGATACATCACTACTTTATTCTGTTATAGCTATTCAAGAAATCTTCGGAAAAAGTCAAATTCTAATGGGAAGATATTTCGAAGCTGGACAAGTTTTTACACTCTACGCTATTATAACTGCTGTCTATTTCATTACAAACTTTATCATCTCAAGTTTTTCACGTAAACTTTCAAAACGTTGGGAGCAAGCTACTGAGTAATTAAAACGAAGGCCTTTTAGACCTTCGTTTTTTTATATCTTATTTAAATTAATCATTCATATGATCTCTAGAACGTTCAATGATTTTTCCAGTTTCTGCATCAATTTGATAATCAACTTCATTTTTATTTTTCAGGTCCACAAAGTCAATATCATAAACTGATTTTCCATTTTCAATTTCTTCTTTGATCTTAAGATTACTGACTTCTGATTCCTCTATATTAGCATCTTTAAATGCAATCTTTTTGGCTTCTTCTTGACTTATTTTATGAGATTTTTGACTTGACGATGAACTTGACTGAGAAGTCGATTTTGAAAAGCCATTATTATCCATGTCCCGCTCAAGGATTTGTCCAGTCTTAACATCTACATGATAGCTGTATTCTGCGCTTTTGGTATTGAATTCAATTTCGTAGCTCCCTCTAAAGTTTTCAAATTCTTTGTCAATTTTTTGATGTATGACATCCTTCTTAGCCACTTTAGCATCTTTATAAGCAATAGCTAACGCTTGATTAGTTGTCTTTTGGAATTGTGATTGGTAAAATAATACACCACCTCCAAGGATAACAACAAGGACTAAAAGAACTCCTAAAAAAACTTTATTTTTCTTAATCATACAGCACCTTCTTTCTATTATTCAATTATATTTTAACATAAGCTAGATACTTCTTCAATTTTGACCACTCGTTTATAAAAACATGTGGTCAATAAAAAACCATTTGACATTAATACCTCAAATTAAAAGATACCATAGTACTATGGTATCTTTTAATAGTATATGTATCAGTTGATGCGCATTTTCTGCACAGCCTTCTTCAAGTATTTGACTTGTTTATCAACCGATTGCTTAGCACTACGCCTTCCAAATGCGTAATATCCTTTTTTATTGAAATAACTACAATCGTAATCCTCTTCTTTAAAGAAAAACCATTTCCTTCTAGATAGATTTGGCGATCTATAACCTCTAGTCATATCGTTTCGAAATTTTGGGTCTAACTTTACAGGATCAACATCTAATTCTTTATGACGTGTATTATTTTTAAAAGCATAATTAAAGCTAGCTCCATTGATAATACCATTACGTGTTATTACTTCTGCGTCAATCTCGTTTAAAAAGTTTCCTTTGTCATCAATAATAAATTCCGTATGGAATGAAATTAAAAGCTTACTATTAATAACCGGCTCATCATCTGGGAAACCAAAGATTTCACCATTTCTCCGACGTTTATTATGCAAGCGAGCAGATTCATAGTAGGCGATACTATCTGGTTCTCTTAAACATGATAGGTAGTTTACTAAAGCATCTCTATCAGTCATACCAACATCTTTAAAGTATCGTCGAACATACTGTGCTTGCTGACTAGAAATCAAATAGCGGAATTGATGGAGTTTCCTATTTAATACAGTATCTTCGGCTAGACTATTCCCAGGAAAAGAATCATAAATAACTTGTGATAAGGCTATCCAGAAATCATCATGTGGAGCTAACTCATCTGAAAACTGTGCGACCAAGTATTGTGTTTCTGATAATTCTCCTGACAATTCAGTTGGCATTTTAGCCTGCTCTAACACGAATTCTAAAGCTTTGAGGGGTGCTTGTAAACTTAAAGAAGTCCAAAAATACTTAAAAATAGGAGAGCCAACTTTTATATCATCAATAGCCTTGAGGCCCTTTAAAAAAAGTAATAGATCATCTTTAGGTATGCTCCATTTATCTGCTAAAGACAGTATCATTTTTATATTTTGATAATAATTTTCTATCCCTTCAACTGTAAAAGGAATATTAAGAGCGGTCTTTGCCATATCTCTCCCCTCCAATTTTACTTATTATAGCAAAAAGGAAAGCTTAAAACCAAGAAATATCTTCACTAAAAAATGGCTCTTACTAGCCATTATATTTTTAAACAAGATACTGCGGTTTTTCGATTTTATATCCTACTCCTCTAAGTGTTTTTATATATTTAGGATATTTACTATCATCTTCGATTTTGTCACGGATATTAGAAATATGCACCATAATCGTTGTCTCATCACCTTCTAAATACCTACCATTAATCTTCTCATAGAGTTGTGTTTTAGTATAAATCCTTCCTGGTGATGACATTAAGATATGAAGAATCTTAAATTCTGTAGCAGTCAACTTGATATGTTTACCATTTTTAGTTAGTTCAACATGTTCCTCATCTAATTCCAATTCCCCTATCTTTATAAATTGATTTTTAGGTTTGGCAAGACTATTGAATTCATAGTAACGACGCAGTTGCGAATTAATTCGAGCTAAAACCTCCAAAGAATTAAACGGTTTCGTGATAAAATCATCTGCTCCAATATTCAATCCTAATATTCTGTCCATATCTGTTGTCTTAGCTGCTAGCATAATAATAGGAATCTGACTATCTTGACGAATGAGTCGCGTCAACTCATATCCATCTATTTTAGGTAGCGTAATATCTATGATTGCTAAATCAATCTGATGTTGCTGAAATAAAGAAAAAGCCTCCTCACCATCACTAGCCATCACAACCTTATAAAGAGCTCCCTCTAAATACGACCTTAATAACTCTATTGTTTCGTCATCACCTTGCACTACTAATACTGTTCGCAATGCTCCATACCCCTTTTTATTAATACTATTTTCCTTCATGTGTCAATCATATTAATTATACCAAAAAAATCTAATTTTGTGAATGTTATATGAGATTATTTATCTATAATTAGCTTATAATTAAACATAAAGAAAAAATTAGCATCTAAAAAACTGATTCTGCATCATACAGTAATCAGTTCACATCATTTATTAATGATTTTTATAATGACTAATAAAATTTATTTAACTTCGTCAGGTCTAGATTTTCTTGCAATATCAGCTAAAATACTTTCTACAAATTCCTCTATAGATTTTGTTTCAGTCGCTTTGCTTCCATAGCGGCGCACATTTACGGCTTTTTCTTCCATTTCCTTATCACCAACAATCAATTGATATGGAATTTTTTGGGTTTGAGCCGCACGAATCTTATATTGCATCTTTTCGTTACGGTCATCTACTTCAGCACGAATACCACGATCTTTAAGGACACGAGCCACTTCCCAAGCATAATCAATGTGGGCTTCATTTGAAATTGGAATAACAGAAACTTGTTGTGGAGCAAGCCAAGTTGGAAAGGCACCTTTGTAAGTTTCAATTAAAATAGCTGTAAAGCGCTCCATTGTTGAAATACCACCGCGGTGAATCATAATTGGACGATGTTCTTCACCATCTGCACCGATGTATTTGAGATCAAAGCGTTCTGGAAGAAGGAAATCTAGTTGGATAGTAGATAGTGTTTCTTCATTACCAAGAGCAGTTTTCACCTGGATATCCAATTTAGGACCGTAAAAGGCTGCTTCGCCTTCTGCTTCAAAATAATCTAATCCAAAATCATCCATAGCCTCTTTTAGCATAGCTTGTGCATTTTCCCACATCTCATCGTTATCATAATACTTATGTTTATCTTCTGGGTCACGATAAGATAAGCGGAAACGGTAATCTGTTAAGTTAAAATCTTCATAAATTTCTGCTATAAGATTAAGAGCTTTAAGAAATTCATCTTTAATTTGCTCAGGTGTAACGAAAATATGGGCATCGTTGAGTGTCATTTCGCGTACACGTTGCAATCCTGTGAGGGCCCCTGATTTTTCATAACGGTGCATCATACCAAGTTCAGCGATACGAATTGGCAATTCACGATATGAATGAACATGATGTTTATAAACTTCAATATGGTGTGGGCAGTTCATTGGACGAAGAACGAATTCCTCTCCATCTCCCATATCCATTGTTGGGAACATATCTTCACGATAGTGGTCCCAGTGCCCAGAAGTCTTGTAAAATTCAACAGATGCCATCGGAGGTGTGTAAACGTGTTGATAACCTGAAGCAATCTCCTTATCAACAATGTAACGTTCCAATTCGCGGCGAATAGTTGCTCCATTTGGCAACCAGAATGGCAATCCTTGACCTACTTCAGGATTAACCATAAATAAATCAAGTTCTTTACCTAATTTGCGATGGTCACGTTCCTTAGCTTCTTCACGGCGTTTAAGATATGCTTTCAAATCTTTTTTATCAAACCAAGCAGTACCATAGACACGCTGCATCATAGCATTATCACTGTTACCACGCCAGTAAGCACCAGCGACATTTAGAAGATGAAAGACTTGAATACGTCCTGTTGATGGGACATGAGGTCCACGACAAAGGTCTACAAATTCACCTTGACGATAAACAGTTAAACCATCTTCAGCATGTTCACTAATTAATTCAACTTTATAAGGGTCATCTTTAAAAAGTTCTAACGCTTCTTCTTTACTGATTTCTTCACGAATACAAGGGTGATTTTCCTTAACAATTTTTTTCATTTCTTCTTCAATACGAGGAAGATCATCATTTGAAATTTGACCTGATTTATTATCAGTATCGTAGTAAAAACCATCTTGAATAGCTGGACCTACACCTAAACATAAGTCTGGAAAAAGGCGTTTTGCAGCTTGAGCAAATAAATGCGCTGCTGAGTGACGAAGAACTCCTAAAGCATCTTCGTGGTCAGGTGTTACAATCTCAATACTACCATCTTCTTCGATAGCACGTGTTGTATCAATAAGTTGACCATTAAATTTACCAGCTAAAGCTTTTTTAGCTAAAGAGTTAGAAATTGATTGTGCAATTTCAAATGTTGTGATGCCAGATTCAAATTCACGAATTGCACCATCTGGGAAAGTGATTTTAATCATCTTGTTCTCCTTTTCTTAATAACTGTTAGGATGATACCAATTCCTAAACACATTAATTCACTAATAAACAAAGGGATTGACCTTTGATTGAATTCCACATTATCCTAGCTAGGGATAATAAGTATAACATTAGCAAAGCAATCTGCCTCTTTTATGCAACCACTTCTTTTATAAAAAAAGAGCCTTTACATCCAAAAGGACGTAAAGACTACGTGGTTCCACCTCAATTTATCCAACACAAAAACTCGAGTATACTTGTGTCAGACCTCTAGTGGCGATAAGGGAACCACCCTTTTATGTTTGCATAAAATCAAGGAAGTAGTACTAAGTTCTCTAATTGCACTCTTTCCACCAACCAGTGCTCGCTCTTAAAATCTATTAGAACCTAACATGTCTTCATTTTTTATTATAACAATATTTTTTATAATTTCAAGACATTTACTAATTTTATTCGTCTCAATCTAAAAAATCTCGAATAGATGAAATACGACGTTTAGGTGCTTTTACCACTTTTTTAGAGGCTCTTCCTGTAAAGGTAAAAACTTTCTTAGGTAAATATACCGCTTTTCTGACAAAACGAAGAGTAGAATGGCTATCCTTATTTCCTATTGTCAGAGAGACTTTTTCTTTCACACTAGCTTTTTGTGAAATCAGAAAGTCTAGGTAAAAAGCATATACAGACTTGCTGAAATTCTCAGCAGAAATCTCATATAATTTCTGTTCATAAGCTTCTTGAGTCATTTTGGGTGTCTCTGCTATTGCATCTAGGATAGCATCTGCCAAATCACTTTCCTTCTTGTACAGAGTTCCAAACATTTTATCTGAAATAACATCATCTAGATAAGGATTACTTTGCGCAATGATTGGACGTCCACTCGCCAGACTCTCAATGTAAGTTAATCCTTGCGTTTCACTTGTTGAAGCACTAATAAAGAAATCACATGCTTTATAGTAGATAGCCACTTGGCTATGCTCAACCATACCTGTAAAAATAACTGAATTTTCAAGTTCTAAAGAGTGAACAAGTTCTTTTAGATCTGAAAGATAAGGACCATCTCCAACTATCACTAATTTTACGTGAGGATTTTCATCAACGACAGCTGATAAATGCATCAAGATTGCTTGAATATTTTTTTCAAAAGATACCCGTGATAAACTCAATAGCATTGTATCATTATCCGCAAGTCCAAGCTCCGTTCGTAGATTCTTGATTGTTTCTTCAGAGATATCCTCTCGACGATAGTTCTCAACAGGAATACCTGTCGGAATAACTTGTTTTGGAATTTTGACACCGTAACCATCTAGAAGATTGAGAACAATTCGAGAAGGACATATGACACCATCCAAATCACTTAGGTAGGTACGCATGATATATTTGACCATACTTGGCTTAATCAATTTGCCTTTTGCGATATAACCAACGTAATCCTCATATTGAGTATGATAAGTATGCACAACAGGTATTCTTAAAGCTTTTGCAACTAATTTTCCTAAAAGCCCTAAGCTGAATTCTGTTTGAGTATGAATAATATCAAGTTCGTAGTCTTTAGCTATCCTATAAGCAGAAATTAAACCTCTATAAACTACTCGACGATCCGTAAAAGAAATAAAAGGGACACTTGGTAAACGAATAATTGTAGGGTCTTCAAAACGTTTGACATTACGGTCGGTAGTTGTGAAAATATAAACTTCGTGTCCTTCCTTCTCCAACCCTTCCTTTAAAGTGCGGATACTTGTTGAAACTCCCGAAACTTGGGGGAAGTATGTATCTGTAAATAGACCTATACGCATCTTACAACTCCATTACTTTTTGATAAACACTTGCCAATTCATGGGCAATTCGTTCGATACTTCGACTCTCAGCCACATGATAACCTTCTTTAATCTTATCACTCTTACCAGATAAGACTTTATCCAACTTTTCAACAAAACCATCAACATCAGTCGCTAATTCAACACTGTCTTCGGTCACCCAACCGTGATACACAGGGATATCTCTTAAAACCACATGCTGATGACTAGCTAAAGCCTCTAAAACTACTATCCCTTCTGTCTCTTCACGACTCGGAAAGAAGAAAGCATCGCTAGCACTCATGGCACCTTCATAAACATCACCTTTTATGTAACCAGCAAAAGTAACATTTGAGGGATGTTGCTTGGTAACGATTTGCCTAACCTTTCGAGGAATAACCCATTTATTTGTTTCTCCAAACCAAATAAAACGAATATCAGGCATTTTTGCAGCTACTTCAACAAATTGGTCAATTCCCTTACGCATGAAATAAAGACCGGCCCCCATAACAACTTTATCATCCTTACTTAAGTGAAAATAGTGACGAAATGCAGATTCTTTCTTTTCTGACCTCTGATAGCGACTTAGATCAATCCCGTTAGATAAAACAAAAATTGGTTTCTTGATGCCATATGCTTTTATTAGTTGTTTAGAATAATCAGTTGGGGTTATAATGGCATCTGCTTTTTGATAAAAACGGCAAAGGTACCATTTAAAAAGCGGGGATACTAAATTTGAGCCAATAAAAGAATTTCTAAAGTCCTCTTCAGTGGAATGGCCATGCATAATTACTTTTTTCCCAGTTTTTTTAGCTTTACTCATCAAAAGCCAACTTCTAATACCATAGGTATTCATATGAACAAGGTCAAAGTCATCTGTAGGATTAGTGGTATAATCTATCCCAGCAATTTGAAGAGCTTTCTCTTGATGTTTGATAGCACGACCGATACCTGACTTTTTCAAGTATTCTTCAGCCTCTAAATACAGTAAAACTTTCATAGGTCTTATTATATCTCATTTTACCTTTTTTTTCACCTGATTTATCAGTTAGCTTCCTCTATTTT
Source organism: Streptococcus sp. FDAARGOS_520 (assembly GCF_003812685.1). Taxonomy (NCBI): domain Bacteria; kingdom Bacillati; phylum Bacillota; class Bacilli; order Lactobacillales; family Streptococcaceae; genus Streptococcus; species Streptococcus sp. FDAARGOS_520. The sequence continues at coordinate 1,686,000 of NZ_CP033810.1, read as the reverse complement.
AGGAACCCAAGCCGAGATAGACGCAGATTCAACTAAAAAATCACCCCAACCATCATCTCCTATAACAACCTCTTGTTCACAATTACCTAAATAATCAACAAACGTTTTGCCTGCATAAATTTCCCCTACTTCCATATGTTTCCATCCCTGATCACCATTTGTTAGGACCACAGCTAAACAAGAATTATGTTCCTCATCCCCAAGACAAGTCCAACCAATACAATTTGAATGCGTAAAATAATCGACTTGTTTGCCAAATACATAGTTTTGGCGTAGCTCAGCCATTTTATCAATAACCTCTTTAAAGGATGGTTGACCAAATTCTCCTTGAATGCCATAGTAATCACCATAAAAAAGACATGGAGTCCCTTGTTGGCGTAAAAGTATCAAGCCATAAGCTAAAGGTTTAAACCAATCTTCCACTCTACTTTCTAGAGCTTGTCCACTTTGCGTATCATGATTTTCTACGAATGTAACAGCATACTCAGGATTATCAATAACAAGACTATCATCAAAAATTGTTCGCATATCAAAATCACGGTTTTGGTGACTGGCATCAAAAAAATTCATATGTAAGGTAACATCAACAAGAGAAAATTGAAATTGTGTTGCCTCTAAATAGTCCTTCATTGATGTTTGGTCAGATTTCCAATATTCGCCAAAGACCTCTAAATCGGGTTTTATTTTTGTACGAATATCATTAATGAAAGTTTGAATAAAGTAAGAATCGATATGTTTCACAGCATCCAAACGAAAACCTTCAATGCCTGTAGTTTCAATAAACCACTTAGCCCAATCTTGTAAGTTTTTTATAACTTCAGGATGCTTAAAATCAATGTCATTGTACATGAGATAATCGAAATTACCATTTTCATCATCAATCAAATCATCGTCTGCCCAACCTTTATTATCGCCTACAATCATAAAGATGTCTGTTTCATTATTTTTAGCATCGTAATCTAAACCAGTAAAGTGGTACCAGTGCCATTTAAAATCATTGTACTCACCCTGTCTACCTGGGAAATCAAATCCCGTCCATCCTTCAATCTCATAGGGTTCACTTAATGCTTCTTGACGATTTTCAGGATTGACTTTGATGACTTGAAATTTTTCTTTATGATCACCATTGGCTTTATGGTTAAGAACGATATCTGCAAACGGTTTAATGCCATTTGCCTTTAACGACTTAATAAGCTTTAGATACTCTTCTTTCCTACCATATTTTGTTCTAATTGTTCCATTCTGGTCAAATTCTCCTAAATCAAAGAGATCATAAACACCATATCCTACATCATCACTGCTAGTTCCCTTAAATGCTGGTGGTAACCAGATTTTACTAATTCCAAGTTTTTTAAGGTCTGATATAGACTCCTCTAATTTCTTCCAGTGATTCCCATCACTAGGTAAATACCACTCAAAAGCTTGCATTATCAATTCATTTGTCATATTACACCTCTAAAAAAAGATTAGGAAGCTAAGCTACCCTAATCCTCTCAATATATCATGTTAAGTATCAGAAAGTTAAGCGCTAAGCTACTACCATTCTACCACTATTTTTCAAATAACATACTCTAACACTAATTATTTGTTGTGCCACGTTTAACAATCCCGTGATTAAGCACTATTTCTTTTTCTTCCAACTCTTCTTTGTGCATAATTTTTGTTAGCATACGCATGCTAACAGCACCCAAATCATAGACCGGTTGACTGATAGAAGTTAAGTTAGGACGTGTATATTGTGCGATTGGCGAGTCATTGCTTGTGATAATTTCAAAATCTTCAGGAACACGTTTACCTGCCTCAAAAAGACCATTTAACAAACCTGCCGCTAACTCATCCTCAGCAACATATGCTGCTGTTGCTCCAGCATTAATCACGCGTTGAGCTAATGCAAAGCCTTCAGCATAACGGTAGTTGGCTTCAAAAACCAACCCCTCTTTAAAGTTTAAGCCATTTTTCTTGAGACCTTCTTTGTATCCTGCCAAACGAACCTTGCCATTAATATCGTCAATAAGTGGTCCTGATACAAAAGCAATGTCTTTATGATTGCCAGCTAAAATATCAATAACATCAACTGCTGCTGCTTTGTAATCGATATTAACACTTGGTAATTGATGCTCAAGGTCCACAGTACCTGCTAAAACAATCGGTGTGCGTGAACGAGAGAACTCTGCACGAATCTTTTCAGTTAAGTGGTGTCCCATAAAAATAATACCGTCTACTTGCTTAGCAAACAAAGTATTAACAACATTAACCTCTTTATCATCGTCTTCATCACTTGAAGCAAGGACAATGTTATATTTGTACATTGCTGCAATATCATCAATACCACGCGCTAAAATTGAAAAGTAGCTATTTGCGATATTAGGAATGACAACACCAACAGTTGTCGTTTTTTTACTTGCTAAACCACGCGCCACAGCATTTGGACGATAGTCAAGACGATCAATAACTTCAAGGACTTTCTTACGTGTATTTTCCTTGACATTTTTATTTCCATTTACCACACGACTAACAGTTGCCATCGAAACACCTGCTTCACGGGCAACATCATAAATCGTAATCGTATCATCTGTATTCATATTGATTTAACTTCCTTTCTATTTGAAAATGACGCTTTCACTGATATTTTATCACCTTTTGGAAACACTTTCAAGCTTTTATAAAGCTTTTTTATGAAAAACTTTCAAAATACTAACTAAACTTGATTTTTTCCTATTTTTTTGGAAAAATAATAGGCATAAGAAACTAGCCTAACTAGACTAAGTTCCTTTTAGGAAGAAGGGTTATTATGTCAAAACTTAATCGTATACGCCATCACTTACATTCAGTCCAAGCTGAACTTGCTGTCTTTTCTGATCCTGTGACAGTCAACTATTTAACAGGTTTCTTTTGCGATCCCCATGAAAGACAAATGTTTTTATTTGTCTATGAAGATCGCGATCCTATTTTATTTGTACCAGCACTAGAAGTATCGCGTGCAAAACAAAGTGTACCATTTCCCGTCTTTGGTTACATAGATTCAGAAAATCCTTGGCAAAAAATAGCTAGCAACTTACCATCCTTTTCTGTTTCTAAAGTTCTAGCCGAATTTGATAATCTTAATGTTACTAAATTCCAAGGTCTCCAAACCGTTTTTGATGGTCATTTTGAAAACCTAACACCTTATATTCAAAACATGCGCCTAATTAAATCACGAGATGAAATTGAGAAAATGTTAGTCGCTGGAGAATTTGCTGATAAAGCTGTTCAAGTTGGATTTGACAATATCTCGCTAAACAACACTGAAACCGATATTATCGCTCAAATCGAATTTGAAATGAAAAAACAAGGTATCAATAAAATGAGTTTCGACACTATGGTTTTGACTGGCAATAATGCAGCAAATCCACATGGTATCCCAGGAACTAATAAAATCGAAAATAATGCTTTGTTATTATTTGATTTAGGTGTAGAAACACTAGGTTATACGTCAGATATGACCCGTACAGTAGCAGTGGGGAAACCTGATCAATTCAAAAAAGATATTTACCATTTATGTCTTGAAGCACATCAAGCGGCTATTGATTTTATTAAGCCAGGAGTCCTTGCTTCTGAAGTTGACGCAGCAGCAAGAAATGTTATTGAAAAGGCTGGTTATGGACAATACTTTAACCACCGCCTTGGTCATGGATTAGGTATGGATGTCCATGAATTTCCATCTATTATGGCTGGTAACGATATGGAGATTCAAGAAGGCATGTGCTTCTCTGTTGAACCAGGTATTTATATACCAGATAAAGTTGGTGTGCGAATTGAAGACTGCGGTTATGTGACTAAAACCGGCTTTGAAGTATTTACCAAAACACCCAAGGAACTACTCTATTTTGAAGGATAAAAAAAGAGCTTTAAGCTCTTTTTTTATGTTACATAAAAGTACATCATCTTGTTTCTATTAGCATTGGCGCCATAAATGTGTATCAATTAAACCACAGTAAGCATCTACTGGTGAAACTCCTGTAAATTCTGATTCTCCAGCCAATTTCGCAACTACTGCACTTATCGTGCTAGGAAGCCCATCATAAGCATTAATATAAGTCCCTACCTGTGGCATATCTGCTAAAGCAAATGCATGTTGTACTGAAATCACAATAGATGGTATTTCATGAACGTAAAAAGGCTGATCAGGGGTGCCTTTAGCTGCTGGCCAAATAATACGTTGTGTTGTTCCTCCAGCATTGACATCTACCAAGTTAATAATCAAGTCATAGTGTTCTGTTAGATTTGCGATTGGCTGTTTTTGTGCGTAAACATTAGCGATAGCTGCTGCCCGCTCCTCTTGTGGCAATTTCATAATACGCTCTTCGGTAGACTCCCAGACAGTTACTTCATGGCCACGTGCCTCAAGTAACTCTTTCATGTAATCCGATGCACGTTGCTTGTTTCCAGCAATCATCGCACCAAAACCTCCCTTATATCCTTCAACGTTAACAAGTAAGATATGACGATAACGTTCTGGATTTACTGGAAAGATATCTTTTTGTTTATCTTTTACCAGAGTTACTGCTTTATCAGCAACTTCATCAGCTATTTTTTGCGACTCTAATGTGTTGATTAAAGCCATAGCCTTATCTTTAGGCATAAAGAGTTCTTGGCGACGTCCCTCATAGTTATGCAAGCCTAATTTCGCTTTTAGACCGAGAGTACGACGTAAAGCGTCATGGAGACGTTCCTCTGTTAGAATACCTTTTTCGTAACCTTCTTTCATCCATTGAATGTCTTCATCAGGGTCATTAAAGAATAAGAATAAATCACAACCTGCTTCAATCGCCGTTGGCAACAAATCTCTCCTTGCCATTGAAGCAGTCATTCCAACCATATGAGAAGCGTCCGTTACAATAGCTCCATTATAACCTAACTCTCCTCTCAATAACTCATCTAAAAGTGTTTTATTCAATGAAGCTGGTAACATATCATCAAGGTCTCGCTCTGGATGCATTTCTTTTTCAACGTTTGGTAAATGTATGTGACCTGCCATGACTCCTGGTAAACCTGCGTCAGCCAATTCACCATAAATGCGGCCAAATGTCGACATCCACTCCTCTTTACTCATAGGATTGGAAGCAAATGACAAATGATGATCACGCTCATCAATGCCATCCCCTGGAAAATGTTTAGCGAAAGGTACAATATTATATTGCATGATTCCTTTCATATACTCTTTTGAAAGTGAAATAATTTGATCAACGTTAGCACCCCAATTTCGACTAGCTATGATAGGATTACGCCAATTACGTGTCAAATCTACAATTGGAGAAAATGAAGCATTACAACCCACAGCAGATGCCTCCATCCCTGCGATTCTTCCCATTTCATAAGCATATTTCGGATCATTTGTAGCAGCCACTTTTATTTCATCGCCAACTTTAGTTCCATCCGTGACAGCACCGTCTCCACCAGCTTCTGTATTTGCAGCAATCAACATCGGCAATTTCGACTTTGTCTGTAAAATTAAATTCTGATCATAGATTTCACTTGAACTACCTCTATTATAGCGAACAGCAGCAATATGATACCGATCCAAAACATCTGTTAAATATTCTTCTGAACGACTAGCTCCCATATTGAAAAAAAGTTGCCCAATTTTCTCATCCAATGTCATCTCATTAATTGTTTTTTCAATCCACTCAATTGCTTCTTGATTTAGATTGAAGGGTTTCTTTGTTAAGTCAACTAAATGTGTCATAGCCTATCCTTTCTATTAGTTATCTAAATTAGCCCAAAAGGTATTAATAGATTCTTTTTGCCTTTGCTGTTCGAATTGACCTTTTGCAAAAGCTTCACCAATATCTTCTCTAAGAATTTCCCATGATTTGACTTCCTTACCAACAAGTACTGGGTAAAATGCAATACCATTTTGTTCTGCTGCAGCCAGATCACCCAGGGAATCTCCTACCATCAAAATAGTTTCACGGCAGTAACCACTTGCAATTAAAGTGGCGATAACATCTTCTTTTTTACCTCTATCTTGACAATAGATATCATCAACATACTTTAGCAATCCCTGTTCTTCCCACTCTTGCCAAACAGCTTCCTTGTTAGCAGAACTCACGACATAAACATTACCAAATTGACTTAATCGTTCTAAACTTTCTAACACACCTGAAAACGCTAAAGAATCTCCCTCATAATTTTTGATTTGGCGATTCACTTCATTGGACCATTCTAAAGCCTTCTCTAAATCTCTACTAAAATCGTTGGCAAGCGCTAACTCTAAGGAATTATTGGACAATGAGTCTGTTGTTTCGACCCATTCTTTTAATTTATCAATATGTTCTACTCCGGCAAACTCAAGGCCCATAACCAATCCCACAAACCGATTAACTCCACGAGTTCTTGAATAAAGATTGACTCTATCCCACTCTTTTAAAAAACTTGTTCTTTCTTGTTCTGATATCCCAAATATATCTGCAGCAATTGGACCAAAAAAGAGTTGATGCTTATATGTCATTGTATCCATTGCGCAACCATCAGAATCTATGCAAAAAGCGATTTTGTGATTTGTATCTACCATATTATCTCCAGTTTCTAAATTTATCTAACTTATGAGGATTTTCCAATTAGCAACCTACCCATCATTTAGTGGTAAGATCATTAAACAAATTTCCTTAAAAAACCACTCAACTCAATAATCTCTTATGTGTTAAGTGGCTATTATCTTGTAAATTAAACACCAGAGTAAGCAGCAAATCCACCATCAATCGGAAGGACAACGCCATTAACAAAACTTGATGATTTTTCATCTGCTAAAAAGAACAATCCGCCAATCAGCTCACTTGCTTCTCCAAATCTTCCCATTGGTGTATTATTAAGAATTTTCTCAGCACGCGCAGTTGGCTGACCGTCCTCAGTAAATAACAAGCTTCGGTTCTGATTTGTTACCAAGAAACCAGGTGCAATAGCATTACAACGGATACCAACTTTTGAGAAATGAACAGCTAGCCATTGTGTGAAGTTACTAATAGCTGCTTTAGCTCCAGAATAAGCTGGTATTTTGGTCAGAGGGGTAAAAGCATTCATTGAAGAGATATTAATAATATTCGCTCCTTCACGTCCAACCATATCTTGGGCAAATACTTGCGTTGGCAATAATGTTCCTAAATAATTTAAGTTAAAAACAAAGCTAATACCAGCTTCATCTAACTCAAAGAAGGTTTTTGTTTCTGAAGGTAAGTCTAATTCGTGAAATTCATTATCAGTTGTAGCTTTAGGATTGTTGCCTCCTGCACCATTAACTAAAATATCAGTTGGTCCAAGATCCTCTAAAACGGCTTGATGCACTTCTTCAAGGTTTTCTTTAGACAAAACGTTAGCTTTATAAGCCTTAGCGATACCACCTTCTTCTACAATTTCATCAGCAAATGTTTGAGCAGCTTCTTGATTCAAATCTAATAATGCCACTTTAGCGCCTGCTTTCGCAAATTCTTTAGCCATATAACCACAGAGAACACCGCCTGCACCTGTTATGACGACAACTTTATTGGTAAATGTAATTGTTTTTGACATCTTATTCCTCTCATTAACTTCTATAAGTATTCTACTCTTAGCTAAGTACAATCATATTATGATAATAACTTTCCAAATTTCTCTTTCAGGAGATTGGAACAGGAGAAATTTGGAAGCATCGCCTTATTTTGAACCTTTAATCACAGCTTCGTATAAACCAGAAACGTAAGTGGCTCCTAAAGCTCTATCGTATAGGCCATATCCTGGACGACCTGTTTCTCCCCAAATCATACGCCCGTGGTCAGGTCGAATAGCACCCTCAAACCCAAATTCATGGCATAACTTAATAACTTCATACATGTCTATTGACCCGTATTCTGATGGATGAGCCGATTCTTTAAATGACTTTCCATCACCTAATTTAATATTGCGAGCATGAACAAAGTTTACACGATCTAACTCAAAAGCACGTCGCGAAATCTCTAAAACATCATTCTGGGGATCAGAAGCGTAAGAACCCACACATAAAGTGATGCCATTACTTTTACTATCGTACAATTTCACAAAACGCTCAATAGCCTCTAACCCAGTAATAATGCGAGGTAAACCAAAAATAGAATATGGTGGGTCATCCGGATGAATGGCCATTTTAACGCCTACGGCTTCCGCTTCAGGAATAATACGTTTAATAAAATAAGTGAGATTTTCCCAAAGTTTTTCCTCATCAATTTCAGCATAGGCATCCATGATAGCCTTCATTTCTTCTTTACTATAGCTGGCATCCCATCCTGGCAAAGATAATTCACCGTTTACTGGATCCATTTTTTTAGAAACCGTCTCATCAAATATCAAAGCTGTGGAACCATCTGGATATTGATATGCTAAATCAGTGCGTGTCCAGTCAAATACTGGCATAAAATTATAACAAATAGTATCAATACCTTCCGCAGCCAAATTTTTGACGGTTTGAATATAATTATCAATCAAGAGATCACGTGTTGGACGTCCCAATTTGATATCTTCATGAACAGGTACTGATTCGATAACCGAAATTTTAAGCCCTGCTGCCTCTACCTTTTCTTTCAGCTGTTGAATGCGCTCACGTGACCAAACTTCTCCTACTGGTACATCGTATATCGCTGTAACAATCCCTTTCATTGTTGGAATTTGACCAATATTTTCTAAAGTAACGGGGTCGTCTTCACCATACCACCTAAATGACATTTCCATGATTTCACTCTTCCTTTTTAGTTCTTAAAATAATTAACTGCATTTTGATAAGCGATGTCTTTAGCCATACTTCCTAAAGCTTGATAATCTTCTGGAACTTCTCCTTCTTCAATCCATTCTCCTAAGTAGGTACATAAAATACGTCGAAAATAGTCATGACGTTGATAAGATAGAAAACTTCTAGAATCTGTTAACATACCAATAAAATTCGCCAACATGCCTTGCTCTGCTAAGGCATTCATTTGACTAATCATCCCTAATTTAGTATCTGCAAACCACCAACCTGCACCAAATTGAAGGTAAGATCTCACTCCAAGTTCGTTAGCTTGAAAATTTGCCAAAGTGTTAGCTACTGCTATATTGTAAGCTGGATTGAGATTATACCAAATCATTTTAGGCAGACTATCTTTTTTAACCAAGGAATCCAATAAACGGTTCATATTAACAGTTAAAGCCACTTGGTCACCAAGTGAATCCACACCCACGTCAGCTCCCAATTTTTCAAAAATAGTAGAATGATTATTTCTCAAAGCTCCAAAATGCACCTGTGTTACAAAACCATATTTTTTATATAATCGGCAAAGTTCCATAAAAACAGCTGTTTGCCATTTGCTGATTTCTGATTGATTTGGGATATAGCCTTCACAAACTTTATTAAATAAATCGTTCAACTCCAATTCATCAGTTTGTTCAAAGACGATTTCCGTAAAACTGATATCGCTAGCCCTACAACCATTTTGAGCAAAATACGCAATGCGTTCTTCCATTGCTGCTATAAATGTTGAAAAATCTGTAATCTCTTTTTGAGTAATGTCACCCAGTTTAGTAATAAAATCAACAAAATGTCGATGTTCAATAAAAGCTTCATCTGGCCTAAATGTCGGAGCAACAACTGTTTTAAAACTCTCATCAGCAGCCAACTTTTTATGCCACTCGAGAGTATCAAGAGGGTGGTCTGTAGTACCAATAAACATAACTTTGCTATCTGCAATTAAACGTCTAGGACTTATTTTATGCTCTTTCAAGAAATGATTTAAACGATGATAAATTTCCTCAGCATTTGATTCTGTCAAAATCTCATTAACACCAAAGACATTTTTCAATTCCATAGCAGACCAATGATAAACAGGATTACCGTATGCTCTTTCTAGTGTTCTAGCAAATGCTTTAAATTTCTCAAGGTTGGATGCTGGACCTGTAATTTCTGCTTCAGAAATACCATTAGCCCTCATAAGACGCCATTTATAGTGGTCACCACCAAGCCACAAATCCACAATATTATCAAAAATATGATCTTCAAAAATGTCCTTTGGATCTAAGTGGCAATGATAATCAAAAATAGGTTGTCTCTTGACCTCTTCATACAGCTGTATAGCTGCTTGATTTTTTAACATAAATGTTTCAGTATTAAACGCCATATTCTTCTCTTACTCACTAATCAAGTGCAGAAACAAACTGTTTAGCTATTTTAGTAACACTATCATAGCCTTCTGTGGCTACTTTACTAGATAATGCTGAGCCAACACCAACCGCAACTGCTCCTGCTTTTCTCCATTCAACTACATTTGAAACAGAGACGCCACCTGATGGCATTAAATCAACATCTGGAATAGGACCATGAATATCTTTGATAAAACCTGGACCCACAACTCCACCTGGAAAAAGCTTTATAATCTGACATTTATACTTTCTAGCTACCACGATTTCTGTTGCCGTTGCACAGCCTGGGAAATAATAAACCTTGTTTTCATTAGCTAAATTAGCAATATCTGAATCAAAGTGTGGGCTAACCAAAAATTTAGCTCCAGCATCAATAGCCTCTTTAGCAAGTTCAGTTGTCATGACCGTTCCGGCCCCCACAATAATTTCTTTATTATTTTTAAAGTCATCTGATAATTGTTTGATGACTTTGCTTGCTTCAGGAGTCGAAAAAGTTACTTCAATATTCCGAATACCACCCAAAATAGCATGCTTTGCGATTTCGAGCGCATCCTCAGATGATTTCCCTCGAATAACAGCAAAGAAATAGTTGTTTTTCAATTGATTTAACATAATACCTCCCAAAATGTAACCGTTATCTTTAACTATATTATATAAGTCATCTGATGAATTGTCAAGAAGAATACTAAAAAAATAGCTATTCAAGAATAGCTATTTTTCTTCTTATATTAAGCTTTCAATGCTGAACGTCTAACACTCATGATATGCATAAGCATAGCATCATGTGCAGCTACTGGATTTTTTTCTCGGATTGCTTTGATAATTTCTCTATGTGCTTCTAAACTATCCGACTTCATCTGACGATTTGTATAATTCGCATTTATCAGATGAATTGACTGGTTGATGACTGGCAAAAGGCTATCCATTGCAATATTACCACTGTATTTAGCTAGCATGGAATGAAATTCCACGTCTAAAAGTAAATGTTTCGGATCGCCTGCGTGAACAGCATCTTCAATATCTCCAACAAGCTTTTCGAGTAATTGTAACTGATCATCTGTAATTCTATAAGCTACCAGCTCTGCTATTCGAGGTTCCAATAAAAGGCGTAGTTCAAAGAGATCTGATGTCAACCTATCTGTGTCCTTTATTAGAGAGAACCCTAATGGATCCTCAGAAACACCCTTTTTAGAACTAATATATGTTCCAGAGCCCTGTCTGACTTCTAAAATATTACGCGTTGCTAAACTTCTGACTGCTTCTCGGATTGTGCTGCGACCAACATCTAGATCTTCTGCTAATTCATATTCATTGGGGAGCTTAGCACCAACAGGGTATTCTCTTTCTAAAATTAAATGCAATAGACGATCTGCTGTTTGTTCTACTAAGGGTCTAGCCATATCATCACCTCTTCTAAAATAACTACCCCTATTTTACACTATTTTTTTTATTATGGTAATGAGGAATAGTCATCCAGCGTTTTTTAAATTCTTTGACGACTTGTTTCGGCTGGCGATTCCTTGAAAAGAGACCTTTGTGATTCCCCTGTACACGAAGTATCATCAGATTAGTTTCAAAGTCTGCAAAATTCCAGACTTGCTCACCAACTAAATTAGGAATACCATCAAAAACACGATGACTCATTTCATAAAAATCACATTGAAATTCTTCTGTATATGGAATATTCCAAGTAGAATGTAATCCCGGTAACGTATCAGCGCCATACTCCGTTATGATAATTGGTTTGTCAGGAAATTTATCTTGCCATTCTAATAACTCTTTTCTTATACCTACTTCTGCATTTGTTAAATCACCGTGGTCAACGTACCAACCATAGTAACGATTAAGGCAGACAACATCAACCAGGTCCATCACTTGGTCTCTATCTGGGGTTGCCATTAAAATATTAACCAAGGTGACAGGACGTTTTTGAGGGTCTAAATCTTTATAAAGTTTTACTAATGGCTCAAAATAATCATGTGCTCCCGCTTCATGACTAGCCGGTTCGTTAGCGACTACCCACATCACGACGCTAGGATGATTTTTATCACGCTTCACTAATTCTTGGATAGCTTGTTCATGCGCCGCTTTTGTTTGCATCAAATTCCACGTACCATTATCTTTTGGTGACAAATCTAAGGAAGCGTTAAAATTTTGAAATAACCCTACTGCTGGAACCTCATCTATCACTAACACTCCCATTCGATCTGCTAAACGCATCATTTCTTCAGAATAAGGATAATGGGATGTTCTAAAAGAGTTTGCCCCCATATCCTTCAAAAGATTCAAATCCATTAAGTTAGCAGCTTCATTCAAACCTCTGCCATTAATGAACGTATCTTCATGTTTACCAAATCCTTTAAAATAAATAGGTTTGCGATTCAATAGGAATTGACCATTTGTCACTTCTATTTCTCTAAGACCAAAATTTTCCTCATAGACATCTTGGAGTTGATTATCAACAAAAATTTCAACACGCGCTGTGTACAGATAGGCATTTAAAACTTCCCAAAGATGGACATCACTAAGAAATAATCTGCTATCCTTCGTTTCACCCACTAGTTTGTTATCTTCATCAAAAACGCTAATTCTAACTTCGTCAACCTTTTGATTAGTCTCCACTAAAAAATGTAAATCTGCTGACTGTAAATCATCTGATAGACGACTTGTAATTGTAATATCAAAAATATGATTTTTAGGACGTATCATCAACTTAAGAGGACGATGCACACCTGCATAATTGAAGAAATCAAAATTCTCACGTACTTTCTTCTTAATGCTACCATCTTCTTGAATGATTTCACTATAATTTCCGACCGGAAGCGTGGTATAGTCTAAAACGTTATTAGCACAAATTGATACCTTAATTTTCTCATTATTATACTTACATTCAGGAACAAGAACTTCAAAAGGAGTAAAACCTCCCTTATGCTCTCCTACCAATACACCGTCAACATAAATTTTAGCTTGATGTGTCACTGAGCCAAAACGCAGCACCATCTCTTCATCCTCTGATACTTTAGGTACTTCAATGACTTTTTCATACCAAAAATCACCTATATAATCACGTTTTTCTTTACTTACCATCAAATCATTAAATGAAGTCGGGATAACCATGACTTCATCTGAAGGTAGTAATTCATTTGGATTATGTTCTCCTAATTTAAAGTTCCAAATACCGCCTAAATCATAAGTATTTCTTGTTTTTGTCAATAATGGATATAACATACACTCTCCTTTTACACTATCGTTTAATATCATTTGTTTCTTTTTCAATGAGGTAAGCAATATCATCTCGTGTCATGATATTGATATCTCCTTGAATGGTATGTTTGTATTTAAATGTAGCCATAGCTATTTCTAAGGCCCTTTGAGGAGTTTCTTTTTCCAGAAGCGCATGAATTAAACCTGCAGCAAAGGCATCTCCTGTCCCCACACGATCTAATACTTCAACGCCAGTTTTATCAGTTTGATATAACATATTATTATGATACAAATATGATTTTAACATATACTGATTAGTATATTCCATTTCCCTTTGAGTAAAGGCAATATAGTCTAACCCATATTCTTGGACAATCTTTTGGGTTATCTTTTCAAGTAATTCAATATCAAGGTAAGGTCTGGATAAGCCCAACTCATCTTTTAAATCTTCACTTTCGCCAGCTAAATAAATCGGCTCTAAGCCAAAGCAAACATCTAATAATCCTAATAGTGGCGATAATTGCTCACGTGCCTCTTGAAAAGATGACCATAAACTCTCACGAAAATTGAGATCAATCGATACTTTTACACCTCCTTCTTTAGCTTTTGTCATAAGGAACCGAGTCACCTCATATAAGTCCTTGGTTAGTGCTGGAGTAATTCCAGAAACATGAAACCAATCCACTCCCTTAAAAATAGAAGTAAAATCATAATCACTCAAGGTACTTTCCCAAAAAGATGAATAGTTACGATCGTAGATAACCTTATTTGTTCTTACCGAAAATCCTTGTTCATAGTAATAAATTCCTAGTCGTCCTTCTTTTTTAATTATAGCAGCTGGACTAATTTGCTGTGACAATATAAATTGACTTGCCATCTTGCCCAAATCATTATCAGGCAAAGCTGAGACCAATCCTACATGGTAACCTAGTTGAGCAAGGCTTGCTAAGACATTAAGTTCTGAACCACCGAATTGGCATTTTAGGTGATTAGCCTGCATCAGTGTGTGATATTGAGGTGGAGATAATCGCAAAAGAACCTCACCTAATGAAATAATTTTTGCCATAAGAATCCTCCAATGGTAGCTCTTATTTAACAAAATAGCTGCTCTATTGAAGAGCAGCTAAACTTTTTAATCTTTATCAATAGGATATTTTGTTACATCAACATAATCCATATCTGTCAAAGGAACATTACGAGCAATATCTTTAGCACGTTCCTTAGTAGTTGCTGCTTTCATAACTTGAATCTTCTCTTGAATACGAACCATTTCTTCTTTATCTAGTTTGTAAAATTTCATTAAAAGAAGAGCTATAGACAAAGCTATAAATGGAATGGCCACAAGGATACTAATAGCTGCCATTTTTAAATCAGGGGGCAGTGGTGTTTCGATAGTTGGAAATGATTTTGAAAATCCAATTCCTGCTAACACAAAACCTACTACCATAGGAGCAAATGAAGAAGCAATCGAATCTGTTAAGGAGAAGATAGTTCCAATCATTCCTGATACATAACGACCGGATTCAGAAGTTTCATAGTCAGAAATATCTGCTCCCATAGTCAATACTAAACTAGCAGGTGCTTGTGAAGCGTATCTCGCAATAATATTAGTAACGATAAATAAAATAGTATAAAGATTTAGGCTTGTTAAACTAAGGTCACCAGGCTTACCAACGTAAAGAACTGCACCAAAAGCAAGTAAACCAATCATACCGATCTGAATTGCTCTGACATATGAAAAACGAAGACCTTTTTTACGAGCAATTGTTGAGAACAAAATATTAATAATAACACCAGGAACAATGAAAAGAAGTGAGAATTGTCCTGATAAAGCATAATTACCAAATAAAATACCAAACAATAGCACCATAACAACGGAATCGCCAAAGAATTGGATGGCAAATTTTACCAAAGCTGCAGCAATGGATAATATCTGAAGCGGTTTATTTCCTTTCAACACCTTCCAGTAATCTTTTAGAGCAGTCTTTTGGGTATTCTCTCCTAAACCAAAGAATTCTTTTCTGTCTTTTGCCCAAATCCCAATAATTGCAACGATTGCTAAAATAGCTGAAATAAGAATTGTTCCAAAAATAAGGACATTGAAGAATTGAGGTGTAAAATTACCAAATTTTGGTACTAAGAAAACTGAAACGACAAACTGACCGCCTGTCATTAATGATGTTGTCATAACTGCATCAACGATATTAAAAATAGGACGTTGCTTAGGGTCATTTGTCAGTGCTGTTTGCCCTGCTTTAGTTATTGTCTGTTGCATTGAGTATCCAATTTTATGGATAATTAGAACAAGGATAAATAATGGGAAACGAATATTTTCATCGACACCTCTCAATGCAAGAAGAAAAATCAATGACAAAGCCGTAATAACGTTCCCAATAATCAAAATAGGACGATACTTACCAAATTTTGTATCAGTTTTATCAATCATAATACCAATAGCTGGATCAATAAAACCATCAAAAATACGGATATAACCCATAATTTGACTGACAAAAATGGCTGCCGAGCCAAGAACGCCAGTTGAGAAATAGGTAACAAACATAAACGTAAATAAGTATATATTTGTAGAAGCATTGTTCATGGCAAACATAACTAACTGCCATACTTTCGCTCGGTTATAAGATACAACTTCTTCACGTTGTTCCATATCCATTGTTTTCTCCATGAGAGAACCCTCCTTGTATTTTGTAAACGCTTTTATGATTAAATAATACTATTCATCTGATGTTTTTTCAATATTTTTATAAAAAATATCTTTTTTTATTATAAAAAAGACTTTCCAGCTATAAATACATAAGATGTTTTTTTGCTTTAAAGGTCATGATCATCATATGTTTTGTTACCCCACAAAAAAAGATGCCTAAGCATCTTTTAGTTGACTTTCGTAGTAGTTGTTCCCGTTTCAATCACTTCTACACAAGCATTTAAGGCACCCTCTACTAGATTTTTGACCGCTTCATCTGTATAATAAGCCGCATGAGGAGTGTATATTACTTTCGGATGGTTAATCAGTCTTAGGAAATCCTTGTCTGAAATGTCTTGACCTTGACAATTTTTAGGTATATATGGCCCCTCAAATTCATAAGTATCAATACCAGCTCCCTCCAAAAGCCCTTGATCTAAAGCCTCAAGAAGATCTTTGGTTTCCACCAATGCTCCACGTGCCATATTCATTAAAATAGCACCTTTTTTAAACTGTTTAAACATATCTAAATTAAATAGATGCGTATTTTCAGCAGTTGGTGGCATATGTAAGGACACAAGATCAGCTTCTTCAACAGCTTCTTCTACCGAATTGACATACTCAAGGATACCATCTGCCATTGGATTATGGTAAATATCATAACCAATAACACGACATCCGAACCCTTTAAAAATTTTAGCAGTCGCTAGACCAATGCGACCAGTTCCTATTATAGCCACAGTCATGTTACCTAGGACTCGTCCTCGAATTGGCAAGGTCCATGAAAAATTCTGTTCACGAACATTAGCTCTAATAAGCTCAACTTTTCGAATAAGGTTAAGAGCGATTGTCACTGTAAATTCTGCAATAGACTCCGGTGAGTAACTTGGCACATTGCTAATGATAATACCATGTTGCTTAGCTAACTCAAGATTATACATATCAACACCAGCACTGCGCTGAGCGATTTGCTTAATTCCCATTTCTTTGAGAAGAGGATAAATAGCATCATCTAAAGGCTCAATCTGTGCATTAGCAATCCCATCAAAACCTTCTACCTCATTAACAGTTTCCAATGTCAAAGGTCCTTCACTCATAGAAAGTTCCACATGATTTCGGTTTGCCCAATCTTGTGCTAATGTTGCTTCTTCTTCTCTAACATTAAATACTTTGAGTTTCATCACTAATATCTCCTTAAATATCTAATTTATAGTCCATTGGATCAATAATTTTAAGTACTTTTATAAAGAGGTAATTAAAAATAAAATTCAATATAATTGGTGCAGCAACAAATATTATAATTATCAATAACATATTCATAACTGACCATCCACCTTTTGCTAAATTAAGAGCATTAATCGGTCCAATCAAACCACTGATACCAAAACCTGCACTAGCTGGTGTTCCTTGAATATTAAAGAGAGCTCCGAGAATTCCTAGTATTGCTGCTGAAGATATCATAGGTAGCATAATCTTCGGTTTTGCTAATACATTAGCCATCGAAATCTTAGGAGACCCTAAAACATGCGCTAAGGCTGTCCCCTTAGAATTGACTGACCACCCAGCCATACAAAGCCCAAAACTAGCAGCACAGATACCTAAATTAGCAGCACCAGAACCAATTCCGGACAAACTAATTGCCAAAGCAATCCCAACTGTTGTGATTGGAGATACGATCAAGAAACAGAAAATCATCGCAATTAAAATTGACATCAAAACAGGTTGTAAACCAAGTAATGAAGCAATCCCTTGTCCAATCATGGTGGTAATCATTTTGACATAAGGTAATAACACATGACCTACTCCTCCAACTAGTAAGAGTGTTACTGTTGGAATGACAATCAAAGTGAATGATTTCGTCTTGTCAGATAAAAATTGGATCAAAAGGACACCTAAGGCAGCAGTAATTCCCATGTTAATGATATCGCCTGTTCCTTTTAGCATAATAGCGCCTTTAAGGAAGGTTGCAGCTCCACCTGCAAACATAACCGCTAATCCTAGTGATGCTGATTGAATGGGATTAAATTTAAAATTGAGACCAACCATAATACCAATAACAAGCCCCATCATACTTGTTGCAACTGCTGTTGCAGCGATTAAAGTTGCAAAGCCGCTCCACATTGGCAGTAAAGCTTTCATTAATTCTCCAAGGATTGCTCCTGGTATCAAGACAATAACAGTCCCTAAAGCTAAACCATTTAATACGTTCATTATAAACGATTTAGTTGTTTGTTTTTCGACAACATCCGACATAAGATGCCTCCTACTAATAATGATTGTTTGTGATTTCACTAACTATATTAACTATATCATAGCTATTTGCAAAAGGAAAATTGGAAAAAATTATATAAGTATAGCTTTTACTAATATTATTGTGGAAATAATCATAAAGGTCAGATTGATAGACTTGTGCTATACTATTACTAAGAAAAAAGGACAGATATTATGGATATTAGACAACTTACTTACTTTATTGCTGTTGCAGAAGCAAAAAATTATTCACGCGCTGCAAAAAGTCTTTTTGTGACCCAACCTACACTTTCACAATCCATTAAAAAATTAGAAGCAGAATTAAATACTATTTTATTCTTACAAAATGGTCGTCAACTCGCTTTAACTGAAGCAGGAGAAATTCTCTATGAGAAAGGACAATTGTTGATGACTAATGTTAATCAAATGGTTACGGAGATCCAGCAATTAAATCAAGAAAAAAAGGAAGGTATCCGTGTAGGGCTTACTTCTCTTTTTGCTATTCAATTTATGAAACAGATTTCAACTTTTATGGCTACACATTCAAATGTTGAAGTATCTTTGATTCAAGATGGTTCCCGTAAATTACAAGAATTGTTAGCAAAAGGAAAGATCGATATTGGCTTATTGTCCTTTCCAAGTACCCGCAATGATATCACTATCGAACCACTGCAAACCTCAACTAAAGGATATAAAGTAAGCATTGTCATGCCAAAATCGCATCCTCTTGCAACACTTCCTGAAATTGAACTTAATGATTTAAGAGATTATAAAGTTGCCTCACTCAACGAACATTATATGCTAGGAGAGATGTTGCCTCGTAAATGTCGTGCTTTAGGATTTGACCCCCATATCGTCTTTAAACACAATGACTGGGAAGTTCTTATTCATAGTTTACAAGACCTCAATGCAGTCACTATTTTACCAAGTGAATTTGAAAGCATTAGCCAAGTTCAAGATTTATGCTGGGTCCCACTTAAGGATAAAAATAATTTTTATCCGATTGGTATTGCTTACCGAAATGATACTTCTTTTAGTCCTATGATTGAAGAATTTTTAAGTCTTTTAAAGACCAATTAATAGCAGTTAAACCAAAAAGTTTTAAACTTTTTGGTTTTATTTATTTTCCAAATGACAAAGAAAATCATAAACTTTTTGATTCCACTCATAAAGTGTTTCGTTACAGTAATCTAAATAATAAACCCTGTGTTTCAAGTCATTGGGCACAAGGCTTTGATAATCTTCTTGATAATGTTTTGGGATAACACATGCAACTAAATGTTCTGCTAAAGAAAGCTGATTTTTAATTTTAGCAGGATGATAACCATCAAAAATAGAATCAGGATGATTGATGATATCTTGATAAGTAAAATGAAAACTGACCCCTGGCTTAAAACCTACTGTTAACTCCTGTTCAGATGGTGCTTTGCCTAACAATCTTTCCATTACTAAACGATAACCAGAATTGGTATTTGACCAGTTCAACATCACATAGTCAAAGTAATCTTTAGGGTCTCCAGCAGCATTCCTCTTATCTTTTACCAGTACTTCAGCAGGCTTATTAAAGGCTTTAACTGCTGATAAGATTTTACCTTCTTTAAAAATTAGTTTTGCAGTTTCAATCGTACATGTATGGCTTAAAAAATCAGAAGTTAAACTAATACCATCCTCATTAAAAGTAGCTGCCGCTTCTCTATATTTGGGAATATAGGGAAAAGTAAAACTATTGTATTTTAAAAAATGAACAATTTTTGCGAGGAGATGTTTATCGTCACATTGTATCTCAGTTTTTCTTTTATATTGTTTCTCGTAAGCTATGAAAGCTCCTATCCTTTCCAATTCAAACGCCTTAATTCGAGGATAATCCAGCAAAGCTAATTGGTAAACACCTCCCCATTGTAAACTATATGCTGCACGACAAATTTTTAAAATCATTTCTTCCTCCTTTTGATAATCCCTACAACAATTTCTATTAAATAGTAGCATTTAAACGTAATCGACTCAATAACTTGGTCAATTTTCGATCAAAAATAAGATTAAGATACCAAAAAAGCCTGGACTATACTTACCAGACTAACATACTGTTTATTAAAATGAATCAATCTTTTGTTACTACTAATTGCTTACGATTATTAAAGAAAATTTTATAAGCCAAATAAGTAGCTACAAAAGAAGCTATCGAAGTCGTTGCTAATAGCATAAACGTCACCATCATTTGGTATTTAACCGCTTGGATAGGTGAAGTTCCAGCAAGAATTAACCCTGTCATCATCCCTGGCAAAGATACAATCCCAAGTGTTTTAGCTGAATCAATTGTAGGTACCATACCAGTTTTGATAACATCACGAATAATATCAATCGAAGCTGGCAAAATATCTGCTCCTAAAGCTAATTTTGTCTCCACTTCCTCTTGTTTACTTCTAAATTCGGACAATAATTGTTTATAGCACAAACCGATTGCTACCATAGAATTACTAATAATCATACCACCTACAGGAATCATTTGATTCGGAACAAATTTTAAAATTCCTGAAAAAATCAAGACAGATAAAGTGATTATAGTCCCTGACCCAATAGCTATAAATGAAATAACAAACCCTTTATTAATCCCTTTACCACGCTTAGCTGCGTTATAAGAAGCATTAATAATCATGAATAGCATTAAAAGAGCTGTGAAAATAGGATTTTGATAACCAAATATATAGTCTAGCAAAAAACCCACTGCTAATAATTGAATCACTGCTCGGATAGCGCTAATAATCACTTCTTTTTCTAGGTTTAACTTTTGCCAGTAAGAAAAAAATAAAGTAATCAAAACTAATGACGATGCCATTAGTAATGACATTAAAGAAATAGAATTTGCACCGCTCATTTTATAACCTCCATTGCTTCAATACTACCATTGACAACTTTTAAGACTTTATTGGCAAATCGACGACTCTGTTCCTCATCATGCGTAATCCACAAAATCGTTATTCCTTTGTCATGTAATGATTTAATAACCTTTTCAACAATAGCTTTATTATGATTGTCTAAAGCCGAAGTAACTTCATCTAAGAGTAAAACTTTAGGTTCAAACAATAATTGCCTAATCAGAGCAATACGTTGCTTTTCTCCTCCTGATAGTTTTTTGACATCCTGTTTCAGGTAAGACTGGTCCATTTCAAAACGTTGAAATAAATCATCAACGCGTCTATAATCTACTTTTTCGTGTCGAATGTGGTAAGGAAAACTAATATTGTCTTCCACTGTATTACCAAATAAATGTGGCGTTTGAAAACAGTAAGAAATCATTTTTCGACTTTCAATCGGTTCTAATTGGTTCAAATCTTTTCCATCAAAGAAAATATGACCTGCAGTAGGACTCATTAAACCACTGGCTAATTTTAATACAGTACTCTTACCACTTCCAGATGGCCCTACAATAGAAACAAAATCACCTTCATCAATTGCAAAGTTGATATCATTTAAAACCAACTTATCATCCGTTTTAAAATCAACGTGTTTAAAGGTTAAATAGGACATTGTTAAGCTCCTTTATTTCTTATTTATAATCATTATAATTAAGTCTAACATAAAAATCAAAAAAAAGCTCTTTAGAATAATTCTAAATTAATAAGTAAACTTATTTTACCTCTTATTAAAAATTTTCTGATAAAATAGGCTTTGTAAGAGGCCTTATAAACAAGATAGTTATCATCCAAGTCTCTGCACTTTAGTTGATCAATAAAGGAGACTCCTATGTTTTTAATCGATTTTATTTTACATATTGATACTCATATCTATGCTATGGCTAACACTGTTGGTAATTGGACCTATCTATTGCTCTTCCTCGTTATTTTCGTTGAAACTGGGGCTGTCATCTTTCCATTTTTACCAGGTGATAGTTTATTATTTGCTGCTGGAGCCCTTGCTGCAAATCCAAAAATGTCCTTCAATATTGTAACTTTTCTTATTATTTTCTTTATTGCAGCATTTATTGGTGATAGTTGCAACTTCTTGATTGGTCGTACATTTGGTTACCGTTTTATCAAACATCCTTTCTTTCGTCGTTTCATTAAAGAAAAAAATATCCGAGATGCTGAGCTTTATTTTGAGAAAAAAGGTACTGCTGCCATCATTTTAGGGCGCTATATCCCTATTATCAGAACCTTTGTTCCTTTTGTAGCAGGTATTAGTCAGCTCCCTCCAAAAGTATTTATCAAACGCGCCTTCATTGCAGCATTATCTTGGTCAGTTATTGCAACAGGTTCTGGTTTTCTCTTTGGTAATATTCCTTTTGTGAAGCAGCACTTCTCGCTTATTATCTTGGGAATTGTATTTGTTACCTTAATTCCTGTCCTTATTTCTGGTGTCAAATCATATCGGAACACTAAGTAATGTATCCAAAAATTTCTATTTAACACTATTAATCACTAAGAATGACAACAAAAAAAGAGCAATTAGTTGCTCTTTTATTAATTTAGTGTTATTTCTCCTGTTGCATAATCCATAGTGTATGATGCTTGTGTGTTTGGAATAGCAACATTAAATTCTAATGTGCCATCTTGTGATTTAGCTTCTAGGTGCATTGCAAATGGAACTAAATCAGTATCATTACGGTACAATGGAGTTACACGGTAACGAACACGTTTGTTTTGGTCAACCGCCTTACGAACTAAGCTTTCATAATAATTTTGTCCACGATTGATTTTTTGATTTGATTGGTTGGAATGAGCTGTTTGTGTGACAACATTTTGAGGATTTGACACGGAAGCATCCCAACCTTTGAAATTTCCAGCTAAAGCATAGGCAATTAAATGCCCCTTGTCGACTGCATGTCCATAATGGTCATTAGTAGCTACTTGATGCCAACCTAATGGTTTCCAATTTGCATCGGGAAGAGTGGTATCTCTGCGATTTTGATATTGACGAATGGTTCTATCAAGCATTGCATTAGCAGTTGATAGTCTTTGTTGATTGTCAATTGTATTTTGAACATACGCTTTAACATTGACATCAGCATTTAAATTTGTCTGATTATTATTTAATTCATAAATACCATTAACATATTGAAATGGTAGGTTACCAATAGCATTTTTTAAATTATTTTGAAATTCCTGGCTCGTATCAACAGATGAATTGACATCAGCATGTACTATCGGCGTTACGTTTTGCGGCTGCGTTGGAAGACCAAAGGTCATTACCCCCAACATACCTAATGTAGCAATTACGGTTATAAACAGTTTATGTAATCTTTTCATAAGCTTTACCTCTTTCTAATTACATTAAACAAGCGTCTACCATATTGATATCCGTTTTAGCTAATTGCTCTCCTTTTGTCACAACCATATCATATGCCTATTATTTAAGCATGTCAATCATTTATTTAATCTTATATTAATTTAATATTACTTTAAATTTAATTTACTCATTAAATTAGAAAATCTGCAAATAATAGCTTTGTTCATCCCCTAACTTAAATCAAAATTTATGCTATGATAGTGGTAAGGAGGCTTGTTATGTGAAAAAAACAATTGGTATTATAGGTATGGGAGTTAGTGGTTTAGCTGTTCTACTAGCACTTTCTCGTAAAAAAGAGAAAGAGTTAAAACAGTTAGCTATTTTTTGTTTTGATGATACTGTCCACTTTGGACGAGGAATTCCTTTTCAAGAAGACGTTGACTCAGCTTTAATCAATTCCCCAATCAACGATATTTCATTTGATTATCGCCATATGTCTGACTTCATGGATTGGTTAGAAGAAAATTACTATGACACAAATCTAACCTATGTATCAAGGACACTTTACGGACAATACCTTTCAGAAAGAACTAAGTTACTTTTAGATAAACTCCCTGTCACGGTTATTAAAACAAGAGTGGATAAACTAAACTATTTATCAGATGAGCAACAATGGCAAGTCTATATTCAAGATAAGCTTTTTCCTGTCACATTTGATGAATTACACTTAGCTTGTGGTGCTCTGCCTGTTATAGAACCTTATCATTTGGAAGGGAAGACCGATTATATCAAAGACCCTTATCCTATCAAATACTTGGCTCAGGAAAATTGGAAGGGAAAAACAGTTGCTATCATCGGGACTGGTCTAGCTGCAATTGATGTTATAAAATGGTTGCTACTCAATACACAATCTTCTGTTAAAGCATTTTCAATAACCAACTACTTCCCTAGCGTCCGTATTGTTAATGATTTACCACTTACTTGGCACTTTTTTACCAATGATAACCTTAAAGCATTTCTATCACATCCTTCAAAAACCTTCACTATTGCCGATTTTAATGATTTGATGTCTGGCGAATTGGAGCATCTTGGCTTTAAAAACTGGAAAAATACAACAGAAACTTTTTTATCCCCAGGAATTGATGGTCTCAAGTTAGCCTTTAAATACCCTAAGCAACTCTATCTATTACAACAATTAGCTTCACGAATCACTGTCTGGTTAACTGACCTTTGGCCACTCATGTCATTATCAGATAAGAAAGAGTATAAAGCACTCTATGGAAAAGCGATTATTAACTTGCGAAATCCTATGCCTGATGAATCTGCTAAAGTAATTTTGAAAGCTGCACAAAAAGGGACTTTTTCTCTGATCAATAACGTCAAGACAATTACAAAAAATGACGAAGGATTTTCAATAGAAAAAGAAAAACAAAATCATATATCTGTCGATCGCGTCATTAACGCTACTGGTTACCAGTTAAACACTAAAAACTGGACAAAAGCCAATCCACTTCTAAAATCGCTCATCAATCAAGAATTTTGTCAAATTGACGATCAAGGAGGGATTACTATTTTAACTGAAAATGCACAAGTTTTGTCTCCAAAATATGGTCCAATGCCAGGTTTATATGCGCATGGTGCACTGGTTAATGGTGTCGTTTATCAGAATAACTCTACAATTAAAATTCAACAAATGGCAGAGCGAGCCTTTTCTGATAATAAATAACCATTTCTAAAAAATACCTCCTCTTTTATTATTTAAGAAAGGGAGGTATTTTTTTATTATAAATTCCTTTGTTGTAATATAGACTGTGCTATACTTTCTTTTGATAATTCTTTTAAGTTATCTCCTATCAATTGTAAAGCAGTATCAGCCATATGAGCGATCTCTCTACTATGTGTCACCATAATAACACATCGTTTTTCCTTATGCGCAAAATCTTTAAGACGCATCGTAATATCACGCGCAATGTCAAAATCTAAATTCCCCGTAGGTTCATCAAGTAAAATAGCTGGTGTTCCTACAACCAAAGCTCTCGCAATAGCTACACGTTGTTGTTGCCCTCCTGATAATCTCAAGATATTTCGCGTTAACATATCTTCTTTTAAACCTAAATCCAACAATAATTGTTTATCTGCAGTAGGTTTTACCAACTGAACATTTTCCAATGGGGTTAGATAGTCTAAAAGGTTATAATTTTGAAAGACCAAAGCTATATTCTTTTTGCGATGCTGAGCATAACCTGCTTCTTTAATATCTTTTTTGTTAAATAATACTTGTCCCTCAGTAGGCGAATCAAGACCTGCCATCAAGGATAGAAGGGTTGTTTTCCCTGAACCAGAATTCCCTAATATAGTATAAAATACCCCTGACTGAAAACTATAATTGATATTTTCTAATGTTTTATTGTCGTTCCCCTTATAACGATAAGCAATATTTTTTAATTCGAGCATAGATTTCTCTTTCTTGAGCTATGTATTCAATAGCAGAGCATATTCATTTTAACCGTTAATATAGATGTCACTATTGGTCGGTATACTTATGGCACTTTAGGACAGTTTTGATAAGATTCCCCTTGGTTTGTAGCGAGCAATAATTAAACTAGTAGTAATAATAGCAAATAAGACGATTGCTAAACCAACTAGAATTACTAACCAGACTTCCTCAGGCTTCACTTGTACATTTAACGTCTTAATCGTTTGCATAAACATATCTGTATCACTATCAGCCCCAAGCTGCATATTCCCAAACCCTTTCATAAAGTCTGCTCTGACAGTTCTAGAGGCCTGATACACTAAGGAGTCTGCTAATTTTTGACCAATAAATTGACTGATAAGTACTGATAAAGCAAAGGCTGGAATAGCAATCATTAGTACTTCTACTGCGTACTGACAATGATAATTGCTTTAGACTTACCAATAGCTAATAAAATACCTGTCTCATGGGTTCTACCACCAATCCAGAATAGCAGAGCCATCATCACTAGGATAATAGATACTACTAACATGCCGCCTTGTAGAGAAGTAATTAATTGATTCAAGACATCTATACTTTTTGCATAACTTGTTAGCAAGGTTGCTGTAATTGTCAGTTGGTATTTATTCCAATCAATAGGATTGTTTTTTGATAAAACTTTTAAGAGTTTCTATATCAGCATTCTTTTTAGGATATACAGTTGTTTGGCGATAAAAGGCCTTACCTTTAGAATAGCCGTATAAATCCTTAATCAATTGCGTATCTGAAAAGGCTGTATTTTCTAGCATCTCATAAGGGTAATTTGATTTTTGTACCGTTTTACCTTTATATATGCCAACAATAGTTGCTTCAACTAATGTTTTATCCTTACTGTTTCTAACGGGGTCTTTTGAAAACATTAACTTATCGCCAACTTTAAGATGATTTGTCTTCGCAAAAGCCTGATGAACAATTATAACTCGCTGATCTTTCGGCGTGATATGTCACCCTCCCTTAAGAGAAATCATCCCCGCTGTGTATTTAGGATCTGTATCGGAGTAACTATTACCATGAACTTGTAAAACTTGTTCTTTATATTGTTCTTTATCATTTGGTCATGTAACCATTTTTTCCGAGGTTAGTCCAGCATAAGCCATCAAATTATTATTAACGCGCTTAACATTTGGATTACTTGCTATGTTAACTATTGCTTTTTCAGGGATTTCTCCAGATCCGTAACCATCACCAACAAGGTCAGTACTATCCGATGAAATATGCAAAATTGATCCAGTTTGCCTTGAAAATGTCTTCTTAGCAGTAAGACCAGCATTTTTTACCGCAATACCGCTAATTAATGTAGAAGCAACTAGCCATAAACATACGAATAAAGTGATACTCTTACGCTTTTTACGGCTAACATATAAAAAGGAACGTTTAAATAAATTCATATTAACCTCCTATGACATTCGTGACAATATTTGCTTTGGTTGTAGTTTAAGAATAGAATAACTAGATAATACAACTGCAAATAAGCAAATTAAAGCACCCTGAGCATAGAGTCTAAAGACATCCATTACTCCAACAGAAACAGCGAGGTTATCAATTCTATCAATAATTAGACTACTATTTTGTACAATTTGTGAACTCACACCACCATTAACTTGTGATAAAAGGCCAGCTGCAAATGTTTTTCCAAGAAAGACACCACCAATAATAGATAGTGTGAAGGCAGCACCTGCTACTAACAGTACTTCTATCAGATAATGACCTATGATTTCAAACTTAGTTTTTCCGATAGCGAGTAAAATTCCCGTCTCTTTAATGCGGTTATTAATCCAAAATGTTAGCATGACAACTAATATTGCCATCGCCACGAGACTAACAATAAGAATGATTCGTCCCACTAGACGATGCAATGTCTCGATATTACGATAAGAATCTCCATAAAACTCTTTAGCTGTTTGAACATCTAATTTCCCGAAATCAAGCGGCCATTGTTTGATGTTTTGGATAACTGTATCCACTAAACGTTTATCACTTAAGCGCACTGCAACCGTCTGATAACCTTTTTGTTTACTAATCTTCCTAACCAATGTTGCCTGAGCAATCAATGTATTATCAATATTGGGATTAAAAGTATTTTTAGACTTAGCACTATTCGCATCATAAATTCCTGCAATAGTAACATTTTCTTTGCCTAATCTCAATTTGTTACCCACACTTAAATGATTCTTTTGTGCTAACTTCAATGGAACTAGTACTTGTTTTGTATTATCGGCCGCTAAATGGCTTCCTTTCTTTAAGACCAATGCTTTTGTCTGAAAAGCTCGTAAATCTTCTGTACTTTGATAACCTGCTAATGTAACTTGATTCTCTTCTTTAGAAGAGTTATATGGTGATACAGATTTTAAACGGCTACCAACATCAATGCTTAAACTTGCCTCTACTGACTCAACCATTTTTGCTTTTTTCAAAGCTTCGTATGCTTGTTCAGGCCAATAAGCCTTTTCTTTGGAGGTTAAATAAATGCTTTTCCCTTGTTTTGTTAGGATATTTTTTTCCAAAGAATGCTGAATACTCATCAGACTGATTAAACATGTGCCTATAGTTAGAAAAACTAAGAACAAGGTTACTGTTTTCATTTTTTGACGTTTCAAATAAGCTAAACTTAATGTCCATAGGTTCACTATTTTCCCTCCTTTTTCTATCTTAATAATCTCTAGAATAACGATAGAAGTCGTTAGATATTCTCTATCGACTTCTACGTTATCTATCAATTAGTGATTTTATAGCACTGTTTCTAAAAACAATTATTTCTCAAATGTTTTCATAAATTGGTTAGTATAATCAATTACTTCTTTAAGGTTAGTATCATAAATTTGGTGAGTTCCGTCTAGTGTATGAATAGAGACTTCTTTTGGATCTTCTGATAACTCCTTATGTTGCTCTTGCCAACTGCCTTTAATTGGTATATCTAAACTACGTAATTGAAGCCCTAAGTCACTTTCACGTGCTAATAAATACATAGCAGGAATTCCCTTTGGAATCTTATAGTTGGCACTTTCGTTAATCATATTAGAAGAATTCTTCGCTTCTTCTTTCATATTAGAATTATTAAGTATCTTATGTCCAATAGCAAAAAATTGTGCATTAATATCGTCGGATACTTTAGGAATTTTAGGTAATTCTTTTAACACTGGAGCAGCGAAATCAACTTGCTTACCACCTTCCATACCCGGCGTTGATGTATCTAAACCTATTAATCCTAGCACTTCCTTTGGATAAGTACTGATGTATTTAAGGGCATAAACACCACCAATTGAATGAGAGGCAATTACATATTTTCCGGTAATACCAACTTTTTGTAAAGCTTCGTGGATATCTGAGGTAATATTAGCTAGATTTCGTGGTTGGTCAATGACATCACTTAAACCTGAACCAAATGGCTCAACTACCACAACCTTATGAGTTTTACTTAAATTACTAATCAAATTATGGTACTGATGTTTGGCAGTCACCGTCCCTTGACCAGGAATAAAGACAATTGGTACTTTACCTTCTCCAACAGTATAGACATTCATCTTCTTGCCTTTGACTTCAACCTTTTGACCATATTCTTTGATAGGTGTTTTGATATATTTTTGATATTGTTTGTTACTAATAAAGCTCTCTGTGCCTTTATTATATTTTTCAAGTTCTTTCGTTAACTTCATTCGCTTGGCTGCTGTTGCCTTGTCTTCCTTCGGATTTGCAGTTACGTTTTCTTGCTTAGGATCCTCAGTTTTAGTTTTTTGATTATCTTTATTGGCAGAACATCCAACGCAAAGCATTAAAGTCAGGGCGATGGTTGATAATGTCGTTATTTTATTCATCTTTTCTCCTTAGTAAAATAATTGGGGGGAATAATTATTTTTCATGCGATTGAATCCACTCGTCAATAGCCTTCGCCATATGTTTATATTGCGTATGATAAATCAAGTGGCTAGCATCTAGTGTCTCAACAGAAACGTCTTTTGGATCTTCAGATAAGTCAATATGTTGTTGTTCCCAGCTTTTAAGCTTAGGGAATATTTTTTTACGCATTTTTATATCTTCTGCTGACTCATTAGCTAAGAAATACTTAGCTGGCATACCTTTAGGGAACTTAACTTTTTCCATTTTATGAAGATTGTCACTAACACGCCTATCTTTATCGCGCTCTGTTTTATTACCTGATTTTTTAGCACCGATTGATAAGTATTGTTCATTGGTTTTCTTATCAACTTCTGGAATGGATTCTGCCCATTTTAAGGTTGAAGCTGAAGATTCTCCAGTTGTGCCATCACCTTCCATATTTGGTGTGCTTGTATCCATGCCAATGAAACCTTTGACATCGTTAGAATATGTCTTAGCATAATTTAGACCGTATATGCCACCTAACGAGTGAGCCATAAGATAGAAATTTTTGACACCGACTTTTTCAAGAGCTGTATGAATCTCTTTGGTAATATTTTCAATCGTACGTGGCTTATCTGTCATATCACTAAGCCCATAACCGAGCGGTTCAACCGTATAAATTTTATATTTTTTCCCTAATCTATCAAGCAAGTTTTTGTAAGCATAACGTGGTGAAATTTCAGCTTGACCAGGGAAGACTACTAGCGGAATTTTCCCTTGACCCATTGTATATATGTTCATTTTTTTACCGTCACCGACATCAATTTTTTGTCCGTAATCTTCAATTGGTTTCGCTTTATATTTAGTTAGGTCAATAGCACCTTTAGCAATCATAGCTTTTTCTGCTTCTCTCTCTTGTTTTTGCTTAGCGATTGACTTTTCTTGCTTAGGCTGCTCAGTTTTAGTTTTTTGATTATCTTTATTGGCAGAACATCCAACGCAAAGCATCAAAGCGAGGGCAACGGTTGATAATTTCGTTATTTTATTCATTTTTTCTCCTTGACTTAGGTATTTCATTCAACGATTACTTTTGATGGGATTGGATAAATCCATCAATAGCTTTAGCCATATGTTCATATTGTGTTTGGAAAATATTGTGACTACCTTTAAGAATTTCAACGGAAGCATCTTTTGGATCTTCAGATAAATCAATATGCTGCTGATCCCAATTTTTCAAACCTTTAAAATCTGCTTGACGTAGCTTGATTCCCTCCACAGATTGATCAGCAAGAAAATACTTAGTTGGCATCCCTTTAGGGAATTTTACATTCTTCAATTTACCAAGATTATCACCTAAGCGCTCATCTTCATCTCGTTGAGACTTATTGCCGTTAATTTTTTTCGCAATTGACAGATACTGTTCGTTAGTCTTATCATCAACATCTGGTAATTTCATTGCCCATTTAGCACTTTCAGGGTCATACTTTGTTTTTTGTTCCCCTTCCATCCAAGGTGTACTGGTATCCATACCAATAAATCCTCTGACTTCTTCTGGATAATTTTTAGCATAATTTAAAGAATACATACCGCCAAGTGAGTGAGCTGCAAGGTAGAAATTTTTAACTCCAATTTTATTTAGGCCTGTGTGAATTTCTTTTGTAATGTTTTCTAGCGTACGTGGTTTAGTAGGAATATCACTGAGACCATAGCCTAATGGTTCTACTGTATAAATTTTATATTTTTTACTTAACCGCTCAATTAAATTCTTATAAGCATAGCGTGGCGAAATCTCAGCTTGACCAGGAATAAAAACAATTGGAATTTTTCCCTGACCAGTTTCATAAATGTTCATTTTCTTGCCATCACCAACATCGATTTTTTTACCATAATCTTTGACCGGTTTTGCCTTATATTTTGTCAAATCAACAGCGCCTTGGGGATGCATCTCTTGATCAGCAGCTTCTTTGTTTTTGGGTTCTTCTTTTTGCTTATCTGTGAGTTTAGTTTGTTTAGGATGATGAGACTGTGTTTTAGATGTAGACGTGTTTGATGCAGCACACGCCGTACAAAGTAGTAGGCTTAAAGCAACAGTTGATAGCTTTGTTATATTCTTCATGCATTCTCCTTATTGTCTGGAAAACATAGCTTTACCAAAGTGTCAAACGTTTTTCTGGTTTTAGATACATTGAATCGCCTTTTTTAACACCAAAGGCATCATAAAATTCTTGGAAATTACGTACTGGGATGTTAGCTCTCAATTCATATGGTGCATGAACATCTGACTGAATTGAGGACTTACTTTGTTCTTTGGTTGCTTTTTGACGCCAAATACTTGCCCATGATTCAAAAAATTCTTTATAGTTTGGATTTTTTCAGTCTTAAGAGCTTCTAGAGATGCCATAACACCACCATTATCTGCAATATTTTCTGCTAAAGTTAATTTACCATCAACTTTACCGCCATCTGCTTTAAGGCCATCCCATTGGTCAATCATAGCTTGTGTTTTTTTCTTATAATGTTTTAAATCTTCTTTAGTCCACCAATCGTGAAGATTCCCTTTCTCGTCATATTTCATACCATTAATATCAAATGAGTGTGAAATTTCATGACCAATAATTGCTCCGATAGCTCCATAATTTTGACTAACTGTTTTAGTTTTATCGTAGAGTGGTGATTGAAAAATCGCTGCTGGAAAGACTATGGAATTGGTATTAGGATCATTATAAGCATTTACAGCATTGGCACTCATTTGCCAATGTTCACGTTGATTAGACTGGTTAAATTCTTCAAATGTTTTCTTGTTCGATAATTTTCTGTAGTTATCATTGTTTTCAAAGAAGCTTGCTTTACTATCAAATTGGTACTGACGATAAAGATCAGGATAATCTTCTGGATAGCCAATCATTAATCTCATGTTATCAAGTTTCTTAATGGCCATTGCTTTTGTATTTTCTGATAACCAAGTGTTGTTTTTTAACCGTGTTTTATAGACATTAATGATTTTCTTAGCCATATGTTCGACGTCTTTTTTAGCTGCCTCACCAAAATATTTCTTACCATAATAATCACCCAAAATATGGCCAAAAGTATATTCTAATTGGGTGTAAGCATTTTTTCTTTCGATTCAATCTGAGTCAAACCAGACGCAACATTCTTAAAAGCACTCGCTGCTTGACGATTTTGTTCTCCTAGAAAATCTGATTGATCAACTAGCATAGAAATCATCATCCATGCTTTCATATTGGCTAATTGTTTACTATTTATAACATCATTAACCTGTTTAAAATAAGTTTTATCTTCTACATTGACTGCCTTATTCGTTGGCCCAACTAGTTTTTCAATCAATTCTTTAAAGTCAAATTCCTTGGCGTAATTGTGAACCGTTTCCATACTTTCAGGGTTATATCGCCCCGCAGCTGTCTCACTTTCAGCTGTGATTTTACTTTGATCAACTTGCGTTTTTTCTGATAAGAGTCTATCAAATGCTATAGCTTGTTTAACTAGTTTTCTATCTTCAATGTTACTTTTTCCAGCTTGTTTAAGCAAAGCCATTGCTGAAGTACGGTAAGCTGATAATTTAGCCTCACCTTCTTTATTGCCCTTCTTATATTGGTCAGGTGATTCAAGTAATGCGGGTGCTTGACGAAGCACCAATTGCTTTTGGCTATTATCTCGAGCATTGGTTTCCACAGTCAAACCAAATGGTAAAACAAAACCACTCATCACAAAATCATGGGCCAAACTTTGAAAGTCTTTCATTGAAGAGACTGCTTCAAGTTTTTGTAAAACTGGTTTTAGAGGTTTGAGACCATTTTTATCTCTTGTTTTAAAGTCCATACCTTGTTTATAGTATGCAACCATTTTTTTCTGTTCATCATTGGTTGTTTCAATCTTTCCTGAGGCCATTTTAGCCATATCAGACACTAACAGTTGCTTTAATTTATCCTCAATTTCTGAAAAACTATTAACACTAGTCTGCCCTTGTTTGAGTTTTGTATTGGCTAGCCAATTATCATTGACAGCCCTGTAGAGATTTTCTCTCGGACTGACATTATTTGCTTTCTTCTCACTGGCAGATACTGCATGTAACATAGCAATATCTTTAACCACATATCCTGATATAAGACAAGCTGTTAAAGTAAGAACACTCATGGATTTTAAATAGGATTTTCTTTGCATAAATGACACCTCTCTTTCTTATTCACTTTTAGTATAGCAAGTAGGGTGTTAAATTCTTGTTAAGAATTCACTTTTTTACACTTATACAAAAAAGTAGTAGCTAATGAGCTACTACTTTTGATTTAAGAGATAAAACCTTTTATCCATCACAATTAATGTTGCTAAATAGATTTTATTTTATCATTAATATTTGCTTTTAAACTTTTTAGCTAAACTAAATAATACACTCAGCATAACGATAGCCATTCCAGTGATATAATAACCACGTTTGCTGTCACCAGTGGATGGCAATGTATTTTTAATTTGTTTTTCAACATGTGTCTGATGTGAAGTTATCTGTTTATTGTCTGTTCTAGCCATATGAACTGCGGAAACTGTCTTAGTCTTTGGTAAATCAGACGCTTTAACTGTAGTATCAGTTTGATGAACGTTATTAACCTTGTAGCCTTCTTCAACTATAGGTGCTTCTTGGGTTTTATGTCCCTCTTCAGCTTTACGTGCTTCTTCAGCTTTACGTGCTTCTTCAGCTTTACGAATAGCTTCTAAGTCAACTACTTTAATCGGAACATCAACTTTATCAACACCACCATTTACATAATGAATCGATACTTTAGCGTTTGTTAACATTCCTGATTCATTTGTGTTTGGAGCTTCGTCGATTGTTAATGTATAAGCTCCTGCCATTTCTGGAACAACTAAGTGCTTCATCAACATATCCACAGTTACTTTAGCTCCTTTGTCAGCTGTCATTTGGCTTGCTTTAACATCAAAACGGTTTCTATAGATATGAAGGGTCTCATTACGACGATAATTTGATAAGTCAACAGCAGATAACTTAATAATATTATCTCCAAATTCTAGTGGTACTGTCATATCTTTAGTGATTTCTACACCATTTCTAAAACTATAAAGACCGGTTTTATCAACAGATTCAAGTAATGAATCATCTTGATATAATTTTAGTTTTAGAGAGTCATCTTTGGCAACGATGTGGATAAGAGCAGTATCAGAAGTCAAATCACGTTTAGCAACTGCTGTGTTAAGCTCTGGAACTGATTGGTCAAAGAACATGCGACGAACAATACTTGCTTTCTCTCCTGCTTCTGTTACCACTTCAACCCTAATCCAAGTGTTAAAACGACTAAGTGGTAATTTAGCCCGGAACTCATATTGTTTACCGGCATAAAGTACTCTACGTCCACTCATTAATGGTTTTGTTCGATTAGTCAAGTCTTTACCTTGAATAATAACAGGGGTTCCTAGCATGTCTCCATTTTCATTCACCATTTTGACTTCAACATGCTTGCTTTTATCACCATCCTTGATGTGACCGATAATACCAGATGCTGTGATTTCCTTACCATTTAGAGTTGCCTCACTAGCAGTTTCCAATAAGGCAGGAGTTAAGAGAAATACTGATGGGTATTTATGTTCACTAACAGGATCATCTTGTGGTCCAGCAACTGCAAACTGTCTCATCATCATATTTTCAGTAAGAGCACTCGCTCCTTTAACAGCATTAAAATTAAGTTTAGTATCTGCAGTGAGATTAATTCGAAGGACTAGACTGTCACTTGTTTCGTAATACGCTGAATCTTTTTGCATAGTAAGTAGCATATCCCTCATATGCTTATTTTTAGATAATCTAGGACTTAAAGGAAGTTGTTGAACTTTCTTACTTACACTACCCGTCTCCATAATCAAACTTTTAACATTTAATGAATTTTCTGTTTTATGTAATACAAATGTTGTCCATCCTTTAGTTAAAGGTAACTCACTACCTTTAACAACTTCTTT
This sequence comes from Streptococcus sp. FDAARGOS_520, assembly GCF_003812685.1. Taxonomy (NCBI): domain Bacteria; kingdom Bacillati; phylum Bacillota; class Bacilli; order Lactobacillales; family Streptococcaceae; genus Streptococcus; species Streptococcus sp. FDAARGOS_520. The sequence goes on along the minus strand of NZ_CP033810.1, from coordinate 1,650,160 downwards.
TCCATTCACAGTAACCTTACTATAATGTGACCAGTCAATATTAGCAAAGGTTACTTTTGCTGTATTTTCATTGGCTTGAGTTGAATGACTGAGCTGTTCACCTTTTTTAGTCATATCTTCTTTCTGATGACTATATGGATCTTCTTGCCCTTTATAAACAACTTTAAGACTTGCACCACTGGTTAATTTAAATTTAAGGTTAATTGCATCTTTATAAATATAGTATCCATCTATCTGACTTTCAGTTAAACCAAAACTAGAGTCAAATTTTTTCAATTCATTTGGAACACCATTTTGGATAAGGTATATTTTTTTAATAATTGAAGCTGGGTCTTGAGATTGTTTGAAAAACATATCTAATTCAACTGTTCCAGTTTTTGCAATAAGTTGTCCCTTAAATTCAGAATCCTTTCGTCCAAGTCGAATAGTTTTAAACTTACTCATGTCCATATCGTTTATATCCAAAGAAACATCTTTTTGTTCAACCAATTCTGGCATCTTTCCATCTTTGAAAGTGGTCATGATTTCTGAACTTGAGTTAATGTTATTAATAGTAAACTCTAGACGACGATTTGTCGGGTTGTATTTTAATTGGTAAGTTTTGCTGAGATTAATGTCTTGTTCATCATTTTTCAAGATATTATCAACAGTTTTAACCTCATTCAAACGACGAACAGATAAACTATCAATATGTCTGACATCATTTGGTAATTCAATACCAATCTTAACAGATTTATCTTTAAGCGCTATACGAGAAGTTTCTTGCAATTTATCGTTAACATAAATCTTACCACCCTTGTCTTTAATAGCAGCAAAGCTTGAAAATACAATGGCATGGTAATCTACTGTTTCACCAGTAGCTAATTGCTCAAAAGTAGTATTGCTCAAATAGTCAACCGCTGTGATATTGACATATTTTGTATCTGCAAAATAATCTGTTGTGATAGTAATTTCTTTATTGCGATTATTATTACGATGAATTTTAAGACTAGTGTCATCAAATTGATTAGCTGACAAAGCATTTCTAGGAATGACTAATTTGCCATCAGATTCGACTTGTAATATTTTGCCATTTACTTTGCTAGCTAAAATAGGGTCATCAACAAAGCTAAGTTGAAGAGACTTAGCATATTTAATTGCTCCTGATTTATCTTCAATAGCGTCTTTTTTACTATCCTTTGGTGCTTCATCCGGCGGCGTGTTTAAATCTGGGAAACCTGGAGGAGTTGATAAACTATCTTTGGGTTTGCTTGGCTTAGTTCCCGGTGGGGTTGAATAATCAAAACTTCTCATTGAAGTTGGTGCTGGTAAATCAATTCCTGGTGGACGGTCTAATTTTGGTTTTTCAACTTTTTTATCTTCTTTTTTAAATCCTGGAGGTGTGATAAGGTCTAAATTATTATTGCCACCACCAACATACTTAACAGATTGAAGATAAACGTCTTTCAAACCAATGCCAGTATCCTGAACTTTGAAAGTAATTTTTTTCCAGCGATCTTCTAACTTCTCTACAGTAGTCTTATCTTTGGGACTTAAGTAAGGTTTATTGTTGTCCATTTTGATATAGTATTGATAAATTTGGACACCATCGCCACCGACACCTTTATTATTCAACTGTACTTTAATTTGATAAATGTATTGTTTATCCCCTTTTGCAATTTAATCTTTAATCTTACCATCCCAAATAGAATCTGGCATCATGGCAAAACTATTACGATAATCTAGGCGATAAAGTTTTCTAACGTCGTGTGATCTACCAAGTACACGAACTTCTTTATTGGTATCTGGATCTATAATAGAATATTGAACATACTCCATATTACGCAAAGCTGCAATACGAACTCCTGCTTTGTCATAGAAAGGACTATTAGGAGAGAAAAATACTGTATTGTTATAGATTGGAAGACTCAACATGCCGTTAGTTGTAAAGGTTGATGAGGTCTTGTTGGTTTCTTTATTAACATAGAATTGAACGCGACGTTTTTTGTCACCGTTACCAATTTCAGAAATGCCTTCAAAAGCATCAATAGCTTTTTGCTCTGTCCATGAACCGTAAAAACCTAAAAATGGTAAGTGTAAATCGGCTACACCTTCAGTATCTTTTAAGTTAAGATAACCTTCCAAGAAATTATTGCGAGTTAAAGCCTCTGCATCAGAATAATCCACATCAAGGTCAACAGCTAATGTCTTACCTGCTTCTACAGTAACTTTCCTTGTAACTGCATCAGCTTTTTTTGATACTAGGTGTTCTGAATTTTGCGTACGAAATCCTTTTTCATCAACTGGGTCCGCAATCGCTTCTGATGAGATGATATACGTTTTATTAGTTTTTCCAAAGTTACGAAGTAGAATGCGTGCTTTAAATTTTTTCTCTTTTAATTCACGTAACTCCAACTTACCATCTGCATTATTATCGTTAGTCCCTGTTACAGTTGCAACGACTGTCGTAACAAGAGCTTTGGCAAGATTCATTGCTCCGCTACCTTGTTGGCGCACAAAGTAAGGTGTTTTGCCATCTTTTGATTGTTTATTGATAATTGGCTGTGCAGTGTTCATCAAGAGTAATTTAATAAAATCAGCAGCATTATCAACAGGAATTTTTTTATCTGTAATGTATTGTTTTAAAACTGCAGCTGCCCCAGCTACCTGAGGTGCAGCCATTGATGTTCCTGATTTATCAGCATATTGATTATCCTCCACAGTTGAGAAAATATGACCACCTGGAGCTGTAATCTCAGGTTTTAGACGTAAGTCTGGTGTAGGTCCCCAAGAAGAATAAGAAGATAATTGTCCTGCTAAACTATTATCAATAGCTTGACGCTCTGTTAAAATAGTAATAATTTTATTGCTATTATTTTTGATATTGTTATACGTGCTTCTGGTAATGCGAGCAATATTAAATTTAGCTGCTTCTGATTCAACTAATAATTGACTGCCTAAATCATCTTTAACCTTCGCATTATTGTAAAGCAAGATAGCAGCTGGATTTAACTTAGTAATCGCCTGTACTTTTTCTAAAAATCCATTAGATTTATTATCTTCTGGAATTTCAAGCATGGCGATTTTACCACTTAAATCAAAATGTTTTGACAATTCCGAAGGAGCTCCTGCTCCCAAATCTACAGCCAATCCAATAATAGTTTTTGAAGCGTTTGGGGCAACATGAAGATTAATGACTTCTGTAACTTCTGTTCCAGATTTTTTATCTTTAAATTTCAAAACATGAGCATGCTTTTTAAGGTTCTCCATAGAGGCAACAGCCAAGGTATTATCATCGAGGGCTGGGTTGGCAATCAAGGCTGTATCATAATTTTCTGCTAGCGGCTTAACACCATAAGTATTACCGTCAGTGATATTTCCTTCATTACCTGCTGCTACTGCAATGACGATTCCTGCCTTACACGCTCTTGCAATAACTTCAAGTTCAGGATAGTCTTTCCCCTCATGTACAAATCCAGCAGGTGTTCCAAGACTCATATTAACAACATCAGCTTTTAGTAAAATAGCATCGTCTAGAGCTTTTAGCCACACATCTGTGAAGGTTGTGGGATTTTGTTGGTCATCTGAAAATACCTTCATCGCTAAAATTTGAGCATTTGGTGCAACACCATACAATTTTTGATTATCATCATTAGCTCCTACGATACCTGTTACATGCATACCATGCATTACACCGTAGCTATCCTTGAGGTTATCATTATAGTCATAATAGTTATAACCATAAGGTACTTTTTCGGAATAGAATTTTCCTTTGAGATTCTTTTCATGAATCAGTTTTTCAATACTAGTTTTATTATACTTAGCACGATTTGGTTCTTTGATTTTTAGTGCTTGGTGTTTGAAATCAACCCCTGAATCAATAACTGCAACAACAGTTCCCTCACCTTTATACTGGGAGTTGTTCCAAACTTCTGGCAAACCAATAAGTTGCCCTGAGGAAGATAGTAAAGGTTTTGTCTGAACATATTCTTGTGAGACATAGACCCTTCTAACATCAGCAATCGTTTTTAATTTTTCAATTTCTTGAGCTTGAATATCAAGTGCGACACCATTAATAATAGCATCGTAACGCTTCACTTTGCTTGAATCAAAGTGAACACTTTTTTCAATATTCTTAAGAACTTTATCTTGCTCTTGCTTGATGCTTTGTAATTTTTTCTCAACATCAGCTTGATTTAACTGTGCAACTGTTTTTTTCTGTTCTGTCGCATAATCTAAGATAGATTCCTTATTAAATTCAACAATTACTCTTACTTTTTGAGGCTTTGGCACAGCCGGAGTAGCTTTCTCAGCAACCGCCCCCTGTGGTTTAGTCACAGTAACTGCCTTAGTTGCTTCTGTACTCTTATTGCCTTTCTCTGAGTTTTCTTACTCGTATTTAGGCAACTGCTTTGGCTGATTAACAACTTCTGGTGTAACAGTTACTTTTGGAGCTACCTTCTTAGTATCTTGAGCTAAGTTAGGAATCTCAACTGTTTTTTCATTAATTGTTGGGGGTGTGGTTGTAATAGGTTGGCTAACGTCTGAGTTAACACTAGCTTTTACTGTTTCTGGCCTTTCTACTACCTTATCTCTAGGCATTACTCGGCTCTCAGATTGAACAGTTTCACTTTTGACAACCTTATTCTCCTTAGCTTCAACAGGAGTTGTAGTTGCTTGTGTACTGTGAGTCTTAGAGGTATTTAGAGCTGTTGTGTCTGCTTGAACTGGCTGAGGTACTTTCGTTACAGTGGTAGGTGAGGTTGTTGCTTCATCAGCGTGAATCTCTGTACTTGCTGTAGCTAGACTAACAACTGCTACTGTACCCAATAAAGCACCGCATAGGCTGCGGCACACTTTACTTTTCCTAAATCCAAATTTGTCCGTCTTTTTATAAAATGTCATGGCTTCCTCGTTTCTAAATTTTTGTCTACATCTTTAATCATCATTAAGAAATAATCCATGCTGAATACTCGGAAACGGATCAACCATATCATCACCATTGTCATAAACAATATGATTATCTAGCCCTAAATTGGTTATATTATCAACGGTACTATTTTTCAAAACAACAGTTACATACCGACATATGTCTGAAAATTCTAAATAATGAAGACGTGAATCCATAAAAAAGACTTTGATAGGCTCTTTTTGAGGAGGAATTTCGACAACAACTTTTCCATCATAGTGATGAATATATTTCGTATTCTCTATAATTCTTAAAATAGTATTAGATGAATCATTATGACCAATAGGTTTGGCTGAAAGGAATTCACTCATAAAAGAACCTCACATTACTTAACCGGTTTGTTAACCAGCTAACGAAATTTTAGCACTCCTCTAAGTACTTGTCAATGGCAAATGTTAAGTTAAAATCGTTTTCAGCAATAAGTTCTTTTATCTTTTTTTACATTAGAAAATATTTCAGTTTTTATTATTTCTAATTATTATCACAAAAAAACACCTCTATTTTCTGATTTTCTCATAAAATGTGGAAATGATCAGTTTATCATATCAACTCTAACCATAATTGTTAAAGACTACCCAAGGTATTATAAAAAGCCCTTGAAATACTTCAAAGTGCTTTTTATAGATGCATATGTAGGAACAACATGTTGCGAGTTAGTTATCTGGTAATAATTCTTTTAAGTAAACCGCTTCTACTTTAAAAGTATTATCAAAAGCATAACCATAAATATAGCCATCTATCATTGTTTGATAGGTAATATCTATAGATTTCCCACATTTATAGGAAATTTCTTTTTGTAACCATGCCTTATAAAATAATAATTTAGAATCCATATCACTACTAACTGATTCTCCTAGGTAGTTTTGGTAGGTTTGTTCTGATCTATCTTTGTATTTCTCAATATCAACCCCAGTTGAACCACTGGGAGCATAGGTTAGAATATGATAGTCACCAGAATTAGAGTAACTAATTTTCCCCTTTGGCAAACCAATTAAATAACTACTAACACTAGAAAAAGATTCCTGACAAATCTTATTGGTAAAACCTAACTTTTTTAAGCATTGGTACACAAAATAACTCCCTGTTAACAGTTTATCTTTGCTTACCTGTCTATTTGCTTGTTGATATCTCATCAACCGATCGCCAGATAAATTATTCTCCAATGTAGACTGCCTATTTTTATAAATCATAATATAGTTAACTTTGTCTTTTTCTGATAAAGGATTCAATTTCTGCCTCCGCTTTTTGTAAAGATGCCTCTGCTTCTTCTTTAATTCCTTGGCTTAGTCTTATCATATAACTTTTATAGATATCATAGTCTCTTTCAAGACAGCTAATTGCTTTACGTATCTCTCTTACATCAGGTTTCTTTACCAAATAAGCGCACTTTTCTTTACTGAACTTCTTAATATTCCAAAATTGTTCGTTAAAGAAAGGGATACCTATAAAGGGAATACCTTGTGCAGCCATCGCATAAACTGTTCCTTGCCCACCGTGTATAATAGCGAAATAAATCTCTTTATCTATGGTTTTAAAATCAATAAAATCAACTATCTCAATATAACTTCCTGGAATGTTTATAGCCTCACCACAGCTTGTCAGTAAATAATGATAATGCCTTGGTAATGTCTTTAAAAAAGATTCCACCCAATCTCGTTTAAATGAAGTACCAAAGCTGAGCAGTACAGTCTTATTGTCTTGATTAATTTGGCTGCATTTTGAAAAACCTACATTATCTATCAAAATAGGTCCTATCGTTTTATAGGACGAATCTTTATCAAATTCATAAAACAAAGAGTAATCTGTTACCAAGTTTAGATCACCAGTAAATAATTCTAAAGCATTATTAAAAGGTTTGCCACCATATTTTTTAATATAGTTATTCCACGTTTTAACATTTGTTGAATAAGTAGTGATTACTCTTTTGATAAAATCCTTTGTTTGAGGCTTACTAGCTTTACTTATCTTCCCATTAGGCAATATTCCTTCTGAGTTTTCAACAATTTCACTGATATGCGTTGCCCCTGAAATAATCCAAATTAATGGTATGCTTTCTAAACGACAACTTGTAACAATAGATAGACGGTAACCTGTCAATACAGCATCAAATTTTTCTTGGCGTAACAAGTCTCTTTCAATAGAACAGATGCGTTCAATTTCTTCTTCTGATAAAAAATTAAAGTCTGTTGAAAGAGAAAAGAAAGCATCATATCGCTTACTATTATAAACAGATTTATCTTCTACACAGTGGTGATAGCGATAAGCATCATTATTAAATAAAAATGGATAATAATTGTCTCCAAGGATATGAATATCATGTCCTTGTTCATATAAACAATTAGCCAGTTTTGATAATCTTTGGCTCTCTCCTAAATTCATCATGAAAGGAGCAAATAAAAATTTACTCATTTTATCACCTTTTTTCAATAATAGCAAAAGAGATACCACCGAAGATCGAATAAGATAGGACTAAATAATAGCCCTTTTCTATACTTTCATTAACAGTATAGTCCAGTTCTTCACCAGCACCATTAGATGAAAATCCAAACTGACCAGAAGCAAGGTTTGGCATATTATAATACTCAGACAAGTTCGCTAAGAAATCATAATCTGAACTAACTGCCTTCTTCCGCTCATTCCAAACGAAACCTTTGATATCTTTTATGGTTAGTCCTAAGTCTGATAATAAATTTTGAAGCGCAGCATCAAAAATAGTCATCACATCTGTGAATGTTTTATGGCTATATTTTAATTGTTTACTACCTAATATTATAGGAGAATTATCCAATGCTTGACGAGAGAGGACTTGTGCTGAACAATAATCAGAACCGACAAACATTTGACTATCATAGTTTAATTGTTGCCACCACATAAAACTCATGTCTGTCCACTGATTAGCAGAAACAAGAATCACATAGTCTAGATTATCGTTACGCATCATTTCCTTGGCATATTGTATACCATCAAGCGCTCCACTATTTGTCGAAATGACAGATAAAGGACCTGTTATTTTAAAAATGATAGAAAGCATACCAGCTGCTGCATTCATTACTGTAAACGGGAATCGTGAAGCAGAAACATGTGCATATCCTTCTGTTGTGATTTGCTTTTCAATACCTTCAACAACCTCAACTGGTCCAGAAAGTGTTGTAAATACAATTCCTACTTTTGAAGTATCTTGTTTTTTTAGATTAATATTGCTTTCTATTAGTGCTTGAGCTGTTGTTACGGCAACCATTTTGGAAAAATCATCCATTTTCCTAAATTGTGCTGGGTTGACAGTTTTGGGTGGTCTAGCCCCTTTAAAGCGTAATGCTTCAAAGTCGTTGAAATTACTAGCAACTTTTTCATAGGTTATAGAAAGTGATTCATTCTTAGAAATGGAAGCAACAGATGATAAGATAGCCATTTTAAGATTTTCTCTAGCAGGTAATGTTTCTAGAGGTGAATCTAAAGATGACAATAAGACACCACTATTATTTCCACCAAAAGCAAACGAAAAATTTAAAGCATTTCTTATTGGGTATTCTCTCTTTTGATGATAGACAAAATTTTCTGGAAAACCTTCTATCCCAATCTCATTTTTAGTTGCTGGTACAGTCTGTTCCTCTATTGCCGCTAAACAATTAATCAATTCGATAATACCTGCAGCCCCTAGAGTATGACCCGTTTGCCCCTTGGTACTGCTGATCAATGTCGTTGTCGGGAAAAACTTACCATACATATTTTTTTCCATTTTATCATTAGCTTGAGTACCTGTACCGTGACCGTTAATATAGTCAATCTCACTGTAGTCAATACCTGCTTGAGTCACTAGCTGCTTTGCAATCTGTGCCGCCCCTTCACCTGTTGGCTTAGGTGCTGTTATATGATAACCATCTGAAGTAATAAGACCACCTATAATTTTTCCATATTTAGCTAAGGACTGATCTTTGACAAGAACAACAAAACCAGCGCCCTCACCCAAATTGATTCCTTTTCCAGAAGAATAGGGCTGACATGCCATTTCTGTATTAATAGCTCCTAGTGATGTGAAGCCTGCTAAAGAAATATCACTTAACTCATCACAGCCACCACAAATAGCTAAATCACAATCGCCATCTTGAAGTAATTGTGTTCCTAATATTACGGCATTATTACTTGCAGAACAGGCGGTTGAAATAACATACGAAGCTCCCACAATATCATGATAAGCCATCAATTCATCAGCAATATGGTAAACAGATGCTTTTTCTAATAAACTAGCATCTACTTGACGCTCTCCTTCTTCAAATTGATACAAGGCATTTTGACCAGCACTCTTTCCCCCAAGTGAGGTCCCTAAACACACAGCAATATTATGATAAGCTTTTAAATTAACACCTGAAGAAGCAAGAGCCTCTTCAAAAGCGGTAAAAGCAAATTTAAAATTACGTGTCTCATCTTTGTATTGCTCAGGAACCTCTGGGTCACTAGTTATGCTTCCTGTATAAGATTCTAAAATAGAGTCGTGATTTTTATATAAATGTTTAGAAATTCCTTCTTTTAAGTCGAAGAGATGCTGTTTATGCTCGCTATAATTCTTTCCCAAAGAAGAAATAATTCCTATTCCACTAACATATACGCTCATTCTTTGTTCCAACTTTCTGGGATACAATAAGGGCTTGATTGTGTTTTCAAAATTTGGCCATCTTCTGTTACAAAAGTAACTCCTGAATGAGCATATGTTTGGTTAACAATCATCAAACCTAGGTAATTTTCCGAAGAGTCTTTCTCGTCTGCTATCCAAAAAATCTTTCCAACAATTTGGTCATCAAATAGCACTGGTGTTCCTGAAGCGAGTTTTTCCTTCGTTGAGAATCCAACACTTTTAACTGTTGCTGATCTGATGTGCTCTAACAAGCTATCGCGACCTCTAAATTCTTCCTTTGTGAAATCTAGATTCCAAGAATAACCTATTTCATATAAAGAATATTCTTCTTGTTGATAAATATCAGTAATGGGTTGTCCCACTTCAAACCTTAAATATCTATCAAGTTCATCCCCATACTCTGCTATACCTTCACAGACATCCGAAACAAAAGTAGCAAAAATAGAAGATGGTAGGAAAAATTGATAGCCAAATTCTCCAGAAAAACCAAATCTAGCAAGATAACCTTTCTCACCTTTATAAGTCATCTCTATCAAAGTACGAAAATTAAGTGTTGAAATATCATATTCATAAAATGACTGAGCAATTTCTCCCGAATATCTTCCTTCAATTTGCAGCATTTTATACTCGTCAGAAATATCTGTTACGGTATAGTCAAAATTGATGTTGTCTAAATAAGAATCCAAAGCTTTATGACTAGCCAACCAATATTTATCATCAAATTTGTAGAAAGTCACATCATCATAAACTGTTCCATCTTCATTGAGTAAAAAAGTGTAGCCACAAGTATCTGTATCTGCAAATACAATATTCTTAGGAATCACAAGGTCTAAGGCTTCTTCACATTCTTCACCAGTAATTTCATATAAATACCCCTCATAAACTTTATAACCTTTATCTGTTCTCAATGTATTATAAATAGTATTCATTTTTCTTCACACTTTCTATATTCTGTAATGCTCACATTTGTAGCATAAGGTGAGTTCCTTTTAAACATGCACCTTATTTTTAAATGATTGTTCTCTTTGTAAGAATAAAATATTCCATTTTTAGCAGAAATTAGTATATATTTATCATCGCTAGCTACATACAATACTAATTGTTGACTATTTTCCAAAACATAGGATTTATTATCATATTTGACATGTTCCCCTTGGCGGATTTGGACAAACTTTCCTCTAATTCGATAATCAAAAGAAATAGAATATAATTCACTGTCTCTTGGAATTTCATTCTTAGGCAAAACAATCTGATTATAGGCTAAAACCAGTTTGTGACTAGGATAATGCTTTCTGTTAGCTATCATTCTCTTGATGCCATAATCCTTCTCTTCTTCTAATGTTAGGTTAGAGATATGTTTTAAAAGGTCAGTTGCTGACGCTTGGTAGTTGCTGTCCCATATTGGCTGTTTTTTTAGATTGATTAACGCCTCCTCCGATGATGCTTGTGAAATCCTAAAATGATAAGTCAGTGGAAAAGAAAGGCTATCTGTATCAATAAGACATAAGGGTCTAAATTGCATTTGATTGCTGGCTTTGCCAGGAGGAGAATAGGAAATCATTTTATCTTCATTCGGGAGGTAATAATGGAATTGTCTATCTTCAAACTTATCTGCTCGAAGAAAATCATCATGCTCAATCGGGTAACTTCCTGGAACATTCACAAGATAACCTTCACTATCTCTAATCAACTGCTCTTGGCAGTGTAACTTGAAAGTCTGTTTCAATAATTTTGGGAACATCTCTTTAGCCTTTTGATTACATTTATAAACACAAGTGATTTCTTCGTCACTTGTAAATGTCATGATTTTCTCAATTAAAGCACCTTGATAGAAACATTTGATTGTAATGTGATTTTCTTCTTCTTTTACAACTAATTTCTTGTCCAAAGGTTGGCTAAAAATCAAAAAACTATCTTCAAGTATCTTTCTTTTCTGCTTTTCAAAAATAAGGCTGCCATTTGGAGAGATAAGTAAATCATAACCTTGAAAAGTTCTCTTAAGACAAATAGTTGCATCTCTATAATGCTTTTTTCGACGTTCCAGTTGAACATCGATATTACCATAAAGGGTTTCCACAGTTGCTTGAATGTAATAATAATTGGCAAAACGACTTAAAGTTAGGCTAGGGTGAGCCCTCGTTAAGTTTGCCAAGTGATATTTTCCAGTTTTAACCCGAACCCTCTTTACTTGTTCCGATAAAAAGTCAACTTGTAAAACATAACGGTTATCTAACTTAGCAATTTCCATTTGAAACAAGCTCATTTTTAAATAATAAGGAAGTGAAGCACTATCTTCTGCTTTAAATAATATTTCTTCATCAGAGACTTTGGTCCTAATTTCTGTCTCCTCTTCCAAGGGATTTTCAATTTCCTCCATAATTTGAAAAGTTGATATGTCGTATGTTTTACCATAATAATTCGAAATACGAAACGTATTCAATATCTTAGGGAGGTGACTACGCAATGATCGACAATGCAGTATGTCTTCATATGTCTTATCATACTCTTTGAAGCCATTCAATTTTGATAAAGCTAAGGAGGGTTTATTGTAGTTACTGATTTCGGTATAGATATTAGAAAACTTCAGTTTTGTTATCTTCTTTAAGATAGTTTTATATAGATAAGTGATTGCCTGTCCACTACGACTTTTCGAATCAATTAAAAGAAAACCACTAAAGCTACTATTCCAATCTAAACAACCATAGGTAATAAATTTAAAGAAAGCTGATGTTCCAATCAAAACACCATGATTTTTCAGTAAAAATAAATGTGTCACTTCTTTAACTTTTAACGTTAAATCAAGGTCATCAACAGTTAAAGGCCTACCGTCTGGAAATTGATAAACATGATTCCTATTAAATAAATGAACCACTTCAGAATAATCTTCTAAGGAAGCTTCAGAAATCTTTAATTTATTATCATCTTTCATTTTTTAACCTTTTTAATAATAAAATGAATTGCCAATAAAATAAGAATGAGGGCAATGATATAAATCAACATAAAGTGATTACTCAGCCTTTCTCCATCAGCATTACGCAAAACAACACCATATGATTCTTTATAGTTAGAGACAGTGGCTTCGTTGGCTTTGTCAAATACCTTCGCAATAGAACCCTTCATTAAGACCTGTTTCAAAAGAGAATTGATTTGAGTCAATGGAAACCATGTCATAACCTGTTGTAATGCTTTTCCTACCGAGCCAATTGAGAGATATACTCCTGAAATAAAACCAATAAAAGTCCCTACAATTGTGCTAAGAGTCGTAAAAGCTGAACTAGTATGAATAAAGGCTAAAATAGGTAAAATCATCGCCGCAGATAAAACAGTCCCTAAGGAAACGATCCCTAAAATAGTTAAATAATCCATAGCTGAATACTCTAGCAAGGAATTAAAGCCGTTAAAAATACCGATAGCAAAGATGCAAGAGAACATCGTCATGACAATACCAAATAAAACGGCAAATATAGCATAGGACAATTCAATTTTGATATTTGATATAGGACTGACCTTAAAATCTTCATTTAATTTTTTTTCTTTGTCGGACACCATAACTCCAAAGGCACCTAATGTACTAGTCATTGAAATAATAGTCGTCAAACCTGCAATGAGCCAATAATTAACCATGTGAATAGTATCACTGGATACTGTATTACTCCTCAATGCTGCTTTTATAGCATCTAATTGAATTTTTCCCAAGAAAATCTGATAGACCAAAATTAAGATAATAACTGATAAAAAAGACATGAAAAACGCTAACCGATCTCGCGTGTAAACTTTACGATTTCTAGAAATTAGTTCAAACATTGTTTTTCCTTTCTTTTTCTCTAAGCAAGTTGAGATACGCCGCCTCTAAGTTCGAATATTCAACATTAAATGTCTCAATAATAGATTTATCTTGATTGTCTGAGATAACCTGCATCATTTCCTCAACAGAAATATCCTTAAATACTATCTCCCTTTCTGAAAGGACTTGACATTTATTAACAAAATCAGCTATCGAAAGTTGGTCTAATGACTTTTCTGGTTTCAATACCACATTCAAGTTTGTTGTGGAATGTTGCTCAATAAAGCTTTTAATATCTCCCGAATAATAAATGTTTCCTTCAATAAGAACATTTAAAACATCACAAGCAGACATTTCTTCAAGATAATGAGTAATTAGTACAACTGTCATCTGCGATTGTTGATTTAGTTGTGCGATAGCATCCCATAAATCGCGACGAGATTGAGGGTCTAAACCAGTCGTTGGTTCATCTAATAATAATAGAGAAGGTTGTGGCAGCAAGGCGCGTGCAATATCAACTTTTCGTTTTTGACCTCCTGATAAACTGCCATATTTTTGTTTTTTTATTGCTGTGATATCTAGATACGTTTGAAGATCTTTAAGGCGATTACGTACTTGTGATTTAGATAAACCGTACAAAGCACCTCTAGAAATTAGATTTTCCTCAACCGTTAAATTATCATCTAAGCGATTACTTTGGAAGACAATACCAATGTGACGATAAAAATCTTTAATAGATAGAGGTTTTCCATCCACCTCCCACTTAATATCGCCTGACGTTTGCTTAAAATTTTGAATTAAAAGGTTAAATAAAGTTGTTTTACCAGCTCCATTAGGTCCAAGAAGGCCATAAAATTTTCCCTCTTCAAAGATGAGATTAATGTCTCTCAATGCTTCAAAAGAACCATATTTTTTTCCAATATTTTTGAGTTTAATTTCCATTTTCTGATACCAACATCCTTCCTGAGGCAACCTCTTTTTTATTCTCATCTCTAATAACGACTTGAATTTCTAAAAGATGCCCCAATTTTGATTGAGATTTACATGTAATGTTTAGCTGGTCTCCTGGAGTAACAATTTTCTTGAATTTGAAATTCTTCACACTGGCTAAATAACCTACTTTTTCTGCTATTTTCTCTGCTGTTAATTCATCAAGAGAGGGGAGGCTACCATCAAGTGCATCTAAAATATAAAGTAAAGCTGCAGATTGAGCTGCCATCTCAATCATCAAAACACCCGGAACTATAGGACGTTGTGGAAAATGTCCTTGAAAGTAAGGTTCGTTGATAGTAATATTCTTACGACATTCAATGATACCTTTTTTATAACTCTGCACTCTATCCACCATTAGAAACGGATAGCGATGAGGTAACATTTTTATAATTTCTTCACTACTTAGCTTGGTCATCTATATCCTCACTATTTTCAATCACAAAATCTGCTAGTCTATTTACTGATGATAATATTGAAATATCATCATCATTTAGTTCAACACCAAACGTTGTTGAAATCCCTATTGACAGTTCTAGGGCATCAATAGAGTCTAGCTCTAATCCACGACCAAATAATGGTTGATCATTCATAATCAGATCTTTATCAATATCCAACATTAAAGAGTCAATCAAAATACCTTTAATTTCATCAACTACTTCTTGACGTGTTTTTATTATTTTACGTTCTTCAGCCCAGTTAATCATTAATCATTCCTCCATCAATCACAATATTTTTTCCTGTAATATAGTTTGCCTTCTCACTTGCTAAAAAGCTTACGAGCCAAGCCACCTCTTCAGGTTGTCCAAACCTTTTTAGAGGAATAAGATGCTCTTTTAGCTCTTCTTTATTTTGCAATTCATTTGTCATATCTGTTTCAATGAATCCTGGACTTACACAATTAATCGTAATACCATCTGATGCAAATTCTTTCGCTAGAGTTTTAGTAATGGAAATGATAGCGCCTTTCGTTGCTGAATAGTTCGCTTGCCCTATCTGCCCTGCTATACCACTAGTTGAAGAAATATTGATAACCTTTCCCTGTATACGCTTAGCCTTCATGATTTTTAACACGGCTTTACTCATGTTAACTAGCCCCATAATATTTATGTTAATGACATCCATCCATTTTTCCTTAGACATCATCAAGAAAAAGCCATCTCTAACAATACCAGCATTATTAACTAAACAATCAATACCGCCATATTCTCTAAAAATTTTAGTCACCAATTTTTGTACTGCTTTTGCATCTGAAATATTGCATTTATAAACGTCTAATTTTGGTAACTCCTCTTGTAAAGCTCTTGCCTTAGCATCATTGCTATTATAAATAGCAATGACTTTGTAACCTTCTTTGTATAACTCTTTTGTAATAGCCCTTCCAATTCCTCTGGTACCACCAGTAACTATTGCTACTTTCATAACTGTTTCCTCCCCCTCTTTTTCATTTTTTGCAACTGACTAGAAATAAACCTATTAGGAGAAATATCAATAATCTCCGCATCCTTTTCTATGATAGTTTCCTTAATCGCACGCCAGTTAAAGAGATTGGTCCACTGATATAAAATTTCATCTACCAATTGATCACAATGAAAAATATAGTCATAGTCATCATTTTGCGAAATATCTAGGCTTTCAATCAATTGTTTATACTGCTCTTTAGATTCATTTAAAAAATCAGTATGATATGGTGCTTTTACGCCTAACTGCTTTAATTTATAAAAATAACCTTTGTTAGTCATCACGTCATCAAAGAAAGAACGGTTGACTTGATCCATAGCAATTACACCAGCTCTATCATCAGTAATAATAGCTAATTTTACTTTCTCAGACTGTTCTTTTAAAACATCCTTACTAAACATATCAATGTTTTCAACCATCAAAAGCCAAAGCTCTTCAGACACATGACAATTTTCTATAAGTTGGGCACGACGTTTAATAAAGTGAATAATGTTTTCAAAACTAGTACTACCACTAGCATATAACACATTGAAAATACCGGCGCTATGAGCTGAAAATCCTATCCCAGATACTATTTTTTCATCGTTTGTTAGCCAATCATTATATAAAAAATTTGCTAACATAGACGCATGAACATTGTCTAAACTTACCTTGTGGTTAATGACATCCATCATTAACTGATATGATTCTAAATCAGTTGCTTGTAACTTTGAAAAAAGAATTTCACCTTTTGGAGTTTTAACTAGTTGACAAAGGTGTTTTGACTGAACATTACCCTGTCCTCCATATATTATTACTGTTTTCATTATTCAATCCTTTCCATTAATAGTATTGGCATGTTATAATCAACGACACTGCCATCAGCACAGTACTTCTTGATTACTTTGATATCCCCATAACTTTTATATTCATAAGAAATTCCTAAGGTTATAACTTCCAACAAGGTTTCTCCCTTATGATATACACCACCTTCCGTAAGAAACTCAGAATACCTAATATTTCCAACCAGTTGGACTACTAATAGTAACTTGTCTTTAAGCCGCGTTTTATACAAGCCACATTGATTATCAGAACATTGTTCACACCTACTCAAAATATTAGAACGTCCCATATTATCACCTTCAACTAATCATCTTCGCTCTGATATCAGTACTGTTGGAAAATAAAATATTTCTAAACATCTACTTCAAACACTACTATGGACAAGCCGTGCATTGCCTTTCTTATGTTTTCTTCCTTTCTGTGTCGTCTGAAACTCTTTAAAATGAGGTCATGACTTAAGTGTTGAATTCACAAAATCATGAGTAAAACACTGCTATAAACATTAGTTTAAATTTAAAATAAACATTATAAAAATTAATTATAAATTCACACTCTAATTAAAATATCATTATTATGTTAAAATAGTAACAAAGTATTTCATCTTTGTCAACACTTTCATAAATGACATCTGCTTTTTGCTTACCTTTTATAGACCAAAAAACGCTCTTAGAAAGCACATCTAAGAGCGTTTTTAACTTTATTTTGGTAAAGATATGGTAATTATTGTTCTATGAGGGACATTATTCTCAACACTAATAGTCCCTCTTCACCTGATATACTCCCCTTATAGTGGACAGTAAAAAAACAAAAATTCACTAGACACTATAAGGGGAGTATATCATCACTAACAAAGCTAAGTTAGTAAGCCTAAAACTTCTAAACACTCAAAAAAATTAATGGCTTGCCTTACTAATCAAGAACCCGCACTCTCATATACTTCTACTCCTTTATGCCAAAGTATTAGTGATACCATAAAAGAAATCAAGGAAATCAAGATAACCCCACCAATATTAAAATAGACATTTCTATCTTGTAAGAAGTAAGCAGCGGGATAATAAGCTGTAAAAGCAAATGGAATGACAAAACTAATGATCCAACGCAATAGATTATTATATATTGCGACAGGATACTTAGCAAAGTCATTAAACATATAAAAAATATAGATAACAGCACCAGATTGTTTGGTCCAAAAAGCGATACTTGACGTAGCAATCTTCAAGGAGGTATAAATCAAAGTTGCAAAGGGGATAATAAATATAAATAATAATACTTTTGGCACGGTCCAGCTTATACTAGATACTGTGGTAGATAACAGAATAAAACCAACCAATAACTCCCCCAATGCATCTACTTGAAAGGTTTCAACTAGGACATGAAATAAAGGACTGATCGGCCTGGTTAAATACTTATCAAATTCTCCTTTTCGAATAAGCCTTTGACCAAGAGCCCACAAGTTATCAAAGAAAAGGTGATCAATTCCTTTTGGGAGGAGAGAAAAACCATAAATAAAAGCTATTTGCTGAAAAGTCCATCCTTCTAAAGAAGGGATATGTTGAAAAAGAACATTCAGAAATAAAAGATTTAACCCTTGTGTTAAAAATACTCCTAAAACGCCTACAAAAAAGTCTATTTTATACTCCATGATTTGCTTCATGTATTGTTTAATAAAAATAAAGTGCATTCGCTGATATTTTGTCATCTCAACCTCCTTGGATAGTGATATGCAACTGTACTTTTTTCCATATTAATTGAGATAAAGCTACCATTACTATTAGCCAAAATATTTGTAAAAGTAAGGCTTGCACAATTTGACTGCCATCATATTTACCAATAATAATCATTACTGGTGTGTAAATTAAAGATGAAAATGGTAAAAATCCTAAAATATCAGCAACGATTTTCGGAAAAAAAGTAAGAGGAATCAAGCTCCCCGACATAAATGCGACTAACGAATTTTTTAACAGGTTTGACCCCCATAAATTTTTAAAAACAAATGCCGAGAAGCCAAAACAAATATTAAAAAAGAAGTTAATCAAAAAAGCTAAAATAATGCTAATAATATAAAATACCACTAACACTATAGCTTGAATCAAATCAGTCCCCAAGAAGAGGCGTACCCCCGTAATAACAAGCAAAAACGGTACCCCTATACTTAAAAAGATGAGCCATCTAGAACCAATCTCCATGAAAAGGTAGGAAGCAGCAAAGTGAACTGGACGTAAGAGTCGCATAATAATTGAACCGTCTTTTACTTCGTCACCTATCATAAATGAACTATCAGTTCTTGTTAATAAATTAGTCACAAAACTCATAATAATATAGAGAATCATATCTGACAGCTGAAAACCTTGGATTAAGGATTGACTTGAGGAATCGAAAACTGCTTTCCATAGATAAAATGCAACAAATGCTCCTATCACATCACCTATCCTATAAAGGATGAAATCAACACGATATGTGATTAATCCTTGGATTCCTGTACTAATAAAAGGTTTATAACGTCTCCAAATTCTGTTCATCCTTATAGCTCATTTCTATAGAAGCGACGAATGATATCTTCAATATCCGCATCTGTCATTTTAAGGTCACGTACAGAAAAATCTGCTAATGTCTGCTGAATTATGTCAGCAGTTTGGTAGCGAGAACTATCATACTGAATATCTAAAACTAAGTCATTACGTTTAATATTAATCTCCGACTTTCCAATTAAACTAGAGCTGATATGCTCTTGTCCTGGGCGCAAATCAAAAGAAAGAGTTTTCATCTTTCCAAATGTCTCTTTTAGCTGAGAAACTGTGCCATCAAATATTTCTTGTCCTCTATCAATCATAAAAATACGATGACAAAGTTGTTCAATATCACTGAGGTCATGTGTCGTTAGTAAAATCGTTGTCTCTTCTTCTTGATTAATTTGTGTGATTGCACGTCGGATATTATCTTTCACTGAAACGTCCAAGCCAATGGTGGGTTCATCTAAGAAAAGAACCTTTGGGTTATGTAATAAAGAAGCTGCGATATCCGCTCTCATACGCTGTCCGAGAGACAAAGTTCTAACAGGATCCTTTATAAAGTCATTTAGTTCCAAAACCTCATTTAAAAAAGCCATGCGTTTGCGAAATTCTTTATCAGGAACGTCATAGATTTCTTTTAACACTGTATAGGTTTCTTGTAGAGCTAAATCCCACCATAACTGCGTACGTTGCCCAAAAACGACTCCAATATCCTTAACATAATTTTGTCGGTTTTCTTGTGGCAATTTGCCATCAATACGGCAAAAGCCCGAAGTTGGTTTTAAAATCCCAGTTAACATTTTAATTGTTGTAGATTTTCCTGCACCGTTCGCTCCAATAAATCCCAAAATTTGTCCTTTAGGCACATCAAATGTTAAATCTTTAACAGCTTCAAAGGTGTGTTTTTCAGGACGAAGAAATGATTGAAATGCTCCTTTTAACCCTGGTGCTTTAACGGTTTTTATAAAATTTTTCTGAAGGTGAGAAACTTCAATCATTGACATATTAATACCTCTTTTACTCAACAGTATTTTTATAGCTTAAATCAGCTCGACAGTTAGATTATTAAACTATAATAATGATTAACAGCTATTTATTATAGCACAATTAAAAATTCAATGCAAACGTTTTCTTAGATGGTGTTACTGCTTAATATTGAATAAAAAAGAAGGCCAACTTAGCCTTCTTTTTTATTCATGTGATTTAGAGACGTTTCTTATACCTTCTTTTCCTAAACGAATGACGTATTAAAAGCATTAAAAAGAAAGAAAATACAAAGTAAAAGACTAAGTGGAAAATCTTATTAAGGAACATAAATTTTTGATAATATTCAAATGCTTTTGGTGCCACGTGACTAGCATCACTATAGACTTTGTTATTCATAAAAAGCACCATTGTATCATGCGTCTTTAGATCTGCATAACCAAAACTTGAATACTGGAAAAAGGTCCCATTAGAATTAACTATACGACCATGCATGTAAAGCCCACCATAATAATGTGATATCGCATCATTTTGATGTTTGGTATATTCATCCGTTGGGAAAAAGTACCCTTTAGAAAAAGACCGCATCAACACCCAAAAGTTCAGCGGAGTTGTGAAAAAATCTCCAGCTCCATATGCTGTGGATACTTGATTAAAGATATTAATTTTATTTAACTTGCCGTTCTTTCGCATTGGGCTAACTAAGTCATGATTAACAACTGATTGGTAACTTTGGGTATCATCTAATCGCAAAGGATTTTTTATCACATCATCAACAAGTTCAGCGTAGGTCCTTCCCGTAACTTGAGTGGCTATACCTGTTAGGAAACTAAAGTTGATATTAGAATAATACCACGATTTCTTATTAACAAAGTTATAGTGTTTTAAGCAAAATTGTAATTGTTCTCTCTCATTTTTTAGATAAGGAGACACCTTAACACCTTTTTCTCTTAACCCACTCGTATGGGTCAACAATTGGTGGATGGTAATACTATTACTACCTTTTACTTGGGGAAAGAACTGAGACAATCGGTCGTCTTCACTCAAGACATCTTGATCAATTAATCTTTGGATAATAATTCCTGTCATGAGTTTTTGGAGAGAAGCCATTGGAAATAATTTATTATTTTCAATATCCGTTTCAACTTCCCCACGGTTAATCCCATGCGAGATGGTAATCGGTTTACCAGTATTATCGCTAACAATCATCATTCCATTAACATTATTTTTTCGCATAAAGCGATGCAATAAAATCGGTGTAATATTCCCTTTATTTTCTGGAATAAAAAAGAAACATGCCACTGAAATACCGGTGGCGATTACTGCTATAAGAAAGAGAGATAGGAGCGATTTTAAAAATTTACGTACCATAAATAACCTCCTTAATATCATAACACAGGGCTAAATTATTTCAAAGACATTTTATATATTCTAGCAAAAAATATGTTCGTCGCTAATATTATTTTCAACTCCTATCATTGCTACCTCAATATTTCCTTTTAGATTCTCACTATGATCTTGATAGTTATAACTCTTCTGATAAGTACGGATTCCTAAAAAAACTTGGTAATTCTCTTCAGTCACTTTAGCCTTCTCAAAATTTTCTGTTTCAAGATAAGAAGATATCGCTTCTCTATAAAAAACATTATGAAACTCTATCAACTCCTCCTGCTTTACTTTCAAGAGAAGCAAGCTCACCATTTCTTTACCCTGTTTAAAACACTTTCTCTAGTGTCACTCCAATCTTTTAAACTGTTTTTAGGACATTTTTTAAAGACAGAGATAAGGTTATCAATGTCCTTGAATCGCCTTATTCAAACACCAAACTTGAGCAACCAATAATCTCATCAAAAT
Organism: Streptococcus sp. FDAARGOS_520; assembly: GCF_003812685.1. Classification (NCBI taxonomy): domain Bacteria; kingdom Bacillati; phylum Bacillota; class Bacilli; order Lactobacillales; family Streptococcaceae; genus Streptococcus; species Streptococcus sp. FDAARGOS_520. The sequence continues at coordinate 1,628,177 of NZ_CP033810.1, read as the reverse complement.
CATCAAGCACAAACATTTAGCTTTAGAAACTTTGAATATTTTAAAAAGAGAATTCATATCACTTTGAATATCAAAAAGGAGAAAACCAATTTGGTTTTCTCCAGAATATAATTTTTCATCAACCCACTACAGTTGACAAAGAGCCAAAAAACAAGGAATCAATCAAGAAATTTTGATTGATTCCTCGTTTTATGCTTATATGAGATACTTTAAACAAATTTTTTCAATGAGATCCAACTATCTAGTGACTCCTCGATATCCTTTTATACCTCTCACGATAGCTTTGAGGAGTAAGTACTATTCCATTCGTTTTACCTATAATTTCACCAAATGCATACATACCATATCCTATATAACGGCTATCGTTTTAAGAACAATTTATTTATGTTGGCAGAAAATAATAATAGGAAGCAGAAAAATCCAATAATATTCAAGAGAAAAAGTATAGGTGATAGCTCTCTAAAAAAATTTGATATTGAAACTATAAGAAACCCTGTAGATACGATAGTTGAAACAACCTTTTTCTTATCCATATTAATAACCACCCCTTAAAACAATTTCATATCCTATATACTTTGTACGCATAACGAATCCCTCCTAAATTATTTTTTTGTCTGTTGCAACCCTGACAAGTTAGTGTAGCACGAAAAAACGATTATATTCTCAAAATCTTATCTTCTAGCTGCTCAACTTCTTCTTCAATACGAGGGTCTTCATCATTCTTAGTGTTAAATAAAGCGAGATTGGATCAACCAGTGTCACGTTAGCCTCTCCAAGCTATTTATTTTTCTAGTAATCAAAGGGATTGGTTCATAATTCCAAATCTCTAGCCGATGACTTTGAAGGATGTATAGTTGAAGACTTGATTCGAAACTTTTGTATCTTTTCCTTGAAATAGTATAGTCTCCGTATTTTTCCGAATCATCAAGCAAGCCTAGATATGATAAGTCTTTAAAATAAGTCGGTTAAAATAATAGCTCTTGTTTTAATTTTTGAAAATCCTTATCACTTATAATCAACGCTTCTCTAACTGGACTATCTATTAGATCTTTGGACTCTTCAAATATCATATTTTTTGGCTTCGCAAATTGGTAAGATTTCTGTTTATTATGAAGCCATCCACGCTCTTTAAAATTTCTAAAGCAACAATATAAGTTTTAGAATAGAAAGATCGGTTAGCTGACTTACTTCTTACATATCAATGATTAAACCTTTAGTATGTAATAATAAGGTAATCAATAACTTTTGTTCAGTCGGAGACAACCGATTATCAAGTTCAATTTTTTTAGTTAATTTAGAATATAGAAAACCTAATTGTGGGATAAGAGCATTTTCTTGATAGTCAAAATAAGACTTCCCAACATGCATTAACTTCTCCTTCTGCTCATCAGATAGCTTATTAAAAACTAGAGTAATGCCCATTTCAAACTATTTTTAGATAGCTTGAGCTTGTTTGACAAAGTTATCTAAACGACCTGACCTTTTTTCTTTAACCAAAGGGAGGTGGAATCCTAACAGTTAAGATTGAAAATTCATATCGTCGACGAAAAACAATTAGAAGTTCTAGAACTATTAGCTATATTTGAATTTCAAAATGGAAAGCACTTAGGATACTCTTGATTTTTTAAATATCCATATTTAGCTCCTACTATCATTATATTTGCATCTTATCAAACATAATGATAATATGCAAACTTTTCGATAAAATGGACAAATACGATAATAAATATTTCATTTGTTAGTATATCCTCACTTTACTTGGTCATATAAGCAAAATTCATGGTACTATCTGTAGATGTAATGTGACGAAAGATATAGTTCCGTAGCCTATATACGAACCATAACTACTTTCCTAAAAAGAGAGAATAGTACCTTCTTTTGGAACTGTATCAGTTTCACCATCTAGTCTTTCGGCTGTTCCAACCCAATCCTGACCATTTCCCATTGAACTGGTAATGGTAATCTTCTCACCATTTCAACCTTTGAGTTTCAGTCCCACTGATTAATTCGTGCCGCAACTCCCCAAGTACATTTGCTATAAGCATAACCCATGACATCATCACCGCCCGAAATCGAATCATTACGGACACTTTCTAGTGCCTTTGGATCATTCTGGGCGGTTCCCCTTTTGGTTGACTAAAGCTACGATCGACTTGGTAGTACCACCCCGTTGCGCTGGTTTGGTGTTCAATGAGCTTGTCCCCAGAATTCCCCTCCCAATGGATGAGAACTCGTGAATCCTGTTTTTCCATATATATTTTTCCTCCGTAAACTAAAAAAAGAGAACACTCTAAAAATGTTCTCGTAATGCCAGAAATTTATCTGACGTATCTATTTTTTTGTCTACGCAAGCCACTTCAAAACAAACGGTCACGTCAATATGTTTTTTAATACCTTTTTTATGTTAAAATCACTCTTTTCAATAAAGACAAAATGCTTGAAAAAGTGCTTAAAATAAAGGATTTTTACCCTTTGCTTCGTTGTAGCAACGCTACGCACTCCACATGGCTGGTATTATCAGCCATTGGGTAATCAGCCTCTTTGAAGTTAGCTTCATCCACAATTGTCGTTTTTCCTGAATTTTGAACGACCACAACATAAGTCTTAGGATCAAGTACGTAAGCATTCGGCGCTTTCGTTTCTTTAAGGTCATAAAATCCAGGTTTAAGGTTGTCAAAGGTAAGGGTTGTCCGACCGACTGTCGTCTCTTTGCTGACAGGAATGAAATCTCCTTGTACTTGATGATCTGCCGCTACTGTTGTGCGTTTAGACAAGGTGAAGGTCGCACCTACTAAGCCTTCTTTAGCTTCGTCAATCTTGTTAATGCTGAACTTCCTGCTCTTTTTATCCGTAACCGTCAAAATCGATTCCGGAATTTGTGACTTAATCGTTGTCCCAATAGCTTGAATCTGAGTGGTGTAGTTTGCATTAATAGGTGGTGTAAATAAAGTGCTGGAGTTGTTAGACCAAGCTACCTTAATATTATCTGCTGGAAAAAAGGCGCCAAAAGAGGATGATAGAACTTTTGGATCTAAATATCTCGATCTATCACTATATGGATCGCGCGCCACTAAAAGATAAGGAATAACTCCTAATGGCTTCATGATATCAAAGCTAGACTGACTTTGAGGTATAAAAGTTTTCTCAGATGAGCTCCGCTATTATAACGACCTTTATCAGCTCATACTCTTTCATTTCTAAGAAAAGCGAACAACTGAATTCTTTAGCTTCATAGATGATAACGTAACAACTGGCAATTCTGCTTTTAAAATGGTCTTTAGGACCTTCATGAAGTACAAAACTTACATCACAAACGCCCTCAGCTATCCCTTTCCAATGCCAAATTAGAAGCGACCAACAAGCTTATCAAAGACATCAAGCGACAAGCCTTTGGCTTTCGCAACTTTAAAAATTTTAAAAGCAAAATTCTCATCGCTTTGAACATCCAAAAAGAGAGAGAACCAAGCTGATTCTCTCTCGTTGTTAATGATAAGTCACCCATTACAGTTGACAAAGAGCCCATATAAGGTGTACAGGTCAGAAGGGTAACATAATCTTTATCCTCTTCAATGCTCACGGCATCCAATTGGCTAGGTTCAATCACCATGATACGATCCACTTGATAAGCCAAGGTTTCTTTCAGATTGGTAACATAAAAATAATCACCTTTTTTCATCTTATCCAAATCCGCAAACAACCGAGCAGCTGGCATACCTCTTTGACCGCTCAAGACCGCATGTGTAGAAGCCCCTCCAATCGGCAAACTTATCCCTTCTAGATGACCAACTCCCCGTTGCAGATTGTCCTCTTCTGAACCAGCGTAGATTGGTAAATCCTGATTGATTTTTGGAATCATCACATGGTCAACCTGCTCTCTGACTTCTAACATCCTAGCGTATTCAGTCCACCCTGCCTTTTTTGCTCCTCAGAATAAGAATCTCTCAGCACAGATTGAGTCGACTGACTACTTGTTCCAGAAATACTAGCATTGTAGGCTTTAGCCAGACCTAACCGTCGTTGAATCTCCGTACGGTCAATGGTTGTAACTGTTCTTTTAAAGGCATTAATATTGGCATGAGAAGCTTGATAATAACTAATCTGACTGACAATAGGGAAAGGCCAAAACTAGTCATTTTCTATTATTTAATAATTTCAACGACACCTTACAATTGTTTACGACGGAAAGAACAAATGGTAAGTATCATAAAAGTAGAACCAACTAATATATAGACAATTGTACCAATTCCCCCTGTTTTAGGAAAAACACCTGGTGGGCGTTTGGGAGTGTTGGTAATAAGATGTTTACCATTTCCTTCAAGATACCCGATTTGATTTTTATTAGCATTTGGATCTGCTTTCAGGTTCGTAACTTCTCCATTTTGAATTGTAAATGTCACAACAGGTTTCGTTTTAACCTCTATATAGCCATCTGGACTTGAAATTTCATATAATTTATAGTTACCATCTTGAAGTGCTTTAAAATAAATTTTACCATCATTCTTTGTTGTAACATCACTTCCCTCTGGAACAAATTGCTTATACCCAGAAAAATCTTTTTCTATCTGAAGTTGAAACTTAGCTCCCAAAAGCGATTCTGAATGTTTGTCTTTATTAACTTTAATAAATTCAACCTCACCCATTTTCTTCTGATTACTGATGGTTAGTACCGGAAACTCACGAACATCACGAATTTTGGGAATTGGGAAATCACGAATAGTATTTGGTTCTTTTTCACTCTTCGGACTTAGCGTTGTACGATTATTTGTATTGTAAAATTTGTTACTTATATAGTTATCTTTTAAACGTACATCATAGGTAAGAACTACTTTTTGTCCACTTCCTAAGTTCAAATGATTGATTTTGATGGTTTGAGATGTCTTATCATAAGTCACTGTAACATCTTTTAAAATTCCCCCATCACTGTTTGGTCCACCAAGAGCCACACCATTTTTTAATTGACTGCCATCATTTCCAACCAAAACGTAATCATCATGTGTAAAACTTTGACCATTTTTTAATTGGAATTCAATCATCTCTCCCATAGGATCAGTCACATTTCCATCAACAATAGAATGTTTTTCCTCAACAATTGTTTTAAAGTATTTATTTAGCTCATCATAAATTTTATTTGTATCATCAACATTAGTATAATTTTCTGTTTTACTTGATATTGATTGCATAAATTTCTCAGCTTCAAGAGGAGTTGCACCAGGATCTCCGTTTACACCAATCCCAACAGTAAAAATGTCATAACCTTTAGGTCTTATATTTCCATTAAAGTATAATGTTGTTGGCTCACCATGAGTTTTGATTTGTTTCGTTGCAGAAACTTTCTTTGTCTTAGGATCAAATGGATAGACCCAGTTGTAATCTCTCCAATAGAGATAAATATATCCACTATTAATTGCATATCCCTCATTACTCATTACAGAGAGTTGATTTTGCGGTACTCGATAAGCTGCTTGTGTCGTTCCTCCAGTAACAGGAACTTTTCTATCCGAAAACAGTTTAAAACTCTCTCCATCTCCTTTTACTATTTGATAATCATCACCATTGATTATAAAATCCTCTTGGAGAATACCACTTCTATCTGGTATTTTATTTAAAAAAGAATTAAACTGGTTTTGGTAAGATGTTGATATATAAGGATTAAAATTTATGGCATAAGACATCGTAGGGACACCATCAGTTACGTGAAAAATAAGTTTTTTTCTAGCATTAGAACTTTGTGTCTCTAAAATTTCATTTGCTTTCATTAGAGCTTTTTGAGTAAATGTCGCACCAAATTGATAGAGCGTGCGATCCCCATTTATATGCTCCGCTTCCTTTGGAATTCTTGACTTTAGAATATTAACTTCGTTAGCATCATTTGTTAAATTTAAATAACTGTAATTATGTGTAGTTGCTGTAAAAGTAGTTTTATGATAATCCCATGATACACTATCATTCAGCGCTTTACCATTTTGATCGGCAACTCCCTTTGATACGGTCGCTTCAGTACCATCAAAAATGGTTGAGGCATATGTCACAAGAGCTACTCTATTGTCTTTATTTGATGTAATTTTATCAATCAGCTTTTCAACTGCTTCCCCAGCTTTTAATGCTCTTTGAGAATTATTGGCTCTTTCATTATTCATACTATTTGAATTATCTAATAGCACAACGACATCTAGTGGTTGATTAAGTTCTTTCGTTTCAACAGTGGTTTTACCCTCAACAGTTAATTCAATTTTATATTTATTCTTATCGAGATCATTGACCCCTGTAATTTTTTTTGATAACCAACCTTCAGCAATCTCTCTTCGACCATCTTTTCCATTTATTGGATTCAATGCTTTGTATTGTTCACCAACTTTGGAACCCTCTACATTAACTAATGGGTAATTTTCTTTTGTATCCTCATAAATAGCTGATTTTGGATATTGGGCATTCAAAACTTCTTTTCGTTTCTCTGCTTTATCTGCATCCATACCCTCGATTATTGTTGCTCCGTTATCTGCAACTTTAACTTTCCAGGTTTTATCAGTTTTTTTATAACCAATTGGTGCTGTTTCTTCTCTTAATGTGTAGTCTCCAGGTTTTATGTTTTCAAAGGTTGCTTCTCCAGAACCCTCTACCGTTTCGTGACTTGTTTCTGACTTATCATTGTCATTTTTTAACACAAAAGTCGCTTTGCCTAATGGTGTAGCATTGTCTCCCGTTTTTTTAACAATTACTTTTCCAAGTGCTTGATTGGTATCTTGGGTTTCACCTTGTACCAATATACCAAATGGAATTTGGGACAGGATTAGTAAAGTAACTGATAACCCTCTCCATATTTTTTGTCTCTTTTTCATTTTTCTCCCTTCTAGATAACCATTATTCACAATCATCATTAGTCACCTATTTGATAAGTAAGTAAGCCATTCACAACATCGTTATTGACGATGTTGCATCCATCTTCTCATCATTATCACGATGAAGAGTCCAATTAATAATACTAGTAGTATCTTCAACACTAGTGACAAACGATAATCTTGTACGGTTTGTTCTTTGTGCTTTTCCGCCTCGGTAGAATCATAAGGAATACGCTCTCCTTTTACCAAGAGACGATGACTATTGATCATGTAAGGTGTGCAAGTCAGCAAGGTTATATAATCCTTACCATTGACAATCTTAACCTCACTTAAAGCTGTTGGATCCACAACTTTGATAGACACGACTTTGTAGGCAAGTGTTTCCTTGATGTTCGTCACATAGAAAATCTGGCCTTTTTTAACTTTATTTAAGTCGGTAAATAGCCTAGCTGTTGGCAAGCCACGGTGGGCAGTTAGTACTGAATGGGTTGACAAACCTCCCACTGGAAGACTGGTTCCCTCCAAATGCCCACTACCTTTCTGAAGCACAGTTTCGGATGTTCCAGCATAAATTGGAATATCAACCCCAATACTTGGGATTGCCACATGACCTATTTGCTCATGAACTTCAAGCATACGAGCATACTCTCTCAAACCTTCTTTTTGCTTACTGGTAAAAGGGTCTATAAGCAAGGGATTCCTTGATAACGTCTCATTGTAAGCATTAGCTAAAGCGATGCGTCGTTCAACCGTATTAGTATCAATCTTAGCGACTTCCCGCTTAAATTGATTAATATTTTGATGCGAAGCAAGGTAGTAACTTACCTGGCTCACAATCGGAAATAAGAGAATCAGACTTCCCATCACAAAAATGAGGGTTCTGATTTTATTATTTCGAATTATTGTGACTATTTTGACTAGCCGCTTTTTCATTCTTTCTCCGCTTTTTCTGTTTCGTCTTTTTAAACCAAATGAGAAGCGACAGCAAGATAAGTCCAACGACTACCCACATAGCATAGGTTAGGTATTGTTGTTGCCTGAAGGTCTTTGAATCTTTCTGCACTGTTTTTTCCACATAAGGAATTCGCTTGCCTCGAACGAGGAGGCGATGACTATTTATCATATAAGGTGTGCAAGTTAATAGGGTGACGTGATCTTCTCCTTGAATCACGTACAAATCCTCTAACTGATCAGGGGCGATAACTTTGATTTGGTCTACCTGATAAGCAATCTTTCCGCCGATGTGTTCAATGTAAAAACGGTCACCTACTGTTACCTTGTCTAAATTGGTAAATAGCTTGGCCGTTGGTAGCCCTCGATGGGCAGTTAGAACGGCATGAGTTGACTCACCACCGACTGGAAGACTGGTCCCCTCTAAATGTCCAACGCCCCTCTGAAGATTTTCTTCAGCAGAGCCAGCGTAAATAGGGATATCCTGATTAATTCTTGGAATAATCACATGACCTATTTGTTCTTTGACTTCAAGCATGCGGGCGTACTCAACGACCCCTGCCTGCTTTTGTTCAGCAGAGTAGGGGTCTTTAAGCGCTGGATATTCGCCATTAGTTTTGGCACCTGCTATACTGGCGTTATAAGCATAAGCAAGTTCTAAACGCCGATTAATCTCCACCCGGTCAATCTTGGTAACAGCTTCTTTAAAAGCATTAATATTGGCGTGAGAGGCTTGAAAGTACATGACCTGACTAACGATGAGAAATGCCAAAACAAGGAAACCCGCTAAGAAAATTAAACGAAAAATCCATATACGAATATTCGTAGCTAGAGATATTTTTGATTTTTGTCCCATGCTAATCCTTATTTTGATGTTTCCGATGTTTTGATAGTAATCGTAAGGCTAAAGCAATTAAAATACCACCAATAATTACAAGTGCCATTGCCTGTTGCTCACCTGTTTTGGGAATAAGACCTCCTCGAGATGGCACTTTAGGTGTCGGAACTTTTTTATTTTCAATCGTTACTGTTACTGTTTTTGATTTTTCAATAGTCACAGCAGTCTCTGCCTGTCCGATCTGATATCCTGACTGTGTCTCGATTTCTTTTAAGACATAGTCCCCATGGATGAGCCCGGAAATTCTGATATGCCCTGATGAATCTGTTTCTAAATGTTTTGCAGCGTCAATATCTTGAGAATGCACCCCATTTTTCACACGAATAGGAGTCCTACCATTCTTTTCATAAAGTTCAAAGACAACGCCTGCTAGTGGTTTTTTGGTATCACCATCCACACCAACTTTAAGCAAGTCCAACTCACCTGTGGACCAGATGATTTTAGGATAAATCACTTTATCCTCAGACAAGTCAACCAAGAAAGCTGAGACATTACGATTTTTTTCACCGGCTTTAACCGCCAGACCATAATAAATTCCATCTGGTAGTTGGTTAAATGTAGCCTTTCCTTGTTGATTAGTAGTGGCTTCAAAAACCTGCTGCGCCTGTTTTTTCAATTCTGTGATAGTTAGGGAATTCCAATGTGCCAACAAATCGCCATCTTCAGTTGATTTTAATTGGTACAACTGATAGAGTACTCCTTCAATTGGAGTCCCTTCTTTAGGGGCAATCTCCAACTGTGGATTTGGACGATCAATATCCCTTGCTTCAAGATGAACAATCGTCAACTGATGAGTTTCTTGCGCTAAAACAGTTTGGCTAATTCCAAACATAGTCCCTAACATCAACAGAAAAGAAAACATAAGTTTTAATGTTTGTTTCATGATGTTCCTTTATTTTAAAAACGACAAAAAGAGAAATAAGGCTATTTCTCTTTTCTTAAACATGGTTACTTAAGAAGTAGCCTTTTATTTAGTTATCTTTTGTACGACGCTTCATCCCCTTAACAGCAAAAGCCATCACCGCAGCACCGATAGCGACAAAGATAGCCGTACCAATACCACCAGTATTAGGGATTGAAGGACGTTTGTTGTTTTTAATTGTATCAGGTGTTGCATCAGCACTATCAACCGTGATGTCAGTTGGTTTTGTATTATAAGATGTTTGTGATACTGTAAACTCGATTTCTTTATCAGGGATTACATAACCTTCTGGTGCTTTTGTTTCTTTTAATTTGTAAGTTACTGCTGTACCCTCTGCATTCGCATCAACTGCATAAGCCAAACCTTTAATCTCAAACGTACCGTCTGTATGTGATTTCAATTTGATTGGTTGCCCAGTAACAGCTTCTCCAGCAATATAGTTTTTATTAGTATTCGCTTTAATAAGAGCATCTGTCCATTTTACTGCTGTCCCATCAGAAGCCAACAAATCAAACTCAGCACCACCTAGTGTTTGTGTTTCTGTTGAGTCTTTCTTTACAAATCGTTTCCCACCAGTATGAACTTCTGGTTTTCTTGGAGGATTAGATGGTTTTGGATTGTCAGCTTTATCAGGAGGTATGGTCATATTGAAGTTCAAAAGTATTTTCAATTGCTTTTCCTAAAACTGCTTTTTCATTAATAGTTGATGCAACTGGAATTTCCAAAAATGCCGCATCATCTGTATTTGCAGTAGCTTTATCAAGAGCATCTTGATTTTTAACAAGGGTCATTCCTTTAAGTAGCTCAGCAATTTCTTTAAATTTCTCTGGTTTAAACGTAATTTTTAATGTATTTTGGTTATCAACTGTTGGTTCATCAATAGTGTAGTGCTCATCTCTATTCAGTGTTTTCGAACCAATCTTGATTTTTCCAACAGATTTATAAGTCAAGCCATCTGCAAATTTATCAGTAATTTCAAATTTTTCATAGTCACCTAAATTGGCAGGGATTGTAGATTTCAAGAACCATTTGAATTCTTCACCAATCGTATAACCTGCATCGTCCTGACCTAATTTTTTAACATCTTTATCTGTTTTTGGTTCATCAGTTACAACGTTTTTAGGGTAAATATTAATTTCAGAAAGGAAACCTGTACCTGTAGAGTTAGCAACTGGTAATTCCAACACAAACGGTACAGCATAAGCTTTGGTAATGTTTGAAGGTGAATTCTTTAAATCTTCTACATACAAGTATCTCACATTACTTTTTGAATCCAGAGCATCGACGACCAAACCTTGAGCATTAGTTTTTTGAGGTAGACTGACACCTTCTTCAAGAATCGTTCCAACTTTTGCATCTGCTGCTTCAACTGTTGTCAATTTTTTCAATTCATCAACAGAAATATCCGTCTTGACTTTATAACGTTTAAACTGTACACCTTGCAAACCTTTTACATTGTCACCAAGTTTAGCATAGTTAGATATTACTTCGCCGTCTTTATTCTCGATACCACCATTAGAAGTAATTTCCGATTTATAACTATCAGCTTGTAATTTATAGATATTTACTGTTGTTTTCGCTGGGCGTTCTTGTGACACTTCTGCAGCTCTTACAATACTCATTCCAGTCGCAAACTGAGCTACTGGTTCAACAGTTGACCCCGCCACCATTGTTAAAACAGCAGCCGAAAACAATAACTTCTTCGATAATTTCATTAAAAGTTCTCTCCTCGCTTTTCCCTTTGTTCTTTGTAAGTGCTGATTATTATTAAGCACAAAACTATTAAAGTTTAGCACAGATTTTCTTAAAAAATTTGCTTATTTTAAATTCGTGTTTATTTTTACTATTTTTATTTATTTTTTCAGACGGAAGATTAAAAATATATGTGGATTTTCAAAGTTATATTTTAACAAAATCACCTTTATTTGTCATATAAATAGTAGTATAATAATGGTGAGAGATGATGAAGAGAGAGTTTGCTAATTAGCGTGTCTTTTTAGTGTATCCACAAGATAGTTGTTTTCATCATTTTATTTTGTAGTCTTTACAAACCTAAAGAAAAATTCTAGAAATGATAATGAAGGCGGTCTATCAAATGGTTACATTCGATTTTAAACATGTTCAAACATTGCATACCATATCTCAACTACCTATTTCAGTCATGTCACGAGACAAGGAACTCGTTCAGTTATATGGTAACGAAGACTATCTGTTGCCTTACTATCAGTTTTTAAAACATTTAGCTATCCCTTATAACCAAGATATCACTGTTTATGAGGGTCTTTTTGAAGAATCATTCTTAATTTTTCCTGTCTGTCAATATCTTATTGCTATTGGACCATTTTATCCCTATAGCCCTGATATCAATAGGCAAGAACAGTTATCCAGTCGCTTTCTAGAACAATTTTCTCATCGTAGTAAAAAAGAAATCTTATCCTATATAAAGCTTGTCCCTTGTTTTCCTACTACCAGTATACGTAGTCTTCTTGTGTCTATCGATGCCTTTTTCCAAACACAGTTTGAGGCTAGTTGCCAACAAGTCATCAATCATTTATTAGAAGAGTCAGAACAGATTGTTGCGGATCCTGATATTGTTCTTCACCTAAAACATACTAAGAAAAACTCTTTTCAGTTACCCACTGTTTTAAACCATCTCAATCACATTATTGATCTCGTTAAGCTGGGTAACACTCAACTGTTAAAGCAAGAAATTAATCGCCTCCCATCATCCAGTGTTACCTCATCTTCAATCCCTGCCCTAAGAGCTGAAAAGAACTTAACTGTTGTTTACTTAACAAAATTACTAGAATTAAGTTTCGAGGAAAATACTGATGTGGCTAAAAGTTATGCGCTGGTAAAGCACTATATGGCTTTAAACGAAGAGGCTCCTGATCTTATTGATGTTTCAAGAATTCGCTGTGCAGCTCTTATTGATTTTTCAGAATCCTTAACCAATAAGAGCATCTCTGACAAGCAGCAAATGTACAATAGTATTCTCCATTATGTGGACAACCACCTCTACTCCAAACTCAAAGTATCTGATATTGCCAACTACCTATATATCTCAGATTCCCACTTACGCTCAGTTTTTAAAAAATACTCTGACATTTCCTTGCAAAGTTATATTCTAAAGGCAAAAATTAAGGAGGGACAATTACTACTGCAAAGAGGGGTACCGATTGAGGAAGTAGCGAAATTATTACATTTTTACGACACCACACATTTTCTTAAAACCTTTAAAAAATACGTGGGAATATCTTCAAACGAATATCTTACTAAATATCGTGAGACCTCATGCCAGTAACATAGCAATCCATGAAGGTACGGAATTATTTCATCGTCCTTTTGCCTTCATCTGAAACGACTAAAAAGAGCCTTCTCGTTTAAACGGAAGACTCTTTTGTTACCTTTCAAAATCCACTGGCACTACTTTTTAGTCTAAAATTTTCAGCTAATCCAGTCCATACAAACTCTCTCTTTGTGCTATAACATAGGTTATGGATAAAATTATTAAATCAATTTCTGCCTCTGGTGCCTTCAGGTCTTATGTCCTCGATAGCACCGAGACTGTTAAATTGGCTCAGGAAAAACATCATACCTTGTCGTCTTCAACAGTTGCTCTTGGTCGCACCCTGATTGCTAATCAAATATTAGCGGCTAATCAAAAAGGCGATAGCAAGATTACGGTTAAAGTCATCGGTGATTCTTCCTTTGGTCATATTATCTCTGTTGCAGATACCAAAGGGCATGTTAAGGGGTACATCCAAAATACTGGTGTTGACATCAAAAAACGGTCACAGGTGAAGTTTTGGTTGGCCCTTTTATGGGGAATGGTCATTTTGTGACCATCATCGACTATGGCACAGGTAATCCCTATACCTCAACAACGCCTCTTATTACTGGGAAAATTGGTGAGGATTTTGCTTATTACTTAACCGAATCAGAGCAACCCCCCTGCTGTTGGGCTTAACGTGCTTCTCGATGAAAGTGATACTGAGCCTGAGAAATTAGATGGCTTTGGTTGATAGCACGCGCAATTTGATTGATGTTATTTCCAATCCGTGTTAATCGTGACAAATGACATATTGGGATTAAGAAGAACTCTTCTAGCATAGACTGAGAAATTTTGACAATTGCTCTTAGCAATCCGCTCATTTAATTGATTCAATTCTGAATCTGTTAGAAAGACTTTTTTGAGATTGGTACGATAACGATAAACAATTGCAGCCTCCTAACCCATATACTTTTCACGAAACTCACGACTGAGTGGCTGTGTTTGATTGACTTCCACAATCAATTCTTGAACGCAGGTCAATAAGATTGACACGTGTTCATGAGTCACTTGATGATTCTCTCTTGCAATAATCAAAACTTCCTGCACATCTCAACTAATCTGCTCAAACTTTTGGTATTGCCAAAGGGTGGATGTATACTATAAAAGTAGACAAAACTTTGTGTGTTACAATCTGTTTTAAAAGACACAAAAACGAAAGGACAACCTATGTCAACATTTAAACGCTATGATGAAGAATTCAAACAATCTCTTGTTAACCTTTATCAAACTGGAAAAACTCAGTCTGAACTCTGTAAAGACTATAGGGTATCCACTTCTGCGCTTGCAAAATGGATCAAACAGTACTCTCAATTCAAACTCGAAGATAATTCTGTACTTACTGCCAAGCAAATACAAGAGTTACAAAAACGTAATGCGCAGCTTGAAGAGGAGAACCTTATCCTAAAAAAAGCAAGTGCCATATTCATGCAAAACTTAAAGTAAGACTCCTCGCTGTCTATCGGTTACGCTTTGAACACGCCACAACAACCTTGTGTCGTGTTTTACGTGTCAATCGCTCCACTTACTATAAATTTCTAAAACATAAGCCCTCAAAAAGAGAATTGGATAATCAAATTTATAAAAAACAAATACTTGAGATTTATACCAAAGCAAACAAAAGACTTGGTGTGAAGTCTATCAAAGTCATTCTTCAAAGAGACTACGACACAAAAATCTCTGAAGGAAGAATTTACCATCTGATGAAGAATATGGCGCTCCCTAAAATGGCTACCGTTAAGCCAAAAACAGCTCTTAAAAAGACTCAAAAAACGTATCCTCAAAACTTACTCAACCAGAAATTTTATCCTGACAAACCTAATCAAGTATGGTCTACTGACTTCACCTATATTTCTATTGGATATAAGAAATATGTCTATCTCTGCGCAATACTTGATCTCTATTCTAGAAAATGTATTGCTTGGAAATTGAGTCACCGTATGGATGCAAAGTTAGCATGTAACACTCTAGAATTAGCTCTTAATAAAAGAAAGATTGAAGGAACACTTCTCTTTCATTCCGACCAAGGGTCACAATTTAAGGCCAGGGAATTTAGAAAAATAATTGATGACAACAATATCATGCATTCTTTTTCTAAACCTGGATATCCTTATGATAATGCCGTAACTGAAGCATTTTTCAAGTATTTAAAGCATAGACAAATCAACCGAAAACATTATCAAAATATCAAACAGGTTCAATTAGACTGCTTTGAATACATTGAGAATTTTTATAACAATTACATCCCACATACGGCTAATCTAGGACTAACCCCTAATCAGAAAGAAGAAAATTATTTTAACGCAATAAAATAACACGGTTTTCTGTCTACTTATTTGACATTAGTCCACTCTGTGAATTCAGATGTGGAAGAAGAAGTAACTCGCAATGTTTTATTTGCTTCTTTTTCGTGTGTCACTGGAACCGCTGCATCTCATTCTAATCCTACAGCATGCTCCGCTGATTCTGTAGGATTAGAATGAGATGCATCTGTTGATAACACTGCTGAAGTTGACGTATCTGTCGCAAGACTTGTTACATCTGAAGTAGGCTGTGTAACAGTAACTTCCGGTTTTACACCAGCTGTTTGTGGTACCTCAGTACTCATAATGCTTGACTCATCCGCCAAAACAGAATGACTACTCATTCCTAGAAATGTCAATCCAATTAATACCGATGCTACACCAAATTTGAATTTCTTAATCGAAAAACGCTGTTTCGTATGTGCGACATTATAATTTCTTTGCTTATACTTCCTAAGCATAACTTCTCTCCTTTTCAAAAGTAAAAATAGATTAACCAATAAAGTTATCTATTTTTACTTTTTTTAAAGTTTTACTGTTTTACATTATCTCGATAAATGTGAACTATTATTTGAATTTGTATTGTATAATCACATTCGATAAGATTTATAACTTTAAGATTTTATATAAAGGTGATAGTATATTGGTAAGTTCAGATAACACTAATTTAAAATTTTTAAAAGCTTTCTCAGAATTGTTAAAGATGAGGAGCTTTGAGCAAATTAAAGTTAGCGATTTAGCAAAAAAAGCTCGACTTAGTAGAAGATCTTTCTATAATCATTACAATTCAAAAGAAGACTTCCTTAGGGAGTCTATTTTAATAATCTTTGATGATATCACAAAAATTTTAAATAATGATTTATTATATGAAGAAGTGGTCTTAAAGGAGATGCTTAGCTATATGTATATAAATAAAGAAATTATTAAATCCTTTGTTTTTTCCGAATATTGACAACATAATTAAAAACTATATCAAAGAGATGATTACACATTCCGATATACCAGACTTACAAAAACAACTGGAAACAGCATATCAAGTTCCATATTCTTTCGCTCTTGGTATTTATATCTCAACAATTGAAAGTATTATTTTAAATTGGATAGATCATGACTTTACTGAAGAGCCTGAAGAAATAGCAAGATATATTACATCTGTCGTGAGAATTTAATATTTGTATTAGAAAAAATAATATTTCTTTTCCTCATCTAATACTTTATAAAGAAAAAGACGATAGTTTTTTCTTCTATCGCCTTTGGTAACCATTTTTATGAAATTTTTTAAAGTTAAAAATATAATTTATAATACTATCTTCTTCCATTTTCTGATTTTAGTTCTGAAAGTTCCAAAAGGTGCAACCGTATTTACATGAATAAACTTATACACTTCCCAAGTCGCTGTTTTAGTCGCTTCATCAGCCCACTTTCTCATATGCGCTTCAAATAATTCTTCCTCACTCAACAAATCAATCATTGCATAGATAGAATTAATATTTTCATTTAATTTTGCTTTCAACTCTTGCAGAGATAAATGAGCGTAGGTATCTGTGAACCACTGATATAATTCACCAAGTTGATTCCATTTAAATTTATCCGATGGTGTTTTTACTTGAAGTCCCTTTCTTTCATCTTCTTCCCATTTAAGAACCAAGTTGGTCCAGCCAACCTGATAAGAAAGGTTGGCTGCTGGAGTTCTATCAACTTCATCAATTCTTTTATCTTTTAGATTCTCTGGAATATTATTAAATTCCATAATGTATTTCTCAAATGTTTTACTTATTTCTTTTTTCAACTCTTCTTTATTTTCATAAACTCTCAAAAAACATCTCCTTTCTGATACATATTATTAATAATGATACGGAAACAACCCCAAAGTATTGTATTATAGAATTAGATGACTGATTACAAATTCCTTGTTCACGCCAAAAGAGTTATTAAAAAATTATGATTCAATTTTTTTAGACAGGCATTTGTTAGAAAAACTTCTTGTTACCGAGAGGGGAGAAGATCAGTCATTAATAATCAATCTAAACTACTCCAACTTCCCTTATTAGCATATCATTGATTTGCTACTTTTTTAGCACTTCTTATTACAAATCTAAAAATTGATAGATAATACTATGTTAACTAATAAAGATACTAGTAAGCTGAATTTTCGAGAACCTCTTCACCGTAGCCTCCAGCTTCTGGTAAAGGTAGATTTGTAGAATTAGGTGCTCTTAAAATTCTAATTGGTCTAGCACCGGCCTCCCTAGCTGCATGAATATCGTCATCACTATCTCCATAATGAATGTCTGAACCATATTTCTTAATATAATATGATTTATCATATTTGTATGGCTTTTTAGGTTTATCGCCTGTATAATTTACAGCAATTGGTTTGTCTAATTTAAAATCTTTAGCTAAGGCTTTAGCTGTTTTATCAACCTCGCCCTCCTTATACATTGACCCTCTTGTCCTACCTGTTATAAAAACAATTTTATCTCCTCGTTTTTGATGCATAGCAATTAATTTTTTAGCATATTCTTTGGGAATGGAATCTTGATCTCCTCGTTTTGCAACAAGATCCCAGAATTTTTGTTTATGAAGAAAATCAAACGATCCAGGAGTTACATATTCTTTACCATATTGAAAATATTGACTACTGAAAAGCAGTGTATCATCAATATCAAAACTAACAGTAATCGGCTTCTTACCTTCTAAGCTTTTTTGAATCTCGTCAATAGAAATAGTAGTGACTTTATCTTTATTTGTGTCCGAAAGAGCAGTCATTCCCTCTTGTGTATAAGCTACTTTTGGCCCCTTAGCCTCAACTACTGTTTGTAACGTTATCGTAATCCCTAAAACCAAAAGACTACTCACTAACACTTTCTTCATAAGAACCTCCATAATAAAGTATAAAAATTATTTCTTTAATTAGTTTATCACAAAAAACATAAGAATGAAAGCGATATCATATATGGTTATTTTTTACTTATGTTAAGTCTACAGTCTTCAAAGTGATTTTTCTTCTGTCTCTTGCTTAGGAGTGTTCGCTTCACGAGATTTAATATAATCTTTCATTTCTTGGTAGGTTGTATAAGTCTTCAGCATATCGTCAAAAAATTCTTGAAGGGCATCTCTTTCTATTTCAAATTCTTGGATACTTTGACTGACATCTGCTATGGTAATGTCTTTTGGAAGAACTAACTCATCTAACAGCTGCATAGTTGGCAAACTATTTCCTGGTGTTTGTGCAATGGCAAGTAGAGCCCCTTCGATTTTTTGGTAATAGGTCAGTCGATTATCTAAGGCTTTTTAATATTCCTTTCGTTAAAAAGTTTCTAGGCTTTTACGAGCAGAGCCACACACTCCACATGATGTGTCATTGGGAATAAGTCTACTGGTTGAATTTTTACTAAATGATACCCTAATTCTTCAAATAGTTTGATATCACGCGCCATTGTCGCTGAATTACAAGAAATATAAGTGATTTTATCTGCTTTTGTTTGGGCAGCAGAATATACAAAACTCTCCGTTAATCCTTTTCGTGGTGGATCAACCATTATAACAGTTGGTTTTATACCTTCTTTAAGCCACTTTGCCATTGCATTTTCAGCCGAATCAGCAACATAGGTACTGTTAGTTATCCCATTTCGAGTAGCATTTTCTTTGGCATCACTTACTGCTTTTTCAACAACTTCAACACCATAAACATGTTTTACTTGTTTAGCAACAGATAAGCCAATTGTTCCTATACCTGAATAGGCATCAATAACGATATCCTCTGAGTTTAAATCTGAAAAATCGATTGCTTTTTGGTACAGTTTTTCAGCCATTTCAGTATTAACTTGGTAAAAAGATTGGGCTGATATAGCGTAAGTATTTCCTAACATTTGGTCCTCAATAGTATCAGAACCATATAGAGTACGAAATTCTTTCCCAAAAATAACGTTGCTATTACGATCATTAATATTTTGCATAATTGAAACAACAGAAGGAAAGGCAGACACCAACTTTTCAATCATTTGGTCAATGCGGAATATTTTAGGACGTGTTGTCACCAAAACCAACATTAATTGCCCTGTATAATGTCCTCGACGAACAACGAGATTTCTAATTAAACCAGATTGCTGCTCTTCGTCATATGGTTTAACATCAAATTTTCTTAATAAATCTCGTGTAAAATTAATCAGAGCATCAATCTCTTTTTCCTGAATTAAATAATCTTCAATGGATACCAGAGTATGTGAATTTTTTCTGAAAAAACCTGTCTCTAGCTGTCCATCAACACGACGAACTGGTACCTGAGCTTTATTTCGATATGCCAAAGGGATTGTCATACCAAGAGTAGGTTCTACTAAAACATCAGATATATGAGCAATTTTATAAAGGTTATCAGCTACTTGTTTTTGTTTAAATAACAGCTGTTGTTCATAAGTAAGATGTCCCAAATCAGCAATCCCTGTACGTAAATAGGTATAGTCTAATCCTTCATTTCGGTGAGGAGAAGTCGTTAAATATTCCTCAACTTTTCCATATCCTATACGCTTACGTAATTTCAAGACGCGCATCTTAATAATCTCACCTGGAAGAGCATTTTCAACAAAGAAAACAAAGCCATCTACTTTGGCAATACCCATTCCCTCATGGCTAATGTCGCTAATTTCAGTTTCAATAATATCATTTTTATGTAACATAATTTTCCTTTTATATCTATCATTTGAAGTCTTTAGTTTATACACTAAAGATAAAAATAGAGTGACAATAAATCACTCTATTATATCATAATTAAAAATGTTAACGCAGTCCCATTTTCTTTAGGATCTTTTTGTACTTAGCAAAATCAATTGTTAACCCTTGACCACCATACTGGTCATAATCATCTACCCAATCTCCTTCTCTTGGAATTGTCATTTGCTTAATACCATTTTTAGCATCTGATAAAATTGGAATGCCATCTGTTAGGACAAAGCTATAAGATAAATTACTTGAAGTTAAAGCATAGGCTTTACCGATAGCAGCAGAACCTGTAAAGAGACGACGTGGGTCTTTTATTTGAGAGACAATAGCTCTCATAACTTGTTGTTGACGTTGTGTTCGACCAAAGTCCCCATCATCGTCTTTTCTGAAACGAGCATAATTTAGAAGGGTCCTTCCATCCATGTACTGAATCCCAACCTTAATTTTTTGGCTAGGTACAACGCCATTTTTCATCCTTAAATCATCAGGAACTTTAACTGAATCAGCAGATTGTCCACCGACAAGTCCAAATTTAGCATTAATCTTGACACCATTAGGAAACAGTGTATCAATAGCATCTGCAAATGTCTCAAAGTCAACCATAACATAATATTTTATATCAATATCAAAATGATTTTTCAACGTTTGTCGAACATACTCTGCTCCTTTATGATTATCTTGTTCTCCCAAATTAAAAGACGCATTTAATTTCATATCATAGTAACCTTCCGTACTATAATTAGGAATATTGACTAAGAGATCTCGCATAAAACTCACCATCTTAACCTTATTATCCTTGTTACCAACATTAGCAACCATTATGGTATCTGTTCTCGCATCAGTAGATCTCTCGCTGACACGTTTATCACTACCTAAAATTAAGATATTAGTCCCATCAACAGCATCTTTTCCCTTAAAATCTTCAATAATTGCAGGGCTATAATGTGACTTCCCATTATTCACATCACGCATTCCTTTAACAAACATGAAAACCATACCTGATAAAACAATTAGTAATATAATACCTATGAACTTTAGGAAACCCTTAAATTTTTTTTTCTTTCTAGGGGGGGTTATAGCCTTTGGAGGGAAAGGCGCCATAACCTTCACCCTCTGTTTTTCTTTTCTGGCCCTTTGTTTTTTCTTCTTCGGAGCTCTCTCTTCTTGATAAATTGGTAAACCTTGTGAGGTTAGCTGAGGCTCTGAGTAAAAATCGTCATCTTGATAATAAGAATCAGAATAAGGTTCCTCATAATAAGAATTAGTTGGTGGACTTTCTGTCCTTCTCTGTGGTCGTACTGCTGTTTTTTTATAATGAAGGTACTGAAATTCCATCTTTTCACGTTCATTAAGATAATGGATGTTTTTTAAAAGATAGTTATATCGTAGCTCTTCATGATGATTTAGCTGACCGTAATTATTTCTTGACATATTTTCAGGTGATTTACTTTCAATAATAATAGTTCATACTACCAAACTGTGATAACTTAGTTAGATAAATTAACCAGTGACTCTCCAATTACAGTAGCTATTTTTTGTGGTGTAAGATAATCGGTATCAATAATCATATCAGACAAACCACTATAGAGTAACATGCGTTTTTGATAAATATCATAAAATTCTTCTTTTGAATGGTTTAAAAATAATGGTCTTCTATTCTTCTCATCTTTTTTTATACGATGATATAAGACTTCAAAACTTCCTGTTAAAAGAATATTATTATGACGATTTAAAGTTAAAAGACGACGATTTTCTTCAAGGAGTACAATACCTCCTCCACTAGCTATCACAAGTCCTTCATTTTTTTTCTTTAAAAGTTCGTTTAAAAATTGAGATTCTAAAGCACGAAAGGAGGCTTCTCCTTCTTCTGTAAAAAATCGGGAAATTGACATACCAATATGTTTTTCAATCAGACTATCCATATCAATTACTTCATTTTCTAAGCAGTTGGCAACACTAGTCTTGCCAACTCCCATGAATCCCAATAATACCTTAGGCATTAACTAATCCCTCCAAATGTTCTAAAAAGTTAGGATAGCTTGTATTAATAGCTTCTTCACCAGATAAATCTACTTCGCCTTCTTTGACCAAGAGAGCAGCAATAGCTATCATCATTCCTATTCTATGATCTCCATGACAATCAAGTGAAGCAGCGTGAAGAGGGGTATTACCACGTATAATCATACCATCTGCTGTAGCAGTAATATCAGCACCCATCTGTTTTAGCGATTCGACAACGACCTGAATCCGATCTGTCTCTTTCACCTTTAATTCCTGAGCATCTGCTATGACTGTGGTGCCTTGAGCTTGTGTTGCTAAAAGAGCAATAATAGGTAATTCATCAATCAGACGTGGAATCATAGCCCCAGAAATATGAGTAGCTTGTAGATGAGAGTAATCAACTGTAAGGGTTGCTGATTTTACTTGATTATCAACCGAAGATAACTTAATTTTTCCACCCATTTTACTGACGACATCAAGGATTCCAGTTCGTGTCTCGTTTATACCTACGTTTTCTAAAATAATATGACTGTTAGGAATAATAAGACCCGCTACTATCCAAAAGGCAGCACTCGAAATATCACCAGGAACTCTTATATCTTGTCCTACTAAGCTCTGACCGCCATTGAGTCGAATTTCTTTATCTTTAATATCCAAATGTCCACCAAATTGCCGAATCATGTCCTCAGTATGATTCCTTGTTTGCTCTTTTTCTACAATGAGAGATTCTCCCTTAGTTTGTAAAGCCGCAAAAATTAAAGCTGATTTTACTTGTGCAGAAGCTACGGGTAAATGGTAAAAAATAGGTTTTAATTTTTTTGTACCTTGAAGTTTTAATGGTGGTAAATCACGGTTAGTTACTCCCGAAATTCTAGCTCCCATTTTGCTTAAAGGCAATGCTATACGATCCATAGGTCTCTTTGACAAACTATTGTCTCCAACCATCGTCACTTCAAACTCTTGACCAGCTAACACACCTGCTATCAGACGCATTGAAGTACCAGAGTTTCCCATGTCTAAGAGATTATTCGGTTGTGTTAAACCTGCAAATCCTTTGCCATAGATAGTGATTATCTCGCCATCGTCTTCAATTAGAACCCCCATTTGTTTAAAAGCCTCTATAGTTGATAAAACATCCTCGCCTCTTAAGACATCAACAATTCGGGTAACTCCCTGAGATATACTCCCAAAAATAATAGCCCTGTGACTTATTGATTTATCGCCAGGAACACGGATGGTTCCCTTGAGAGTATTTGCATTAGTCAGTAATTTCATGATAACTCCCAAAATCTATTTTGCTATTATTGTATCATAATATATGCTATATTTTGAATTTTTTATTTATACTATAGCTCCTCTATATAGCTGTAACATCTTTTATAAATTAACTTCACATGTCATACATCATTATGTTATAATATTGTTACAAAAATCACATTTTAATTTTCAGAATGCATTTAAAAATAAACAGCTAC
This sequence comes from Streptococcus sp. FDAARGOS_520, assembly GCF_003812685.1. Lineage (NCBI taxonomy): Bacteria > Bacillati > Bacillota > Bacilli > Lactobacillales > Streptococcaceae > Streptococcus > Streptococcus sp. FDAARGOS_520. Next base: position 1,604,741 of record NZ_CP033810.1, on the reverse strand, counting down.
TATTTTATGTTATTTTAGAGGTTAACAGATGAAAAGAAAACAGTTTATAAAATTAGGAATTGCAACCTTACTAACGGTTATTTCGCTTTACACACCAATAAACCTAGCTACAAATCATACCACAGAAAATATTGTTACTGCTCAAGAGTATAAAACAAAAGAGAATGGTACTTTACCTTTTAAACACAAACGACAATTGGTTTTAGGAGAGTTGGATGACAAAGGTCGTGCCACATTCGCACATATTCAGCTAAAAGTTAAAGATGAACCCAAGAAAAAGAGAGTAAAACGTTTAAAAACAACCCCTGTTGGATGGCACAATTTTAAATTCTATTATAATGATGGTACTCAAAAAGCTTGGCTAGTGAGCCGAGGCCGTCTTATTTGCCACCAATTTAGTGGACTAAACAATGAAAGAAAGAATTTAGTTCCAATGACGAATTGGCTAAATACTGGAAACTACAATAGCACGAATTCATCTAACCCTGAGAGCATGCTATTCTATGAAAAACAACTAAAGACTTGGCTTTCGACTCATAAAAACTACTACTTAGATTATAAAGTAACACCAATTTATCAAAATAATGAACTAATTCCAAGAAAAATTGAATTAAAATATGTTGGTATTGATAAGACTGGGAAATTATTACCTATTTTTATCGGAAACAAATCCACTCAAGATCAATTCGGCATCAGCACTGTTACCTTAGAGAATACCTCACCAAATGCTACCATTGACTACCTCAGCGGAAAGGCTCAAAATACTGTCTTATCAGCTAAAGAACAAAGAAAACTTATCGCTAAGCACGAAGAAGAAAAACGACTTGCAGAAAAGAAAGTTGAAGAGGAAAAAGCTGCTGCTGAAACTCAGAAAAAACTGGAAGAAGAACAAGCAAGGCTTGCTGCTGAAGCTCAAAGGAAGCAAAAAGAGGAGCAAGCAAGGCTCGCAGCTGAAACTCAGAAAAAACAAGAAACTCTAGTACAAGAACAAACTAGTCAAGGCTACAAACGTGACTATAGAGGAAGGTGGCATCGTCCAAATGGACAATACGCTTCAAAAGCAGAAATCGCTGCTGCTGGATTGCAATGGTAGAACTGTTTATTATCAAATCAATTCTATTATTATAATGTGTACATAAAAACCATCTTGCATATGCAAGATGGTTTTTATTATATTTTCAACTGTTTAATAATCTGAGACTATTTTTTTAAGTTGTAGAATGATTTGATACCTTTGTATTGAGCAACTTCACCAAGTTGGTCTTCGATACGAAGTAATTGGTTGTATTTAGCAATACGGTCAGTACGTGATAATGAACCTGTTTTAATTTGACCAGCGTTAGTTGCAACTGCGATATCAGCGATTGTTGAATCTTCAGTTTCACCTGAACGGTGTGATACAACTGCAGTGTAACCAGCTTCTTTAGCCATTTCAATAGCTTCGAAAGTTTCTGTCAAAGTACCGATTTGGTTAACTTTGATAAGGATTGAGTTAGCAGCTTCTTCTTTGATACCACGTGCTAAGTAATCAGTATTTGTAACGAAGAAATCGTCACCAACTAATTGTACACGTCCACCAAGGCGTTCTGTAAGAGCTTTCCAACCATCCCAGTCGTTTTCATCCATACCATCTTCAATAGTGATGATTGGGTATTTGTTAACCAACTCTTCAAGGTAATCGATTTGTTCTGCAGCAGTACGAACTGCTCCACCTTCACCTTCGAATTTACTGTAGTCGTATACTTTACGTTCTGCATCGTAGAACTCTGATGAAGCACAGTCAAAACCAATCATGATTCCGTTTTCGCCAGCTTCGTAACCAGCTGCTTCAATAGCTTTAAGAATAGTTTCTACGCCATCTTCAGTACCTTCAAATTTAGGTGCAAATCCACCTTCATCACCAACAGCTGTTTCAAGACCACGTTCTTTAAGGATTTTCTTAAGAGCATGGAATACTTCAGCACCCCAACGAAGTGCTTCTTTGAAAGTTGGTGCACCAACTGGCATAATCATGAATTCTTGGAATGCGATTGGAGCGTCTGAGTGAGAACCACCGTTGATGATGTTCATCATTGGAGTTGGAAGAACTTTAGTGTTGAATCCACCAAGGTAGCTGTAAAGTGGTACTTCAAGGTAATCAGCTGCAGCACGTGCTACGGCAATAGAAACACCAAGAATAGCATTTGCACCTAATTTACCTTTATTAGGAGTTCCGTCAAGAGCGATCATAGCACGGTCGATAGCTTGTTGGTCGCGTACATCATAACCAATGATTGCTTCTGCAATAACGTTATTTACATTGTCAACAGCTTTTTGTGTTCCAAGACCACCGTAACGAGACTTGTCGCCGTCGCGAAGTTCAACTGCTTCGTGTTCACCAGTAGAAGCTCCTGAAGGAACCATACCACGTCCGAAAGCACCTGATTCTGTATAAACTTCTACTTCAAGTGTTGGGTTACCGCGTGAGTCAAGGACTTCGCGTGCGTAAACATCAGTAATAATTGACATTACAATACTCTCCTTATGAGTTTTAATTTTTTACATATTCATAATATCATAATCTTTAGTTAATAACAAGGAAAAACCCAGTGAAACCGCTTTATTACGTGGTTTTTGATAAAAAAATCACTAATTCTTTTCAAGTTTACCTGTGCTAATGCAACCCATTTAGGTTATAATAAAATTAGCAAATTCAAGGAGAAATTATGACTGAACTTGACAATAAAATCCTACAAAAAGCAAGCGGTGAAAATCGTCTTGATCCTGATCAACAACGTTACTACCTTGGTACTTATAAAGAAAGAGTTGTGCTCCACTTAAGTTTAAAAGAGGCACAAGAAGAAAAGTTTCAACTTGCTATAACATCTGCTCTTAATAATCTGATACTTGAATATCCTAATCTTAGTTTAAAATTATCACCAAATCTCCCTACTGATGTTCAAATGTTCTACATGAAGTTAGCTAACCGTCTATCACTAGCTGCTACGATTGTTAATGAAGCAAATGCCAATTCTCCATTTGGTATTATTATACATAGTGATAAGGCTGAAAACGTTGAATGGAACGATTTTGAGACACAATTCCCTGATTTATTCAATTCACCAAAAAAAGAGGAGTCTCCTAAAAAAAGTCTATGGCAACATTTCTTTAGTCAAAAATAACAAGGAGGTCTAATGGAAATTTGGGATGCTTATGACCAATATGGGTTCATTACAGGTCTTACACTTAATAGGGATCAAAATATCCCACAAGGCTTATTCCACTTAGTTGTTGATGTTATCCTTTTTCATGAGGATGGTGACGTATTGATGATGAAACGGCACCCTAAAAAGAAAGCTTTTCCTGCTTATTTCGAAGCCACCGCTGGCGGATCTGCCCTTAAAGGAGAAAATGCTAAGCAAGCTATTCTAAGGGAACTCAAAGAAGAAACTGGTATCGTTCCTCAATGTCTAACCTTTCTTAATAGAGAGTGGTTCTCTGAGCGTTCTTACTTTGTAGACCATTTTATCGCAAAATACAATGGTGCAAAAGATATAATTACATTGCAAGAAGGAGAGACCGTTGACTATATCTGGTTAAAACCAGAATATATTGATTTATTTTTATCTAAAAACAAATTAATACCCTCTCAAATAAAACTCTTAAAATCCTTAATCTAAAAACTAGGCTTAATAAAGGCCTAGTTTTCATTTGCATCAATAATATCAAATACCTTAAGCAAATTTTTTTCATTAATCTGATACGCAGCTTCTTCTCTGACAATTGGTTTTGCACAAAAAGCAATTCCTACCCCAGCGGATTTGATCATTGGTAAATCATTGGCACCATCTCCCATTGCGATGGTTTGTGAAAGGTCTAAGTGATTTTCAGAAGCCCACTCTTTTAACTTTATTTTTTTCACTTCTTTAGTGACAATCTCTCCCTCAACTTCGCCAGTGAGAAAACCACCTTTGACACCAAGACGATTCGCTTTGACATAATCAACTTGTAATTGCTTAGCTAAGATATCAATCGTCTCGTGAAAACCTCCTGATACAAGACCAACTTTCATCTGACGCTTGTGACACTCTTTAATCAATTCATAAGCCCCTGGAGTAAAATGTATTGAGGATAATATATCTGTCAAAATAGTAACAGGCAAACCTTTAAGTAGCGCTACTCTTTTCTTCAAAGCTTCTTCAAAATCTAACTCGCCACGCATTGCAGCGTCAGTCAGTGCAGCAACCTGTTTCCCCACCCCTGCTTCAATAGCTAATAAATCAATAGCTTCTTCCATTATTAAGGTTGAATCAACGTCCATGACTAACAAACCTTTAATCATTTAAAACCTCCAAAACTTTTTTACTATTGTACCTTAAAATTAGCACCTTTCATAGATAGCAATTAAAAAAAGAAGAGTACTAACTCTTCTTTTTTAGAAACGAATACGTTCTTGTGTCTTTTCATAAGACGTCACAAAACGGTCAGTTACACCTGGTTCCACAGTCTCAAGTGCGTATGAAATTTCATCGAAAGATGCTTTATAGTTATGTTCAACTTCAAATAAGTACAAAGCTTGTTCAAAGCTCTTTTGCACATTTTGTTCAAAACTACGATAACGGTTTGAATACTGTAGTAACTGCTCTGTGAGAGTCGCATCTTGAACAACTAGATATGTAGCTTGCTCTAAATTAGCGATAGCATTTGTAGTCACATCATTTAAACGTGAAACAGCCTCAATATCAATACGACCGCGACTGAGTTCATTAATAAGTGCCTCAATTTGAGAACTTGTTGTAAAGAAAGTGCTTAAGAAGTCTTGCGGGATTCCTGGAAGATTGCGTTTTTCCATGAAACGTTTAATCATATGGAGCTTGTTAACATACTTATCCATATTTTGGCGTGCTCGTGTCTCAACGCTTTCAATAGTTTTAACGGCTTCAAAAACTTCCATTTGATTTTCTTCAACAGTAGTCAATGTTTTCAACGTACGCTCAAATAAAATTTGTAGATGAGTATAAGGTGAAGCTTCTTGACCAAAATTTTCTACAGAAGGTAAAACCTTTGTTTCAATTTCTTCCAAATCATTTGTGAAGGAACGTAAACTTAAGCTTTCATTTTCATTTAAGATATATTTAGCAGATAATCGTTTGATTTCATGCCCCAGTTGTTCATTGTTAGATTTTGCATGAGCAAGGAATTGAGGAATAATTTTACTATCCTTATGAGCTACTTTATAAGCAGCAATCTCACGTTCAAAAATATCATAAAGTTTATCAATTTTTTCTTGAATATGTTCATTTTCATCGCGAGCACGATCTAGATCCAAACTAACTAAACCATCTGAATTCGAACGAATAGCCTCACGAACTTCTTGAAAACGTTGTTCAATATCCTTTTCAGGGAAATGGTAGTTTTCCTCTAAAAGACGACGATATCCTGTCTCCAAATCATCTAACTGATCTGGAAAATCGTCTTCTAATTTAGCAACAATAGCTGGAATTTGTTCTGTAATTTGCCCTAAAGCAATCGTATGCTCCTCTGCTTTATTCAAAACTTCAGAAGCTTCAATCGGGTCACCAGTTGAGTTTAAGGTCACAAAATGTGAAAATTCAGCCTCGATATTTTTCAACTGCTTTTCAATTTCTGGCATGGTTGTCCCGTAATTATCTTCTTTTTCAGAAATTGATTTTTGAAGTGTTTCGTATAGGTCCAAAGCATGTGTTACACGGGCACTATTTTTCTCTTCTTGCTCTTTTAAAACTTCTAAAGCTTCACGAATCGAAACAATATCTTCTTCTATAATAGTTAGCTGACTATCAACATTATCAATCTCGTGCTTAGCACGCACAAAATTAAATGAATCATTAAGATTTTCAGCTTCAACTAAATGAAAATCAATATCTTTAAATGAATTAGTTGATAAATCAGTCCATTTTTGGTTCCATTCTCTAAAAGTTGATTGACTTTGGCCAATCAAATGAAGCAATTTGACTTGCTCAATCTCCTCTTGCACAGGAAGGTCAACTAACTCTTGTTTTCTAGTTTCTAAGTTTGCAATTAATGTATCATTACGTTTTCTTATTACGACGCCGACTACGTAGGCAATAATCACAAGCAGGACTATAGCCACAAGCAGCAATATGATTCCGCTCGACATTCAACTCTCCTTATAATGGTCTAATTTTCTAAAAATCTACTATAACGTTAAGATTATAGCATACTTGAACTGTTTTTCAAAGCTATCTTTGGACTAGATATCTAAGTTACTATAAACAGCATTAGCTTCAATGAATTCACGTCGTGGTTCTACTCGATCTCCCATTAGCATATCGAAAATCTTATCTGCTTCTGCTGCATCATCAACTGAGACACGTGCCATCAAGCGGTTTTCAGGATCCATTGTTGTTTCCCAAAGTTGATGGTCATCCATCTCACCTAGACCTTTGTAACGTTGTACAGTAGGTTTTGAACGTCCTGAACTATAGGTATCTAGAGCTTGACGTAATTCCTCTTCTTGATTGACCCCTGGCTGAATATAAGCTTTAATCTCACTTCCTACTTTGACACCATAGATTGGTGGTTGAGCGATATAAACATATCCTGCTTCCAAAACAGGTCGCATAAAACGATAAATCAGAGTTAAAAGTAAAGTTCTGATGTGAGCTCCATCAACATCGGCATCAGTCATAATGACTAATTTTTGATATCTGACTTTTGATACATCAAAATCTGCACCAAATCCAGTTCCCATAGCTGTGAAGAGACTTCGGATTTCTTCGTTTGCTAAAATTTTATCCATTGTAGCTTTTTCAACGTTTAGAATCTTACCCCTAATCGGTAAAATTGCTTGAAACTCACGATTACGTCCTGATTTTGCAGACCCTCCCGCAGAATCTCCCTCCACTATAAAAAGTTCATTCATCTCAGCATTATTAGATGAGCAATCAGCCAGTTTCCCAGGTAAGTTTGAAATCTCTAAGCCTGACTTTTTACGTGTTACTTCACGCGCCCGTTTTGCTGCAATACGGGCTTTAGATGCCAAAATTCCTTTTTCAACAATCTTCTTAGCTACTTGTGGATTTTCTAATAGGAATCGATTGAAAGCTTCGCTAAAGAGACGATTTGTAATTTTAACAACTTCAGAATTTCCAAGTTTTGTTTTAGTTTGTCCTTCAAATTGTGGATTTGGATGTTTAACAGATATAACTGCTGTTAAACCTTCACGAACATCTTCTCCAGTTAAATTATCTTCATTTTCTTTGAGAATCTTATTCTTTTTAGCGTAATCATTAATCACACGTGTCAAGGCAGTACGAAATCCTTGTTCGTGCGTTCCTCCTTCATGAGTGTGGATGTTATTTGCAAAACTCATAACAGTCTCTTGATATCCAGTAGTATACTGCATTGCTACTTCAACTGAAATACCATCTAATTCACCGTCAGTATAAATAGGATTTTCAAAAATCACTTCTTTGTTCTCATTGATAAACTCAACGTATGAACCTATACCACCTTCATAGTGATATTCTTTTTCAACTTCTTGACCTTCTCGCTTGTCTGAAATGGAGATTCTTAGTCCACGATTTAAAAAAGCTAATTCCTGAATACGTTTGGCTAATTTATCAAAATCAAATACAGTGGTTTCAGTGAAAATTTCTGGGTCAGGCGTAAAGTGAACTGTTGTTCCTGATAAGTCAGTATCACCGATAATTTCAAGATCATTAACAACAACACCGCGTTGGTATTCTTGATAATGAACCTTGCCATTTTTATAAACCTTGACATCTAATTGTGTTGACAATGCATTAACAACAGATGACCCTACACCATGTAAGCCACCAGAAACCTTGTATCCGCCACCACCAAATTTACCACCGGCATGGAGAACTGTAAAAACTGTCTCTACAGCTGGTCTTCCAGTTTTTTCTTGGATATCTACCGGAATACCGCGACCATCATCAACAACTGTAATAGAGTTATCTGGTTCAATGTAAACTTTAATATGTCCTGCAAATCCAGCTAAGGCTTCATCAATTGAGTTATCAACAATTTCCCATACAAGGTGATGAAGCCCTTCTTTCGAAGTCGAACCGATATACATGCCTGGACGCATGCGAACAGCTTCTAAACCTTCTAATACTTGAATCTGACTTGCGTCATATTCTTGAGCACGTTGTTCCATATTCTTTGTTTCTTCTGTCATTTACTCTATTATCTCCATCAATGATTTTGACCCATCGACTAATAAGGTATCAAAACCAGCCGATTCTCCTGCTTGCTTATCTATATCACGATCGCCTATTACTAAACAATTATCAATTTGGTATTTTTCTTTCAAATAAAGCATACTCTCGGGACTAGGTTTCCTTGAAAAGCCGTTATCAGCAGTCACTACTTCTGTAAAATAGTCAATAATTTCTGTTTTTTCCAGAATAACTATAACTTGATTATCACGATGAGACACCAAAAAATTACGACTACCTTGTCTTTGAATTTTCGCTAAAAGTTCTTTTGCCCCTTGGAATAGAATTGGTGTTTCCAAAACCTTAGCTTCATTAGCCTTATACTCTTTTAAAAAATCAGCTTCTTCAGGGATAAAATATGCAATTGCATCTGCTGTTGACTCTTTTAATTTTTGATACACACTATCGTGGTCTGCTTGATATCCAAATTCTTTCAAAGTCTCTACAAAAGCACGTGTGGAACTTTCGTAATTATCAAGTAGTGTACCACCCAAATCCCAAATATAATCATGATAATTCATACCCTTTATTATATCATATTATTACGATTTTTTATAGCTACCACCTTACTTAATTAACTCACTCCTCTAAAATATTTCGATTATTAAAAGGCTGGATTATCTTTCCAACCTTTTTTTGTTATATACTACGATACTTCAAATGTGATCCATTAGCCTTGGCCTGACGAACTGTATTTTGATAAGACATGGATAAGACCAATCCAATTCCAATAAGATTACTTAGTAATGAACTTCCACCTTGCGAAATAAACGGAAGTGGGATTCCTGTTAGAGGTAATATACCAACTGCTGCACCAATATTTTCAAAAACATGGAAAACAATCATCATGATAAAACCAGTTGATATAAAAGTATAAAATTGATTATTAGATTCAATGGTGATCCTTAACATACGGTAAATGATAATGAGATATAACCCTAAAACAATCGCCGAACCAATGAAGCCAAAATTCTCAGCAATGACAGTAAAAATCATGTCACTTTCACGAACAGGAACCGAGAGCTCTAAAATATTAAAACCTTTACCTGTTACCCCGCCACTTCCAATTGATACCATACCCTGTGTTTGTTGATAAGCAATTGAGTCTGCAAAACTAAATGGATCAATCCAAGCAGATAAACGGTTGATTTGATATGTATCCATCCCCAAATTATAAAACCATTCCTTGCCGTTTGGTGAGATAAAAATCATCAAAAAGCTAGCTATAAAAAGAACGATAGTAGATAAAATTGGCAAGATTATCCACCAAGATATGCCCGATAAAAGGATTAAACCTGACAAAATGGCAAGGAAAACTAATGCTGTTCCTAAATCTTTTTGTAACATTAGAAGAATCATCACTGGCAATGTAACCAAACCAAACAATCCTAGCAACTTCCAATCATCTTGAAAAGTTTTGCGATTTTTCTGATGAAAACTAACAGTTATTCGAGATAACATTAAAATATAGGAAATCTTCATAAACTCTGACGGTTGAAACAAAGTTACCGAGCCAATGGTCACCCAATTTTTAGCACCTGTTGCCGCAAAAAGCTGTGGACTATAAAAAATTAAGGGAAGAACCATTAGGGTTAGTCCTAAAGCATACAGATAGGGCGTGGCTTTCCATAAAAATTCAGTACTGAAAAGCATAACGACAAATGCAATAATACACCCCATAATAATCCAAGACACCTGCTGAAACATCGCGATATAGATATTAGAAGGATAATCATTCATCGTTGCAACATAAATTGAGGCTAAACCAATCATTAATAAAAAAAATACTGGTATCACAACAGCATAATCAATTTGCCCTTTAAAATAGTTTGATTTTTGTGACATAGGACTTCCTTTTTTATTCATGGTAATTATTATAACATTTTTTCAGAATCTGACTTATATTTTTTGCAATAAAAAATGCAACTCAAATCATTATGAGTTGCAAATATTAGGAGATTGTTCTTCATCAGTAAAACAAAGAACATGAAAAGAAAAGTTTATTTAGGATATTTAAAGTATACAAAGTTCACCTTAAACAAAACTTAAATAAGATTATTTAAGTTTTGTTATTTTCTCAACACTAGTCTAAAGAATAAAATCCTTCCTAACATCTCAAAAAAGGTTTTAATATGTCCCCTGCCAACTTCTCTACCATTAAAATAGGATATATTAAAGGTTAAAATACACGATACATCCATAATAAAAAGCATATTTTTTTATTTTATTCTATTTTAAAATACTTTTTGGGGCGAATTTTGGTCCGTTATTATGATAACTTCCTCAGTACATCAAGCACTCTCTCAACTGTAACAACCTCTTCTTCTCTCACTTCTTCGTGTAGTAACACATAATCAAATATCTTTCCGTTTTTACGCACTATCGCTACTGTGTTCCCTGAAATATAGCCTTTATCAATCGCTTCTTTAAACTCATCTATATCTGTTCTGATAGACAAAAAGATAACAAATAACCGCTCGTTAAATGAGCGGTTATTTGTTACTTCAGTTTTTCTTTGACAGCATCTACTGCCCCTTCAACAGCATCTTTAGCATCATCTGCTAGTTCTTTGCCTTTAGCAATTGTTTTTTCAATAAATCCTTTTGCTTCTAACTCTTTATCACCGGTTATTTTGCCAAAGCCTTCTTTAGCACCACCTTTTGCTTGATCTAATTTTGATTTTAGTTTTTCTTGTGACATACTGCACCTCCTTATTATTTTTATTAATCATAACATCTATATCTTTCTTTAGCAAATAAAAACAAGAGTCGCTAGTGTCAGGCGACTCTTGTTTTAGTGATTATCTCATGGTTATGCGAGTATGGATGTATACTATAAAAATAGACAACACTTTGTGTGTTATAACCTGTTTTAAAAGACACAAAAATCTCTGAAGGAAGAATTTACCGTCTGATGAAGAATATGGCGCTCCCTAAAATGGCTACCGTTAAGACAAAAACAGCTCTTAAAAAGACTCAAAAAACGTATCCTCAAAACTTACTCAACCAGAAATTTAATCCTGATAAACCTAATCAAGTATGGTCTACTGACTTCACCTATATTTCTATTGGATATAAGAAATATGTCTATCTCTGCGCAATAATTGATCTCTATTCTAGAAAATATATTGCTTGGAAATTGAGTCATCGTATGGATGCAAAGTTAGCATGTGACACTCTAGAATTAGCTCTTAATAAAAGAAAGATTGAAGGAACACTTCTCTTTCATTCCGACCAAGGGTCACAATTTAAGGCCAGGGAATTTAGAAAAATAATTGATGACAACAATATCATGCATTCTTTTTCTAAACCTAGATATCCTTATGATAATGCCGTAACTGAAGCATTTTTCAAGTATTTAAAGCATAGACAAATCAACCAAAAAAATTATCAAAATATCAAACAGGTTCAATTAGACTGCTTTGAATACATTGAGAATTTTTATAACAATTACATCCCACATACGGCTAATCTAGGACTAACCCCTAATCAGAAAGAAGAAAATTATTTTAACGCAATAAAATAACACGGTTTTCTGTCTACTTATTTGACATTAGTCCAATAGTATGATTATTACTCAAGAGATTATTTTTATTTTAAATATAAAATAATTTTCACCATGTAATATTTCATACTTTATATTATACTTATTAAGTATATTCTTTACTATATTTAATCCTAATCCATTACTATTATCCAATTTTAGATCAAAACTAGCATCTAAAATTTTATTTATTTTCGAAATTTTATTTTTATCATATGAGTTTTCTATAAGTAACCAATCATTAGCTATTTTGATATTAATTATTCCATTTCGATTAGTATATTTTACTGCATTGCTAATCAAATTAGAAAATACAATATTTAGTGCCGTTTTTCCTATATAAATATTATAGTCTAATAATTCCTTATTAATATTTATTTTTTTTTGATTTACTAAGATAGAGTATTTTTCTAATACTTCATCTAATGTATCACCAACATTTAAATATTCTTCATCATTATTCAAGTCTTTTATAGAATAAAAAGATAATATTTGCGAGACATTCTTTGTTAAGTTATCTACAATATTAATACACTCACTGATATAAAAGTCTCTATCTTTATATTTTCCGATATTATATTTCATATTCTCAAGTAATATCTTTAGGCTGGAAAGAGGAGTTTTAAGTTCGTGGGACGCCCCCTTAAAAAAATCATATTTCAATTTTTCTAACTTTAAAATTTCCTTATTTTTAAATTCCAAATCATTAATTGTATTCAATAAAGCACAATATAAGTCATTGATTTGCTGTTTTAGTTGTCCAATTTCATCATTAGAACTAATTTTCAATCTTGTTTCTTTGTCAAGTTTTATCATTTTATCAGTAACCATAGTTATTTCTTGTATATTGTTTTTTATAGATTTAGCATAAATTAAAGAAATAACAATGGAAAAAAGAAATGATATCGATAAAGAATATGGTAAAAACTTAAGGCTCAAGTCTTTCGCGTCTTTTTGCATATCAGCTGTTGAAACAAATTGAAGATGTATTTTTTTGCCATCATGAAGTTTAATTTCCCTTTCTTCAATTATTAAAGAATTACTATCACTTTTTACATTAACATTTATATTATCATTTATTTGTAATTCATTTTTGTTATTATTTTTTTTTATAAATACCTTTATGTCACTACTTTTAGAATAAAGCTCCAAAGTTTGGTCTAAATATTTTAACTCTTTTCCATTCATATTTTTAGAAATTTCATCTGCCATAATGTGGATTTTTACTTTCCTCGTCTCCAAATATGTTTTAGGAAAGATAAAAAAGAATAATGAATGAACTAATATAATTAGTATTCCAAGAATAGAAAATATTTGTATGAACATTTTTGGGAATATTTTTAATTTCTTCATTTTCTCTCCAATTTATATCCTACATTTCTTATAGTAGTTATACAGTCTAATTGTAATTTTTTTCTAAGTTCTTTTATATATACATCTACTACTCGATCATAAGGGATCTCTTCGCTATCCTTCCAGACATAATCAATAATTTGCATTCTTGTTAAAACTTGTCCATCATTATCCAATAAACATTTTAGTATTTCGAGTTCTTTTGCATTTACATCTATTTTTTCATCATTTATTTTAGCTGTATAACTATTAAAATTTACCGAAAGATTCTTATATTCAAACTTCTCTAAATGTCCAAAATTCTTCTTAATTAAAGAATCTATTCTAGCCTTTAAAACAGGCAATGAAAATGGTTTTTCTACATATCCATCTACTAAATTAGTAAATGCATCAATTTTATATTCTTCATCACTAAATGCAGTCAAAATTAGAATTGGTAAATTGCTTTTCTTTCTAATTTCTTTCAACACTTCTAAACCATTTATAAAAGGTATCTGAATGTCTAAGATAACCAAGTTTATATCACTATTAAATTTTGACAAGGCTTCCCTTCCATCTTTAGCCTGAATAACAGTATATCCAAATTCTGAAAGGTATTCACTTATTCCCTCTCTTATCAACTTATCATCTTCAACAGTTAATATTTTCATAGATACCTCCATTTAAATCTATACATAATATTATACAGTATATTATTTGATTTTTATAAGTCAAAAAACATTCGGTGATATAAATCACCGAAAATTTTAATTATTATCAATTAATAACTCTTTTGGATTCTTTCTTAATGTATAAATTGAAGAAAGAATCAATGATACAAGAAGTACAAAACTCATAAATATAACTACATAAATTATGAATTTAGGTAATACATTTATATCTAAACCTGAAAGAGTCTTGTTGAATCCTTCAGCTTCTGCCCCCCCGCCTAATTGACTAGATGCAGATTGTCTAGCTATTTGTTTAGCTATATCGCCAGTAACTTTATTCAATATATTATTCCCTAGCTTATCAGCTGTATATTGAGCTAAGAAATAAGATCCAAGAAGTGCGGGAATGGATATAAATACCATCTCGATTATAAATTGACCAAAAATTTCTAATTTAGATATACCTAATGATAGTAATACTGCTATTTCTTTCTTTCTGGCATTCATCCATAAGAAAAGTAATAATGAAACTACAACTCCTGCAAATATTAATGAGCCAACAAATAATTTGTTTGAAATAGAATAGATACCGGATATAGATTGTTGCAGCGCAGGATAATTTGATGAACTTTTAATCAAATTATATTCTCTCCAATTTATATCTAGTTTCCCAAGATCTTTTATTACACTATCAAGATTCTTATCACCTTTTACAAAGAATGTTGCATCTTGGTATACGGCTGTATCTTCTGTATTACCATAAACTTTAGCAGCTGAATGAACGTCAGTGATTAGTGTATTTTCGTATAGTTCTTGTGCTGCACTTACCCCACCGCTATTATGACCATCAAATAAACCTTTAATTTCTACTTCTACAGTTTCATTTGCAACTTTTTCATTGTCAGCATCAAACAAATTAGATTTTATTTTTATTTTATCTCCAACTTTGAGATTGTTTTTTTTTGCCAAATCTTTATGCATTAAAATTTTATTTTTATCTTTATTTTCTAAATGCTTTCCTTCTACTAACTTATATGCTTCTGATACAAATTTTGTTTCTTTTGCTGAGTCATTAACCCCTGTTAACATAACTGTTCTCTTAAAATTCTTTGCTCTTTCAGGTGATTGATTTGCAAGTGTATCTTGAGTTTCAATTATATCATGATCAACTAGGTCTGCGACGCTGTTTATTCTTTTTACATAGGAGTCTATACTGTTTGTTTGAGATATCTTTTTAATATCTTCACCTTTTACATTTCCTCCACCCCTAGGTGTTCCTGGATTTACTTGTCTATTTATTTCCATAGAAAAACTGTTTGTTATATTAGCAAATGTTTCCTTAGAAGCTCTATCTGTGGCATCTTTAATAGATAAACTAATGATGCTTAAAGTTGCCATTGATAGAATAACTAATATAATAATTAATGATTTTAAGCTTTTTCTAGTTACATAAGCAAATGCATTTTTTATCATTATTCAACCTCCAAATTCATTTTATTTACTTTTTTCAACTTTTTACCACTTAGTTCTAAAATGATATCCGCAGAATCTGCTACTTCCTTACTATGTGTTACAACTATTACACATTTATTTCTATCTTGAGCTAATTCCTTTAATATATTAATTATTTCTCCAGCAGTAACACTGTCTAGGTTACCGGTAGGCTCATCAGCTAGTATTATTGGGGCATCTGATACCAGTGCCCTAGCAATAGCTACCCTTTGTTGCTGACCACCAGATAATTTCATAACATTTCTTTTTATTTGTTTTTTATCTAAACCTAATTCGAACAAGATACTCTCATCTACTGATTTATTTACTAGTCTAATATTTTCAATCGGCGATAAATAATCTATTAAATTATAATTTTGAAATACCAAAGATATATTATTTTTTCTGTGATTACTATATCCTTTCTTTTCTATATCTTCATTCTTAAACAAGATTTTTCCTGTTTGAACTTTATCAAGTCCTGCAAGTAAGGAAAGAAGTGTGGATTTTCCTGTTCCTGACTTCCCTACTATCGCATAAAACTTTCCAAGTTCAAATTTTTGATTTACTCCTGACAAAACTTTTTCTTTAGAATTTGCGTAACTGTAATTTACATTCTTTATTTCTAATATATCCATTATTTGCTCCTAACTTATTTTTGATAATATTTCTTTTGGTTTCTTAAATAATATTAATGAAGAGGCCATTACAACTGATAAAACAATAATACTTATTAATATTAAATAACTTTCTGCAAGTGTTGTTATGTTTAACATAAAACTGCTTTTATTTATTAAACTTCCACCGAAAATCATTGAGTTCTCTGAGTTAATAAATCCTTCTACAATTACTTTTAATAGTAGATTCCCTAAAAATAAGGAGGATATTATACTTGGTATTGATATGAATATTAACTCAAATATAAATTGCCTTATAATTTGTATCTTAGTTGTTCCAATAGATAAAAATATACCTATTTCATAAATTCTTTCTCTTAACCATAGAATCAAGATTAATGAAAGAACAACTATTCCACCTAACATAATCGAATAAGTCATTATTTTAATTATATGTTTTATTCCACTCACTGACTCTAAAGACTCTTCGAATGCTTTATTATCTTTCTTAATAGAATACTTTGACTTATCAATTTTAAAGTCTTTCAATTTGTTTAAGGCAAGCTCTGTAGATTCTAAACTACCAGAATACATTAAAATTTTATTTGCAATTCTATTATTCTCTGATTTATTTAATATTTCTTGGCTAGTTGAATAATCTACAAAAACCATATTTTCGCTAAAATCAGATGATAATCCTGTATATGTTTCCTGTTTTTTACCAGAAAAGATTCCTATAATTTTAAATTTATGACTTTTTATTTTTCCACTTTTTTCCGTATCTAGTAATTCAAGATCAATTTCATCACCCAATTTTAGTTTGTTTTGTTTAGCAAATTCTTCATGAACAAGAATTGAATTCTTATCATTTTCTTCTATATTTTTTCCTTCTTTAAAACTAAATACTCCACTACTAAATAAAAGATTTCTTTTAGTATTACTTGTAGCTTCTAGTGAAACAACATTTTTAAATTCGTCAGATAAATCTTCTCTATTTATACTTTGCTCACCACTAACTACTTTAAGATCTTTCAATTTTGCTAATCCATCATATTGAAATATTTTTTCTTCAACCTCTTTTATTTTTTCAATATTCTTAAATTGATTAATATTAAAATATTTACCATCTTTTTTTGTAATTGATATTGAAGAATTAGAACTTTCATATAAAGCCTTTTCTATTTCATTACTTGATTTCATTATTGTTAAACATGAATACAAGCAAGAAAGAACAATTGTTAAAATAGCAAATATAATAAGTGTTCTATTTTTTTTTCTGGTAATATATGCTATAGCATTTTTTATCACTTCCTAATTACTCCTCTCTATTTTTACTCCGCAACTATTGCATCCACTGGATTAATATTTTTACATCGCCTACAACTAATGTTTTTAAAACTATTTCCATTAAAATTTCTTCATTTGACAAACTATCTCAATGATAGAGCCGTTTATATATGAAGTTACTGAATTTCGTATCTATTTATTCAAAGGAAAATCTCAAATAACTCATTATGAAGAATGCGATACGAAATCTAATTCTCATGTTTATATAGTTTTATTATCAAAAACTACCTAATGCTCTATTGAAAAAACTAGACTTAGGGTAGCGATGATAAACAATGAACTGATGTCTGGTTAAGGAAATAGTTATTAAGCAATACAGATTTTATGATGCATACTGGCTGTTTCAATAATCATCCCGTACTTGACAGTACCTATCTAATTTTACATAAGTTCACCTCCCAATTTAGCTTACAATAAATAGACATTTAACTCTTAAAGCGAAGAATTACGTTTACTAGTAAAATTATCAATCTATAAGTTACTAGACACCAGTGACAAAATAGTGTTGCCTAAATACTAGATTACATACCTTTTATGAAACGTTTATGAAATAAAATTTTTTCCATATTATATTAATTTTTTTATTTTCAAAAGAGCTATGCTAATTTCTTTTATCCCTTACTCTAATCCATTTATATGAAATTCAGTTGTAAAAATAAAGTCTTATGCTAACATAGTAGTTTATGTTTTATTAACGTTCTTTTGGGCGGCATTGGAGCGCATAAATTTTACGCAGGAAAAATAGGCCAGGTTTTTTTATATATTATTTTTAGTATTACCTTTATTCCTGGAATTATCGACCTTATCGAAGCTTTGATGGCTCTCGGAAAACAAACTGATGAATATGGAAATATCATCGTTTAATGAAACAAAAAGCCTCACGCTCAATTTTTGGTCGAGGAGAGCGTGAGGCAAGACAGTATAAGAAATAAGCATTAAATGGCTCGTTTTCTTGTAGCTATTTTAGCAAATTTAGAAAGGTTAAGCAATCTGAACGGCTCCCTGTCAAGTAGACAGTCAAATAATAAAAGATAAGTTATGCAACCTGATTCCTGAATTCTAGAGGAGTCAGGTTGTTTAATTTTGATTGATAACGTTGTGTGTTGTAGAATTCGATATAACGTGCCACATCATTGACCAACTCATCATAAGAGTTGTATTTCTTAAGGTGGTAAGACTCAGTCTTGAAAAACCCAAAGAAACTTTCAGTTGGTGCATTATCAATACATTTGCCAATCCGGGACATGGATAAGGTCAGACCAGCTTGTTGTATGATATAACGGTATTCTTTGGAAGTATATTGACTACCTCAATCGCTATGGATGATAGGTGTGGCTCCTGGATTGAGCTCTAGCCCCTTTTTAATGGTCTTCATAACAAGTGGATTTCATTGTTGTGACTAATCTCATAAGCGATAATAGAACCGTTATACAGGTCTTTAATCGCACTGAGATAAGCTTTAGCTCCCAGACCGTATTGAAGATAGGTGACATCTGTGCACCATTTCTGGTTATGAGCTGTGGCTGTAAATTCACGATTAAGAATATTTTCTTCGTAAAATCTGTCACCAGCTTTTGTACAAGCATGGCTAACACGACGAATGACTGAACTAATCCCCAGAATGTTCATCAATCAACGAATCCGTTTCTTGTTTTAAGTTGTCCCAAGTTGACGATTAATAAATGTTGTCATACGGCGATAACCTAAGATACCATTGTAGAGTCTATGAAGTTCCTTGATTTTAGCCATTAGCTTTGTATTTTTTGTCTCAAAATCTGTTTTTTGACGATTGAGCCACTTGTAATAGCCTGAACGAGACCCCTTCAAGAGTTGGCATAAGGCCTGAATAGGCACATTAGATTCCTCATCGTAATAATTCTTGATTACTTGGAACTCCGCTAAATGCTTACCTAGTCTTACCGTCTGTTTCCTCGTTTGATGTCTTCTAACTTTTTTAGTAAACTAACCTCGATTTCTAAGAGACGATTACGTTCCTCCAATTGTTTAATCTTGAGTTAAAGTTGCTCAATCTCGGTTAAATCAGGCCTACTCTCCAACCCTTTCACACGTCTATCAACCAAACCTTGTGAGCCATTCTTCTCAAGCTTACGCACCCAAGAATAAATTTGTTGGTAGGAAACACCAAACTTCTCAATAGCTGCTTGATAGTCTTTCCCATGGGCAATGGTGTAGTTAACAATCTCTACACGTTCTTCAAATGTGGCTTGCCTTCCTTGTTTCATACGGCTATATCCTCTACTAGTGGCTTTCAAGTCTTCACCACTAGTATACCGTTTTATCCACTTTTGGAGAACAGAGCGACTTGAGATATCATACCATTTACAAATATCTCTAAGAGAGCCTTTTCCATCAAGGTAGCCTTGAACACCCTGTTCTTTAGCTAATGTGGAGTATATCAATGGCGTATTTCCGTAAACGCGACAACGGGTGGGAATATCGAATATCGTATAAACATATAATAGGAAATATATTACTTTGCAATATTACTTCCACTAAATATCAACAAGTCATAAATCATTATAGTCAAACGCATGTGCAAGATACAGTAAAGCGTTTTAACATACATGTAAAAGCCTGCGTATCCATGGCTGTTCACGAGGGATATATAGAAAAAAATTTTTGTTTATTCACTAAGGTTAAAGCAAAAAATAAGGGGCGTAAATAGAGATAAAATTTCTTGAAACCAATGAATACTTACGCTTGATAAAAATTTGTAAAGAAAAATCACAACATCAATCGTATGCAGCGTTATACCTCATCGCTAAAACTGGCATGCGCTTCGCTGAATGTTTAGGTTTAACAGTTAATGATATTGATTACACTAACAAATATTTATCAATTAATAAAACTTGGGATTATCATTTCAACCAAAGATACCTGCCAACAAAAAACAAAAGTAGTATCAGAAATATACCAATTGACAATGATACATTATTTTTTTTGCATGAATTTACAAAAAATAAAAACGACAGATTATTCGACAAACTTTCAAATAATGCAGTCAATAAAACTATCCGAAAAATAACTGGTCGCGAGGTACGAGTGCACTCTCTCAGGCATACATTTGCAAGCTATCTAATTTCCATCTCTCAAGTTTTAGATCACGAGAATTTAAATATCACTTTAGAAGTTTACGCACATCAATTACAAGAACAAAAAGATAGGAACGATAAACTTAATCAGAGAAATTTGGGGCGGATTTGGGGCAAAATAGCTCTAAACCGCTATTTACATGCAATGAATATGTCCCCTGCCGGAATCTACTACTATTGTACACAATAGTTCATAATAGTCCAAGCGTTGATTTAATGGTTGTTTATAATAGTAAAAAGTTCAATGTAGTTTCATTTTTAATCTATTTTGCCCCTTTTTTGCACCCTTTCACCTCAATTCTCTCATAACGTCTTCCACTCTCTCAACTGTCACAACTTCATCATCTCTCACTTCCTCGTGCGGCAACACATAATCAAATATCTTTCCGTTTTTACGCACTATCGCTACTGTGTTCCCTGAAATATAGCCTTTATCAATCGCTTCTTTAAACTCATCTATATATAACATATTTTATCCTCCTACTTATCTATTCGATAAAAAATCCCCAAAATAGACAATTTTAAATTTTTCTGTTCTGATAGACAAAAAGATAAATATTTTAAAAAAAAGTATTGACTTTATATAGTACATGTATTATAATTAATATATAGAAAGGAGGAAGATATGAGGATATCAGAAATTGCTGATTTGCTTACTTCAATCGGAACTCTGTTGGTTGGTATAGCAAGCATAATCACAGCAATAAAAAAAGAACCTAAAAAGAAAAACCGGCCACGGAGATTCAAATAAGGTTCTAGTAGTAGTTTGGGGCTCAAGCCCCTTGCCACTACTGATAGTATATCATATCTAAGACAAATATGAAATATTTGATTATTTTCGCAATTTGTTTAGTTGTATTTTACTTTATTAACAATGATGATTGAAATGGATAAAGAATTAACACCTCAAGAAAAAGCAAATAAAAAGTGGGCAGAAAACAATAGAGAACATAGAACCTATCTATCAAAACGATCTACTGCTCGTAGTTTTATTAACAAAAATGCTACAAAAGAAGACTTATTAGAATTAAAACAATTAATTGAAAGCAAACTCTAGACACACAAAAAAACCGCCCTCAATAGAGAGCGGTTAATATTTATTTCAGTTTTTCTTTGACAGCATCTACTGCCTCTTCAACAGCATCTTTAGCATCATCTGCTAGTTCTTTGCCTTTAGCAATTGTTTTTTCGACAAATCCTTTTGCTTCTAACTCTTTATCACCGGTTATTTTGCCAAAGCCTTCTTTAGCACCACCTTTTGCTTGATCTAATTTTGATTTTAGTTTTTCTTGTGACATAATGTGCCTCCTTATTATTTTTATTCTATGGTAACATTTTGATTATTTCTAGGCAAATAAAAAAGCAAGAACCGCTAGTGTCAGGCGATTCTTGCTAAATAATATGCACCTATACTGTAATCTGCCTACTTATTTCAAAACTAAATCGTTGTTTTATTAAATCATTTATTTGTTTTGTTGAATTTACAATTTTTAGTTGACTTTTAATATGATTAAAATCATAGTAAGACAATAAATTGATAAAAGCAGAGTTTACAAAGGACGAACTTACTTCGCTAATTCCTGCGAACGAAACAGTCACGACTGTATCTGTATAAAAATAAGATTTCAATTGTTCAAATAAAATCTCTCCCGCCTTATTATCGTTAGAAAAATTCTTTGCTAGTTCTTTGACAGTTAACGTTACCATTCGAATTCTTCCTCCTCTTCTAAATCATATAAATTGTCATTCGATACATCTATTCGAATTTCAAAAAAAGTACCAGGATATGATTCCTCAGACGAATAACTTTGAGTAATTTTATTATCTGATACCGAGACTATACCACAATTAGATATAATTGTAAAGTTCCCGACTTTGTTAGTAGTTAAAGTATTTACAATATTAGAAAGCCCTGCCCCTCTATTTTGAGGTATAGTTTCTGCAGAAACACCCTCTTGAAGAGCGAATTCTATTAACTTGTTGTCAGGCTCATCCTTTTTAAATTTTCGCTTTATAGACTGAGGGATTCCTATTCCGAAATCAGATACTGCTATTACAATCTCCTTGTTCTTGGGATAGTATTGCCCAAAAATACATCCCTTAGATTCCTTAGAATGATCTGCAATATTATTAAAAATTTCGTCAACCGCTACACAAATAGAACTAAACTCATTTGTTCTGCCAGTTTGCTTTTGTAACCAATTCTTAAAGTCTGTTACCTTCCATTGAGCTATTTGTTCAGTGTTAATAAATTTAATTTCAAAAGTAGTCGGGCGCAGTTCCGGCTCTTTATAAACCAATTTATCAAACACTTTAAAAAAGCCACAATCTACTAGATACAACATAGCTTGCCTTTGACGTTTATTTAAAGAGCTTTCTTCGCATATTAACCACTTGATGTTTGCATCTTTTCTTTTTGTAGCAAAAGTTAACATATTATATAACGAAATTACTCCACTAGGTTCCGCAAACTCAATGTTTCTCATATCTACTGTAAGTGTCCTGTTATCACTTAAAGCAAGTAATCTATTGAAATTGGTAACGATTTTCGTAATGTTATATTTGTTTAAATTCTGAGGAAGAACTAGATTATTCATTGATAACAACTTTCTTTATAATAGCGAAACTATTTTACTATTTTTATAAAGAGATTTCAATATTTCAATAAAAATAGCCCCCGCAAAGCGAGGGCATTTGTCTTATCTAAAGGAGCTTTTCCTTTCGTTTATTTTTACATATCTGTTGCGTTAACTAAGTAGCTATCTTCTACCCATTGCGCCGACTCTGGATGGTTAATGCGTGACCATCCATTCACTTTTTCATAAACTCTTACACGAGTTCCTGCCTTGATAAATTCTTTATCAGCGCTACTTGCGTTTGGCTTAGACTCTACATAATAGTCTGTGCTAAGAGTTGCTTCGTAATAAGGTACATTTGAGTTGTCTAATTTAGTGTTAGTAGCTAGTTTTTGATAAAAAGTAAGTTCTTGTGGCTTATCAACCTTAGGTATATCCATTTTGCTACTATCATCTGCTAACAACACAATATTTTTATCTAAACCACCTGCTACTCCTACACTTGTAAACTGCCACCAGCGAACACCATCCATTGAAGGGAAGAACTCCCACAGCGGCTCTGTTCGTACTTCGTAGTCTGGATAACCAGCTATCCAAATGCTATTAGGGTACTTAGCGATAATTTTCTGATAATCAATATTATTAAGCGTAAATGGTTTATAGCTGTAATAAATAGGCTTATATCCAGCGCTAGCGATTTTATCCATAAATGCAATAACTGCATTTGTGTTAGCTTGCTTGTCTGCGCTTGCGGAATCTTCATAGTCAATGACTAAGTATGATACTTTTTTGCTTGGTAAGTTAGACAAAAATAAGTCTGCTTCCCGTTGCGCTAAAGCACTATCACCGCCAAAACGTCCAAAGTGGTAATAGCCAATTGGGTCGCTTGTGTTTGCTTGTTGTTGATGTCTGTCAGACAGCCAAGCAATTGACTCGGATACCTTGATAATCGTTTTTGTAGTGCCCGCCTGCTGACAAGTCGTTGTTAAATCTGCTTGTTGATAAGCCGATACATCGATAAAGTAATCACCTTTATTTAAACCGGTATTATCAGTTACAGTAACAGCGTTTTTAAAGCTTTTTGGTCTAAAGGCTGTTGGATAAGTTGCTGAATATGGGATTTTTACAAGATTGTATGCACCGTTAGCACCCCCTTGATTTTGCCCCAAAAACCAGCCATATCCGCCTCCTGCATCGCTGTCAAAAATTGCTACATGACTGTAAGGCGTTACACCGTCAACAACCATAAAAATAGCAACATCACCAGCTTGCATAACTTCCACTTCATCAAAATAGTTTAAGATACCATTTTCGTGACGTTGCTCCCATATATCCCTTGCGTATCCTGTATTTGTACAGTTTGCGTATGGCAGTCCTAGATACTTACAGTAATCTGCGTAGCCATCCCAACATTGTGCACCGAAAGACCCATCAATATCATAAGCGTTACCATTTGACCTGCTTTTATATTCTTGATAAGTTGCCATTTACTCCTCCTTTCCAAAAAGTAAATAAATCGGATAACTAAAAAAAGCAACCACTGCAAGCGGTATGTACAGTATTGCTATTGCTAGTACCATTGCTATTTTAGTGATTGCACGCATGTCCCCTCCTATTTTTTTGGCTCGTGGTAAGTCAATGCTTGCTCACTGTCTGAAAGACCTTCGGTTGTTGGGTCTGTAACAATACCTGCAATAACAAGTACTGAAAACACACTATTAACAACTACTAACAATTTATTACCTAAATCACTAAGTTCAAGTGTATAACCAAAAACATTTGCAACTGCTTGTACAACTAAAAATATTGCTGGAATAATTGCTGACCAAAATGCTTTGTTTTTAATTCTTACTTTCCAATTAATCATGTTATTTCTCCTCTTTTTCTAGACGACCAATGCGGTCACTCATATAAGACATCTCCTTTTGGACAACACCAATGGTCTGAGAAATGTCCTGTAACTGTTCTGTATTTTTATCTAAGTGACCTTTGAGCCACTCTTCACGTTTGTTAGATTCTGATTTTGATTGGTCATGGAAATCCATTAGCTTTTTCTCACGCTTATCAGACGTTCGCACCAGATAACCAACCACAATCATAAAAAGCAAGATAAAGAGAATAGCCCACACAAATTGTGATTGAGCGATTCTTTCTGCTTGTTCTACTGTCATCCGACTACCTCACTAACTTGCTAAAATTTCAGCAAGTAATTCTTCATCGCACATAATTGCAAGTTGCTCTTTTGTTTTGTTATTAATAAACTCTGAAAATCCCTTTTTAACAAAACTTGACCAAGCCATACGTCCATAATATAAGTCAATCGCAAATAATTTAATCATCATATCTATCCCTTCTTCCTGTAAAAAAATTCTAACCAATAGCAATAAGATCTTCATCTTTTAAAACCTCTTTTGCGTAAAGCGTACTTATCAGATTGATAAGTGTTTGTGTGCCTGTTGATGTTGATGTACTTAGTTCAGTCATTTTTTCAGACTGAGCTTTATCTTTATACTTTTCGTCGTAAAATATCTGCTCACACTTTTCAAGTGTTTCTGCAAAAGATTTATTATCAAAGTCAACTGGTAAGTCAAAAGTTAAGTTACCTCTTACGTGAGGTAAATCAACTGCCACAATTGCATTAACTTTTGCAATGCTTTTATCTTCTAACATTACAGGATATTTGTTTAAAATTTCCAATAGTTTTCCTCCTTTAAATTGTCCACTGAATTTGACCTTTTACGTTAACAGTCCATTTTGACGGATTAAACCACAGAATACGACC
Source organism: Streptococcus sp. FDAARGOS_520 (assembly GCF_003812685.1). Classification (NCBI taxonomy): domain Bacteria; kingdom Bacillati; phylum Bacillota; class Bacilli; order Lactobacillales; family Streptococcaceae; genus Streptococcus; species Streptococcus sp. FDAARGOS_520. Next base: position 1,579,044 of record NZ_CP033810.1, on the reverse strand, counting down.
GTCTGCGCTCACTTGAACATTTAAAACATTGAGTTGTATAGTCCAAGCCGTTACTGCAAACATCATGTCGCTAGGTATCAAATTCGTAGGCATAGAGCCAACCGTCAACTTATCTATGCCATTCGTCGCAAAGTTGTACTTAACGGTGACTGTACTGCCTGTCTGCCTATAACTAAAACCATTGCCGATTGACTGCCAGCCTGAGTCTATCGTTGTAGGCAAGCTATCTTTTTTAGCGTACTCACTCCATGTGCTCCAAGCACCGTTTTCCAGCAACCGCGTAAATATAGTTTTATTTGTACGGTCGTAAAATTGTTGATAAGCATAGTTTGCCGTCTGGTGTCTTACAACTGTTACGTACCCAGGACCTGCCCCTACAGGTCTATTAGCACCTCTAAATACACAATAAAAACCTGTGTCTTGCAAGCTATTTAGGTCAGTGTCATCATGTCTAAAAGAGCCACCATTATTTAAAGCAAGTTGTTTTTGTTGGATTGGCTTGCCATCAGAGTAGATATTCCCAGCGACGTTTAAAGAACCTGAATCATCGATTTTAGGTAGTGTACCAATTCCAACGCTATTTTTGTGCCATGCTAGCGGAAAAGATTCTGTTGATACGGTCTGTTTTACAGGCGTTCCACCACCGCTAACAGAAAACAAATCACTTAGCAAGCCGTAAACATCAAACGATTTATCTGGTCCATACGTGCCACTCAAAGTTGCTGTTGAGTTAACAAGTTCTGCGGTTGACGTATATGTCCCACTAGCGTTAGAAGTATCAACTGTAAAGCTAGTTGTATTGAGTGGCGCTGTCTTAAAAGTCAACATCATCTTATTTTTTTGTACGCCATCAACAATAAGAGGTGCAATTTTAGCGTTGCGAGTAACAACCAAATTGTCATTTTTAGCGCCTGCTCTGGTTACGGTAAAACTGAACGCAGGTGGGAAGTACGGAATGACGTTTACTTCTGCGGTAATAGGGTCTGACACCCTGCCCCTACTATCTGTAACTGTAGCTTTAATAGTTGCTTTGCCACTAAAGTTAAATATCCCGAGCGGACCACCATTTTGCTGCGTGGATTGGTTTTTGCCAACCACCTCCGCATAATAACTAGCTATCGTCGACCCATATGCTCCTACAGCACCATTAAAAGTGACAATTGGATTGGATACAATTTGCACAAAATTATTAGCACCTACTAATGCAGATGCTTTTTGATTTGTATCCGATAAAACAAGACTTGCTATTGTTGGTTTAACACTATCAGGTAAAGTCAGATAAAAAATAGCGGTTGACGTCCCAATGACAGAACCGTTAGATTTTGTATCAACGTATATTGTTCCAGGTGTGCTAGTTGCATTTGGAACCGTATTAGCCCAATCTAAACTTGTTTTAAAAGTTGTTGAACCTTTTATATCACTAGCAACAACTCCAGTGATACCATTCACGTTGTATCTTACATCATGTGTAAAATCACTTGAACTTTGATTGATATTAACATTTAGCGCATCTCCAAAATAGCCGCTAGATACAGATACAGTACTTGCACGAGATAGCTTCGTTAGTTTAAATTGTTGGTCTGGTATCGTCAACGTTCCGGGTGCGTATCCACCTGGACCTAGCAATTTAGCAGCAACAACGACTATTTCATCTCCATTTGAATCGTGTGGAACTCTGATAGTTTTATCAATCAACAATTGATTGCCGTTAAAACCGATAGAGGAAGGTGCGTTAAAGTCATATTTAGCACCCACCCAGGCATATCCACCAAAACTATACTGAGCGTAACTGTTAGTGCCAGAAGTCAAATAGAGCCTAAACCTTACTTGACTACTATTGTCTGCAACCGACGTTGAAACCTCGTCAACAATATAAGTTAAGCGATAACTCTTGTCAGAGTTACTATAATATGTTGTCATCTATCCTCCTTTCTACCCGACATATCTTACGACGTTAATATCAGCGTTTAGTTCGTATTGCTCAATACGATAACGTCCAATTTGCAGTTTAGTTGTAAAAATACCGCTATCAATAACAAGCACACTCTGAGCTATATATGCTACTTCTTTACCACTTGAGTAAAAACTGATGCGATCGTTATCAACTCTAACGCTTGACGTTCCATCTTTTTGTCCGATTACAAGACCGTCCTCTGACTGACTCATAAATTTATTAACAAAATCAGTGCGTATCTGCATCTCCCCAATTGTTTGCTGTACTGCTATCATGCGATTAGAAAAGTCTATCAGTTTTTGTTCTGATAACTTTTGTCCTCCCTCTCGTGCTTTGATTTCGTCTTGCAATGCTTTAACCCAGTCGTTGACTGTGTCTAACGTTGCTTTAGATTGCAATTCAGCTTCTGCGATGCGAGCACGTTCAGCGAGTGCATTTAGTTGCTCAACTGTAAACGCTTCGTCAGCTTTTGAATCAAGATTACTTGCTTTATCAGCTTCTGATTCCTGCCAGTCGCCTGTTTTATTTCCCCTAACGAGCATAAACCCACCAGAGCTGAAACTACCTTGCTCCGATGACACCATCGCGAACCTTGGTCTAATCCTACCTGTCTTAGTTGGTGTAAAAGTGATTTCAAAACGTCTGAGACTAGAGTCAACGTTTTTTATAATTGTCTCTCGTGGGGTATCGCTAGTAATAAAACCATCTGCTATATCATAAAGATAAAAATATAAATTCCCAGCTACCTCACGTTTAACATAAGCACTAAAAGTGTACGTTACACCTTGCTCGACCATGATATCTTTTGCATGCGACACTTTTTGCCCACTAATCCATTTTTTAAGCGTGAAAGGACAATTAGAGAGGTTCTCGTCTTCTAGCGTTGCAGAAGTAAACCAATCAGTCCCAAAAAATGATTTTGTACCATCAATCAGATTGTTTGTCCCGACGACAACCGTCCCAACCATGTCAGTCCAGCGGTATTTTTTAGGGTCACTTGAATCTATTGCATCGTAGTCAGTATATTGCCCAATGTAGCGCTTGTTTGCACTATCAGACACGCTAAAGTCAACTGTCCCATCTGAGCTGTTTGCATACGCTACATGCCAGTAAGGTGTCTTACCGTCAGCACCAGCTGGACCTTGGATACCTCTAGCACCATCTGCGCCTTTTATCAAATTCCACTTGTACTTTTTAGGGTCGTTTGAGTCTATGATATTATCATCAACATACATACCTATGTACGTTTTGCCAACGTTATCAGATACACTAAAGCCAGTTGATCCGTTCTCGTCAAGGGCGTATGCTATATGCGTATAAGTCGCTTTACCGTCAGCACCAGCTGGACCTTGAATGCCTTGGTCACCTTTTGGACCTTGCAGTCCGTTTACACCGGGAGGTCCTTGTGGTCCCGGTGCGCCATCTTTCCCGTCAGCACCGTCTTCAGTGTCTGTAAATGATATTTGTGTGCTTGCTACAAGTTCCTCATTTAAATATGCCTCAACTGTTATATTTAAAACGTGGTTAAAGTCGCTTGCTTTAACGATTAGCGATGGTCCGATATCAATTAGCGAGTCACCATTTTTATAAAAATAAACTGCTTCATAGTCTTTCCCGTTCTTTTGCAAGCTAGGAGTTAGGACAGATTCACCAGTGCCATTTTTAAAAGCGACACCATTCGAAGTAGCTAGTTTGATTTCGTATGGAATTGACTCATCGTATAGACGCAACATATCACTGATTAAATCAGAAGCTAACTGACTTTCTTTTTCGACAAAATTGCTGAATTTAGTTTTGTTAGAGCTGGGATTTGTTATGGATATTTCTTGCTCAACTACTCGTGCTGTCAAAATCAGCGGTGGCTCGTATCCGTCGTCCTGTATCCGCACAACATCACCAAGTTCTAAGTCAACATAGCCATCAACTTCGTATGTAATTGCTGGATATGCGTGTGCTTTTAAGTCTTTTAGACCTGTTGACATCAAGACTTCTTGACTATCAGTCTCGACTTCCATGTCTTTTCGTATCCAGTTGTCTCGTGTCTCATTACCGGTTAAAACAGATGGATAGCGGTCTCTTGAAAGTGGTGCGTACAAAAATCCATTTTTGAGATAGTACTCTACTTTACCGTTTTCATCTTTCCACTCTTTGTAGATAGAGTTGTCAATATAGATGATTTGTTCTTCTTCATATGTTTCTGTTTGCGCCTCTTGTACAACTTCTTCGTACGATATCTGTGTTCCACCAGTAACTTGCTGAGTAGTTGCACCATTGACAGACATACCTTGCGCTATTTCACGAGGGTAACATACTGTCTGCAATCCTCTAGCAAAAGCGTTAATCTCATACGAGTTTTCCATGACATACATGCGTCCAGCGTAATTCTGCTCTAAGACAGTGACTCTTGTTTTAGACACACTCTTGATAATCCCTGTGTGCCCCCATTGTGTTGTATAAAATGGAGCACCAAAATTTGCTTTAACATTATAGATACCGCCAGCTTGCAAGTTGCCAGCATTAGGCGACCTGTCTAGCTTCCAACCATAAGCACCCCAGTTATAATCAGTGCCGATTAAGGCAGCAGCCATACCGCCTCCGATACGACCTCTAATACCACCAACCGAGCTGTCAATCCAAGCGCCATCCAATTTTTTTGCATACCACCCAGATAGCGCATAACACTGTCCAGAACCGATTCTGCGCCCTTTCAGCTTAGTAGCCTCATTAATAGCTTGTATTGTTTTAGTGGCTCTTCTAGCGACGTTTACGGCGGTTATGGGCTTTACAGGAGTCTGCCACAGCTTATCAATCGTATTGAGGATATTTCCAGTTACTTTATTGATACCATTTCGGATATTAGTCATCAAATTTGTGTAGCTTTGATATCCTGCTGCTGCATAGTCATATTTAGCTCCACCAGCTCTAAAAAGCCCTTTTGTATAGTCTGCTATATTCTTTTTGCCGACGACATTATAAATCCCTTGTTTTGCTAAAAGATAAGTGTAATCTTTTAAAAAGTCATCTACACTTGCATAGTGCATGTACGTTCCGCCCTCGTTTGCAGGACGAGCCATACCAGTAGTGACTTTTACTCCGCTAGGACGTGTCTGTGCTCCTCCACTCATACCTGCCCAATTGTTGTCACGTTTACCAACTGTCGAATCACCCCAGAAACTCTCTAAATAAAGCTGTGTAATGATGCCACTTGGCAAAATGTTGTATTGTACAGCATAGTTTATAATCGCTTGTACGTTGGCTTTTTTGATTGTGTGACCGTAATATTTAATATCGCCGCCTAAGTAAGTCTTGTTAGAGCCAACTGTCTTAGTGACTTTACGTGTAACAGGATTAGAGACAACACGCTCACCTTTTACAGTCTTTTTACCGTAAGGACGTATTGCGTTATAAATCTGACGCTTATCAAGCTTTTTAGTAATACCAGCGATATTTTTTTGGTATCTAAGCACAGTGTCACTTCTGTCACGACCAACACCGTATGACTTTCCTTCTTCGTATTCTTTATAGACGTTTACTATAAAAGCTTTAAAAGTGTGGTTATTGTGTAGTTGCGTTTCAAACTCAATTTCTGCATCAAAATTATTAGCAATCGATAACAAGCGAGCTAACTTAGTATCTTGGCCAGTCCATTCCAAAGTGAGTTTTTTGTCCTTGACTTCGTTTGTGCCAATTGTCAAAGCACCCCAATTTAAAATATCAAATGCTACAAGATACTCTTCAAACGACATCGCTTTAGTTGCTTTATATGCGTTGCAATACTCGTTGAGTAACTCTAAATTAAGATTTTCGCAAAGGCAACGTATTTTTGTCTCTGTTTCCTCGACTTGCATGATGTTAAACAATTGTACTTTACCTTTGTGTACAAAAGAGACAAATGCTTGATCGTTTAGTGCGTGATATTTGTGATTAAGTGGATTGTCACCCAACAGCGTTTTTTTATAAACTGAAAACTCAAAGGCTGACGAACCAGTTGTGAGCTGTCTAGTCCACAAATCATCATAATAATTAAGTGCTCCTTGTTTATCATTGTCTAAAAGCAAAACTGGATGTAACTTTGCGTCGTGTATTACTAGAGTTATTACAACCACCTCTCTTCCATAAGTATCTCAACATTTGGTGCAGACTGAGAAAATTTAGATAACTGCATAACCAACTCTGACTCTCCCGGTGGTATAGATATTGGTTGAGAGCCTAAGACCATGTCCTGTAAGGAATTAAGCTCTTTGGTTTTGACTGTATCATTTTCAAAGTTAATGATAACCTCATCCCCTGGTTGATATTTATTGACGATATTGTTGTAATGAGACACTCCCATTTTTTCAAAATTAACTTTTTCAAAAAGATTATAATTGATATATTTAGAACTATCACTACATGTTCCCATTGCAAGGTGTATCTTGCGGGATTTTTTCCCTTTAAGAGATGGAACAGTTACATGATGATGCGCACCGTTAAAATAAATACGAAACTTATCTTCTTCCCTGAAAATCTCAACCGCTCTACTTCTATTCATTGAAAAAGGATTGTGATAATTTCTGTCTGCTTGGAATTTAAACTGCTTATAAAATCTCCAACCCACACCGTCGTCATCAAGCGCAAAAAAATTGTACTCTGTTTCAAAACCATTTTTCCGTTTGTAAGTTTCGATTCCATACAAAAACTCGTCATTTCCTTCATCGTCGATTCCCGTTACACAAAGCTTTAAAAAACCTTTCTGATCCTGCGCAGTAGCAATAAAAATCTGTTGCCACCAAAAATGTTCGTTCATCGTATACTCTCCATTAGAATCTGGTTTAATGTCAAATGTGCGAGTTCCTACATGTTCTGTGTATCCCGGTGTGGTGCCTCTATTTCCAATAACAACATATTCACCGCCCTTGCCAGAACCTAAGATGTTATCAATGCGCATCCGTTTCAGCTCTGTATCGTACGTCGGTGGCATGTGATTAAGTTTTGCGACGTTTGGCGCACCATCCAAAGATTGTGCTATCGCTTTTGAGTAATCAAAAAGGACTTCGTTGCGATGCACGATAGTCCCGTCTTCTTCTTCTGATGATCCAAGTGCAAAAGCACCTGTTTCGTTTGCGATGCCGATGTAGCCATTTTCGGAGTTGTGTTTTATTTTGATAATTGGCAACGCATTGGTGTTACCCTCGTTTTGCAATTTAAATGTTAGTTTATTTCCATCTTGCGTGTAATCTAAAAACTTTTTGTAAGTAGTTGAATGAGCGACGCCATCTGGAATTAAAAAAGTGATAACAGCCCTCTGATACCACCTTGCTACTTTTTCTGTCGAAATCTCACCTTGTGCAAGCCCGAGATAGTACTTATCTGGTTCATCTCCGAACGTCATTTTTTTAGGCTTGTCAACATTTAACACACCAGCAAGTTCATGTTTTAATTGCTCGGTTAAAACGCCATTTATTTCTAGTGGCTCTATATGTACTTTGATAATTTTAGCGCCCGTCTTTATGCCACGAATAGCTGTACCAAGTTGAAACGTCTCATTCAACGACAATGTTCGTTCATTTCCTATAGACCGCTCAACACGAGATATCCTAAAAAATTTAGACATGTCTACACCGTCATAAATAAATTTCAATTTAGCATTCCTTTCATTCGATTATTGCGACTATTTCGTTGCGTTTGATAATTTGTAATGCGGTCCGCAACTTTAGCTACCCACTGACCGTCCTGTAAGTAAAGTTCTACTGGACGCTCTATTGCTTGTTCTGCAATGTCTAAAGCTTGCTCAATAACGCTGTTATCTTTAGTAGATTTTAAAACTGCAATCATTTCCTCAATCATCCAATACAACTTATCATCTGTTGTTGAAGTCACTGTGTTTTTAGGAAGTTCGCTCATTCGTTGCGTGATATTAGCAATCTTAGTGTTGTCAAAACCAATACCGTTTGCATATTTTGGTATTCCTAAGTCATACATGTAATCACGAGTAGCACTTGCTTTCATGACTTTCGAACCACGAGGGAGTGGCAAGATAACGTCACGTCCATCTGGGATAAAAGATTGTCCGTTTGGTAATGTTACTAACTCTTTATATAAAGAACCTTTTTGGTCGTTGACCATCGCAAGTCCACCAGGGTGGTAGTCTGTACCAACAGCGTATCCTGTTAGTTTGCTCCATAAGTCACTCGCAGTTTTTTTGATTGACGCCCAAATAGTGACATGTTTATCTTGCACACTATTTAATGTTCTTTGAGCGCTGTTAACTCCGGACAATGTTTTATTAGCCGCTGTCACTTTGACTTCTTTTCCGACTAAGCTATTGATCGTTTTTTGTGCTTCATCTTTCCCTTTTTTTGTTAAGTTTTTAGCGAGTAATTTTTTTTCGTCTGGTTTTAAAGCATTCCAATTTTCAAGAGTTCGTGTTGCAACTCCTTTTTTATTCAGGAAGTCTTTGTTATCCCCTAAAATCCGCTTAACTTCTTCTGGCAAACTATTCCATATTTCTAAATGTTGCTTACTTTCTACTATAGCTTGAATACCTTGATGCCCATCAACAACTAACTCTTTCTCTTCTGGAGTAAGGGTATCCCATTTGCCAGTCTCTACAAGTACTTCTGCCATGGTTATCCGAGCGTTTGTTTCTAGGTTTGCGTTTTTAGCAATAAACTTAAGTCTGTCCCAGCCACCTTCCGCTTCAAGAGCCTTGGCTACTTCCTCTTTAGCATTGGTTTTTAACTTACCTGTTTTGGGATTCCAGACAAGTCCGTTCCACTGCGAATTAGCAAGCTTTTGGTCTTCTGTAGATTTCTTAGTGGTTCTAGCCCACATTGTATTCACTTCTTGCGCTTTTGAAGCCGCTTTGGTTGTCTTTGTCATCAACTCTTCGTAAGACAAACCAAGCTCCTTCATTTGCTTTTTAACATCATTAACCATCGCTTGTTGCAATTGAGGGTCTAAATATTTAGCAGTACCTTTTAGCAATTTCTTTTGAATTGCAGCGTAGCGCTTGCCGTAAGCTTCCATTTTTAAGTAATGGTCTGCTTCAAGTTGTTGTTGCTTCTTGTGTATCTCTTCGCGAGTTTTGACAGCCTCTTTGTCATTACCTTTTATAGAGTCGTAAACTTTTTTAAGACCACTTTTGAGTTTATTGTATGACTTATTTTCTGCTTTTATCCATTTTTCAGTAACTTCAAGAGCTTTGGTTAATTGCTGGCTATTCAATGAATTTAAATCGCCATTCATTGCTTTTACGATAGCTTTTTTCTCTTTAGCAGAGTAGTTCAATTTTGACAGTTGCACATTGATAAGCTCGTTTTGATTCGCTAATACAACAGCTTTTTCTTCTTCGGTTAATCTTCTGTGTTCATTACTAGCATTTTGATAGATATTGATAACTTCATCAGACATCTGTTTAACATTCTCTACAGTTTGTCGGCTAGATTTTTTTATTTGGTCCATCGTACCTTGGCTAAAACCAAATTGTTCTGCAAGTTTGATTTTTTCGCTTAAATCTTTATTTTCTAGCTTTTCAATTTCAGCAACTAAACCTTGGAACGCTGTCTTCACGGAGTTAACCTGTTCAGCTCCCCCTCTAAAGCCTTCCATTGATTGATTTGTTTGATCAACCTTATCTTTAAAGGATTGCAGTTCATTGGCTTGTACTTGACTAACTTTAGTCCCCCACTCTTGCGTACGTTGGTGCGCTTCGTAGGCTTTTTGAGCAAAGTATCCGACAGCAAGCGCAGCAGCTCCTCCTAGCACAACACCCCAAGTTACGGGATTCCCTAGCAATGCTGCCGCTCCACTCATTCCAGTTAATGCAGTAGTTGCACCTTCCGCTCCAACTCCTAAAGCAGCAGCTCCAGTTTTTGCTGCTCCCAGACTCCCGGAGAGTGTGCCTAACGTTTTGCTTAATTTTCCTAGTCCTTGAATCGTTCCACCGATGACACCGACGCCTTTACCAAAAATGGATAGAGCAGGCCCAGATGCAGCTGCAATGAGCCCCCATTTTATGATTTGGCGTTGTTGTTCTTTGTCGAGAGAACTAAAACTCTTTGCTAAGTCAGCTACTCCTTTGATAAAAGGTCTGCTCGCTTCTAAACCATCGCGTAGTGCGTCAATTAGAGGTCCTCCAAATTCAATAGCAACATCATTCACTTGGTTTTTTAACATCTGTAATTTAGATGCAGTTGTTTCATAGCGTTTGTTAGCTTCATTCATCAATGCTTTGTTTTCACTAAAACCTTTATTAGCCGATTTAAAAGCATCTCCTAACAAATCGCCTGCTCCTGCTAGACGTTGCAATGTATCAATTTCACGCACGGAATTAATATCCATATCTTTTAGGTAAGCGGTTACGTCTTTGCCCTCATCCTTAAAACGCTTCAACCCTTTGACAAAGTCAATAATGGCTTCTTGTGGATTTTTCTTCCAAGACGCAGCAAATTCATCAGCGGATTTACCAGCAATTTTTGCAAACTTCCACAAATCTTCGCCACTAGACAACACTTGTGTATTAATTTTTTGCATGACACGACTAAACGCCGAACCGCCCGCTTCCGCTTCGATACCAACAGAGCTCATAGCTGTTGCCAAACCAAGAATTTGAGGGTCTGTCAATCCTACAACCTTACCTGTACCAGCTAAGCGAAGACCCATTTCAACGATTTCTTTTTCAGTTGTCGCAAAGTTGTTACCCAATTCAACAATTGAGCTACCTAGATTGCTGTACCTAGATGGATCTAGTTGTGTGATATTAGCAAACCTAGCTAATGCTGTTGCAGCTTCTTCTGATGACAAGTTAGTAGATTTTCCCATGTCAATCATGACACGAGTAAACCCTAAGATGTCTTTTGTTTTAATACCCAATTGGCCAGCTGCTTCTGCAACGTGAGATATTTCGGTTGTTGATGCTGGTATCTCTTTAGCCATTTGCCTAATCCCTTTAGACAACATATCATAAGAATAAATTACTTTTCCGTTCGAGTCTTTTACTTCATCAACAGTCTTTTTCACACCAGCAAACGCATCTTCATATTCAATTGCTGCTTTAATTGCATATCCTGCTCCTGCTGCAATAGGTGCTGTAACCCCTTTAGTAAAAGCAGCGCCAACACCAGACACAGAATCTCCAAACGACCTCATCTTTTTCCCAGCTTGTTCTGCTGCGTTGCCAAAACGAGTAAAAACACTTGTTTCTGTTGCGAGTGCTTTTAAGCGACTTTGCAATTCTGAAACTTTTGCCGCAGTCTCCATCATTGCTGACTTGGCGTTAATTAATGATTTTTTTTGTTTGGCAGTGGCTTTGTCAACATCACCGATACTTTCTTTTAATTCACTGTATTTTTGTGATTGTCGCTTAAGTAACTCTTGATAACCTTTCAGAGCACTACCCGTTTCTGCATAAACAGCTTTAAGTCCTTTTACACGACTACCGTGACCTTTAAAGCTATTTTCAACAGCTTTAAGAGAGTTATCTAAAGTTTTCATGTAAGTTTTTAGGTTTCTTGTGTTAGCCATAAAAGGCGCTATGTCAAGAGTTGCAGTTGCTACTAAATCACCTATGTTTCCCATCTATTCTCCTTTCTAGCCGAAAAGGAATGGAAAAGCCTTGTCCAAGGTTGTTTCAACCACTTCTTCTTTTTCAGCAAAGTTTATCTCTAGTGCTTGCACCATCAATTCTATATCTGATAAGCGCATTTTTTTGATATCTAAAATGGTATAACCATTTTTTAGCAGACTCTGAATCCACAAGAGCAAGTTGTCTTTAGCTTCTTGAGGAGTTATCGTTCCTTTTTTTCGTCTTCCTCTTTTTCTCCGCCTAAAGCGTCAACAAAAAGATCATTCAATTTGTCCAAAACAGTCATGTCTGACTGTTTTAAGTCATCGATAGTAAATTGATTTCCGTACATTTCAACAAACATTTGTAAGTATGATTCGTTTAATTTGCGGTGCTCTTTTGCATCCAAGCGGTGTTCATCACTGCTAAATACAGCGCTTTGCCTAACTTGATGTTCAACTGCTAATAGATTATCTTCAACATTGATGAAATCCTTCGCAAAAGTCTTATCAACACCGCCTTTTTTTAGTGTAATTTCGTACATATCTACTCCTTATCAAAAATAAAAGGTTGGATTTAAAATCCAACCTTAAACAACTTCATCTCCGTGGCGACTATCAGGAAGACCATCAGAACTTCGATGGTCTTCCACTACGACTTTGGGAATACCATTCCTTTGAATGTTTCTAAATTAAAATCACTTGCAGCTTCGCGACCGATAACGATAACATCACCGTCTTCGCCGCGAGCCACAAAGTTACCCGTTACCTTGTCTGCCTCTGGGTTAGGTGCACCCTCTTTTGTTTTTGTATCCATGCCTGGAATGTTAAATTTACCTTTTAGCAAGCCAACCCAAATCGCTTTGCCATTTTCATCACTTGTTCTAAACATACAAGCAACATTGTTAGGCGTGAGCGATTTATTGTATTTTTCAATACCATTTTCTGCCTTTATACCAAAGAAAGCTTGCCGAGCTTCGGACGTCAAATCTAACACCTCAATTTCTAATTTAGTTTCCGTAATACCGCCAGATAAAACAACATACGGTCCATCATCTGCCATAACTGTCACTAACTCGTTAGTAATATCAAGTTTCGCTGCTTTCATCCCAGGCAATGGCTTGACGCCATCTTTTTTTTCTTTTACTTTGTCATCATCTCCAAGCACTGCATACTGGAAATCACGTAGTCCAAATTTTACTTTTCCCATTTAGTTCCTCTTTTCTTAATAAAAATCAAAATAGCGGTATTTCCTTACATTCATTAGTAAGTCAATATCGCTATCTTTGTATCTTGGCTTTTCATTTGCGGTATATCTTTCAAAACCGCCTTTTTTTAAAACATCGTCTATACACTTCGCAATCTGGTCAGACTGAGAAGCCGTTTTACACCAAAAATTGATTGTAATACGTTGTTCATTGCTAACCATATCATCATCCGCATATAGGGATGGTCCATCGTACGTCGTATTTATGCGCATAAATGGGGCTAGCTCTACTTTTCGTACATCAATTGGGTTGTCTGGTATATCGTAAGTAAAAATACCTTGTTCAAACCCATTTTTAAAAGGACCACCTCTGAGCTTATCCAACAACTCGTTCAATGTCCTATCGTTTTTTAATAATTTATAAGCTGTTGTCTCAGCAATCAAAGCCCAAGTCCCTCCTTAACTTTTTGAGCGTAAATTTCTCTTGCTCTCGGCGTCATCTCATTGATAGTCTTTTCCTCAAAGTCTTGTCCTTTTTGATAGATTGTCCCACTATTCGGGAAATGAGCGCGCCAACCAGTTTTTCGACCGTAACCGATATCTTTTGATATAATGCCGACGTTAGCTCCTTTGAAACCACTTGTCGTAGTATCATATTTCAATTTAGTAACATAAACTGAATAATCTATTGGTGTATTTCTAGACAAAGCCTTTTCGAACTCCTCAGCAACCTGCGTAACCGCTCCTTTCGCAGCGTTAGGCGCTTTAACCTCAAGTTTAGTAAGATTATCCAAAATACCATCAAGTCCTTTTGTCATGACATGCTAACCCCGCTAATCATAGTAATATCTTTACCAGACTCGTCCAATTCAATTTTGTCAATCTTATATATACGTTTGTTAAAATCGACAAACATAGTGTTATCGATGGACAATTTAGGATTGTATCTGATTAAAAACGTTTTTGTATCTTTGTTTGTAGGCAAATCACTTGCATTTTGAAATTTCGATTGATAATTAAAATCTCTCAGTTGCGTTTTTATAACTTCCGCCCAACAGGTATACAAATCTTCACGAATGTTGTCTACAACTTCACCATCTTCGTTTTGTCCGCCTGTTTGGTTAAAGATAGTAATTCTAACATTCATCTTCCGCGTTATCATGCGTCACCACCCCTCAGTCTGAGTTGGTGGATAATGTTCAGAACACCGTTAGCAAGCGGATAGCGATTACTATCCGCAGATAGACCACGGTGATCGTATTCCTCCTTAACCTGTTTTTTTACAGCTAACGCAAATTTAGCGCTATCTTTGAACGTGTCTGCGGTTGAGCCATCTTCTATCGCAAAACAGATTTGTTCCTGTGCCGATTTAATCATTTCTTCGATGATGTCATCTTCAAAATCAAAGTCAATTTTACAATAGAGCTTTACACTGTCTAATAACTCTTTCGATACAGCCATAGCTATACCTCTTCAACGCCTGCTAGTGCAAGTAAATCTGATTTCAATGTCTTACCACTAAAGTCAATTCCTTGACTTGTTAAATAGCGTTTGATTTCTTCTACAGTGCTCTTACTAGTTGGTTTCGCCTCTTTCTCAGAGGCTTTCGCTGGGTGTGAATGTCACATAGTATCCAGCTTTGTCATCAACTTTAGAAACGCCAAAGCGAAGCACAGCTTGCAAGTATTGACCGTAGATTTCATTATCTGCCCAACGAAGCCCTAAGTCTTTACGATCAGCAAATAATACACCACGTTTAAAATCTCCGACAAAAGCCGAGTCTTTACCAATTACGTCATCAGATAAGACAAAAACAGGTTTTCCAAGAAATACTTTCCCAGAAACAGAAGTGATTGAATCTTGCAATAGGTAACGACCATTTTTATCTTTTAGTGTATCCATTGTTTGATAGAAACTTTGAGATACAATAAACGACACGTTGTAAGCAGGGTCTAAATCAACGTTGAGAAGCTTCTTGATTTCGTCTAAGTTTTTTACTGTCTTAGTTTCGAATTTTTTGAGAATTGTTGCGATAGCGTCATTTGTTGTATTAACTTTCATTTGACCGATTGTTTCAGCAACAATACCAACCAAATCTACATCTGCGTCGTCAATTGACTCTTGAGACAACGGGATAGCTCCACGGTAAGTTTTAATTTCCCATTCGACGTTTTTAAATTGTGGTTTGCCTAGTTTTGGATTTTTTTCCAATTCTTCAACGCTTACCATTTTCTCTGTTGCACGTTGTAATACCGGCCATTTTCCTGATGCTTTTTTAGCTGGGTGGATGCTAGTGAATTGTTTCAAATCAACAACTGTCTTAACTTCACGAGCTGGTGTATATAAAATTTCTTCACTAGAGACAGGTTTTACATCTTTTTTCTTAACACCGTCCGTTTTAGGATCTACAGGAGTTGTTTGGTTAAGTGGGATAAGAACCTCGTCTTTCCCTTCAAAACGCAAAGTTTCGTTAGTTACTGTTCCTTTTGAACGAATAAATTCGTTAACGCTTTCGCGGTATGTTTTAGTTTCTTGTGGCACTTCTTTTCCTCCAGTATTTTCTGCACCGCCTTTTTCAATGCTAGATTCATATAATTTCAAGTCGTTTTCTGCTTCTGCTAGGCTTGCTTTAGCTTCTTCAACTTCTGCTTTAATTGAGCGAGCAGTTTCAAGGTCATCTGATTCCAAAGAGTTTTTTACTTCTGCTGTTTTCGTAGCAATTGTTTGGTTTAAGCCAGCGATAGTCGCTTTAATTTCTTTAATTTTTTCTTCGAACATAAATTCCTCCAATAAAAAATGAGCCTATAGCCCTTGTAAAATTTCTTCTTTTTCGATTTCTAGCAACATATTGCTAATTTCTTTTTTACGTTTATTTCTACTTGCGTAATAATCATCAATTACCGCTTGCGGCAACATCGAATTATCAATGCTAGCGACTGCTTCAAACGACATCACTTCGTCAGCAAAACCTTTTTCTACGGCATCTTGAGCGGACATAAACGTTTCATTTCGCATCAAATCCATGATTTCATCTTCCGATAACCCTGTTTTTGCGACATAGGCATTCACGATAGCTTTATCGCTAGATTTCAGAGCGTTAGAAGCTTTGTCTAGAACATCGCTATTACCAGACACCCGATTAAAAAGTGCTTTGTGCACCATCATCTGAGCGGTTGGGCTCATGACGACTTTATCAGCTCCCATAACAGCCACTGATGCTGCGCTTGCAGCCATACCAGTGATTTCTGCGGTTACTTTTCCTTTATAATTTCGCAAAGCCGTATAGATTTCACTTCCGACTGTAACAAGACCACCATTTGAGTTAACTTCCAAAACAATATCGCTATTGTCTTCGGGAAGGTTATCAAAAATACTTTTTGCACTAACAGCTTCCATTCCGTAATAGTCGTAAACTTCTTGAGAATTATTTGAAATTAGTGGCCCTTTAAGATTTATCCTCTTTGGCATTTACCTCACCTCCTTTCCCTTTGATACCAATCTTGTCCTGATATTCTTCTTTTTTGTCTAAAAAGACGTAGTTTAGGCTCGACTGATACCTATCCATATTAGGATCTGTAGATTTTTGCTTACCAAGTTCGACAAGGCCTTGATTAGGTGTTAATATTTGGTTATTAACCAGCTTGACAATTTCATCAACATTACGACCTGTGACACTTCGTGTGTCGAATTCGATATGATAGAGACGCCTGTCGTTGTCGTTTAGTGTTTTAAGACCTAACTCACTTGTAATTGCGTCAAAATAAAAAGGCAAGTCATTTGTGACATAGTCCTCCATAAGTTGAGCAACAGACTGGTTTGGGCTATTAACCCCAAGCTTATAGCTAGGGACCCGCAAAGCTTTAGCAATCTGAGCGGTTGAAAAATTGTTACTTGTGATTAGTTGCAACACGTTAGTATCAATTTCAAGTGGTGTATATTCTTGCGTATCATCGAATACTAAAGGACTACCACCAATTGCACCCTCGCGCATTTTTTCAAATTCAACTCTGGCTCTCTTACGTGCTTCACCGCTTAATTGAGCACCTTTCATTTTTAAGATACCGCTAGAAAATCCATCCTTGAAGAATTTAATTAAGGTATTGATACCACCTTTTTGTAGGTCTATCTCATCTCCTAAAGATAAAAGCGGAGACCTTCCCAAAATTGTGTCATGGCTAAAGAATTTCCAGTGTATGACATCATGAGCAAAGCATTTAATTTTTTTACCAGTCAAAGTGTCAGTAAAAGTGTAGACAATATCATGATTGTCCGTTTCCTCGACTGTTGTTTCTGATGGTCTATAAAACTGAAATTGCAGCGCTTGACCTGTTTTTGGATCGCGCAAAATGCGAGAAAAGGAGTTGCCGGTCAAAATGGCATTGACTGCCATAGCGAATTTCCAAGTCCTAGCACTCGCATTATTTGTGGATTTAACATTTAAAAGATAATTAATATCCTCATCGTGGATGATGTCGCCATTAACATCCTTTTTAACGAGCGGAAACCTAGCAATGTCTCCAGCAATAATAGACGTCGCTGTCAAAATGTCACTGTTTTTTAACGCCGACACTCCTAAATATTTTTGAGAGATATCGCCGGCCAGAACAGATGCTACATAGTCATCGTAAGATACCTTTGAACTCCCCAAAGGTTGAAAAAAACTCATAGATTTCTCACCTCCTTTCTAGAGGTCTGTTACTTTTTCCAGCGGTTTTTGTGTTTTTTCTTGATGCGACTTAACTCATTATTAGTTGCTTGAGCATTGTGTTCTACAATTTGTTCGAGTTGCTCAATTCTTTTATGCTGATTCCTTAGCGCATCAGCTTGCAATGCGTTTTCTGCAATCAGTAACGCTACTTTTTTTTCAATTTTTCGTTTTTTCTTAATACGTTTATTCATTTTCTTCCTCCTATGCTATCTACGTAGATAGCTAAAATAACCAAGATAAGACCACTTGATATAAAGCCGACTTTATCGCCAAACAAAAAAAGACCGTATATTAACAGTCCTAGTCCAACTAATAAGATTAATGTATGTATGTTTTTTAAAATAAAACCAATCAAAACAGTGTCTCTCCTCCTAGAATCTTTTCGCTTGTCCAGTAGCCAGAACCATCAAATGGCTCTAAGTAACAAACTGCATACCCGTCTAAAGCTGCGTCCAGAGGGTCTATCTTATTGCTATTCTTATTCTTATCAATCCTCATACCATTGTTATCAGTCTTGATATAGGCGTTGTTTACAGCCATGGTCAGCAAAGGGTTACCAGAGTGCTTTATTTTGCCTTTTTTGAGGTCGTCACGGAATTGTTTTGTCGGCATGTTCAAAACCATTGTCGTCTGCGAAACTTCTATCAGAGGCCACTCTGGATGCCTTTTTTCAATCATTGTAAGTAATGTTCCAAACTGATAAGGGTCAAAGCAAATTCCATTAACTTCCCACTCGTTGGTATAGACCATCTCTTCAATTTTTTCTAGGACACGCTCATCATCAATAACCCCGCTTTCAAGTGTTGTTATCTCACAATAACCTTGACGTTCCAAATTACTATAAGATACACCATCCCGCTTTTCTTTAGCAGTTAAACCATATTTTGTAGCAACAAAAGAAAAGCTATCGATGTACCAATAGTCATCCATCATAACGACTGGTGTGATAGCGAACAAGTCGCTAACACGACCGACGTCAACACCTAGCCAAACTCTGCGTTTTGTGGTGTCTGGTTTATCAATCTGAGCAAGTTCCCAAGATTGCTTGTCAATATAGGATTCCTCGCTAGATTGACGCCACATGTTAAAGTTTTTAATCAGGACTTTATTAATTTCCCCTGTTTCGAGAGATACTCGTCTACGAGTTCGTAGATAGTCCATGATCTTATCGTGCAGAGCTTCTACTTCGAGTATTGGATTAGATTTTATCCAATTAGATTCATCTTTAATCTCTTCTTCGTTGTCTTGCTCCGCGACATATCCAAAATAGCCATCATCTACAATTTCTCCATCTAGTATTTTAGTGATGTATGGATACTCAATTGTGTGCATTGGGACATTCAAATCCACCCCAGCCGTCGAAATAATCAAGATAAACGGGTTATCAAGCTGACCTTGACCAGATTCTAAAAGTTCTAGCATTTCATTAGTCTTTGATGCTGCGAACTCATCTAAGACACCAACATAAGGTTCAAATCCATCAACCGCTCCCGTATCGCGACTAAGGGCCCTAATATAGGATTCGTCATGCAAATTTTTGAGTTCGTCCCTAACAATTTTAGTGGCTTTTCTAACATCTTCATCTTTACCTCTTAGAGAAGATAGTTGCTTTTTAGCCATATCCCAAGCTATTTTAGCCTGTGTTCGGTCATTAGCCGTACAAAATAGTTGTCTGCTCATAGATGGGTTATGACCAAACAAAAATTCATAAAGCAAAATACCAGCTATTAGAATTGTTTTACCGTTTTTACGAGCAACAGAAATCATAGCTTTTCTAAATCGTCTCAAAGAATGGTCGTTTTTTTTACGCCATCCATACAGATTAGATATAATAAACTTTTGAAATTTGGCTAACGGATATGGTTTTCCAGTTTTGACGTCTGGTAAAATTTCAATGAAATGAATTGGATCGGCCGCTTTTTCTGGTAGATAAATAAATTTAAAATTGTCATCGCCTATTTTTTTGAGGTCATTCAAATGTCTCAAGCATGCTTTGAAAACTTTTTGACTTGCTTTTATCTCTTCGTCAACAACCATTTTTGCATAATAAAAAGCGTCATCTTTATAGATGTCGCTGATTGCTGAATAATCGTATTCCACTTTTATCACCTACGAACCTACGCCAAACGACTGCCCTATCGTTTGCTTATAATACCGACCACCTTCTTTGCCAATACACTCCACTAAAAAGCCATTATCCCATGGATTATTTTGGGCGTCATTTGGATCGTATTTAACAACTATTTTAGTGATGCTATTTATTTTCTCACCGTTGATTTCAACAATCGGAAACTTGTCGTTCCCTAACCATTTAATAGTAAATTCTTTAACCGGCTTCATTTTTATCCTCCAAATTTATCAAAAATACTCTTGGGCTTTTCCTCTTCTTTAGGAATAAACATTTTCATACGACTGTCAACTGTTAAACCTAATTGGCTAGCACTACTTCTGATATTAGTTGTAGCCTTTTCCAGTGTTAAAATAAGCGGACTCGGAATTAAACCTTTGTCTGGATCATTCGCAAAATAGCCAACTTCATCTAATTTTTTGACTGCATCTTTATATATTGCGTACCATGTGCAATATAGTTCAAGAAGCCCTCTATCTAAGTTTCTTATGGGTAGGGTCTGCAGGTCATTTATAATTCTTCTATACTCAGCTCTAGCCACTTCGTTTAAGTGCCGCGGTGGTGTTACTTGCAATTTCGCAAGACCGTCAGAAGCCTTTTCTTGAGCGGTTTCTCGGACTTTTTTCTCTTCTTTAGTAAGGTGTTTTTTTGTCGTTTCAACTACTTTTAATTTTCTCCCCATAGGACCTCCTTTACACAAAAATTGACAGTTCAAAAATTTCAAAAAGGGAATTTTTTGCACGAAAAAGGCCGCGTTCTCAAAAACACGAACAATACACGCCCGTTCAAAAACAAGCGGGGTATTTTCCGAACATTTGTGCCGTATATCGTTTTTTTATAGCCGTTTATTCGCCATGGCTTTTACATCTTTCTCTTATCGCTTTACTGTCATTACACGCTTTACAGCTCGCTTGTAGGTTGTTCCAGTCTAACCTTTTACTCCAATCTTTCTTAACTGAGATAATGTGGTCAGTCATAGTTGCTTCTCCTCCACACATAGCACAGACATAATCACTCTGCAACAAGACTTGTTTGCTTGTCTCTCTCCAAATCTTAGAGTTATAAAATTGTTTAGTCTTCTTGTCATACTTCCATCTGTTACGATTATAATCTCTGTACTCAGCTGACCTATCATCGTAGTCTACAGTTGTTCGTCTACCTCTTGAGATAGTTAATTTCTGTGGTCTCATTGCCTGACCTCCAATAAAAAATAAGTATTTTATGCGTATTTTACTTGACAAACATGTCTTTTATGTGTATAATATAAGTATAGAAAGTGAGGTAAGCAATATGCCAATGACCCCTAAGCAAATGATTAAATTGCTTAAAAAGAACGGGTTTTATGAAATTAGTCAAAACGGTAGTCATAAAAAACTTCGTGATGATTTAGGACACCAAACAATCGTTCCAATGCACAATAAAGACCTTGGTAAGGGTCTTGAAGATACCATCTTAAAACAAGCGGGTTTGAAATAATCCGCTTGACAAGATGACTTGCTTATCTCACAATAATCAAAGGAGAATCATTATGTTAGTTTATCCAGCTATATTTACACAAGACTCAGATTATATCATGGTTACATTTCCAGATGTCCCTGAAGCAATCACTCAAGGTGAAGACTTTCAAGAAGCTTACGAAATGGCTGTCGAAGTCTTAGGTTTTGCCCTTGAGGATTATACTGACTATCCAAAGGCGAGCTCCGTTTCTGATTTAAAAGAACAGTATCTTGGTTCTGATATTGCTTTAATTGGCATTGATATGATTGCCTACATGAAAAAATATCACTCTAAGAAGGTACGCAAAAACGTGACTATTCCTGAGTGGTTGAACAACGCAGCCGAAGATAAAAACCTCAACTTTTCTCAAGTCCTTACTGAAGCACTTGAATTAAAATTACAAGCATAAGAGCCACCGTTGTGGTTCTTTTTGCATAATAAAAAGCCACCACAATGTGATGACTGAGTGTTTATTTATTCGGACGACTAACACTAAACGCCTCTTCACGCTTGTCTCGTCAAGTAACGTGCCCTAAACGCTATCTGTTATCGCATGATAGTTGCGCTGTTGTTTCCGTACAACAGTTAAACGACGTTTTCCACCACTAAGACTATAACTTAATGCGTGTTTTTAGCAAACGCAGCTACAGGAACAGTCGGAATCGAACCGACACATATAATCAGACCGTCGACAATCCAATTATCAAGGCGCTACCTCTACCGTTTTCCAATCACGGTTCATGTTCCAACGGTTTAGTCTTACTTTGCGCAAAGGTCCCCGTAGAGATACTAGTGCTTATTTTTAAAGTAAGCCTATAGACCCATCACGAATCGAACGTGATTAATACCATAAGGTCTACACAAAAACGGTTATAACTCCGCTCCATGTCCCACGCCCGCTGTATTGCTCTAGTGGCTGAAATAACCACTATTGAGACGGCAGGATTCGAACCTGCGTACGTTCCAGACCCTTTATAGTCATATCGCTCCCCCAACTGAGCTACGTCTCAACACCCTATCTCGCCTTTTAGCTACAAAATAGCAAGTTCGATAGTAGTTAAAGTTGACGACTAAATAAATAGCCTGTTGGTAAATGATTATCTCTTCTTGCTATTTTGATAATACTATATTAACACATATTTTTATGTATAAACTATTGTATTACTGTATAAAAACTAGTCAAAAACTCCTTGCTCTACAATCAAAGAACCCTCCCTATAAAGCTCTGCAAAAGCTAATAATGCAGCATCTAGCGTGTCATAATAAAAACTCTCTGACATACATAATTCTGTATAAATAACCTTATCTGCATTTTTGTAAGGAGATAGGTATTTGTCATACAAAATCCTACGCTTTTCTGGCTCCAATATCATACTAACTGATTGCTCAATTGCTTCTAATTCTTGTTCAGCTGACACACGGTTGAGTGCTAAGCGTTCAACTGGCTTACTAGGAGTTCCGTGTGATTGTCTAGGCTCAAAGGAATAAGTGGCTGTCACTTTTTGAGTATCTACATCATTAGCGATCCTACGCCAGCGTGGATACTCTCTTAGTTTTCGCTTAGCGTTTGATTTAGTCTTTTGTATATTAATTTCTGGAAAAAACGTCATGAAAGCTCCTCGTATGATATAATAGTTGTACGAATATATACCGAATGGCGCTTTCACGAGCGCTTTTTTATTGTTCTCCTTTCCTTTTTCTGCTGACTGTTTTTTTGTGTTGTTAAATGTCGAGTATTAAATTTTTAGTTTTGTGTCAGCACTATATTTTCAGCTTTGTGCTTGTATAATCATCTGTGAGCGATAACAGACTTTAGATTTTTTATGAAAAAAATGTCGGAGGATATTTCCCTTTCTAAAAATTTCGCTCTATAACTACGTAACGATTATTCCACGCTACGCAGCTGAATACTTACAGAAAGCTTCTAGGGTAAGTTTAACGAGTATTCCAGCTCGTAGACCCACAGAGCCATTGCAGGCTCTTAGGCGCTTGCGTGGGACTTTAATTTGCTTCTGTGTTTAATAGTTTAAAATGCCAAGTTTCATATTCACCATGATAAACGAAGCTTATAGAGTCTGCGTCAACGATCTTATCGCATACAACATATGCTAAATCAGTATTTTTTAAATAATCTTTTTCACCATATTTAACAATAGCAATATCATGTTTTTCACCACTTCTAAAATAATAGCCAGAGGACAAATTATATTTGTCATTGTTAAAGTCATTTGCATATTTTTTTGATATAAAAATTGTTTTTTCTTTCATAATTTAATCTTTCCCCATAAACTAAGCATTTTCGCTTTAGCTTCAACAGTACCACTCGAAGACTCTGTAATTTCTTCTAACTCGTAAAAATGAACTTTTTTATTATGGAAAGTAATCATTATTTTTTTGTTCTGTTTTTCCATAGAGTTGAGAAATTTAACGGCTTCAAATAATTTTTTTAAATATGTCATCTCAACTCCTCCAAACTCACCCATCTAAACTGCGGAAACTGTTCTGCTTCTTTGCGTGTGCATTTGTGTGCATATTCGGTGTTGACTGTGTATACTGGTAATCCGTCCCGATTATTTCCTACATAATACGCACGTTTGGGATTTACCAACACTCCTAATTCTTCATTCATTCTGTTACCTCAAGATATTACATAAACAAAGTCACTATCCAAAGCAATAACAATACGACTAGCGGAGAAATAAACGCTCTTGCAATCACTGTAGCAAAATCTTCATCCGTATTTTTTTTAGCAATAACAAAACTAATTAACACATCAATTCCTACAGCTTGCGGTAAATTGATAGATGGTACACCATCGATTGTTAATAAAATATTATTCCAACCGTATTTAATAACAAATCCAGATAATACTAAGCCGAACGGCAATAGAACTAAAAGTATAATAAAGTTCTTTTTAGCAGCATTTTTATTTTTATCATAATTCATAATCTTATTTAACTCTCTTTCATTCATTTTCTACATCTTTTCTAAACTGCCAAGCCCAGTCAAAGTCTTTGCGGATTTCGGATTCGGTGACGTTTCTAATATTTTTGTATTCCTCTAATTGATCTTCATATGCTTCAATTAATTTTAGTTTCTTGTTTACCTTTACTAAAATTATTTTTAAATCACTATTCGGATTTGGTATCTCAACCGTATACAGCTTCTCTTTTTCGATTGTGTAGCCATGCATCCAAGCACTAATAAAATCATTGTGGTGGTCAATAGCCCAAAGCCACACATCATGATAATAGCCACCTCGGTTATCAGAGGTGAGATTATCGTACATATCTATTGCAGACGCATCCGAAAATGATTTTTTATGTTCCTCAATCCAATCAGCCACAAACTGTGGCACTTCTGGTTTTGGTTGAATGAGTTGGTCGAGTAATACTTTTACAATATGTGTTTTCACTACTGGAATGTCGCCGACACCACCTTTACCAATAGACTGTTTGTCTATCAATTTCTTCGCTTCTTCAATATTCATTTTCTACCTCGCTTAACTTCTTCAACAATTTCAATTGCTACACCTATTGCAGCCATATAACCAGCGTAGCTTTCTTGTCCGTAGTTATCCAGATCATTGTCAAATTCTTTATTAAGTCTTTTTAAAATTTCGTCAATCATACCCTATCCCCCATTTCCAGTCAGCTCAGCAATCCGTTTTGTCTGTCTAGCTCTATCATCACTAGCACGTTTAAGTTGCTTTTGTGTCCTGCGTAATGCAGTCAAGTATTTCTTATTCTTCAATCATCCTTCTAACCTTTCTAGTAATTCTGGATTTTCGTGTATATTTCCGATATTTTCGATTTCCCGAATTTCGTCTGGACACCCGTCTTTGTAGTTGTAAAATGGATCGTGTGTATCTGCTTTATCAACTATGTTCCAACCAAAATCTACAAATTTTACTTGTCCTACGTACTCAGACAAAGAGTCGTTAAAAAGTCTGCAACACTTAACGATATCCCCATCAAACACCTCAATGCCGTTTTTATCTTTTAGGCCTGTTGATTGCATTAACACAGCTTCCTCGAAAGGGATATATCTACGGACAACTTTCCGATAAAAGGTGTATATTTTGTTATCGACGTAATCTATTGCTTCAACCACGCCCATAGCTTGCGTTACTTTATCCCACACTCTAAATTTTGGTATCATCCTTAACCTCCAACCAAACCGCTAACATCACGCAATAATTAGCCATGTCGTTTAACGTGTCTGACAGGCTTTCTGAGACGTTTTTGTCGCTGCTTATAAGATTATATAGTCTGTTGTATTTATCGCCTATACGAACGATACCAGCGATGTATCCGAAGTCGTTTAGAGACTTCTCGAAAGAATTTCCGTAATCTGCGTTTTTGGCTAAAAATGTTTGATAGTTTTCGTTATATGCTACTTGCATAGTTTCTGCGTTAATTTTATCTGTCATGTGTTATACCTCTAAAAACTCATAGCTGCATATATCAGACGTTTAGTCTGCTTGTAATGCTCTAACTTAGTATCTTTGTGCGCTCTTTTTAGTTTTACAAAAAAGTTCTGTTTCATGGTCATTTGGATCGTGATACTCACGATATGATTTGAGATACATCTGTACATAAGTGTCTTTATCAAAATAATCTTTAAATGCTTCGATTACGTAAGGCCTTGGCAGTATATTTCTACGCTTGTTATTTGAGATATTTAGTCTTAAGCGTTCTGATGTTTTATCATCTAGATTTAACTCTTTGACACGTCTCAAAATACTGCTATCAAAGATACTATAAAATTTATCCGTTAGTTCGTTCATCTATTTCCTCAATTTTTACTTTTATTCTAGGGTTTGGACTATACTTTTTTGTTGCTCTTAAGTCACATACAATATTATCGTCTGACCAGACAATCCCCGATTTTTGTATTTTGTCATAACCCGCGTCTGAAATACTATCAAAAACAGCTTTAACTAGGTTATCAATATCAGGCTTCTTTACGTGCCATATAAGCTCGTTTATAAATTTTTGATATATTTGTACGGTTTTACTTTTTGAGCGTGCCGTAGGCTCTTTTATTAGCGTTTGTGGCGCTCTCATGTAAAACGTGACATCTACTTTTACACAGTTATCAAAAAATGGCCCATTATAGTTTTTTTCAATCCAACCAGTGACTTGTTTTCTCCACTTTTTCATTTTAGGGTCTTCATACGTTCCCCACTTGCTAAATTTTGGTCTTGTTTGTGGTTTTGGCTCTACTGGTATCTCAAACTCTGTTTTAAAATTCAATTTCTTCAACTCCTACAAAAATAGCGATTCTTTTTGAGCTAGGTCTAGCTTGATAAGATTTAGTCATGTACTGTTCTATGGTTGCTTTTTTGATACCAAGCCGTGCTGATAACTCTTCTTTTGTGCCAACGTCGACAAACTTGTCGTCGTCATATATTGCATATATCCTTTGCTTCCGCGGCTTCGTCATATTTAGAATGGTAAGTCATCATCTGAAATATCCATTTTGTTGGCATTGCCAAAATGAGAATTAGAACTATTGCCGCTTTGATTAGTCTGTTGTTGGCTATTGCGACTTTCTAATAATTGGAAATTTTCCGCAACAACTTCTGTTACATAGATACGTTGCCCTTGCTGATTTTCGTAATTGCGTGTCTGAATGTGCCCTGTGATACCGATTAAAGTCCCTTTTTTAGCCCAGTTTGCTAGATTTTCAGCAGATTGTCGCCAGATAACACAATTAATGAAGTCCGTCTCTCGCTCTCCGTTTTGCTCTTTGAATCTGCGGTTAACTGCAAGTGTAAACGTAGCTACAGCTACTTGACTTGGCGTGTGACGAAGTTCGGCATCCTTGGTCATGCGACCTACAAGTACAATATTATTAATCATTTTTTAGTCCTGCTTTCTTTTTGAGTTTATTGATTAATTCGTCTGCCGAAACAATGTGTTCCGTATGCAAATTTTCCAGTGTCCCCACTTTTAAAGTATCGGTTAGCCATTTTGTTAACTCTTCAACGTTTTGGTTTGTGGCTTTCGCAATATCATTTAAATCAGACTTGTAAGTCTCGACTTGGATATTGCTTATTTTAGGAGTTTTAGAGGTTGTCGGTCGGGAGGTTTTTTGTTCTTTGCGTTGCGTATCTTCTGTAACAATCGCATCTACATCTTCCTCACCAATTCCAAACAGCCCTTGCAAGGCATACTTACCTGCGTACGAACTCACTGCACCAGTCCATTGCGGAACTTGCATTTGTTGTATTTGTTTAGGTTCTCCTGTTTTATAGTCTTTAGTATTTAAAACAGGCACACTGTCCAACTCAGCATATCTTGTCGCTTGGTGTTGTTCATCACCAAGTCTAGCTGTTGCTGTTGCTTTGATAAAAATTCTGCCGATCAATTCCACCAATTCGTCAGATACCGTTAACTCCCACCCGCTATTTAGTGTTTTAAAGTGTGTAAAAATATCTTCTGCATTGCGAAATGTATATTTAACGCCTTGTTTTGTTGTTTTTGTTATTTGCATTTTTGTCTGCAATTCTGCAAAAGTCATGCTCATCTACTTCACCTGTAAACTTTCTGTTTCGATTAGTTGAACTCCAGATATATCAATTCCAGATTTTAAAACTTTTGAGATTTCATCTTTTTTTGGTTTGTATTCAACTTTTTCTTGCATGTATTCAAAAGGTATTTTTGTTTCGTCCAAAACCTCAACCTTCTTACTTTTTCGCAAAGATACTTTAAACATTCCAGCATCAACTTTTTTCTTTTGACTTAAGTCCATTGCTAGCCTAATTGTATCTTTGTATTTTTCCGCTTTGGCTTCTGCTTGCTTTTGCTTTTTGTAAAAAGTTTCTTTTTCGTTTTTGTACATTTCAATATCAGCTTGTGTATTTTTTAACATCTTTACAAAATATTCAATATTATTCTCTAAATCTGATTGAAAATCGATGCTATCCAAAGTGTCTTGAAATGTTTCATCATCAAGATCCATAGCTGATAATTGCGCATAAATACCCTGTAACTCGTATAAATAAGCCATTTATTTCCTCTTTCTGTGTTTCAGCTGCCAATTTTCGGCTTTTAATCTCTTCAACTGTTTCTTTAACTCTATATTTTCTTCAGCTTCTTTAAGATAATCAGACATCAAGTCGCTGTATCTACTTTGCCAGTAACGACTAGACTCATATATTTCTTCGTTCACAGTCAGTCCTCTAAAATTCGTTGTTTAATTTTCCATCTGCTGTCTGAATTAGTATCAACAAACATTTCCGGGTCTACATCAAATTCTGTGCTGATATATCCCATCAAGTCCTCGTCTGTATAATCTTTAAACTCGTTGTAAGTCTGCCTCAAAGAAGGATCGTCATAATTTTTTAGGTGATCTACCGTAAATATAAGCGCATCCCTAAAATTGCTATCAAATGTGATTGACTCACCGTTAATTCTGATTTCAACCATATATCCCTTCCTAAATCGCATATTTCTTGCGCAATTGCCGCAATAGTGTCACGTACTGTGATTTATCAACTAGCCCAAAATCAAGCAGCTTCTCACGCTCTTGATGACTTGCTCGGTACCAGATAAGCGTTTCTCTATGTTGTTTTGTCATAACGTATTCTCCTGTTTATATCGCTCTATTCTTAATCGGTCTGCTTCTGCTGTTGTCATACCGGTTCCAAAAGCGTATAGGTTTATCCAATTAAAAATTGGCTTAACTCCATTTTTTTCGATTCCTTCGGCGCAGTAACTAGCAAACTTAGCAAAAGTCTCTTTACTCGCCGTTTTACCAAAATCTTTTTTGATTTGTTTGTTAAAAAATTTAAAAATCTCCTGATCCATCTTCTATATCGTCTATGCTTCCTAGTGCAAATTCTTTTAAATCTGGTCCTTTGTAGTCTGGATTAGACCAGCTAGGAACGTTGGATTGTGATTGCATTGTTTTGTTAGCTTTTTTAGCTTTAAAGTCTCTTTGAGCCTGATATGCTTGTTCAGGAGTCTTTATCCCATCATTAATCCAATTATCCAAAATGCGAGCGATGTAATTAAATTTGCGGACATTATTAGCAACTGCTACTTTAACAGCTTCCAAAAACAAATCCTTTGAGACATTTTGTCCAATGAGATAGTCATTAATCATGTCGAACTCAAACTTTACAAGACCTCTACCAAGATTTGCTTCAACAACATCAACAAACCTATCTTCTTTATCTTGTTCTAGTTCTAACTCTTTATCTATATTTATATCTATCTTTTTATCTTTCTCTATCTCTATCTCTGGTGTACATTTGTACAACATTTGTACACCACTGTTATTTTTTGCTCTTAGTTTTCGTATCCTGTCAGCCTCAGTGCTTGATTTTCCGACAAAATTTTGAATATTTGTCATATATATAGCACCATTATCAAGAATTTCAATTAGTTGTAGGTCTCTAAAAATTTGAATAGCCTTTTCGACAGTGCCAACCTGATGTCTTGTAATCGTTGCAAGCATTTGTGCGTTGTAAGGGATAAGGTTGTTAAACATTAATAAACCGTCATTTTTTAAACTTCTTAGGTATAGCTTGAGCAAAATATTGCTATAGATATAGCCGTCAGGCATACTTTCTAAAATGATTGCTTCATCACTTTCAAAAAAATTTTCTTTTAATTTTAGATAGTAATACTTTTTGTTATCTGCCATTCAATACTCCTTAAAAAGGTCTATCCTTGCCCCAAACTTTCCCGCATGATCCTGGGGTAGGTAACTCTATAAAATCCGTGCGTTTTGGTCTCTCAACCTTTCGCACAACTTGGTAGTTATCTAACACCGTCTCAACAGTCTTAGTAATTGTCTTTTGATTGCTATTGCGATTGCCGAGATATGCAAGTAAAGCGATAAATGCTAGTATTGCTACTCCTGTCATTGGATTTTCCATATCATACTCCTTTTCTCGATCCACTTGTTCGTAGAGATCTATTGACGTCTGCTAGGTCATATAGCACTTTCCCGTTTAGACATGTGTTTCAATTGTCCATTTTGGTCTTTCTTCTTTTTGGTTTTGCGAAAATAAAGTTAAATAATTTTTTCATTTTGTAATTTTCTCCATTCTTCAAATTTTTTAACTTTTGTTGAACGACCGCCAACCTTGTCAATGTATTTGCGATAATTTCTGTCTTTGTACATCTTTCTTAGTAATCGCTGCGTTTGGTCAAATGACTTTCCAATAAATTCGGATAAGTCGTTATCATTAAGCCAAAGCTCTTCGTAAGGTACTTCGATACCGCTTTTAAGTTTTGCTAGCATATTGTTTCCTTTCTGTGATATAATTAAGTAAATTAAGTTTGTTTTGAGTCCGATTCCCGTCGGACTTTTTTAGTGGTATAATCATCTCGAAAGGAGGTGATTATAATGAACGACGTTTTAAAAACTAATCTTATTGCAGATGTCGCTATTTTTTCGGAAAAAAGCAATTGTAAGCTTAATGTGATTACAGCGAGTGGAATATTCACTGGAACTTTATTACCTGAAAATCCTGATAAAGCCAAGTATGCTCATGTCCTTGAATTCTTGGAATATCGTAAAGAAAATAAAGATGACAACGAAAGATTTATGTTGCTTGTTGATGCTACTTTGTCAACATCAAAAGAATCTACTTTGAACCTTCCATTTGTTGTTCTGTTTATTGACCAGATAATCGGCGTATCTTCTGTTCAGTAGTTAGCGTATTACTTAACTTTTCAGAATCTACTGTTACCACAGTAGGTTCTTTTAATTCTGCTAGGATTTCTTTTAGTGTTTGGTTTATTTCTTTTAAAATAGTAATCATGTTCTTTCTCCTTAGTGATATACACTTTGATTTTGTATGAACGCTCCATAGTATGGATTTCGTTCTTGCTGTTCAGCAAATGATGGCAACTCATTTAAAACAAGCTTTCGAACAGCAGCGCAAAAATTAACTATCATGACCGATATCCTCTTCTGAAGGTGTCGGTATTTGTTTGGCAATAATCTCAACGGCAATTTTTATGCCGGTTAAGAAACCTTTTCCATAGTCAGAACCTAAAAATTCTAAGATATTTTCAGTGATCAACTGCTTAAAATTTCTTCCATCCCTTCTCCTTTCTAAGCTACATCGCCTTTTTCTAAAGCGATAATTTCTTTTTGTTTTGGTGTTTCACGAATTTCAAACAATGAGAAACTGTCAAATGTTAGTGATTTTAAATAAGAGAACGCTTTTTCTGCTTCTGTATGTTTGATATGAGTGTACTTCGTCACATTGAAATGATGTTTCAATCGTGAATGTTGCAAACGGATGAACTGACCTTTTTTAGATGCAAATAGGTTTTGACTAGCGATTTTACCTGATGCGTCAAAATATTCTTTAGCAAAACCATAAGCTTGTTTGCTGATAATACTTTTGATTTCACTAGCTTCTACATCGTCGATGTGGACTTTTTTATCAATTTCAATTGCTAAAGACCGAACTTCTTCAACATCTTTTTTAATGGCTTCTTGGGAAGCTTTTACTTGCTTTTGAGAAGATAAAACCTCAATCATCATATCTTCAAGCGTCATTCCTTTGACGACTTCAAGAGCGTCTTTTTCGTTCATTTTTGATAATTCTTTACTCATTGATTATTACCTCTTCTATAATTTTTCTATTCCCGGATGGAATGATTTTGTACATTTCATCACACCAAGACTGGACTGTGTTAACCATCTTGGTTACTTCCGTAACTGAATAATGTGCATTGACATTGTTGATAATTGGCTTAAAACGAAGTGGCGCCATTTTCGTATCGAAGAAGTTTTGCACGTCACTAATGATTGAGGACAGCTCACTTATCGAAGTAACAAGGTTCTCAAGTTTTTCTTTTTTGCCCTCGAGGTGACGAATCTGGTTTGTTACTTCAATAGCTCGTTGTGACTCAAGCTTTATTGTCGATAACTCAAGCTTTTTACTATCTAGCTCCCATTCAGCTTCTTCAAGTGTTGTGGAAAGCTCTTTATTTTTATCTAGTAAAGTCCGGTTAAGTTGCTTTGTAGATTCATAATCATCTGGAACTTTTTCGATTACGACTTCTTTTTCAACGACTTTAGCACTCAAGGCTTGTTCGGCTAGTCTCTCATTTTGTTGTTTTAACCGTTCTTTGTCAGCTTCTGCTAGTTTGAGTTGGCGTTCTAACTCTTTGTATTGCTTATGAGTTGTAATATCCCCATCAAAGACTTTTTGATTGAGTTCTGGATTGGCAGACGGCTTTGACATTTCTGATTGAAGCTTTTTTGGAAGTTCTTCAAATGTTTCGATATTCAATTGTTCGCTTTGCGAACGAATGAAATTATAATGATTAATGTACTCATAAGCTTTTGTTTTTCTAAATCCAAGGCTTGAATACCACTCTTCAAAACAACCATATCTATTTTTTGCCAAAACTTCTTGAGCTTTAACAAGTTGCTTACCTATTTCATAAGCGCTTTTGCTTTGAATTCCATAGATAATATTTGAACGCTCTTGTAAAAATTCTTGAGTTTCAAAATCAACAAGTGAATAGTCAAAATCATTTTGTGTTGTTATTTCCTGCATTTTTCTCCTTTCTAGTGTTGTGTTAGTTTTGTTCTATTTCTAAGAGTTTGCGTTTAAACCGCAATGTTTGGTAAAAAAATAATATCATCTAATGATATATCGAATATATAGGCAATTTGATAAGCCTTTGTAACACTTGGCTCTGTATTACCTCTTTCCCAGTTGCCCCATGTATCTTTGGAAACTTTCAAAGCTCTTGCAGCCTCTTCTTGACTCCAGTTTTTTGTTGCTCTTAAAGCTTTCAACGTCATTTTCGTCATTCTCCCACCCCCTTTCTATCTGTTTTTAGTACCTCTAATCTGCTATAATGTGAGCAGAAAGGAGGTGAATGTGATGTTTGACTATTTCAAACTTTATACAATTGTCTTGGAAACCTTTGTGGAAACCAAACCAGACGACGCTTATAGCTTATTTGATAATCTAAGTCTTAACAGTGAATTTGTAAAATTCTCTAAAGACTTAGATAAAAACATTGTAATATCAGGCACTTTAGAAGTAATTGATAATTTACTTGATGATTGCTTGATAAAAGGAAAACGTCGCCCAACAAAAGATATTACTTTCTATTTTTTCGATGGCGTAACAACAACTGGTTACTTATATCTTCAAAGTCTTAAAGATAATAATTTTTCGAGCCGTTTAAAGAATATCCTTAAAGAAGAAGGTATCCCTCTTACACCAACTTCTATCACAAGGACTATCGCCAAACTAACCTTGTGATTTTGTAAAACTCTTGGCAATTATGGAAAGTGTTACTTCAACATAGCCATCGCCAAGGGTTTTTGTCTTTACAGAATCTTCAATAACATAATGAATCCTTTTATCATCTATCAAGAAATGATTATCGGTTTCAATGATGTTATGAAGCTTCGGCGCTGGATAGTTTTTTTGGCTATACGGATATTTTTTGGGGCGCATCTATTCCACCTCCTTTCTGTGGTATAATTGAAATAAAAATGTCGAGGTGAAAATATGGTTAATGATTTAAATAACAATTTCTATCTTAATGCTGACGATACTCTAAAACCCATTAAAAACGTTTTAGAACCAATTTCATATGCCCTTTATTCGATTATTGTCTACTTTTTAGGTCCGCAAATAGAACAAGGCATACAAGATAAAGCAAAAGTCGATTACTTAGTAAATGCTACTGCTAAAACTACAAAGCAAATACCTGAAGAATATTTTTCTGATGAAAATAAATTATTAATCGCACAGATAGTGGAAGATTCTATTTACAAATTATCTAATGAAGATTTTTGCAATTTATTCGCTTCACTTATTGCATCAAGTATGGATAAAAGAAAAACTGTCAAACCTATTTATTCTTCTATACTAAAAGAAATGTCGTCTTCAGATGCAAAACTATTACAATACTTTTTTTCGAATCGTTTTATATTTGAAATTAATATTCAAAGTAGTAATCATTTATTTTCAAATCCAAATTTATATAACTGGTATTGGGATAGTAAATATTATAAAGGGATCTATCCTCATAATTTTGAAGCAACTCGGAATTATGAACAACCCACAGAAATGGAAGAAATGTACAATAACGGCATTGATTTTTACCAAGATAATATTGAAACCGAAATTCAATTTTTAGTTAGTAAAGGAATAATTGCACCTGATCCCAATTTTTATTGTCACCAATTTATTCCAAGCATTAAAAAATTTTCACTTGAAAATGATGAAACTGTTCAGAAATTACTTAAAGAAAACGAATATTCCACACCGAAGACGATTATTTCAGTTGAGCATAAAGTATATTGTCTTACGACATTAGGGAATGAATTAAAAGATACTCTTATTAATGGAAGTGATATTTTATTTACCGAAGACGATCTTTAATTACACTTTTTATAATATCTTCAGAATTTTTATAATTTTGCTCCGATATTTTTAACCAAGAATCAGACAATACTCCAATGAGTCCTTTAGTAACAAATAATGACGTAATAAATGATGTAAAGAATGAGATTAAAATAATTTTTAATATCATAATTTTCCTCCTACTCCCTCATGGGAGTTTTTATTTTGTAATAAGCCAAGCGATCAGCCAAGTGATACCACCTAGCACCAATAGCGCTGGCAATACGCCGCCTTCAAATTCAATACTTGTTTTTTCTTTGCCATTACGACTAGTAAACGTGTGTTCTAAATCGCCTAGCATTAGTTTTTTCCAATTCATTTTGTACCTCCTAAAAATGTTATAATCAACTTATCCTAGTGGAAAGGAGGATAAGTCATGGCGAAAAATGGACCTAAAGGCGGCGGTCGTATCGGAGCCGTCAAAGGTCGCTCTCAGTCTCATAACCCTAAAACTGGACTTTATACCAAGCGTGACACATCTACTGGCAAGTTTATGGACACGAAAACTACTGGTGGAAAGTTCAAAGGTGTTAGGACTGAAAAGTAAGCGTTGGATTATCTTTAAGAACCTGATGCAGACCGATTGAAAAACGACTAACAAGTTCTTCATCTTGTTCTTTGTAGCCAACTTCATGTAGAATAGCATGTGTTAGTTCGTGGACTAGCACTTGCTTTTTCTTTTGCTCTGATAATGACTCACGAATATATATGATTTGTTGTTCGTAATCACAATACCCCCAGAGATTTCTATCATCATCATAAGCTTTGAAATGCTCCTGAATAACAACGTTATAGGTCATGCCACCTACTTTCAATAAATCCATTTACTCTCCTTTCATTCTTGCAGAGATACAGCCAATGTGCTAAACTAAACTTACCCCATTAGGGGTGGGGGAATTTCACCCCCCTATCCGATTACCATGTAATCAGATATTTGATTTTGAGCTTAAACCAAAGAATGTGAATTTCCAACTCGACTTCTTTGTGTTTAGGCTTTTTGTTTAGCCTAGATTTCATTAGCTGTACCTCCTTTCGTTTTGCTTAATTCCTTAAGCTTGATTATATTATACTGCGGTTAAACCGCAATGTCAAGTATTTTTTTGCGTTTTTTTACGGTTTTTTAATTTTTTTATTTACTTTTTTGCGTTTTTGCCGTAATATATACATTATAAGGAGGTGCAAAAATGTCTTCAAAAAAATTAGAGAACAAAGAGATATTTTCTAAAAACCTTGCATTTTATATGGAGCGAAAAAGAGTAGACAGAAATACACTATGTGCAGACTTAGGACTGAAGTATACTACGGTTAGAGATTGGCTCAAGGGTATAACTTATCCACGAATAGGGAAAATAGAACTTTTGGCTGAATACTTTTCAATTAACAAGTCAGATTTGATTGAAGAACACTCTACTAATGGAGCAACTTCCAAAGTCAACTTTGATCCAAGGCAAGCAATTCTCTTATCTAACTATTCAAAACTTAACAACGTACGAAAGAATAAGTTGCTGGCTATATCTGAGACACTTTTATCTGAGGAACAAGGCAAAGTGATAAACTTGCAAGAGAAGATGGCAGAATACGGCTCCAGAAAACGTGTAAGTCTATCTGTACCCGGTAAAGTGTCTGCTGGTACTGGATATTGGCAAGAGGATGACTATGACACAGAGGTTGACTTCTACGCTGATGAAATACCAGATGAAAAAAACTATGACACCGTTGCGGTTGTTGTCGGTCACTCAATGGAACCAAAAATAAAAAATGGCGACTTTTTATTTATTAAGCTGGCTGATCAAGTTGACATTAACAAAATTGGTATTTTCCAAGTTAACGGTGAAAACTATGTCAAGAAATTAAAGAACGACTACCTCCAGTCACTTAATCCAAAGTATGCTGACATCACACCAGCTGAAGGAGATGATTTCAGAACCATTGGTGAGGTGGTAGATATTTATAGAGAAGGGTAGTCTGTGGAAAACTTGACGACATAGAAGATTTTAATGTTTATAGATTTATGAAAGCGTATAGGTTAAACACCATCTGCGATGAAGCGATGGTAGTAAATGAGTTTAAAAATTTAATTTAGGAGATTTATGATATGAAAAAACCTTTTTATAAAAAGTGGTATTTTTGGACACACGCTATACTACTATTAGTTTTAGGATTTTCGTTTTTTGTCATTTACAGATTGGCAGAGACTAATATTGTTAACGAGAAGAAAATAGCAAAATTAGAAAAAACTCAAGAAAATAAAACGACGTCAGGTATTAGGAAAACCATATCCGATTTTACCAGTCGTTTTGACGAAGAATTGTCTGTCAGAGCTATTAAATTTTATCTTAATAAAGATCAAGTTGTATCGTCTTTTGGTGATGAAGTTAAATTGGGTGGAGGTTACTTAACTATAAATAAACCAAATAATGACAAAACAAGAATGTTAGCAACAACAACAGATTTCAAAAATAAAATCATTGTGCCGATAGAATTCAAAAATACAACTGGGGAAACAAAAGGTTTTGATACAAGAGATATTTTCGCCTACAATGGAGATGAAACTATTTCTTTTGATTCAGTTATCAGCGAAAATTTAGATAATGACGGATATAGCGTTGTTGTAAAAGATGGAGAAACAGCAGCGGCTAGTATTGTTTTTGGGACAAACAGCAAGATTAAAGATATCAAAGTGAGATATAACTCAGGATTATGGAAATAAAAAAAGCCCCACGCTCAAATTTTGTCCAAGGAGAGCGTGAGGCAAATTCTAGTATAGTAAAAACCTGCTTTTTGGGAGGGGCTTTTACCATACCTATTTTAACAGAAAATGAGGTAAAAAACAATGTGGATAGAGGAGCTAGCCAACGGGAAATTTAAATATATCGAAAGATATACTGACCCTCTAACAAATAAGTACAAAAAAGTATCTGTGACACTAGATAAAAATTCTAGTCAAGCTCAGAAAAAAGCTGGTTTAATATTGCAGGAAAAGATTGAAGATAGGCTCGCTATCAGAAATCACTCAGAAATGACTTACGGAGAACTTAAAAAGGAATATCTAAAGCAATGGATACCGACCGTCAAAGACTCCACAAAACGTGGTTATTTAGTATCTGACAGTCATATAGCAACCGTGTTACCAGATGATACAATTATCAACAAGTTGACTAAACGTGATATTAGACTAATCATTGATAAACTATTAAAACACAATTCGTATCATGTTACGCATAAATGTAGAAAGAGATTGCATGCTATATTTTCTTATGCGATACAAATGGACTATATGACAAGTAATCCGACGGAGAACGTCTTAGTTCCCAAACCAAAGGATGATTACAAGCCTGAAAAGGTGCTTTATTTAACATCTAACGAGGTTTACGACCTGTGCAATAGAATGATAGACAATGATGAACAAACGCTCGCAGACATCGTTTTATTCATGTTTTTGACGGGTGTACGGTATGGAGAATTAGCTTGTCTGACTTACGACAAAATAGATTTTGAAAATAAAGAAATTCTGATTAATGCAACTTACGATTTTAACACACGAGAAATCACTACGACCAAGACCAAAAAATCAACACGCAAAATATCTGTATCAGATAATATTTTAGATATCGTCAATAGACAGAAAAAGACAAGTTCATTCGTCTTTCCAAATTCGAACGGTGTACCGATTTTAAACGCGTACATCAATAAGCGATTGAAAATTTATGGAGATTATCACACGCACTTATTTAGACACTCGCATATATCATTTTTAGCAGAAAAAGGGATACCGCTAAATGCGATAATGGATAGAGTTGGTCACAGCGATCCAAAAACAACATTATCTATTTACAGTCACACAACTGTAAATATGAAAGAAATTATAAATAAACAAACTGCCCCTTTTGTGCCCCTTTTAAAATCGGAATAAAACAAAAAGCCTTTAATACAAAGGCTTTTGACGTTATTTACATGTCCCCTGCCGGAATCGAACCAGCAATTACTCCTTAGGAGGGAGTTGTTATATCCATTGAACTAAGGGGACCTAGTAAAAAAACTGCCCACAGGCAGATTTTTTACGTCTTGGTTGTCCAGTTTTAAA
Organism: Streptococcus sp. FDAARGOS_520; assembly: GCF_003812685.1. Taxonomy (NCBI): domain Bacteria; kingdom Bacillati; phylum Bacillota; class Bacilli; order Lactobacillales; family Streptococcaceae; genus Streptococcus; species Streptococcus sp. FDAARGOS_520. The sequence goes on along the minus strand of NZ_CP033810.1, from coordinate 1,540,509 downwards.
ACATAGTTACTATCCTCAAACAACCAAGCATTTTTAAAATCTGATCATCAAAATTAACGACGGATTTCTTTAATACGTGCAGCTTTACCTTGCAATGCGCGTAAGTAGTAAAGTTTAGCACGACGTACTTTACCATAACGAACAACTTCGATTTTATCAACACGAGGAGTGTGAATTGGGAATGTACGCTCTACACCGATACCACCAGAAATTTTACGTACTGTGTACATTTCTGAGATTCCTTGACCTTTACGTGAGATAACAACACCTTCAAAGATCTGAATACGTTCGCGAGTACCTTCGACAACTTTAGCGTGAACACGTACAGTATCACCAGCACGGAACTCAGGGATATCAGAACGAAGTTGACCTTCTGTCAAACTTTGAATTAATGGATTCATTTTTATTCTCCTTCTCTTACTAATCTTAAGTACTTGTCTCAGCGGATTAGCCGTTTTTTGTGCGTCCATCACACACTCTCACAATTCTACCAAATTTTAACCTACTTGTAAAGCTATTTTATCTAGAAGAACAAGGTGTCATCCTTTAGAATAGTTATTTGTATATTATTTAAATTTGATTTACTGTTTCTAGGTTAGCTTTTTTCTGATTTTTGAGAGTTTAATTCATTTAATATTTGATTTTTTAAGCTACGTTTTCTATATTAGCTTTCGTGTCACTTAACTCTTTCCCATAAAGTTGAAATCCACATCAACTTTTTATCTTATAATGCATTTCACCATCGCGACTTAAATGCTTGTAGACATTATCCTAACCTAAGTTCCTACACATTCAATTGGATTTTACAGTATTTTAATGACAATCATAAAATCAATTTCTTTGAAGAAATTATATTAGCCACATAATTTTTGCATTCATAAAATTGACAAACTCCATTTTTATAAACTTTAAGAGAATAAAAAAGAGAACGGAATATTCCGTTCTACAAACTGATAAACTCTTTTAAAACTCATCACTAACTATCTAGATTGAGCACCATAAATCGTATGAGCATGTGATATGGAGTAAGCAACAAGACATACAATAACAAAATAAGGAGTGTTGGCAAAGCCAAAGACTTCGCCTCCTATTAAGATAGGACCTAACAGAGTATTCGTTGCACTCCCAAAAACGCTAGTATAGCCTAAAGCAGCAACTAAAATAACTGGCAAACCTAAAATGGGCGCAATAATCACTCCTAAACTTGCTCCGATTGCAAATAAGGGAGTTACTTCTCCTCCCTGATAACCTGCAGCCAAAGTAATAACTGTCAAACACAATTTTAACAACCAATCATAATCATAAAGGTTCTTATTAGTGAAGCTAGCCTCAATTAGATTTGTTCCCAGTCCTGAATATCGTCCAAAATGGAAGATAAACAATAAAAAAGTAGCTAACAATCCAAGTGTGAAAATCCGTTTATATGGGTTTAGCAACCTACTAGAAGCAATTAATTTAGCTTTAGCCAATAAATAAGCAAATAAATTACCACACAGACCAAAACATAGTCCTAAAACCAATAATTTTAGAATAATATCTGGTGTTAACGCCATTGATGTTGCTATACTATGAGAAAATTTTTCTAAACCTAAAGAATGTGAGACGAAATTTGCTGTCAGGGCAGCAATTAAACTTGGTAATACATACGAAACCATTAAACGACCTACTACCAAAACTTCAATCGCAAAAAAAGTAGCAGCTAAAGGAGTCTGAAATAAACCAGCAAAACCTGCTGCCATTCCCATTACTAGGAAAAGTTGAGAAGCGTTTTGTAAACGGCAATATTTTTGAAAGTAGTGTGAAACGGTAGCCCCAATCTGTACAGCAACCCCCTCACGACCTGCACTACCACCAAATAAGTGGGTTAACCAAGTTGTTAATATCACGAGAGGAACAAGACGTTTCGGAATAGTCTCCTCATTACCATGACCTACTTCAAATACCAATCCCATCCCTTTAACACTCTTACCCCCAAATTTTTGATAGACAAAAACTATAAATAAACCAACAATGCTAAGAAAAGGGAGTAGGTAAGCTATATAATCACTTCTAAAGGCTGTCAGGAATAATAGAACACGTCCAAAGACTGCTGTAATAGCCCCAACCACACCACCAATTAGTAAGCTAAAACCTAAAACAAGTACGTACTGAGCATAATTATCAAATCGTTTAATCACCGTCTACAATATTCTCCTTTTGATAAACACGAGATTCTGTCATAATGTCTTTGAAAGTTGCTCGTATCACATCGTCAAATTGATGGTTTTGGACTTTCTTCAATACATTGTTAAGCACTTCGTTTTCACGATTATTATCTAAAACTGGAAGTCGATGTTTCTTTTTAAATGCTATGACCTCTAAAATTAGACCCATTCTAGTTTCTAAAAGGCTTACTAATTGCTGATCTATTTCATCTATTTCTTGACGAATCTCTTCTAATTCCATATCTATATCTCATATTCTAGTTACAAAAGATGGTAAAAAAGTTAAAAAGACGACTCGTGTTCGTCTTTTTGGTAGCTTAGTTAAGTTTAGAAGCAATTTCTTCAGCAAAAGCTTCTAAGTTTTCAATGTCTTCGTCTTCTGCCGCTAAATCAACTTTAACACAATCAGCACCTTTTTGTGCTCCTGTTAATGCGAATTGAGCCTCGAACTCATCAACAGATTTGCAGAAGTAATCATAGAAAGTATCACCTGAACCCACTACGCCGTAAACTTTACCAGATAAATCAACCTCTGCTAAATCTTCATAAAAGTCCACGATTTCATCTGGTAAATCTCCATCACCATATGTATAAGTGGCAACAATTGCAATGTCAGCATCTTCAAAATCTGCAGCATCAACCATCGTACACTCTTCTACTTCAACATCTAGACCCAAGTCACGTAATTTATCAGCAACAATGTCAGCAATTTCTTCAGTATTTCCGGTCATGCTAGCATAAACAATCTTTGCTAAAGCCATATCTTCCTCCACTTGTAAATTACCACTATTCTATCATATTTTTAAAGAATCGTGAAGGTTATTTTAGATAGCTGTCATAGTTTTCTTGTAGCTTATGTAGTAAAGTATCTTTCTCTGAATCACTTGTAAAGGAGGCCTTCACAGCGTTTTGATTGAAAACAAGAAAGTCTTCTATTTTCGTTCCAAAATAAGTTACGAAAAGACTATATTCTTTCGTCAAATTTGTATCGGAAACAGTACGATTATCTGTATTAATTGTAATCTTACCTCCAGCATCATAAAGTTCTTGATAAGGAAAACTTTGAATACTTGAGGCTGCTTTTGTTTGTAAATTGCTAGTTAAACACATCTCTGCTACAGCATCTTCTTCGACAAATCGCTTTATTAAATCCCTCTGTCCTGTTAAAGCTGTCACATGTCCCATACGCTTAATCCCTAAATTTAAACTATCCGCAATATGCTTAGCACAACCACACTCACCTGCATGTAAAGTCATCGGGTAACCTGAGCGTTTTACTTCCTGAATAAGATCTACTAAACTATCTGTTGGATAGGAAAATTCATCACCTGCAAAATCAAAACCTACCAGGCCTTTGGGAGCCAAATCAACAATGTGTTTAATAATGTCCTTGGTCGTTTTATGAGACGATTGGCGCATACCGCAAACAAGGGCGCGTGCAACGATATTAAATTCTTTCTGAGCGTCTGCTAAACCTTCTAAGACTGCAAGGACTGTATCACTTGCAGTTAAACCTTTATCCATAGAGAGTTCTGGCGCAAAACGAATCTCAATATAAATAACATTTTCTAAAGCTGCCTGTCTAGCAACATCATAAGCAGCAAAACGTAATGCTTCCTTCGTTTGAAGAAGCGGTCTGATAAACTCAAACGTTTTAAGGTAATCTACCAAGCTTTCTGTTTGAGCTGGAGCTATAACATATTTTCTTAATTCTTTATCACTACTCGGCAGTATTATATCAGCCATATTAGCCAATTTTCTAATAGCTGGTAAAGAAAGTGAGCCATCTAGATGACAATGCAACTCCGCCTTAGCCAATTCTTTTAATACTGCTTGTGTCATAATTTATCTCCTATTAAAAAGCATTTTTACTATATTAACAAAAGTTAGCTAAAAAGCAATACATTTACAAAATATTATTATAAAAAAGATTATTAGTTAGCAGTATCCGAATTTTATAAAAAAATAACATACCATCATATAAAAATAAACAAACATTGTGACCGCTATCTTAATTTCTTTCCTCAATAAAAGATTTAAGCTATAATATAGTCAACAATATAGCCTTGTTCTTCACTAAAAGACAAAACAGTTAGGTAGGTAAAAAATGATTATTTTTCAACAAATTCTTGATAAAATCAAAGAGTACGACACCATCATTATCCATCGACATATGAGACCAGACCCTGATGCTCTTGGTAGCCAAATCGGCTTAAGGGATATCATCAGGCATAATTTTCCAAAGAAAAAAGTACTTGCTACTGGTTTTGACGAACCCACTCTCGCTTGGATTGCTAAAATGGATCAAGTGACCGACCAAGACTATCAAGGCGCTCTTGTTGTTGTTACAGATACAGCAAATACCCCACGCATTGATGATGAACGTTATAAAAAAGGTGACTTTTTAATTAAAATTGACCATCATCCAAACGATGAAGTCTATGGAGATCTCTCTTATGTAGATACTAACGCCTCTAGTGCAAGTGAAATTGTGACAGACTTTGCTCTTTCTTGTGATTTGTTGTTATCAACAAGTGCAGCAAGAGTTCTATATAATGGTATTGTAGGAGATACAGGACGCTTTTTATATCCTGCTACCACAAGTAAAACACTGAAGATTGCTAGCAAACTTCGTGAATTTGACTTTGATTTTTCTGCAATGGCACGTCAAATGGATTCCTTTCCTTTCAAAATTGCAAAATTACAAGGCTTTATTTTTGAGCAACTTAAAATTGACAAGAACGGCGCTGCATGCGTTACTTTAACACAAGAAGACCTAAAACGCTTCGATGTAACAGATGCAGAGACTGCTGCAATCGTTGGTGTACCTGGAAAAATTGATATTGTAGAAAGTTGGGCAATTTTCGTTGAACAAAGCGATGGGCATTATCGTGTGCGCCTACGTAGTAAGTCACACATCATTAATGAAATAGCTAAACGTCATAATGGTGGCGGACATCCTTTAGCCAGCGGAGCTAATTCTTATAGTTTGGAAGAGAATCAAGCTATTTACCAAGAAATCCAGGAAATACTTTCTTTATAATTTTACTTTTTTTATCAAAACACTTGTCAAGACTATTCTTATTTGATAGAATAGAGTGGTTAATAACTATGACTCAGACGAGTTATGGCAGAAAGGAAATTTTTAAAGATGAAAAAAGACATCCATCCAGATTATCGTCCAGTTGTTTTCTTAGATACAACTACAGGTTACAAATTCCTTAGTGGTTCAACTAAATCAACTAAAGAAACAGTAGAATTCGAAGGTGAAACTTACCCACTTATTCGTGTGGAAATCTCATCAGATTCACATCCATTCTATACAGGACGTCAAAAATTCACTCAAGCAGATGGACGTGTGGACCGTTTCAACAAAAAATATGGTCTCAAAGACGCAAACGCTGCTCAATAAGCATAGCATTAATTTTAAAAGCACTTCTATTAGAAGTGCTTTTTTCTATGTTTGAGCCTATCACGTACAAAGAAAAAAAGATGATATCGTATCCGATATCATCTTTTAAATATTAATGAGACATAAGGTCTTGGGCAACTTCACGTCCAGACATTTTAGCTGGGAAGTATGTTGGCCAGTTTTCCATTTCCTCAAATAATTTTTCTTGGCTTTCTGAACCCCAGAAGATATGGAAGTGTTCAGCTTTATTCGGTTTAATACCATGGTCACTAAATTGGATATATTTGAATTGACCAGCATCTTTTTCTTTAGCTTCAAAGAGATAACGTACTCCACGATTACCTTTTTTATAAGTTAAGATTTTGTAACCTGCATATTTGTATGTAAATGTTTGTGATTTACCATTACGTACAAAGGTCATTTGATGTTTTTTACCATCAATCTTGATTGATTCTACGTCAGTCTTGTAACCTGCTGTATAATATTTTTTGTACTCTGCAGCAGTCATATCTTTTTTAGATTTAGCTTTGTAATCCCAAACTGGATCAAGTGTCCCATCTTGAAGAAGAGGATATACTGATTGCCAATTACCAGAGTAATCTGTCAATTTACGGTCTTTAACATCTTTAGTTTTAAAGTAACCTGTTTCAACTGTTTTAGTTTTATCTTCTTCAGGAGCTACTTCTTTACCTGCAACATCTGTTGTCTTTTTAAGAACTTTCAAATTACGTCTCATAACTGAGAAGTAATCTTCGCCAGCTGCCATTTCTTTTTTAGAAAGTCCTTCAAGTGGACTAAGCACAGCTGTTTTCACGCCAACTTCATCTGCTAAAGTTTTAGCAACTTTATTTGAAGCATTTTCTTCAAAATAAATGTAGTTGATGTTATATTTCTTGATGTATTTAGCTAATTCGCCTAAACGTTTTGATGAAGGTTCTGCATCTGGAGTAAGACCAGCAATTGGAACTTGATTTAAACCGTAATCAAGCGCCATGTAACCAAACGCTGCGTGTTGAGTCACAAAACTCTTTTGTTTAGCATTTGACAAACCATTTTTGTATTCTTTGTCAAGCTCTTTTAATTTTGCAATGTAAGCATCTGCATTTTTGTTAAATGAAGCTGCATCTTTTGGATAAGCTTTGACAAATTTATTACGGATGTTTTCTACAACAGAAATCGCACGTTCTGGAGACAACCATACGTGTGGGTCAAGTTCATGATGATGCCCTTCATGACCATGTCCTTCATGTTCTTCACCTTCTTCTTCGACGCCTTTAGTAAGTAACATATCGCCAGTACCTTTAATAGTTGTTACTTTTTTGGATTTAACTGACTTAGCTACTTTTGGAGCCCAAGTTTCCATGTTATCATCCATGTAAACAAAAGCATTTGAATCTTGGATGGCAGCGATGTTTTTAGTTGATGGTTCAAAATCATGCGGTTCTGTACCTGCTTTAATTAACATAGATACATCAGCTTTATCACCAACGACATTTTTTGTAAACTCATAAACTGGGTAAAAAGTTGTTACCACTTTAAGTTTACTATCAGCCCAAACTTGTTTAACTTGAACAAGTTGCCAAGCTGCAAACATAGCTACAAAGCTCATCAATAAAAGAAATTTCTTTCTCATTTTTTCTCCTTTTTATTTAACCCGTTATTTACCGGTTAATATTTTACTAGTAAAGTATAGCACGATATTTTTTTTTTGCAAGTTTTATATACTTATGCAAGCGTTTTTATCTTAAAAAACCCGGAAAATATTCCGAGTTTTTTAATCTCCCATTGAAAAGCGATTTGTCATTAAATTACTTGCATCAAATAGAATACGATTTAACAATTCTTGGCTTTCTTTTTGGATATAGTCACTCATTTCTTGATTTTTCTGTTGAAAATCAATCTCTTTATTCTCAGCAACTTCTCTATCAACACCGTTAATATGTGCATGTCCTTGAGCCATCGTTCTCTCGATATAGCTTTCAATATCAGCTTCATGTTGATAAAAGTGTGGATCTGCTAGAGCTGCAATTAAACGATTGGTCCAATAAAAATTATCTGTTGAAGCATCCTTGGTTGTATTCGAAAAATAGTTTGGTACAGTCTCAACTTGTGTAAACAACGGCACCATGGTTGCAAATGGCATAGAGCCATAAGATAACCATTGAACACCTGTCGTTTCAAGTGATTTATTTGGTCGTAATTGTAGAATAGACGTTTGACTAGTTCGGTTGATACCAACTGAACGAAAAGCTCTCCTACTTACCGCATCCCCTTCTGGTCCATATGGGTCATACACACTGTCTTGATAATGATCACTCAACACATATTTAATATCCTCAACAGTAATTTTTCGGTAAGGCTTTTGACACCAGGGAATAAACAAGCTACGTGGATCCTGTTCAATTTCAGGATTTAAAAAACGCTGCATTGCCCAACTTCTTGGTGTGTTGTAATGACGATCTTTATCACGTTGGCTACCAAAAGCATATCGAGGATTGAAATGCTCATTAGAATAGGTCAAATCTAAATGGTATTGTTCGATAAACTCTTTCAAATCACTAGAGCACATGTAGTCATCACAGTTATTAAATTCAAAATGATCAATTCCTAGTTGGTTAGGATTAGTAACATAAACATCATCAGGTACGCGACGAGCAATCCAATGATGCCCACCAATTGTTTCTAACCACCATATTTCTTCGGTATCTGAAAAAGCAATACCATTTGATTCATAGGTTCCATATTTTTCCAAAATAGCACCTAAACGCTCCACACCTTCTCGCGCTGACTGAATATAGGGAAGCACTAAAGTGAGTATATCCTCTTCCCCTATACCATCTGAAACCAAAGGATCTGCACCCAAAACGCGGGAATTCGTTGTAATAGTTTCTGTAGCACTCATCGCTACATTTTTACTGTTAATACCGGCTTCACCCCATATACCATCTTTTCCCAATGCGTCCGGTACTGAAGTATAAGGAAGTGGGTTATCTGGTAAATCTACTTCAAAATTTGATAAAACTGATTTGTAATGACGCGGTTGATCTTTAGATGTCATTACCTTTAATTTTTTGGGTGTGAAATCGCCATTAACAGAGTCTTCCGTTCTAGCGATCATAGTCGAACCATCATAAGAAGCCTTTTTACCAACCAATATTGTTGTACAAGCCATGTGAATATCTCCTTCTATAATTCATCTGCAATTTTATTTATTTTCCGTAAGCGATGGTTAACGCCACTCTTACTCAGAGGCGTTTCTAAACTGTCTGCTATTTGTTGAATAGAGTAATCTGGATGAGCCACACGCACCTGAGCTACTTGTCTTAAATCACTAGGCAGTGCATCAAAACCAATAGTATCCATAATCTTGATAATATTATTGATAGTCTTCATACTAGCTGTGATTGTTCTAGCAATATTAGCTGTTTCAACGTTGTTAGCACGATTAATATCATTACGTGTCTCACGTATCATTTTAATCTCTTCAAAAGCATCTCTAGCTTCCATGGCATCAATGACTATCAAGAAATCCATAATATCTTCTGCTTTTTGCAAATAAGTTACTGCTCCATGTTTATGTTCAATAACCTTTGCATCTAACATAAATTTTTTCATAAGATTAGCTAAGTCTTGTGCATGGTCTAGATAAACAGAAAAAATTTCTAGTTGATATTTCCCAGAATCAGGTTCTCTAACAGTACCCGTTGATAAGAATGCTCCCCTGAGATAAGCTCTTCCATTTTCATCATTGTCCAATATAGAGTGTTCAATACCAGTTTCAATACCAAAAAAAGCATCAGCCAACTTCAAATCAGCAAGAATAACATCAACTTTTTCTTCAATAAAAACAGTATACACACGATTCTTTCGTAAGTTCGTTTTTTGATGGTATTTGATTTCTGGCTGCAAATGATAATGTTCTTCTAGCATGCTATAAATATGACGAGCAATTTTAGCATTTTCTGTAGTAATAGAAAGGTTAAGGCCGTGGTTAGCTAATCCTAAACTACCTGACATTTTGATAATAGCTGACAGTTCCATCTTATTTTCACTCTTATGACCTAGCAGCTCTTCTTTGACTTTTACTGTAAAACTCATAAATGTGTTCCTACTAAATTCATTAGTTCCTCAACAACGAAGTCACCATGATGGAAGGCTCCACCTTTTTCTAATTTTAAAAAGTTAGACGAGATGACACGTCTGGCATGTTTTCTAAGCCCTGAAAAATCATGTTCAACCTGTACCAAATACTCATCAAAATGATTGTTTTCCATATAAGACTCTGGCACTTTTTCAATATTAACCAAAACTGTATCGATAGCATCTTGTCCTAAATGACGTTTCAATACTTCAACGTGGTCTGCGTCTGTAAAATGCTCAGTTTCACCACGTTGTGTCATAATATTGCATACATAAGCTACCTCTGCCCGAGTTTCTAAAAGAGCTTGTTTAATTTCTGGAATAACTAGGTTAGGTAAAATAGAGGTGAAAAGTGACCCTGGCCCCAACACAATCATATCACTTTCTAAAATTGCATCAACAACTTTGCGGCTGGCCGTAGGAGTCTCTTCATTATAAGTATTAGTGACATACACATGGTCAATCATGCCTTTATAATCGGCTATTTGACTCTCTCCAACCACTTCATGGCCATCTTTAAAAACAGCATGCAGAGTGAGCGGATGTTCACTAGATGGATATATCTTTCCTGTTGTATGAAAGAACTGTGTTAAACTCTGCATAGCGTTATAAGTTGAACCTTGCATTTCAGCAACACCAGCAATAATAAGATTTCCTAAAGGATGACCTGCAAAATCCCCATCACCTTCTGCAAAACGATATTGGAAAATTTGTTCGTAAAACTTCGGCATATCACTCAAGGCAACCAAAACATTTCTTAGATCTCCTGGTGGTGTTAGTTGCATAACTGAGCGCAACTCACCTGACGAACCACCATCATCTGCAACCGTGACAACCGCTGTAATCTCAACATCTTCTAAGCGAAGACTTTTCAAAATAACTGGAATTCCCGTTCCTCCGCCGATAACGGTTATTTTAGGTTTTCTCATGAACGATTTACCGTCTCCTTACGCTTATTTTTATCACGATGGCTTTCATTAACTGTCCAATCTGCTTTTAAATCTTCTGATAATCTATGAGCAAAAGCGGTGCTACGATGTTGCCCACCTGTACATCCGATTGCCACAGTCAAAACAGATTTCCCTTCATTTTGATAGCCTGGTAAGATTGGCTTTATTAAGGCAAGAAGATGGTCATAAAAATCATCTGATTCATCAAAACTCATGACATAGTCATAAACCTCAGTATCTAAACCTGTCTTATCTCTTAATTCTGGTTTATAGTATGGATTTGGTAAAAAACGCACATCGAATACTAAATCCGCATCCAAAGGTATACCATATTTAAAACCAAAACTCATAACTTCGATACGAAAAGAACTTTGACTATCTTGATTTGAGAATTCTTTAGAAATGACCTTACGTAGTTGTCTTGGTGTTAATTCACTAGTGTCCACAACGTTCTGACTCATACTTTTAAGCGGTGCTAATAGTTCTCTCTCTAGAGAAATACCATCTAACACTCTGCCGTCGGCAGCAAGAGGGTGGCTACGACGTGTCTCTTTATATCGTGACACTAGCTCGGTGTCAGTAGCATCTAAAAATAGAATCTTAAAGTTAATATTATCATTAATTTCAAGGCTATCCAAAATAGAGTTAATTTCTCTAAAGAAAAGACGACTACGCATGTCAACTACCATAGCAATCTTGCTTGTATCTCCTGATTGTGCTGCTAATTCTAAAAACTTAGGCACTAGAGTAGGCGGCATATTATCTATTGTAAAATATCCTAAATCTTCAAATGACTGAATAGCCACTGTCTTTCCTGCCCCACTCATACCTGTTACAATCACAAGTTTGATTTGTTCGTCTGACATTACGATTACCTCTTTCTCTTATGTTTTATGCCATTATACCACAAATGGCTAGCAATTAGGATTTTACTTCAGAGGAAAAGAAACTCATTCTAAATAGTAAAATCTTGTCGGAATGCTCCCAAATTTGGTAAACTAGACCCAAAGGAGTTTATTATGCTTTATGAAGTAACCTCATCAAACACTCAAGGCGTTGATGGAAAAGTTTATCTCTCCAATGGAAAAATTGTGGAGACCAATCACCCTTTAAATCATTTACCAGGATTTAATCCTGAGGAATTAATTGCTTTAGCATGGTCAACATGTTTAAATGCAACTATAAAAGCTATTTTAGAACAAAAAGGATTCAAAGACCTAAAATCTCGCGTTGATGTTACTTGCCAGCTCATGAAGGAAAAGCAAGTAGGTAAGGGATTTTATTTCCAAGTTAACGCTGTTGCTAGTATTGAAAAACTGTCATTATCTGATAGTAAGCTAATCGTTAACAAAGCACACAGCAGATGTCCGATTTCAAAATTAATTTCAAATGCTAAAACAATCAATCTAGACACTGTTAAATGGTCAGTTTGAATCTTTACAAGTTAGTGCTTTCATATTATAATAAAACACGTGCATAATCGAGTATTTCTCGGACTGGTTCGAAAACTTCCCAGAATAAAAAACTAAGTGACTGAAAATATGATTGAATTTAGAAAACTAAATTCATTTTTTCGTGTGATCTTGGTAACTGCCAAGATCTTTTTTATTGCCATGACTATTGTTAATAGTTTCATAAAAGCATAGAACATTCACTAATATTAAAAGAAAGGAGACAAATGAATAAAGAAAAAATTATTATCGATTGCGATCCCGGTATTGATGATACCTTAGCACTGATGTATGCTATTCAGCATCCTAAGTTAGAAGTTGTTGCTATTACTATAACAGCAGGCAATTCGCCTGTTGAGCTAGGACTAAAGAATACCTTTGTAACGCTTGAATTACTAAACCGTCACGACATTCCAGTTTATGTTGGTGATAACTTGCCTTTACAACGTGAATTTGTATCTGCTCAGGATACTCATGGAATGGATGGCCTTGGAGAGAATAACTTTACATTGGCGCAACCAATTATCTTTCAAGAAGAATCAGCAGATTGTTTTTTAGCAAACTATTTTGAACACAAAAATGATACTTCTATTATAGCTCTCGGACCTCTGACCAATATCGCTCGAGCCTTACAAACTAATCCCAAATTAGGCAAACATTGCAAGCGATTTATTAGCATGGGAGGAAGTTTTAAATCACATGGCAATTGTTCTCCAGTTGCTGAATACAACTATTGGTGTGATCCTCATGCTGCACAATATGTATTTGAAAACCTTGACAAAAAAATAGAGATGGTTGGACTAGACATCACACGTCATATTGTATTAACCCCCAATCATTTATCTTATATGGAGCGTATTAATCCAGACGTATCAAGTTTTATCCAAAAAATCACAAAGTTCTACTTCGATTTTCACTGGCAATATGAGCATATTATTGGATGTGTGATAAATGATCCTTTAGCTATTGCTTACTTTGTTAATGAAAATATCGCTACTGGTTTTGATAGCTATACCGATGTTGCTTGTCACGGAATCGCCATGGGACAAACAATTGTAGATCAGTATCATTTTTATAAAAAAGATGCTAACAGTAAGATTTTAACCTCAGTCAATACTAATTTATTTTGGAATGATTTTATGACCGTCCTATTACATGCACAAAATTCAGTCATCATTGAAGACTTAGAAATGTTAGGACTTAACAAATGACAAAATCACCTGCTCGTTTAATTTCATTTATCTCAATCGCTATCGCCATCAACCTTGTTGGGGCTAATTTAGCTCTATTTTTACGCCTACCTATCTATCTAGATACTATAGGTACATTGTTAATAGCAGTTATCCTGGGACCATGGTACGCTGCCAGCACTGCTTTTCTCAGTGCACTCATCAATTGGATGACTACTGATATTTTTTCACTTTATTATTCACCAGTCGCCATCGTGGTTGCTATCATTACGGGTATCTTGATTAAAAGGAATTGTAAACCCTCTAGCCTATTGTGGAAATCACTGATTATTTCTTTACCAGGAACTATTATTGCTTCAGTTATAACAGTTATCCTTTTTAAAGGAATTACCTCTAGTGGCTCAAGTATTATAGCACAATTCTTACATGGAATTGGATTAGACATGACAAGTAGTTTGATACTTGTTCAAGTTGGAACAGATTATATGGATCGACTAATCAGTCTTATCCTTGTCTTTTCGACAATCACATTGTTAAAAAAACATAGTCCCAATTTAATTAACCAACGATTCTAAAGACCATAATAAAAAAGCGCACTAGCTAGCGCTTTTTTATTATGGTTTGATACGATGTAACATACGTGGGAATGGAATAGCTTCGCGAATATGTTTGGTACCAGCAACAAAAGTTACCATACGTTCAATACCTATACCAAAACCGCCATGAGGAACAGAGCCGTATTTACGAAGGTCAAGGTAAAAGTCGTATTCTGATTTATCCATACCTAGTTCATCCATTTTAGCCACAAGAGCATCGTAGTCGTCTTCACGCATTGAGCCGCCAATGATCTCTCCATAACCTTCTGGAGCTAGAAGATCAGCACAAAGAACGCGTTCTGGATTTCCAGGAACTGGTTTCATATAAAATGCTTTAAAGCTTGCTGGGTAATTCACTACAAATGTCGGCACTCCAAAGTAATTAGAAATCCAAGTTTCATGTGGTGAACCAAAGTCATCACCATGCTCTAAATGTTCATAATCTGTATCTTCATCTGCTTCATGCTCTTGAAGAAGTGTAATAGCATCATCATAAGAAACACGCTTGAATGGCTCTGCGATATAACGTTTGAGAGCCTCAACATCACGTTCTAAAATATCAAGTGCTTGAGGCGCACGATCTAGAACGCCTTGGATCAATGCTTTAACATAAGCTTCTTGGAGGTCAAGTGATTCCTCATGTGACAAGAAAGAATACTCAGCATCCATCATCCAAAATTCTGTTAAATGGCGACGTGTTTTAGATTTTTCAGCACGAAAGACTGGACCAAAGTCGAAAACTCGGCCTAGAGCCATTGCTCCAGCTTCAAGGTATAATTGACCAGATTGGCTAAGAAATGCTGGTTTCCCAAAATAGTCTGTTTCAAATAACTCTGTTGAATCTTCTGCTGCATTTTCTGATAAAATTGGGCTATCAAATTTGATAAAACCATTTTGGTCAAAGAATTCATAAGTTGAATAAATAATAGCGTTACGAATTTGCATAACAGCCATTTGTTTACGAGAACGCAACCAAAGATGACGGTTGTCCATCAAGAAGTCTGTCCCATGCTCTTTAGGAGTTATAGGATATTCATGTGACTCTCCAATGACTTCAAGGTCAGTAATATCAAGCTCATAGCCAAATTTTGAACGTTCATCCTCTTTAACAATCCCTGTTACATAAACAGATGTTTCTTGGTTGAGACGTTTAATAACGTCAAATTTTTCAAGACCTGATTCTTCACCATATTTTTCAATGAAGTTTGGTTTAAAAGCGACACCTTGGAAAAAGGCAGAACCATCGCGCAACTGTACAAACGCAATCTTACCTTTACCTGATTTGTTAGCAACCCAAGCACCAATAGTAACTTCTTGACCAACATAATCTTTAACATCAACAATTGAAATAAGTTTTTTTGACATAAGTTTCTCTCTATTTTTATTTAATTAATTTCATTACTTCCCATAAAGACATGCAGTCTACGAACAGCTTCTTTAAGGGTTTCAAGATCTGTAGCATAACTCAGACGAACATTTTCCGGCGCTCCAAAACCAGCACCCGTTACTAAAGCAAGTCCAACTTCTTCAAGAATGGCATCCGTGAATGCTGTAACATCCGTATATCCTTTCATTTCCATTGCTTTTGTAACATTTGGGAAAAGATAAAAAGCACCTTGTGGTTTAACAACCTCAAACCCAGGGACCTGACACAACAATGGATAAATGATATTAAGGCGTTCTTCAAATGCTAGCCTCATTTTTTCAAATGACTCTTGAGAACCATTTAAAGCCTCAATAGTAGCATACTGTGAGACAGCCGTAAGGTTAGAAGTTGTTTGACTGACTACTTTAGACATTGCCGCTATAATATCATGATTACCCACTGCAAAACCAACACGCCAACCTGTCATCGCATAAGTCTTAGAAACTCCATTTATGACTATCGTTTGGTTTCGAATAGACTCTGAAAGGCTTGAAATAGGGGTAAAAATATTGCCATTGTAAACCAATCGACCGTAAATATCATCTGCTAAAATTAGGATATCATGTTCGACTGCCCAATTTCCAATAGCCTCCAACTCCTCAGCTTTATAAATCATACCTGTAGGATTTGATGGACTATTAAGAAGTATGACTTTTGTCTTATCAGTCCTAACAGCTTCTAACTGTTCCACAGTTACTTTGAAGTGATTAACTTCTTTTGCTGTGACAAAAACTGGCTTACCTTCAGCCATCTTAATCTGATCAGCATAAGATACCCAATAAGGAGTCGGAATAATTACTTCATCACCGGGATTCAGTACTGTCATAAAGAAAGTATAAAGGATAAACTTAGCACCAGTTCCCACAACCACCTGATTAGGTTTAAGGGAGTAGCCATAAAAACGTTCAAAATACGCATTAATTGCTGACTTCAACTCCGGCAAACCACTTGATGGTGTGTAAAAACTTGCACGTCCATCTGTTATAGCCTCAATAGCCGCTTGCTGAATGTTTTTAGGAGTAGCAAAGTCAGGCTCCCCTAAAGTTAAACTAAGAATATCTCTTCCTTGTACTCTGAGTTCTCTTGCTTTAGCTCCCGCAGCTAAAGTAACACTCTCTTCCATATTGAGTACACGTTCTGACAAATAGGTCATTACTCCTCCTTTTATCAACGTACTACTATTATTTAATCTTGAGTCGCACTGTCAAAATCTTATTTTTAGACAATGATCTTTACCATTATATCAAAAATTTAGCCATTTCAGTCAAGACCTTGTTAATTTTTTCCTTAGAAATTTCAAAATCTCTACCAAGAGAATGCATGATGGTTTGTCCATAAGATTTAATAACCAATCTGCTATCCAAAATAATTACCGCTGACTTTTGTTCTTCTCTCCTTGTAGTACGTCCCAAGGCCTGTTTTAATTTTAAGACAGTCATTGGTAAAGAATAGTCATAAAAGAAGTTTTTCCCCTCTTTTGTTAAACTCTGCGATAGTTTCTGGATAAAATAGTCTTTGGGAGTATCAAAAGGCAATCGCGTGATAACTTCAATAAGACGATCACGATGTACAAAGTCAACACCTTCCCAAAAAGATCCTGTACCTAAAAGAAGATTGCTTTCTCCACGATCAAAACGTTTTTTAACGTTATAAGCTAAGCCATTTTTATCTTGAGTAAGATGTTTTATCTCCCACTTATCCAAATAATCAGATACCATAAACATTGTCTGTTTAGAAGTTAATAAGACTAAGGTAGGCTGCTTTAACGTCATTATATCTTGTAAACGCTTGGCTATTTCGTAAGCATACTGTTCCGGTGATAAATCAAGTATATTGGGCATAGAGGTATCAATCCATACTTTCTGATTGGCATTTTTCTCATGCGCTATCTTTTCTGTACTTATACTTGAAAATCCTCCTAAAAGATCTGACAAGTAGACTTTGGGACTGATTTGTAAAGTCGCTGATATCATATAGGTCTTTTTTGTGGGGGGGAGGAACTTTGAAAATTTAAGAAAATCTTCTCTCGCCCCACGTAAAATGGTTAAACGCTTCTCATTGACTTTGTCAGTTTCAAACCAATAGTTAGTATAAGTAGCTGTGAAAAAAGTTTGTAACTCATCTAATCCTACTACTTCTAAAGCGTTTATACTATTTTTTAGACGTTTCAACCAGGTCTCTGAAAATTCAAAAGAATTATGACGATAAAAAAGTTCTACTGCATGACTTAGCTCATAAGAGATACTTTCCAGAAGGCGCTTTTGTAATAATGGAATAGAACTATCAATTATTTTTTGAATAACCTGCAATTGGTGACTAATATCAAGTTGCCCACGAGAAAAATTTTCCAGTCCCAAAACAAGTTTCTGAGCTTCATCAAAAACTAAAACCTTCCCCTTTGCAAAATCTTTGTCATCCTGAACACGCTCAAGAAAATAAGCATGATTGATAATAACAAGTTGACTTTGTGCAACTTTATCATAACTGCGTTTCCAAAAATCCAGATCATAAAAAAGTGATGATTGAGTCACTTCTCCATCGTGTTTTAGCTGGTCAAAGTAAGATTCTAATCGTTGTTTTTGTTTAATTTCATCCAAATCACCTGTAGTCGTTTCCGTCAACCACACTAGCAGTTGCATTTTAAAACGATTTATCAATCGATTTCGATCCTGCACTTGGAGGCTCTTATAAAACGCATCTAACTTCAAGTAATTTCTCGGTCCTTTGATACTGTGACAGGGAATATGAAAAAGTTCTTGAATGTGCTTTATTTCTTTAGCCATTATTTGATCTTGCAAAATCTTTGTTGGAACAGATACTATTATTTGTTGTTTTTGAGACTGATCCAATAAAGGCAAGAGATAACCATATGTTTTACCAAGTCCTGGTTGAGCTTCTAAAAACGTTGTTGTTTGATCATTAAAATGCGCTTTAACCAAGTCAGCAAAAACAACTTGCTTAGGGCGAGCATCCATACCTAACAAAGCCATGTTAACTTGAAAATCACTAGATAATTTCTTAGGCTTTCCAACAGCTTTTTCTTTTTTTAAGACCAATCCTTGCCAGAAATAATATTCTTTAGGATTAACGAAATCAGCTTCTTGATAAGCTTCTTCAATCAATAAATAGGATTCGAACAAAAGATTATCAGCAAATGTTAAAATGGTCTCCAACACTTCTTTAGGTAAACTACTAATTTTAGCTTTTAACTTAATGAATAACTGTGCTGTAGCTCTTGCATCTGCAATAGCAGTGTGCGCATCTGTTAATTCAATATTTAAGCTTTCTGCTAATGCCCCTAAAGAATATTTTTCTAAACAGGGATAAAATACTTGTGATAATTCTACTGTATCTATCCTTGGTGTACGTAACTCGCAGCCTTCTAAAAATAGTTGCTCAGCCAATAAATTTGCATCGAACTTTACATTGTGGGCAACAAAAATACAATCTTCAATCAATTGATAAATGTGATGCGCCACTTGACCAAAATCCGGAGCTTTAGCCAACTGCTTATCCGTAATACCTGTCAAATGAACAATATGCTCATCCAAAGATTCATGAGGATTAACATCTGTTTCATAACTATCAATAATTTTATTTCCTTGGATAATAACAATCCCAACCTGAATAATAGAAGCATTGGGACCTGCTCCAGTAGCCTCCAAGTCAACTACTGCATATTTTCTAAGTTTTTTCTGGGTCATAGTAAGTCTATTATAGCACGCTATATCTATAAAACAAAACATGACTATACCTCAAAGATGCCATCACTCCAATAACCAAGATAAGATAATTTTTTAAGAAATATAAAAAACACTGTGAGTGAAACTCACAGTGTTAGCATTAATCATTTTTAATGGAATACCATACCCCCATCGACAACTATTGTTTGTCCAGTGATATAATTTGAATCATCTCCCGCTAAGAAGCCTACTGCATTAGCAACATCTTCTGGTTCAGACAAGCGTTTCAAAGTGATATCTTTGGCAAACTGCTCCATACCCCATTCATCATCTTTGCCTGCATTCTTACCAACTTCATGGGCAATATCAAACATCATAGGTGTTTTAACAATACCTGGTGCGTAAGCATTGACTGTGATTCCTTCTGATGCTAAATCTTTTGCCAAAGTCTGTGTAATACCACGAACTGCAAATTTTGTACCACCATAAACAGTCAAATTAGGATTCCCTTCACATCCTGCTTGTGAAGTTGCATTTATAATTTTTCCGCCATGACCTAATTCTCTAAAATGTTTCTGAGCTGCTTGGCTTCCCCAAATAGTTCCTCCGACATTGATTGCAAAAGCCTTTTCAAACTGCTCTTCAGTAATAGTGTCAAGAGGAGTTGTTGGGGCAACACCTGCATTGTTAACAACAACATTCAAATCACCAAAAGTATCTACAACTTTTTGGAAAGCATCAAAAACTTGATCACGTTTTGAAACATCTGCTACAACTGCAACAGCATCCTCAGGTGATAGTTTATCAACCGCAGCCTGAGCAGTCTCTTCATTATAGTCTAAAACGCCTATTTTAAAGCCGTCTGCATGAAGACGTTTCGCAATAGCAAATCCAATTCCTTGACCAGCACCAGTAACAATAGCAACTTTTGACATATCTTCCACCTCATATTCTTTAGTCAACCAATTAGGTTGCTCTCAAAAAGTCAGTGTTCTTAAACTAAGTTCAGCTTTAGGCTTGGCTTATTGATTACTTTTATGATACACCTTTATGAAAACGGTGTCAAGAAATTGCTGTGAGATCCCATATTTTCTGAAACTAGTTGCCATTTATTTTCCGCCACTCTTTTTTTAACAAAGTCTTGATTTTTTGGTACACTATCATTATGAAAATCTATAAAACAATAAACCACATTGCTGGTGAAAATACTTATTACCTCGTTAATGATCAAGCTGTTATCCTCATTGATCCAGGGAGCAATGGCCAAGAAATTATTGCTAAAATTAAATCCTTTGAAAAACCTTTAGTGGCTATCCTCTTAACTCATACTCACTATGATCATATTTTTAGTTTAGATTTGGTCAGAGATACTTTTGATAATCCACCTGTTTATGTTTCAGAAAAAGAAGCCGCTTGGCTATCTTCCCCAGATGATAATTTATCTGGGTTAGGCCGTCATGATGATATCATTAATGTTATAGCAAGACCGGCAGAGAACTTTTTTAAATTAAAGCAACCCTATCAACTAAATGGTTTTGAATTCACAGTTTTACCAACACCTGGTCATTCTTGGGGAGGAGTCTCGTTTGTTTTCCACTCAGATGAATTAGTCGTTACTGGCGATGCTCTATTTCGTGAAACTATCGGTCGTACTGACTTACCTACCAGTAACTTTGAGGACCTCATTACTGGTATTCGTCAAGAACTATTCACCTTACCTAGTCATTATAGTGTTCACCCAGGCCATGGCATGAATACAACTATTGGCCACGAAAAAAACTTTAATCCTTTCTTCCAATGAACATAAAACGTCACTCTATTTTTCTTTGGTTAACAACAAGTATCCTTGCTATTTTAATGGCCGTCGGGATGACCATTTACTTCAATACTTACCAAGCCTCCCCATTAGCTAGGAGAATTGCTAAAACCGCTACAAACCATAAGAACTACCTTCTTTTTAGAAGCAAGGGTAAGGTAAAAGCAAATATTATTTTCTATCAAGGGGCTCTTGTGGAAGAAGAAGCTTATTCTCAACTTGCTAGAGATTTAGCTGACAAAGGGGATAATACCTATATTTTGAAGACACCTTTAAATTTGCCAGTTTTATCGCCTCATAAAGCTAAAACAATTATTAATCAGAACCACTTAACTAATGTTTACCTTGCTGGACATTCTTTAGGAGGAGTTGTTGCTAGCCAAAATGCCAAAGTAGCCCCTGTTAGAGGGCTCATATTATTAGCTTCCTACCCTTCACGTAAATCCGACCTATCTCATAAAAAGTTAAGAGTACTCTCCATTACAGCAAGTAATGATCATATTTTAAACTGGGAAAAATATGAGGAAGCTAAAAAACGCCTCCCAAATTCAAGTACTTTTCGAACTATTGTCGGAGGAAACCATAGCCGATTTGGTAACTACGGACATCAAAAAGGGGATGGTAAAGCTACCCTTTCTCACAAATCATCTGAAAAACAATTGGCTACGTTTATTTCGAATTTTATCCACTAACATGATATCTACAATTAATAAAAAGAGATGAAATAGATTTCATCTCTTTTTATTAAATCTTAAGGTAACGTCTCATTGATAGGACAGACCCAAGTGAGCCAATAATAATACCAATAATCACCATACCACCAATAATTGCTGGAACCATAATATCCATAGGATACAATGAAACATGGCTTGTCTCAAATTTTGGATTAAACTTGTTAAACACAAATTGATAACCAAAATAGAAAATCAGCGATGGAACGATAGCCCCTAAAATCCCTACCCAAGCACCTTCAAAAAAGAACGGTCCTCGAATATAAGAATTTTTAGCGCCAACTAATCTCATGATTTCAATATCTGTACGGCGTGACATAATCGACATACGAATAGTATTTGAAATCAAAAAGATAGCAAGGACAATTAATAAGGCAACACCACCAAATCCCCATATACGGATGTTATCTGTGAGATTAGATAGTTTTGTTGAATCAATAGGTTCTTTAGTATAATCAACACCTTCAATGCGTCCAATTGCTTCACTGACACTCTTAGAAACTTTTGCAGAACTTGTCCCAACTACGTAAACATCTAACAAAGCATCTTTATAGGTATCATCAATAACATCTGAACCATACTCTTTTTGAACTTCTTTTAATTGTTCAGCTTTACTTGAATAAGTGACTTTCTCTACACCAGAAATACGTTTAATTTTGTCGTAAACTTTATGATAATCAGGATTATCTTTTAGCTTTCCGTCCTTATCTTTGACTTGTTTTTGAGCATCCGTTGAGTCAACATTTAAAAAGGCACTGATAGTAAAATTACCTGAAACATCAGTTGTTAACTTTTCAACATTCAGTAAAACTGATGAAAACAAGCCTACAAGAAGTAAGGTTATGGTAACTGATGTTACAGAAGCAAAAGTCATCCAAAAGTTACGTTTCAAGTTTTTAAGCGATTCCCAGAAATGTCTAAAGAAATTAATCATGATAACCATATTCTCCCTTCTCTTCATCTCGGATAACGCTACCTGCTTCAATCTCAATGACACGATGACGAAGTGTGTTAACAATTTGACTATTGTGTGTTGCCATCAAAACAGTCGTTCCTTGAAGGTTAATACGTTCCAATAGATGCATGATTTCCCAAGCAATTTCTGGATCCAAATTACCAGTAGGTTCATCTGCAATTAATAATTTTGGATTATTAACAATCGCACGTGCAATTGCCACACGTTGTTGTTCTCCACCAGATAACTGTGTTGGAAAAGAACGCATCTTGTGTTTTAAACCTACTAATTCTAGAACTTCTGGCACGCGTTTTTTAATATGACGGCGCTTAGCTCCAATAACTTGCATCGCAAACGCAACATTCTCATAAACTGTTTTTGTTGGTAGTAATTTATAATCTTGGAAGACAACTCCAATACTACGACGTAAAATAGGAATTTGACGACGTTTGAGTTTATTGAGATTGAATTCCCCTACCTTTAATCTACCTGAACTTAATTTTTCTTCACGGTATAGGAGGCGAATCAAGCTAGATTTACCAGCACCTGACGGACCAACTAAATACACAAACTCACCTTGCTGAATTGATAAATTTAAGTTTCTCAAGGCAGTTGTTGAACGGCGATACTTTTTAGTAACACCAGACAT
This sequence comes from Streptococcus sp. FDAARGOS_520, assembly GCF_003812685.1. NCBI lineage: Bacteria > Bacillati > Bacillota > Bacilli > Lactobacillales > Streptococcaceae > Streptococcus > Streptococcus sp. FDAARGOS_520. The sequence continues at coordinate 1,517,306 of NZ_CP033810.1, read as the reverse complement.
TTCTATTAGTGCCATGTTTCTCCTTCATTATTTTTAGTCTTCAATGCGCCACTTAAGGTAGGCATCAATAAAGCCATTGATTTCTCCATCCATAACCTTATCTACCTGAGCAAGCTCAAAGTTAGTACGATGATCCTTCACCATCGTATAAGGGGTGAAAACATAAGAACGAATCTGACTTCCCCAAGTGATTTCTTTTTTATCACCCTTAAGAGCATCTACTTCTTGTGCTTTCTTTTCTTGTTCTAACTGATATAGCTTAGCCTGCAACATCTTCATAGCGCGATCGCGGTTCCCATATTGAGTACGGTCAACGGTAGACGATACCACAATTCCAGTTGGAATATGCGTCAAACGAACACCTGTTGATACTTTATTGACGTTCTGACCACCAGCTCCTCCGGAACGGAAAGTATCCATTTTAATGTCATCATCACGTACTTCTACTTCAATCGTATCATCTAACTCTGGCATCACTTCAACTGAAGCAAATGAGGTATGACGACGTTTAGCCGAATCAAAAGGTGATATACGAACGAGGCGATGAACTCCCATTTCTGATTTCAACAAACCATAAGCATTGGGGCCTTCAAAAGAGAGGGTAACCGATTTAATACCAGCTTCATCCCCTGCTTGATAATCTAATACTTCTACTTTGAAACCATTAGCATTGCCAAAACGGGTATACATTCGTAAGAGTAAATCTCCCCAATCTTGCGCTTCAGTTCCTCCTGAACCAGGATGGATTTCTAAGATAGCATTATTGTGGTCATAAGGCTCAGATAAGAGAAGCGTCATTTCATAAGCACCCATTATCTTATCTAGCTGCATTAGATTTTCTTCTAATTCTTCTTTCAAAGAATCATCTTCGTCAAGCATCTCAAGTAAGAGTTCTGTTTCGTCAGATAATTCTTGCATATTATGGAAAGTATCATACTTACCTTTTAACTCATTCAGTTCTTGAGATGTCTTTTGCGCTGCAATATTGTCATTCCAAAAGTCTGGCTCAGTCATTTGATTTTCAAGAAGAGCAATCTCCTCTTCCAAACGATCTAAGTCAAAGAGACCTCCTGAAGCTAGTCAACTTCTCTTTATTTTCTACTATTTTTTGGCGAATTTCAGCCACTTCCATGAGATTTCTCCAATCTTTGTTAATCTGTTTTATTTTATCATAAGGTTCTTAAAAATACCATAAAAGGCTTAAAATTGCCATTTATGACGGATTAATTCCAACTCTTTTCGGCTATCTTCATCTTTTAAGGTTAAATTACTCATAAACTCCAGTATCTCATCGTTTGGTTTTTTGACAATTTCTCCCAATGCCCATATAGCTGTTGCAGTATGAATAGGGTTATTATTTTTATCAATAATCTCTATTAATTTGACCACTGCGGTTTTATCATGAGCATTTGCTAGCGCAATAATGGCATTACGCTGTAAAATATTTTTACCTCGCCAACTTCCAGCAATCATACCAAATTTTTCTTTAAATTGTCCATTTGATAAACTCAAAAATGGTATTAATTCTGGTTGAGCCAACTCAGGATCAATCTCTGTCGCCAATGGATTATTTATACCTTTGTTATAAGGACAGCAAATTTGGCAAATATCACAACCATAGATAACTGTTTTAATCTTTTTTCGAAACTCTATGTCCATCATTCCCTTATCTTGGGTTTGAAATGATAGACAACGCTTGGCATTCATTGAGCCATCACCAATTAAACAAGAAGTTGGACAGGCATCTAGACAACGACGACAGTCACCACAATCATAATCGACAGGCTTGTCTGGCTCGATCTCTAAATTGGTAATTAATTCTCCCAAAAACATATAAGAGCCATATTCTTTAGAAATAACTAGACCATTTTTTCCTATAAAACCAATACCTGCTCTTTGGGCAACTGCAGTATCAACTAAAGCTCCAGTATCGACCATTGCTTTTTGTTGCAAAGGAAAATCTCGACAGAGCTCTTCAATGCCTTTTGATAGTCTGTCTAACTTTTCGCCGACCACATAATGATAATCAAGCCCCCACGAATTAGGTGTAATTTTTCCTCGTTTATAAGATGTTTTTTGAGGTTGCTGAGGAAGTTTGTGAGGATAAGCAACGCCAATTGAAATAATCGTTTTAGCCGATTCTGAAAGCCTTTCAGGGTAGATACGATCCTCTATGACTTTATGTTCAAATCCTGAATTGCGCCCCTCTTCCACAGAAGCACGCAATGACTTTTCCAAATAATCAAAGTTATCTGCCGTCGTAAAACCAATTTTAGAGATACCAATTTCTTTTGCTAATTTTTGAATTTCTGCCTTTATGTCCATAATATTATTTTAAGTCAATTTAATAAAAGAGACAAGGTAAGAAACTGAAAAATTAAATCCTACATATCAATTAGTAAATTACTTAAACACTAGTCATCATATTCCTGAAAATGACGATAAAGGTGATCTAAGTCTTTAATCTCTTTGGTTAACTTTTGTCCAATAGTTGTATCTTTTACAAGAATCCTATCCTTGGCTTCTTCTACTAATCGCTTCGTATCAATGATATAGTTGGTTCCACTTAAAACTTCCTCAATGGATGTAAAAGGAAGGTGTGAAATTAATTGTATCCCATAGCTATTATAAATCAAAGTGTAGCCAGCTAAACCTGTATTTTTCTGATAACCTTTGGCAAAGCCACCATCAATTACTAACATCTTACCATTTGCTTTTATCGGTTGCTCACCATTTTTTTCTTTGACTGGCGTATGACCATTGACAATATGCCCAAACTTAGGCAAATCAAACTCTTGTAAAAGAGCAGTGCAAATATCATCTTTATCTCTCAGTTTAAAGTAGGGATTTTTTCTTTCTTGATGAGTTACTTTGTCGGAAACATAATAGCGCTCAAAAGTAGTCATGGCATTCTTACCAAAAAGAGAAGAATTTTCACCACACCAAAGATACCAAATGATATCTGTCGCCAAATCATCATGTTTCTCTGGTCTAGCATATGCTAGACGTATTTGACTTTCAAATAAATCCAGTAAATCCCTACCACCATAAGTTTTTCCTGCAATTTTAAAGCTTTTAAAATCACCATTACTATGCATTGGTATGCAACCATGGAATAAAAGATTATCATTATATGTTAAATACATACTTCCTTTTTCAAATAGGAAATCAATATGTTTCTTTAAACTTTCAGAAGTCTGGAAGGCTATCATCAATTGTTGTAAAAGCTCTTCTTCCTCACTTGTTAATCGACTGGGATTTTTCGAATCAATGCATCTACTATTAAAATCTTTAAGTTGATGCACAACTTCCTTAATAGATATACTTAAATCTTTATAATTTACCTGGTTAATAAGTTGCCGATTATGCATTTGAAATTCTGGACGCCTGTCAATCAATTGGGCTTCCAATTTAAACTGTAAAATTGCTGTTGCTTGTTGTATCATATTTAACAAGTCTAGTTCATCTGGATGAGTCATTTCCTCTCCATCTAATATAGGAACGAAAGAAGGTAGAGGTTCATAGTAACGGCGTGAGTAATCAACCAAGCGACGCAAATTGATACCATATCGGTCTTCAATTAAAGTAATATTATTATAACGTGCAGCAATACGGATAACATTTACCATACAAAGGTAAGAACCAGATGCTGCTCCCATCCAAGTGACATCATGGTTCCCCCATTGGATATCCAAATTTGGAAAAGCCATTAACCTATTCAAGATACGATCAGGATACCTACCACGATCGTAAATATCCCCTACAACATGTAAATGGTCAATAATCAAAACTTGAATTGTTTGGGACAATACTATAATTAAATCTTCTACTTGGTCTAATTCAAATAATTTTTCAATAATAGTATCAAAATAGCTTTTCTTCTCTGGGTTACGGTCAATCTCAGCTAAAAGTTCTTCGATAATGTAAGCAAACTTACCTGACAATTGCTTACGTACTTTAGATTTTGTATATTTACTAGAAAAATATTTTAAAACTTGTATTTGTAACGGAATCATTTCCCATAACTTCGTTTTATAAGCACTTGCTGACAAGTTCATTTTATCGAAGGCTAATTTTTCCTTTGGGTAATAAAGCAGTATACAAAAATCATCTAAATCAACAGCAACTATTTTCTGCCAATCAAAACAGTCTAATAATTTAGCTCTAATAGACCCTGCACCTGTCCGTAAGAGATAATCAACAGCATCGTATTCCCCGTGTAAATCACTAATAAAATACTCCGTCCCTTTGGGTAATTGACAAATAGCTTCTAAATTGATCATTTCTGTTACGATATCTTCTTTTCGAGGAAATTTTTCTTTCAAGAGCTTATAAAAATTAGACATGAGACCTCCTTAAGGCACCTTAAATATAAAACTTCTAAACACACTTATGAAAGCGCATTCTACAATGACATATCTATTATAGAATGACTCTAAAACTATTTCAAAAATTTACTGTTTAACTCTTTGAACTACAATATGGTACAATACCCTTATGACCAAACTTGCTATCATGAGTGATTTACATATTGACCTCAATCATTTTTCTACCTTTGAGACGAAAACGTTAATTAATTTGCTTAAGAAAGAAAAAATTGATCACCTCCATATCGCTGGAGATATATCTAATCATTTTACTAAAGATACACTTCCCTTTATCAATAACTTAAAAAAGCATATTAAACTTAGCTATAATTTAGGAAACCATGATATGCTTGATTTAACAGAAACAGAAATCCAACGTCTTGACTTTCAAACCTATCGATTTGACAAAAAAATGCTACTAGCTTTTCATGGCTGGTATGATTACAGCTTTTCAAATAATAGAGACATCAAGGATGTTGAAAAATTAAAAAAGACTTTTTGGTTTGATAGACGTTTAAAACGTCCAAATAATGATGTAACTATCCAAGCATCAATTTTAAAACGCTTAGACGAAATATTAGCAAAAGTCGATTCTTCAAATATCATTATTGCTATGCACTTTGTTCCCCATAAACAATTCACGATGACTCATCCTAGATTCTCTCCTTTTAATGCTTTTTTGGGGAGTCAGGCTTATCATGATTTATTCCAAAAATATCATATCAAAGATGTTGTTTTTGGTCATGCACACCGCTCATTTGGCGACGTTAAAATTGGAGAGACTACTTATCATTCTAGACCACTTGGATATATTAGAGAATGGAATTTAACTATTGACTTTGTCAATCAGAATCCCAATCATAACCCTAATTTAACCTGGAATCTTAGCAAAAGGTATAATGCCGTTAAGCATTTGGATAGTTTTGAAAACTATCGAAAAAAATATTTTGAAGACGAATTACGCAACTCTATGACAATATTTGATTGCTAAAAAACTCACTTAGATATTCTAAGTGAGTTTTTTTATCAGCTAAACTAAATAGCTTTTTCGTCTTGTCCTAATTTACGTTGGATAAATTTAACAATTTCCGTTAACACTACCATCAATAAACTTCCGATAACTACAGTTAACCATTGTGTTGAACTTAAATGAGTTACATGGAAAAGTTTATTAAATCCAGGAACAACAATAGTCACCATCAAAAGAATGAAAGCTACTGGAATAGACCAGTTAAAGGTTCTATTTTTAAAAGCTCCAACTGTAAAGATTGATTGGTAAACTGACTTAACGTTAAATGCATGTACCAATTGGATTAAACCAAGCGTTGCAAAGGCCATCGTAAGGGCATCTGCGTGAATCATGCGATAACCAGCATGTTCTGGATACATCAATGCCCAACCATAGACACCAAGTACTAAGATAGTTTGTAAAATACCTTGATAGATAATAGCTCCCATAACACCACCATCAAAGAAGTTTGACTGGCGACCACGAGGTTTATGTGTCATAACTCCTGGTTCAGCTGGCTCAACTCCAAGAGCGATGGCTGGAAGAGTATCTGTTACCAAGTTAATCCAAAGAAGGTGAACCGGTGCAAGTACATCCCATCCTAATAAAGTTGCAAAGAAAATTGTAAATACCTCTGCCATGTTGGCTGAAAGAAGATACTGAATAGATTTTTGGATATTTGAGAAGACTTTACGTCCTTCCTCAACAGCCACAATAATAGTTGCAAAATTATCATCAGCAAGGACCATATCAGAAGCACCTTTGGAAACTTCCGTACCAGTTATTCCCATACCAATACCAATATCTGCTGTTTTTAGCGATGGAGCATCATTAACACCATCACCAGTCATGGCAACGACTTTGCCATCGTTTTGCCAAGCTTTCACGATACGCACTTTATGTTCAGGAGAAACACGTGCATAGACAGAATATTGTTTAAATACTTTTTGAAACTCTTCATCACTTAATTCATTAAGTTCAGCACCCGTAAAGACATGATCTTCTGTGTCATTTGCATCAATAATACCTAGACGCTTTGCAATAGCTTCTGCAGTATCTTGATGGTCCCCGGTAATCATAATCGGACGAATTCCTGCTTCTTTAGCAACTCGAACAGCTTCTGCCGCTTCTGGACGCTCAGGGTCAATCATTCCCACTAAACCTGAGAATACTAAATCTGACTCAACAATATCAGTCTCTAAAGTTGGAATTTGTGTTTCATATTTATAAGCCATCATCAAGACACGAAGAGCTTGTTTTGCGAGTTCTTTATTGGTATTTAGGATAGCCTCTTTATCTTCAGCCGTGATATCACGAACCAAGCCATTATCTTCAATTTTAGTAACTCGTTTTAATAATTGATCAGGAGCACCCTTGACTGCGATAAAGTAGCGACCATCTGATTCTTTATGAATCGTAGACATTAACTTACGATCTGAATCAAATGGTAACTCAGCTACACGTGGTTCATTTTTCAAAACTTCACGGACATCAAAATTCTTATCTAAACCAAATTGTACCAGTGCAGTCTCTGTTGGGTCACCAATTAATTTTCCTGAAGGATCAATCTTAGTATCGTTGGAGAAATTCATAATACGTAAAGTGTTATTATCAACTGAAATTTCTTCCGAAGATGATTGGAGAACACCATTAGTATACACTTTTTCGACAGTCATTTGATTCATTGTCAGAGTTCCAGTCTTATCTGATGCAATGATTTCTGTAGAACCTAAAGTTTCAACTGCAGGGAGTTTACGAACGATAGAATTGCGTTTAGCAAGAGTTTTTGTTCCCATTGATAAGACAATCGTAACAATTGCAGGAAGCCCTTCTGGAATAGCTGCAACTGCTAAAGCAACTGAAGTCATCAATCCTTCAATCCAACCTTCTTTACGGACAAATATCCCCACTAAGAAAGTAATAACCGCAATAATCACGATTAAGTAAGTCAATAATTTAGAAAGTTGAACTAAACTTTGTTTCAATGGTGTTTCAGATTCATCAGCATTTGCCAACATGTCCGCAATTTTACCAACTTCAGTATACATCCCTGTGTTAGTAACAACACCATATCCTCGACCATACGTGACATTTGAATTTTGATACGCCATATTCACACGGTCACCAATACCTGCATCCTCTGCTACTACTTGAGATATGTCTTTCTCAACAGGTACTGACTCACCAGTTAGAGCTGCTTCTTCAATTTTTAGAGACGCGGCTTCTAAAAGTCGTAAATCTGCGGGAACAACATCTCCTGCTTCTAACATAACGAGGTCACCAGAAACTAGTTCTTTAGAATCCACCTCAATAGTATGACCATCACGACGAACACGCGCAATTGGGCTTGACATATCTTTGAGGGCTTCAATAGCTGCTTCGGCTTGCCCCTCTTGATAAACACCAAAAGCTGCATTTAAGATAACAACCGCCAAGATAATCAATGCATCCGTTAAGCCATGCATACCTTCCGTAATAACAGAGAGAGCTGCAGCAACCAGTAAGATAATAATCATTAAATCTTTGAATTGGTCAAAAAACTTAGCTATTAGACTACGTTTTTTCCCTTCTTCAAGCTCATTGCGACCATACATCTCTAAGCGATTTTTCGCTTCTGTCGTTGATAATCCTTCACGAGAAGATTCTAAAGACGTTAGAACCTCTTCTTGACCTTGTGTGTAAAACAAGGATTTTTTCTGTTCTTTTAACAAAACCTTTCCTCCTTTGGTCTCTCCACAAACAAAAAGAGACCTGTTTTTATGAAAACAAGTCTCGCTGTTTAAGACAACGCCGGAAATTTCTTTCGTAATGACGACATTGCCACGGTAAACCGTCTGCTACTCCCTTGATATGTTAATCATTGTAACAGAAAAAAATCCATTTTTCAATTAATTATCCTTGCTATCACTAATAATCTCAAGGGAAAAAACGAAGTTCATCTAGTCGAAATAAACCACACTGCAGTTTATCAAATAAATGGCTCTCATAAAGAGATCCCAGCGTCTTCAGTAAACGAAATTCATAACGACTACTCTTTTGTTAATGGTAGTTATCTTAATACCATTGAATCCTTAATTCATAATTTGCAAAACAGTCTCCTGTCTCCGTTTGCTTAAGGACATAATTGATATGCAACCTTTGCTGTGACAAATCAAACTGATAGTGACTTGTCTCTGTAATCAAATGTTGAACACCAAGTGGAGTGGGGATATTAACCAAAGCAGGCGTTTCACGATGAAAACGCATTACAGACTTAGGATTTGAAAACCTCGTCATAAGCAATTCCTCATGATTTGCCTTAATAACTACCCTCTCGCCCTCAGCATTAATATAATTCAAATAAACGTAACTTCCTTTTTCAATAAATTGACAATCGTGAATCTCATGAATCATTTCGGTTTCGTTGTCAATTTGAATGTTATTGTTAATTTCTAGTTTCATGACTTCTCTCACTTCTTTTATCCTTCTATTCTACCAATTTCTGACTCAAGTTTCAATTTTTGCTATAATATATATATGAATGAAAAAGTATTTCGTGACCCCGTTCACACTTATATCCATGTAAATAATCAAGTCATATATGACTTGATTAACACTAAAGAATTTCAACGTTTACGACGCATTAAACAAACCTCAACGACTTCTTTTACCTTCCATGGTGCAGAGCATAGTCGTTTTTCACATTGTCTCGGAGTTTATGAACTGGCTCGTAAAGTTACAGAAATCTTTGATGAACATTATTCTGATCTTTGGAATAAAAATGAGTCCCTGCTAACGATGGCTGCCGCCCTACTACATGATATCGGACATGGCGCATATTCTCATACATTTGAGCGTCTCTTCAATACTGATCATGAAGCTTACACTCAGGAAATCATCACCAATCCTACCACAGAGATTAATGCTATTTTACGAAAGGTGGCTCCTGATTTTCCTGATAAAGTAGCTAGTGTTATTAATCATAGCTACCCCAATAAACAAGTTGTTCAATTAATTTCTAGTCAAATTGATTGTGATCGAATGGACTATCTTCTCAGAGATTCTTACTACACTGCTGCTAGCTATGGACAATTTGATTTAACACGAATTTTACGCGTTATTAGACCAACCGATTCTGGAATTGCTTTTGCTCGTAACGGGATGCACGCTGTGGAAGATTATATTGTTAGTCGCTTCCAAATGTATATGCAAGTTTATTTCCATCCAGCCAGTCGTGCTATGGAATTACTCTTACAAAATTTACTAAAACGTGCTCGCTTCTTATTTGATACCCATCGCGATTTTTTTGAACAAACTTCTCCAAATCTTATTCCTTTCTTCACGGATCAATATGATTTACAAGATTATTTAGCCCTAGATGATGGGGTAATGAATACTTACTTCCAATCTTGGATGCAAGCTGATGATAACATTTTGGCAGATTTAGCTAATCGTTTTATCAATCGAAAAGTCTTTAAATCAATTACCTTTGAAGAGTCTGATAAAGAAAATCTAGTTAAAATGAAAGAACTAGTCTCACAGGTTGGTTTTGATCCCGATTATTACACTGGTGTCCATGCTAATTTTGACTTACCTTACGATGTTTATCGGCCTGAACATTCAAATCCACGAACAGAAATTCAAATTATCCAAAAGAATGGACAACTTGCTGAATTATCAAGCTTATCACCGATTGTAAAAGCATTAACTGGATCTAATTATGGTGATCAACGTTTTTATTTTCCAAAAGAAATGTTGACATTAGATAGCCTATTTTCAAGTACAAAAGAAGAATTTCAATCTTATATCACAAATGAGCATTTGACACTCACGAAAGATAATAGCCATTCATGACAAACCCTTTATTTTTTAGTAAGATATAAGGTGAGTATTTTAGGATATTGAATAAAGAGTGGGAGATAAAATGACTTCAATTAAACTTGTTGCCGTAGATATTGACGGCACCCTATTAAATAGTAAGCGTGAAATTACACCTGAAGTGGCTAAAGCTGTTCAAGAAGCAAAATCAAAAGGCGTTAAAATTGTTATTGCTACAGGACGTCCAATCATCGGAGTCCAAGATCTTTTAGAAGAATTGAAACTCAATGAAGAGGGAGATTATGTTATCACCTTTAACGGCGGTCTAGTTCAAGACACAGCCACAGGAGATGACATCATCAAAGAAACCTTAACCTATGAAGACTATCTGGATTTCGAACTGTTAGCGCGTAAATTAGGCGTCCACATGCACGCCATTACAAAAGAAGGAATTTACACAGCAAATCGTGATATTGGTAAATATACAATACACGAAGTAACTTTAGTTAATATGCCGCTCTTCTATCGTACTCCTGAAGAAATGGGAGACAAAGAAATCATTAAACTAATGATGATTGATCAACCTGACATCTTAGATGCAGCAATTGCTAAAATTCCAAAAAAAGTTCTCGATAACTACACTATTGTAAAATCAACTCCTTTTTATTTAGAAATTTTACCCAAAAACGTTAATAAAGGCACTGCACTTCTCCACCTTGCAGAGAAAATGGGATTAACTGTAGATCAAACAATGGCTATTGGTGATGAAGAAAATGACCGTGCTATGCTTGAAGTTGTTGGAAATCCTGTTGTTATGCAAAACGGCAATCCTGAACTAAAAAAAATAGCAAAATATATCACCAAATCAAACGAGGAAAGTGGCGTAGCCTACGCACTACGTGAATGGGTAATAAACTGATGTATCATGTTACCGTTGGAATATCCGAAAAAGAATATGATGCCTTTGCTATTGCATCGTCTCAAACCAATCTCCTCCACTCTTCAAAGTGGGCACAAGTAAAATCAAATTGGCAAAATGAACGTTTAGGCTTTTATAAAGATGACCAATTAGTTGCTGTAGCTAGCATCTTAATTAAATCATTACCACTTGGTTTTACAATGCTTTATATTCCACGTGGACCTATTATGGACTACAGCAATAAAGAATTAGTTAACTTTGTGTTAAAAACACTAAAAAACTTTGGACGAAAGAAACGTGCTGTTTTTGCAAAATTCGATCCAGCACTTCTTCTACGTCAATATCACCTTAAAGAAGAGAATGTCGCCGAAGAGATAGATGAAAGTAGACAGGCAATTGATAATCTTAAGTCAGCAGGTGCCCAATGGATAGGTCCAACGAAAGCCATTTCCGAAACCATCCAACCTCGTTTTCAAGCGAATATCTATACCAAAGCAAATATAGAAGAAAACTTTCCAAAACACACTAAACGTCTGATAAAAGATGCAAAGCATCGCGGTGTTCAAATTTATCGTGCCAACATTGATGATTTACCTAAATTCGCCACGGTTGTAGCATTAACCGAGAATCGTAAAGGTGTAGCTTTACGTAATGAAAACTATTTCCATCAACTAATGACAATTTATGGAGAAGATGCCTATCTCTATTTAGCTAAAGTCAATCTTCCTAAAAGATTAGCGCAATTTAAAGAACAACTTCTTCAAATCCAAAAAGATTTATCAGAAACTCCATCCCATCAAAAAAGTCGCCTGACAAGGCTAAATCAACAAGAAGCTTCTGTTAAACAATATATCCTTGAATTTCAGGAGTTTAGCAAGAAATATCCAGATGAGCCTGTCATTGCAGGAATTTTGTCCATTCGTTTTGGCAATGTCCTGGAGATGTTGTATGCTGGTATGGATGATAGCTTCCGTAAATTTTATCCACAGTATCTCTTGAATGCTAGGGTGTTCGAAGATGCTTTCAAAAACGATATTGTATCTGCTAATCTAGGCGGTGTCGAGGGAAGTCTTAACGATGGTTTAACAAAATTTAAAAGTAACTTCAATCCAATGTTTGAAGAATATATTGGCGAGTTTAATCTAGCAATCAATCCATTATTATATAAATTGGCCAACCTAGCCTATACTATTCGAAAAAAACAAAGACACTCTCACTAAGAAAGGAAACTCATGTATAGAGAAATTACCGCTGTCGAACACGATCGCTTTGTGAGCGAATCCAACCAAACAAACCTACTTCAATCTTCTAATTGGCCCAAAGTAAAAGACAACTGGGGTAGTCAATTACTTGGCTTTTTTGACGGTGAAACCCAAATTGCCAGCGCTAGTATTCTCATCAAATCACTTCCTCTTGGCTTCTCCATGCTATATATTCCGCGTGGACCAATCATGGATTACTCCAATCTAGATATTGTAACTAAGGTCCTTAAGGACCTTAAAGCTTTTGGCAAAAAACAAAGAGCTCTCTTTATCAAGTGTGATCCTCTCATCTATTTAAAAATGGTCAATGCCAAAGATTTTGAAAATTCGCCCGATGAAAAAGAAGGGTTAATCGCCATTGATCATTTACAGCGTGCAGGTGCTGATTGGACTGGTCGGACAACAGATTTAGCTCATACTATCCAACCACGTTTTCAGGCAAACCTATATGCTAATCAATTTGGACTTGATAAAATGTCTAAAAAAACTCGTCAAGCTATTCGAACTTCCAAAAATAAGGGAGTAGATATACAATTTGGTAGCCATGAACTACTTGAAGATTTTGCAGAGTTGATGAAAAAAACGGAAGACCGTAAAGGGATAAATCTTAGAGGAATTGACTACTACCAAAAACTCCTTGATACGTATCCTAATAACTCATACATCACAATGGCTTCGCTAGATGTTGCAAAACGATTAGAAAAAATAGAAAAAGAATGTCAGATAGCCCAATCTGAAAGAATAAAATCACTTGAACTTAATCGTGAGAAAAAAGTTAAACAACACCAAGGTACGATTGATCGATTAAATAAAGAAATTGATTTTCTCAAAGAAGCTCAAAAAGCCTATGACCGAGACATTATTCCATTGGCTGCAACCCTCACTCTAGAATTTGGTAATACATCAGAAAATATTTATGCTGGTATGGACGATTACTTTAAATCTTATTCTGCTCCTATTTACACTTGGTTTGAAACAGCTCAAAGGGCTTTTGAACGTGGAAATATTTGGCAAAATATGGGGGGGATTGAGAATGACTTATCTGGTGGTTTATATCATTTTAAGTCTAAGTTCGAACCAATCATTGAGGAATTTATTGGAGAATTTAACATTCCAGTGAACAGATTGCTTTATAAAGCCTCTAATTATGTCTATGCCTTACGCAAAAAACGTAATAGCTAGTTAGGAAAGGATACTTTTATGGCGCTTAAAGAATTAACAGCTAAAGAGTTCGAAAGTTATTCAGGAAATTACGATTTACAATCGTTTATGCAAACCCCTGAGATGGCAAAGCTTCTAAAAAAACGTGGGTATGACATTACCTACATGGGCTACCAAATCGATGGGAAAATGGAAATCATCAGTATTGTTTATACCATCCCAATGACTGGTGGACTTCATATGGAAGTCAATTCTGGTCCAGCCCATTCCAATTCTAAATATCTGAAACATTTTTATAAAGAACTACAGAACTATGCCAAATCTCAGGGCGCTTTAGAATTATTAATTAAACCTTATGATACCTACCAAGAGTTTACTGGTGAAGGTAAGCCTAAAGGTGCACCGAACACCTATCTTATTGATGACCTGACTAGTATAGGTTATCACCACGATGGGCTTCATATTGGTTATCCTGGCGGTGAACCTGATTGGCATTATGTTAAAAATCTAGAAGGTATCACTCCTCAAAATCTTCTTAAATCTTTCTCTAAAAAAGGACGCCCCTTGGTTAAAAAAGCCATGTCTTTTGGTATAAAAATACGTGTCCTCAAGCGGGAAGAACTACATATCTTTAAGGATATTACTTCTTCTACTTCTGATCGCCGGGACTATATGGATAAATCTCTAGATTATTATCAAGATTTTTATGATAGTTTCGGAGATAAGGCGGAATTTGTCATTGCAACTCTAAACTTTAGGGAATATGATCATAACCTACAATTAAATGCAAAGAAATTGGAAGAACAGATTACAGTCCTTGATAATCGCCATCAAAATAATACAGATTCTGCCAAATACCATCGTCAACGTACTGAGCTTGTCAATCAACTAGCTAGTTTAGATAAACGTCGCAAAGAAGTCGAACCTTTTATTCAAAAATTTGGAAATCAAGATGTTGTTTTAGCTGGTAGCCTCTTTATTTATAGCCCGAAAGAAACTGTCTATCTTTTCTCTGGCTCATACACAGAATTTAATAAATTTTATGCGCCTGCAGTTCTTCAAGAATATGTTATGCAAGAGGCTTTAAAGCGTCAATCAACTTTCTATAATTTTTTAGGTATTCAAGGAAATTTTGATGGTTCAGATGGCGTACTTCGCTTTAAACAGAATTTTAATGGTTACATTGTTCGTAAAATGGGTACTTTCCGCTACTATCCAAATCCATTAAAATATAAGAGTATTCAATTACTAAAGAAAATCTTACGCCGAACATAAAAAATAAGCTTACATAAGCTTATTTTTTATGCATTATAGAAAGCATCATTTATTTCTTTACTATTATTGTTTATACAAACAATAATGTTCGTTATTTAGCGAAATTTTATTACCATTATCATTATTTTCTTGCAGCTCTATTAATCAAGTGATAAAATAGTAAAAATTTATCTTCAGGAGGATATTATGGTATCGCTAAAAACGGAAATTGCTGGTTTTAGTTTTGACAATTGTTTGATGAATGCAGCGGGTATTTATTGTATGACTAAGGAAGAGTTATTAGCTATTGAAAATTCTGAAGCTGGTTCCTTTGTTACAAAAACAGGTACCCTTGAAGCTAGAGAGGGAAACCCTCAACCACGTTATGCAGATACTGACTGGGGATCAATTAATTCTATGGGACTCCCTAATAAAGGTATTGACTATTATCTTGATTTCGTGACTGAATTACAAGATCAAGACAATAGCAAAAATCACGTTTTATCATTAGTAGGTTTATCACCAGAAGAGACACATATTATTCTTAAAAAGGTTGAAAACAGTAGTTACAATGGCCTAATAGAGTTAAATTTATCGTGCCCAAATGTTCCTGGAAAACCTCAAATTGCTTATGATTTTGAAATGACTGACCTCATCCTTTCAGAAATCTTTAGCTATTATCAAAAGCCATTGGGCATCAAATTACCACCTTACTTTGATATCGTTCACTTTGATCAAGCAGCTACAATTTTTAACAAATATCCTTTAGCTTTTATTAACTGTGTTAATTCTATCGGAAATGGACTTGTTATTGATGATGAAACTGTCGTTATAAAGCCTAAAAATGGCTTTGGAGGTATCGGTGGGGATTTTATCAAGCCTACCGCCTTAGCTAACGTCCATGCTTTCTACAAACGTTTAAATCCTTCAATTAAAATTATCGGAACAGGTGGTGTTAAAAACGGCCGTGATGCCTTTGAACACATTCTATGTGGAGCTAGTATGGTCCAAATCGGAACCGCTTTACAAAAAGAAGGACCAGAAATTTTTCAGCGTGTAAGCAGAGAATTAAAAGAAATAATGGCTGATAAAGGCTATCAATCATTGGAGGATTTTCGAGGACAACTTAATTACCTTTAAAAATAATAAAAGAGCAAACCTTGTTTGCTCTTTTATATTGATTTTACCAATCTTTATCAAATTCACGTTCTTCACGTTCCTCGGGTGTTAAATCATCCTTTACAGGCTTTGTTATGATGTTTCCTTCATTATCTACTTTAGGTTTTATCGTATTCATATATAACTTTAACAGAGCTATCTTTATAATAGCGATAATAACAAAAGCAATAAGGATAATTAATAGTATAGCTTTTTCTGACATTCTCTTTCGCAACCTCTCTTTTAACTTATCTTTTAGGAATTATAACATCACAGTTAAGATAATTCAAGGGTATGCTCTAACACATTTGAAACTCTAAATTCCTTTAATCTCTCTAGTCATTTATTGAGTATTGGATATAAAAAAGAACCTTGTCGCTATCAATAAACATTGATATGACAAGGTTTTTCTAGACGAATTATTTAACAGCGTCTTTAAGAGCTTTACCAGCTTTAAATGCTGGAACTTTTGATGCTGCAATTTCGATTTCTGCACCAGTTTGTGGGTTACGACCTTTACGAGCTGCACGTTCACGAACTTCAAAGTTACCAAAACCGATTAATTGTACTTTTTCACCTTCAGCAAGGTAATCTGCTACAGCTGCAAAAACTGCATCTACTGCTGCTGCTGAATCTTTTTTAGTTAATTCTGTAGCTTCTGCTACTTTTGCAATTAAATCTTGTTTGTTAGCCATGTTAACAAATCCTCCAAATAAATTCTAAACTTATACAACATAAGTTTTAACAGATTATATGATATCTAAAAAAAGGCTTAAGGTCAAGTATTTAACGTCATTTTAGGGCTTTTTCTTAAAAATATCGAAACTAAAATTATCGTTTACTAAATCAATTGCAGTCGCTTTCAAATAAATACCTTCTTTATTTTTTAAATCTTGCAAATTAATATTAATAACCGATTTTTTAGGTTTTATATCTACAAAGTTTGGCAATTTATAAGATGATTTTATATATTGTAACACATCTTTTTCTGGAAGCGGAAGAGTTCCTACTGAAAATGAGGTCACTTTAAGTTGAACAGCGCCATTTGTTAAACGATAAGGTTCAAAATAGATGTATAAAGGCACTTCATAACCTAATAATTGATAAGAGCCTTCAAATAGTATAGAAGATGAAGCAGCATAAATCTTATAATTCATCTTCTTAGTTTGATATTGTTTTAAATAAAGTGCAATTGTCTTATTCAGTTGCGACTTATTGGTCGTAAAAGTACCTACTTTTACTTTATCTTGTACCCCAGTCGAAATTTTTCCTGTATTAGGCTCACGTACTTGAATTAAGCGACTTGCAATCACTGCTGTGAAGGAAAGGTTAATTGCCAACAATAAGAGAAATGCCCATTTCCAGAAATTTAAATTACGGCCAGTTTTTTCTTGTTTCATTTATTTTCTCCATAACGGCGTTAGACATGATTTGATAGCCAATATTATTGGGATGAAAATGGTCTCCAGTAAAGAGAGCATCATTAGTGATACTTGCCTGACTATTTGATGACTCTGTAATACCCTCTTTACCATTTATTCCCTTATAAAGGCGGTCATTAATTGGGACAAAATAAACATTTTCTGAAGCATCAACTACTTCTTTTGTAGCTTTATTCCAATTATCAATAACGGTTTGCATTTTAGTTAATTGTGGAAAGTTTAGGTAAAAAGGATTATAAATGCCTAAAACATAAATAGGCAATTTAGGATTATCTTGTCTTGCTTTTGCAAGGATTTCTTTCAAACGTTCCTTATATGCTTCTGCTGGTTTCTCAAAGGAATTTAGTGATAAATGACTGAGCTCTTTACGAATAACAGCCAAGACATCATTACCACCAACAGTTAGCGTCAATAAATCAGCTTTCTCTAAATCTTTTTCGATTTGAGGATCTGTCGTCATACGTTTTAAAATTTGTTGACTAGTATTCCCAGACACACCATAATTAACAGAAGTCACTTGGTAAGAGTATCGATTATGGAGTGATTCTGATAGCAGTGGAACAAAACCACCTTGAGAGGTTGTATCGCCCACACCTTCGGTCAGAGAATCTCCAAGAGCAACATAGTTAAGTGGGATAACTTTCTTTGTTAGGAAGTCTTTTTTTGTTAATTTAGGATTTGATTTTGGAATGATCAAGGAAAAAATCCCAAAAGATAAAAGAAGACTTACCAGAAAAAAAGAAAGTCCGGTAAGTATTTTTTTCTTATTCATAACGAACCATAACAGCAAATGCATCCTCACCAGTATGAGTTTGGATGATTGAGCCAGTTTCTAAAACGGATATAGGAGCACCTAGAACAGCTAGTTTTTCTCTAAAGTTATTAGCCATATCAGCTTTACCACAGTAGGAGATGCCAATTTCAGCAATTTTTCGTGTTTGGGCACTTTCAACAAAATTATCTAACCATTTGCTGAAGGTCTTTAGACCGCGACCTTTAACAATCGGTACTAATTCATGGTTTGTTAGCTCCATAATTACTTTTATATTAAGCAATGAACTTAGAAGACCCGTTACACGTCCAATACGACCACCTTTTACTAAATTTTCAAGGGTCGATACGCCAATAAATAATTCTGACTTCTGGCGTACTTCTTCCACACGAGCCAAGATGGTATCTAAATCAGCTCCCTCTTTAGCTAATTTCGCAGCTTCTACAACCTGGAATTTTTGACACTGGTCTGTAAAAGTAGAATCAATAACTGTAACATCTGCACCAGCAATATTAGCTCCCTGGCGTGATGCTTCAATAGTTCCTGATAGTGTATGCGTTAAATGAATTGCAATGATATGTTCCACACCTTCATTCATTAATTTTTCATAAATTTCTGCAAAAACACCTACAGGTGGTTGACTTGTTTTTGGCAATTCCTTACTTCCACGCATTAGGTTCAAGAATTCCCCTTGTGCTTTTAAGTCATTGTCTGAATACAAGGTACCATCTATCATAACTGACAAGGGAACAACTGTAATGTCAAGCTCTTTAATAAGTTCTGGTTCAATGGTAATGGAAGAATCCGTTACAATTTTGATTTTACTCATATCCTATCCTATTCTATACTTTAATATTTCAATACCCTTATTATAACAAAATTTAAGTGTATCAACATTAATTTCTCCTAACAATGTTAGCTTTTTAAAGACGTTACCAAAGTTAACTACCAAGTAATTCTTTAGCTTGAGTACGTGCAGTGTCTGTTACATTGTTTCCTGCCAACATTTTAGCGATTTCTTCTACACGTTCTTCATAGCTTAAAAGCCTTACCGTTGAAACTGTTGAAGAGTCACTGGAAATTTTTTCAATAAAATATTGGTAATCCGCTATTGCAATAACCTGAGCTAAATGAGAAATTGCTAAAACTTGTCCATGACTACCAATCTTGTGAATTTTTTGAGCGATAGCCTGGGCCACGCGACCAGAAACTCCTGTATCCACCTCATCAAATACAATGGAAGTTTTATCTTCCTTACGTGAAAAAGCAGATTTAATAGCTAACATCAATCGAGATAACTCTCCTCCTGAAGCCACTTTTACCAATGGCTTAAAGCCCTCTCCGGGATTCGTTGAAATATAAAATTCAACGATTTCGTTCCCTTCTTTATTAAATTTTCCTTTTGTAAATTGAACTTGGAAATCAGCTTTCTCCATATAAAGCTCTGTTAATTCTTGTTTGATTTCATTTTCCAATTGTTTAGCTAGCTTATGGCGCTCTAAACTTAATTGATTTGCTGATTCAATCAAATCGTGTTCTAAAATCTTTAATTCTTTTTCTAAAGCATCTGAGGACTCTTCACTACCTGTCAATAGACTATATTCTTTAGTAATGTTATCAAAATAGTCTAAAACATCATTCACATCACCGCCATATTTTCGCGTTATTGTGTTAATAACATCTAGTCTATTTTCAATTTCTTGTAGTAAACCAGCGTCAAAATCTAAATCATCGATAACGTCACCTAAACGTTTAGTAACTTCTTCAATAACGTAGTAAGCTTCTGAAAGATTGGTGGAAAGATCTTTATATTCTCGATCAAATTCTTCTAAAGCCATAAGGTCATTCATTGCAGAACGAACATTCGATAAACTTGAAAACTCTTCGTTATCTAACATAAGATATGCATTTGTCAAAGTATCTGCAATATTCTTATGATTCATTAATTTATCACGTTGCTTGAGTAGCGTTTGGTCTTCATCTGATTTAAGGGCTACAGACTCAATTTCTGCTATTTGAAATTCTAGCATTTCAATACGTGATTTATTCTCTTGTTCATTTTTTTGCTTATCCAATACGCGTTTACGAAGCTGACGATAAGCATCAAAAAGACTTTGATAACGTTCTTTTATGACATTAAATTCTGTATTACCAAATTCATCTAACATCAGAATGTGCATGTTAGGTTTCATTAGTTCCTCTTGGTCATGCTGACCATGAATGTCTACCAAATAATGCCCCACAGCTTTTAGTGTTGACAAATTCACCATTTGCCCATTAATTCGACTAACGCTGCGCCCATTTTGAAAGATTTCTCGGCGAATAATTAATTCATCTGCTAATTCAATGCCATTTTCTTCCAATAATTGGACTAATGATTGATTTTTTTCAACAGAGAAAAATCCTTCAATTTCTGCTTTGTTAGCACCATGGCGAATCACTTCAACGCTAGCACGGGATCCTAACATCATATTCATAGCATCAATAATGATAGATTTCCCTGCACCAGTCTCACCAGTTAAAACAGTCATTCCTGTTTCAAAATTAAGTGAAATTTCTTCGATAATAGCGAAATTCTTAATAGAAATTTCTAAAAGCATAAGGTCCTCTACTAATCTTTTTTCTCCAACATTGCAATCATTGATTGACGAATGTGATCAGCATCTGCTTCTGATTTTGCAATCAAAAGGAGACTATTATCGTCAGCTGTCAAACTAAAAATATGTTCTTGACAATGTGACATTATGAAGGTTTTAATTAATTGACTGTTACCTGGTATGACATTAATATTGATAAATTGCTCTAAACCTAGTAGCTTATCTGATATTGATAAAATACTTGTTTTAATAGGCTTTGCCACAGCAGTTGTAAAGATAGGGTCGTTTTCATTTGACAAACCGTAAATATAGCGACCTTTTGCTGATGGCACTTTTATAATGCCAATTTCATTCATATCACGTGAAATAGTTGCTTGAGTTAGAGTTACCCCATAAGCTTCCAATCTGCGTAACAACTCATGTTGTGTTTCAACAGCATGGTTAAGAACAATTTGCTTAATTAAATTTAAACGTTCACTCTTCTTCATTTTTCTTAAATTCCTTATGTGCTTTTTCTATAACATCTTGTATTTGGTCAAGCACAAGATTTTGTGGATCTTGACACTTTTGCAAATGCATTAAAAACTCAATATTTCCATGTCCACCTTGAATGGGCGAAAAATCAAGATGTTTAACCGTATATCCATAATCTTTCGTGAAATTGGTCACTGTTGTCAAAACCTTTTCATGAACCAACTTGTCTTTGACAATACCATTTTTACCAATTTGCTCACGACCTGCTTCAAATTGTGGTTTAATTAATGCCACTACTTGTCCACCATCCACTAAAATTTCTTTTAGAGCTGGTAAAATCAAATTAAGAGAGATAAATGAGACATCTATCGATGCAAATTCAGGCAGTCCCTCCTTGAAATCTTCTTTTTGGGCATACCTAAAATTATATTGTTCCATAGAACGAACACGATGATCCTGACGTAACTTCCAAACTAATTGATTTGTTCCTACATCTACTGCGTAAACTAAACGCGCTCCTGATTGTAGCATAACATCAGTAAAACCACCCGTAGAGGCGCCAATATCTATAGTTAGCTTATCTGCAACTGAAATTTCAAAAACTTGTAAAGCTTTTTCTAATTTCAATCCACCTCTACTAACATATTTTAGTTTTTCACCTTTTAGTTTTAATTCAGTATCGTCTGCAACCTTTTCACCTGGTTTATCATAACGTTCTCCATTGATAACGTTAATCACCATTCCTGCCATAACACCACGTTTCGCTTGCTCTCGTGTATCAAAAAGTCCCTGTTTATAGGCAAGAACATCTACCCTCTCTTTAGCCATTCAACCGTAATCCCTCTATTATATCTATTATTTTTCTAGCATTAAAGTTAGCTTTTTTCTCTAGATTTGGAAAAATTGCCTGAGCTTTTTTCAAAGTATCATCAAGTATTTCCTGTGACTTATCCAAACCCAATAAATTTGGATAAGTTGTCTTTTCTGCTACAATGTCTTTATTTGGTGTCTTCCCCAATTCTTCAAAACTAGCAGTCACATCTAAAATATCATCACGTACTTGAAAAGCATGACCGATTAAAAGGCCAGCTTGATGCAGTTTTCCTTTTACTTCTTCCGACTTCTCAGCTAAAATACCTGCTGCAACAAAGGGATAAGCTAACAGGCGTCCCGTTTTATTAATATGAATCAAGCTTAAATCGTCAATAGATAAAACTTTGTTTTCTCCCTTCATATCTAACATTTGTCCACCAACCATGCCAAAACTACCCGCAGACATAGACAATAACTCTATTAACCTAACAGTAACATCAGCTTTAAAACCAGCTTTTACAACTAAATCAAATGGGTCTAAAAAAAGGGAATCTCCAGCTAAAACCGCTGTAGCTTCATCAAACTTTTTATGGTTTGTTAAGCGGCCACGACGAAAATCATCATTATCCATCGCCGGTAAATCATCATGGATTAAAGAGCCGGTGTGAATCATCTCCAAAGCAGCAGCCACATCATAATGACCATCTATTAGTTCAACTCCAAATCCCTCTAAAATTTCTAAAAGGATGCGTGGACGAATACGTTTCCCACCTCCATCAACTGAGTAGAGGATAGCCTTAATCAAATCAGGAGAAACGACACTATGTGTCTGTTTGTAATAACGATGAATAGCTTCATCAATTTTTTCAATAGTAACCATCAAGTATCCATTTCTACTTCCGTTCCGTCAGCTTGCATCACTTTTACAAGCGTCTCTTCAGCTTCTTTTAAAGTTCTTTGTAACTCTTTTGAAATAAGCATTCCTTTTTGAAATTCAGCAATGGCATCTTCTAAGGCAACATCACCTGTTTCTAAACGTGAGACAATTGTCTCTAATTCCTGTAAATTTTCTTCAAATGTTTTCTTGTCTGACATCCTTCACCTCAACTTCTAAAAGACCATCTTGCATCTTAACTTGCAAATGATCTCCTTCATTTATTCCATTAGTAGTAGATACTAAAGTATGGTTTTTTTCGATAATAGCGTAACCACGCGCTACAATTCTAGAACTATCCAATGATATAAGCGCATCTTGAGCCTTTTCAAAACGTGCTAGCTTGCTGTCATACTGACTAGTCATTGTACTTGATAATAGTCGTCTACTTTGCACAACACGCTCTTGGTAAATATGAATACGCTGTTTTAAATCTATGCCTTGCAGTTTTTGATGAAGCAAACCTTGCTTTTGTCTTACTGTTTGTAGTTTATCACGCATAGAATATGTTAACTGCTGATTTAGGTTATCTAATTTTTGAAGGAAACCATCATATAGACGCTCTGGTTGCCTAAAAATAACTGATTGCTTTGATTTTTGCAACCTCTCCTCTTTTGTCCTGATAAGACGAAGGCTAGACTGATACATTCTATTTTCACGTTCAGTAATCCAAGACAAGATATCAATTTTAGTAACCGGTGTAGCAAGCTCAGCTGCTGCAGTTGGAGTTGCTGCTCTGCGATCGGCTACAAAATCTGCTAAAGTTGTATCAGTTTCATGTCCGACACTAGAAATAACGGGAAGACGAGATTCAAAAATAGCTTCTACAACACATTCTTCATTAAATGCCCATAAGTCCTCAATAGAACCTCCCCCACGGCCAACAATTAATAGATCCAAATCCTTTTTCTCGTTAGCTAAAGCAATAGTTTGTGCTATTTCCTGAGCTGCGCCCTCTCCTTGAACTTTTGTGGGGAAAAGTAATATTTCCACTCCTGGAAATCGACGAGATACTGTTGTAATAATATCCCGAATAACGGCTCCACTTGGACTAGTCACAACTCCTATTTTTCTAACAAATTGAGGAATTAATTGCTTATGACGATCATCAAAATAACCTGCTTGAGAGAGTTTCTTCTTTAGTTGTTCAAATTGGATAGCAAGAGCTCCTATACCATCCGGTTCTGCTTTTTCAACAATAATAGAGTAGGAGCCGCTTGGTTCATAAAGTTGAACACGGCCAACTACATTAACCTTCATCCCTTCCTCTAATTCAAAACCCAATTTTTTGAAGTGACCTGACCACATTGTCGCCTGAATGACTGATTTATCATCTTTTAAAGAGAAATATTGATGGTTTGGGCGACGACGAAAATTAGACACTTGCCCAGTTAAATAAACCCTCTCTAAATAAGGGTCTTTGTCAAATTTTAATTTTAAATACTTAGTCAGTGTCGACACGGATAAATAGTCTGACATAGCACCTCCTCATGAGAGTTTTATTAACTTCATTATACCAAAAAAACTTAAAAAATACCTATTTGCTCTACAAATAGCTCGATAAAGCAAAAGAAGTGTCATGCTAACACCTCTCTACTTATTTTTTATTTAGATAGTCTAGCCATTTCTTTTGGAATCTCATCACTAATCGTTGTCGGTAGAACAACATAGGCTTCTTTAGATAATCCTTGAGCAATTGCCGAATGTAGATAAACTCCCACTGATACCTTATCTAGAGGAGAGGCTTCTTTAAATTGCGCTAACATACCTGCAATCATACCACACAAAGTATCCCCCATCCCTCCAGTCGCCTGGTAAGGACCTCCTACTATAATTTCTTTTTCGTCTAAATCTTGAAAAATACGCGTATGCGAACTCTTAGCGACTAAAATCGTCCCTTTGGGAAAAGATTTAAGAGCGGTTTGGGTATTTTCTTTTGTCTGTTGCGATACAGCGATACCTGACAATCGCTCCCATTCTTTTTGATGAGGTGTCAACACTAAATTTTTAGCCTTTGTTTGCGGAAACGCACCTTCTGATAACAGAGTCAAGGCTGATCCGTCAAGGATGACACTTTGATGTGATTGAATCTTCTCCATGGTCTGGTTCAAAATTTTTCGAGATGATTCTGATACTCCTAATCCAGGACCAATTACAATAACATCACTTTGAACAATTGATTTTTCCAACCATTTGTAATCATCACTATCAAACGCCATTACCTCTGGTAGTTGACTATGCAAAGAGGGGATATTGCAACTTTGGGTTGCTACAGTAACTAATCCTGCACCAGTTTTGACACAGGCCAAAGCTGCCATTATAATAGCACCTCCATAGGGATAAAAACCTCCTATCAGAAGAACACTACCATAATCACCTTTATGGCTTGATTTAGGGCGTGGCTTAATTAACGCCCTCGCTTCTTGTTCACCAACAATCATAGACTCACACTTCTAAGAGCTGCTTGATAAGTTTGTTCCAAAAGCATTGTAATCGTCATAGGTCCTACGCCCCCAGGAACAGGTGTTATCATACTAGCAACTTCTGCCACTTGTTCAAATACAACGTCTCCAATCAATTTACCATTTTCATCGCGATTCATACCAACATCAATCACCACAGCACCTTCTTTAACGAAGTCTTTTGTAACAAAGTGCCCCTGACCAATCGCAACAATAAGGATATCAGCCTCCTTTGTTACCTCAGAAAGGTTTCGAGTTCTTGAATGTGTCAAAGTAACTGTTGCGTTTTTATCAAGGAGAAGTTGTGCCATTGGCTTACCAACAATATTGGACCTTCCGATGATAACAGCATGTTTTCCCTCTAAATCCACATGGTACTCTCTAAACATCTCCATAATACCAGCTGGCGTACAAGGTACCATCATCGGTCGTCCTGACCAAAGATGACCCGTATTCATTGGGTGGAAACCATCAACATCTTTCTTAGGATCTATTGCTAAAATAATTTTTTTATCGTTAATATGTTGTGGTAACGGAAGTTGAACTAAAATACCATGGATACTTTTATCTTCATTGTATTGATGGATAATATCAATCAGTTCTTCTTGAGAAATGGATTCAGATAATCGTAGAGTCTCACTTTTAAAACCAGCTTCTAATGCAGAGCGTTCTTTATTTCGAACGTACACTTGGCTAGCTGGATTATCCCCAACAAGGATTACAGCTAAACCAGGTATGATACCATGCTGTTCCTTTAACCTTTCAACTTTTCGCCCTAACTCAGCCTGCATTTTTTGTGATAAGGCTTTACCATCTATTAATTCAGTCATTGATACTCCTTCTTCATCCGTTTTTTCTATATTATATCAAAAAATAGCGATTATGCTATTTTATATCGCTATTCATTTTGTATCAATTTTAATCAATAGAAAAGGCAATGAATCCCTCATCGCCTTTTTACATATGACTTATTTAGTACTATTCATTTTAGCACGACAAGCCGACTCAATTGCATTAAGTTTCGATAAACTATCTGCTTCTGTACAACCAATCGTATAAAGGTAACATTTTATCTTAGGTTCCGTCCCTGACGGCCTTAAAGCATACCATGAACCCTCATTAAAATAATATTTTAAACAATTTTGCTTTGGAAAATCCTTATAACCATCCTTGAAATCAATAGAATTCTCCAATGTCATCTCACCTACTTGTAATATTGGGTCCTGTCTAAAATCCTCCATAATACGACTAATACGTTCTTGCCCCTCAGCACCCTCTAACTCAAGAGAAAATTGGCGCTCGTTGTAATAGCCAAATTTATCGTAAATGGTTTGCAAAACGTCTAAAAGTGTTTGCCCTCGTTCTTTATAATAGGCAGTCATTTCTACTACCATCATTGAAGCACTCACAGCATCTTTATCACGTACAAAAGTGCCATAGCAAAAACCAATACTTTCTTCATAGCCAAAGAGATAAGTTTTATCCTTTGAGATATCATATTCATTAGCTTTTCCACAAATATTTTTAAATCCTGTTAAAGTTTCAACAGTTTCAATATTATATTTATCTGCAATAACTTTTGATAGATCACCAGTTACAATGGATTTTACCAATACAGGATGATGTGGCAAATTCCCTAAGGCACATCGTTGTGAAAAAATATAATAGGAAAGAAGTGCCCCTATCTTATTACCATTTAAGAAAATATATTCTCCCTTACTATCTTTGACTTCCAATGCTACTCGGTCACAATCTGGATCTGTGGCAAGTAAGATATCTGCATCAACTGACTTTCCTAGAGATTCTGAATAGGCAAATGCTTTAGGAACTTCAGGGTTTGGATAGCCAACCGTTGTAAAATCAGGATCGGACATTTCCTGCTCAGGTACCACATAAACATTTTCAAAACCACGGCGTCTTAAAACTTCGCGCACAGGTAAATTTCCTACGCCATTTAAAGGAGTATAAACTACCCGGACTGACTTATCAATATTAGTATCATTAATAGTTAAACCAAGCACTTCTTTTTTATATGCTTCTTCAATACTCTCATCGATATAACTTGCCGAACCACTTGCCAGAGCCTCTTCAAAGGGTATTTGCTTAATTTGCTGATAATCGGTTATAGCATCCATATGATTGGCAATTTGATCAGCAATATCATCTAAAATCTGAGATCCTTCTTTCCAATATGCCTTATAACCATTATAAGCTTGAGGATTATGACTAGCAGTAATCATCACACCCGAAACACATCCTAGAGCACGAATAGCATATGAGCACATTGGTGTTGGGCGAATCCCTTTATAAATATAAGACTTAATACCATTTGCTGCCATAATGGAACAAGTTAATTCTGCAAATTCCTTAGATTGATAACGGACATCATAACTAACTGCAATTCCACGTGCAATAGCTTCAGGGCCATGATCAATAATCGTATTAGCTAATGCTTGTGCTGCTTTCCCCACCATATAAGTATTCATACGATTGGTTCCTGCTCCAAGTTTACCTCTCAATCCCGCCGTTCCAAATTCTAATGTTTTGTAAAAACGATCCTGAATTTCAGATTCATCGCCTTTAATAGCTTCTAAATCTGACTTAATATCTTTACCGAGTGAGTCGTTTTCTAACCACTCTTGATAAATCTCTTTATAATTCATATGAGACATCCTATTCTAAGACCAAAATGGTAAAAATCAGCTCCATGATAAGAGATTTTAGTTCTTCAGGAGCTAACTGAATAGTATCAAATTAACCTTATAAAGTCAACTTATTTTATAAATTAACTACACTTAATATATTTAAAGCATCTAAATTTTTTTCATCACCCTATCATTCTTAGTCTACATTATATATAGACTTACCAACTTCCAAACAATACAGTAACAATTTACTCATAACAATGGAATAATAAAAGTCTAAAACAAGTTGTTTTAGACAATGAAATTATAATACTTTACTTAAGAAATCTCTTGTGCGGATTTCTTTTGTCTGCTCAAATACTTCCTTAGGGGCCCCTTGCTCAACAATAATTCCTGCATCCATAAAAATGACACGATCCGCTACTTCACGTGCAAAACCCATTTCATGAGTGACAATAACCATCGTCATACCAGATTTAGCTAAATCTTGCATAACAGTCAAGACTTCACCTACCATTTCAGGATCAAGAGCTGAAGTAGGTTCATCAAAAAGAAGGACATCAGGATTCATTGCAAGACCTCTTGCAATAGCAATTCGTTGTTGTTGTCCTCCAGATAAGCTAGCTGGATAAGTATTAGCCTTCTCTTTGAGTCCAACTTTTTCAAGTAGCTCATATGCTTTTGTCTGAGCATCAAGATTAGAAAGCCCCTTTGTCTTAATAGGTGATAAAGTAATATTTTCTAGTACAGTCATATTGGGAAATAGATTGAACTGTTGAAAAACCATGCCCATTTTTTCGCGCATTTTAAAAATATCATTCTTTTTGTCTGTTATATCAATCCCTTCAAAAGTCACTGTTCCCTTTGTTGGTACTTCCAAGAGATTCATTGTTCTTAAAAATGTTGACTTACCAGAGCCAGAAGGGCCAATAATAACCACTACTTCTCCTTGATGAATATCCAAGTCAATGCCTTTTAAAACCTCATTTTTCCCAAAACTTTTATGAAGTCCTTGTATTGAAATAATTGGCTCAACCATCTATTTTTACCCCTTTCCCAAGATATTTCTCCATTTGTTTTAACAAAGCTGAGAGAATCGTTGTCAACATTAAATAGTAAAATGCTGCAAATAATAACGGTGCAACTGGTGAGTAAGTAGCCGTTACAACTGATTGTGCTCCGTTCCATAATTCCATGACACCAATAGTTTGAAGGAGAGCACTATCTTTAATAATTGTAATAAATTCATTCCCTAGAGCAGGTAAAATATTTTTAAAAGCTTGGGGTAAGATAACATAGCGAAGTGTATTTTTAGGTCGAATCCCCAACGAGTAAGCTGCTTCTATTTGTCCAGATGGTACAGCCTCAATCCCTGCACGTACAATTTCCGAAATATAGGCACCACTATTTAAGGAAATGATAATGATACCAGGTAAAAGTCGTGTAAAATCTAAATCTAAAACACCAAAGCTAATCGTTGGTAAATTGTTAAAATGCATCCATGCGAAAGCAATCATAATTTGAACTACCATCGGTGTCCCACGAAATACCCATACATAGAAATTAGCTAATATTGTGAGAAAATGTAAATTAGTACGCTTTACTAAAGCAATTAACACACCTATAATAGTTCCAAAAAAAACAACACATGTTGAAATCATAATGGTTACCATCACACCATAATTAAAATAGGACCAATATTGTGGTAAAAATGAAAAATTCATTGACATCTCCTAAAAAAGTAATTGCCAATAGTCTATCACACAAAGAATAAAAATACAAGTTTAGATAAATATTTTTGTTTTTATTCTATTTTACTGTATATTTAGATATAAAAAAAAGACCTTCAAGGTCTTTTATAATTATCAGTATAATAAATCGTAAATTTCCATTGCGATAAGGTCAATGCTGTCAAATGAATATGATTCACGCGCTTCTACATCACGTAATGTGAAAACAGGACCGTTTTCAGGGTCATTACTAAAAGATACTTCTGCTACAACAACACCTTCACGTTCAAAATTACGTTTTAAATTACCACCATCAGTCGCCATTAATTCGAGGCGATTGATGATTCTCACTAAATGTGATTCCATCTTACTTACTCCTATATATTTTCTAGTCTTTTCTATTTTAACACAAAAGTGACCAAAGCAACATGAAAAGCAACATTTTTACTAACTTTTTAACGATTTTATCGTCTAAAATCCGCAAATAACGATTTTTCTCAGTAGTCATCTATTTTTCAATTTAGCACTCTAATATATTCAGTGCTAAAAACAGAACTTTTTTCTTGATTTCTAGGCTTTAGGTGCTATAATAAAAGCATAAAGTTTGACTATATTTGACTATATACACATCAATAGTTAAATGTCATAAGAAAGGGGTAGCCTATGCTCTGTCAAAACTGCAAACTAAACGAATCAACTATTCATTTGTATACAAATGTTAATGGAAAACAAAAGCAAGTTGATCTTTGTCAAAATTGCTACCAAATTATTAAAACTGACCCTAATAATCCACTTTTTTCAGGTTTAAATCATGTTTCACATGCGCCTGGTGGCATCAATCCTTTCTTTGATGATTTCTTTGGAGATTTAAATAATTTCAGAGCCTTTAATGGCCAAGATTTACCAAACACTCCTCCTACACAATCAGGAGGAAACCGAGGTGGAGGAAACGGTAATGGACGAAATAATAATCGCAACCAAACTGCAACTCCTTCTCAAGCCAAAGGGATTCTAGAAGAATTTGGTATCAATGTCACTGAAATAGCCCGCCATGGTGATATTGACCCTGTTATTGGACGTGACTCAGAAATTATTCGTGTTATCGAAATCCTTAATCGTCGTACAAAAAATAATCCTGTACTTATTGGCGAACCCGGCGTTGGGAAAACTGCCGTTGTTGAAGGACTTGCTCAGAAAATTGTTGATGGTAATGTGCCTCATAAACTTCAAGGCAAACAAGTTATTCGTTTGGATGTTGTGAGTCTAGTACAAGGAACGGGCATTCGTGGTCAATTTGAAGAACGCATGCAAAAGTTGATGGAAGAAATTCGTCAACGTCAAGATGTTATTCTATTCATAGATGAAATTCACGAAATAGTTGGAGCTGGTACAGCTGGCGAAGGTAGTATGGATGCAGGTAATATTTTAAAACCTGCCCTTGCACGTGGAGAATTACAACTAGTAGGTGCTACTACTCTCAATGAATATCGTATTATCGAAAAGGACGCTGCCTTAGAACGCCGTATGCAACCTGTAAAAGTCGATGAGCCTTCTGTTGAAGAAACCATTACTATTTTGAAAGGTATCCAAAAAAAATACGAAGATTATCATCATGTAAAATATAATAATGATGCCATAGAAGCAGCTGCAGTACTATCTAATCGTTATATCCAGGACCGCTTTTTACCTGATAAAGCAATAGACTTATTAGATGAAGCTGGTTCTAAAATGAACCTAACACTAAATTTTGTTGATCCAAAAGAAATTGATCAACGTCTCATTGAAGCAGAAAATTTAAAAGCGCAAGCGACTCGTGAAGAAGATTACGAACGTGCAGCTTACTTCCGTGACCAGATTGCAAAATATAAAGAAATGCAACAACAAAAGGTCGACGATCAAGATACACCTATTATTACCGAAAAAACAATTGAGCACATCATTGAAGAAAAAACGAATATCCCTGTTGGTGATTTAAAAGAAAAAGAACAATCTCAATTAATTAATCTCGCAGATGACTTGAAACAACATGTGATCGGCCAGGATGACGCTGTCGTTAAGATTGCAAAAGCTATTCGTCGTAATCGAGTTGGTCTTGGTAGCCCAAACCGTCCTATTGGTTCCTTTTTATTTGTAGGACCAACCGGCGTTGGTAAAACTGAACTTTCTAAACAACTAGCAATTGAGCTCTTTGGTTCAGCTGATAGTATGATTCGTTTTGATATGTCAGAGTACATGGAAAAGCATGCTGTTGCTAAATTAGTCGGAGCGCCTCCAGGATACGTGGGATACGAGGAAGCTGGACAATTAACTGAAAAGGTTCGTCGAAATCCTTACTCGCTCATCCTTCTAGATGAAATTGAAAAAGCTCATCCTGATGTCATGCATATGTTCTTGCAGGTCCTTGATGACGGTCGATTAACAGATGGACAAGGAAGAACTGTTAGTTTTAAAGATACCATTATCATCATGACCTCAAATGCTGGTTCTGGTAAAACTGAAGCAAGCGTTGGCTTTGGTGCCTCACGAGAAGGTAGAACGAATTCCGTACTAGGTCAACTAGGTAACTTCTTCAGCCCTGAATTTATGAACCGCTTTGACGGTATTATTGAATTCAAGGCTTTAGATAAAGAGAATCTCCTCAATATCGTTGATATTATGTTATCTGACGTTAATGCACGTCTCGCCATCAATGGTATTCATCTAGATGTCACTGATAAAGTGAAAGAAAAATTGGTTGATTTAGGTTACGATCCCAAAATGGGAGCACGTCCATTACGTCGTACCATTCAAGAACATATTGAAGATGCTATCACAGATTACTATCTTGAGAATCCAAGCGAAAAAGAACTTCGTGCTATTATGACTAGCAATGGAAATATCATAATAAAATCTTCTAAAAAAACTGAAGAAAGTACAAAAGGTTGAGTAAGAAACTCAACCTTTTTTCACACTCTTCTCAAAAAATAATAGCCTCTATAAAGCTGTTTCTCTCCTACCTCGTCTTTAAATTTTAATACAATTATTAAGGAAATATTCCAAAAATTTTAGTATAATAAATAAAAAATAATTAAAGCTTTTAAAATCATAAAACACAATCAGGAGAGAGAACTATGACTAATCCTACTTTCGGTGAAAAAATAGATAATGTAAACTATAGGTCACGATTTGGTGTCTATGCTATTATTCCAAATCCAACTCATGATAAAATTATTTTAGTACAGGCACCTAATGGTGCTTGGTTTCTTCCAGGTGGGGAAATTGAAGAAAATGAAAATCACCTAGAAGCTTTAACTCGTGAGTTAATTGAAGAATTAGGTTATTCCGCAACAATTGGCCATTACTATGGTCAAGCTGATGAATATTTTTACTCTAGACAC
Organism: Streptococcus sp. FDAARGOS_520; assembly: GCF_003812685.1. Lineage (NCBI taxonomy): Bacteria > Bacillati > Bacillota > Bacilli > Lactobacillales > Streptococcaceae > Streptococcus > Streptococcus sp. FDAARGOS_520. The sequence goes on along the minus strand of NZ_CP033810.1, from coordinate 1,484,133 downwards.
CGTGATACTTACTACTATAATCCCGCCTATATTTATGAAGTTACTGCCTATCATAAGGATCAAGCGCCACTAGAAGATTTCAACCATCTAGCCTGGTTTCCTATCCAAGAAGCTAAAGAAAAGCTAAAACGAGGAAGCCATAGATGGGGTGTCCAAGCTTGGGAAAAAAATCACCATTCTAGGAAATAATTCATACCTTTCTTCCTAAATAGTGTTATAATAAACCTAATAAGAATCAGGGGGAAAATAGTTATGAGACTAATTAATACAACCAGTAGTCATCCTGAACTAGTTCGAAATCAACTCCAAAATACAGATGCAAAATTAGTGGAAGTCTATTCAGCTGGCAACACCGATGTCGTTTTTACAAAAGCACCTAAACATTATGAATTATTAATTTCAAACAAATATCGTGCTATCAAAGATGAAGAATTAGAAGCTATTCGTGAGTTCTTCTTAAAGCGTAAAATAGATCAATCTATTATTATTCAAGAGCAGATGAAATCACTCCATACTGCCAAGTTAATTGAAATTTCATATCCAACAACAGCATAATTAAAAGAAGCCTAATCAAGGCTTCTTTTTTGATGACTACTAAACAAATGTCTTACCAATTTCTTCCATTAAAACTGGTAAGATATTTGTCAAAATATAGCGTTAAATAATTTTTATTAAGCTTCAAAACCTTGAGCTACTGCTTCAGGATAATATTGCTCAATAATTGCTGCACTAGCATCACAAACAGCTACACCATACGAACGCATCTTTGTGGTTGGATCAATACGGCGTGAGCGTTCGCAGACTTCACCTTCAGCGTGTTCAACAGTAAATGCAACACCTTCAAATGATACTGAGTCAGCTGGTTTGTCTGCTTCATCAGCAATTGTTAATTGTGAGACAATCATCAAGAGTGCAATATCGCTATTTAACGCTGTTAATAACGTTTTCACTTCTTGACTAGCATAAATTGTTAAATGTGCTTCTAGAGATTTACCAATAACTTTAGCGTTACGTGCTTCTTCGAGAGCTTTTTGAGCTTGTGTTCGTAACGTCATGAATGCTGACCACTCTTCAAGAATTTCTTCTTGACCAGAGAATGTCTGTGCAACAGGCATTTCTGCTAATTGAACAAACTCCTCCTCCTCATGTTCGAGGTATGACCAAATTTCTTCAGCAGTATGTGGTAGAATCGGAGTCAAAAGTTTTGTAAGTTTAACTAAAATATCATAGAAAACAGTTTGCATACGACGTCGTTCTGGACTGTTAGCCGCTTCAATGTAAACCACATCTTTTGCAAAATCAAGGTAAAATGCTGATAGATCAACTGTTACGAAGTTAACGACAGCTTTATAAATTGCCATAAAATCATAAGCAGCATAAGCTTTGTTGATTGTATCCACAACTTGATTAAATTTAATAGTCATATAACGATCAACGGCACCTAAATTTTCATAGGCTACTGCATCTTGTTTAGGATTAAAATCGGAAGTATTTGCAATCAAGAAACGCAATGTATTCCTGATCTTACGATAAGTTTCTGATGTTTGTTTTAAGATATCCATTGAAATACGAACATCATTACTTGAGTCAACAGAAGTTACCCACAGACGCAAGATTTCCGCACCAAATTGTTTTTCAACATCACTAGGAAGAATTGTATTTCCTAGAGATTTAGACATTTTCTCACCTTTACCATCAAGTACAAAACCTTGAGATAAGACTGCTTTGTATGGAGCGTGACCATTAACAGCAACTGATGTAATTAGTGATGAGTTGAACCAACCACGGTATTGATCAGAACCTTCAAGATAAAGATCTGCTGGATAGGAAAGGTTTTCACGAGCATTCATTACCCCATTCCATGATGAACCAGAATCAAACCAAACATCCATGATGTCTGTTTCTTTCTCAAAGAGACCATTAGGTGAACCTGGATGAGTATAACCTGCTGGTAGAAGGTCCTTAGCATCACGTTGCCACCAAACGATTGAGCCGTATTCAGCAAATAAATCTGCAACGTGATCAGTCACTTCTTTTGTCATGATAGCTGTACCATCTTCTGCATAAAAAATTGGAAGTGGAACACCCCAAGCACGTTGACGTGAGATTACCCAGTCGCCACGGTCACGGATCATGTTATAAAGACGTTTTTTACCCCACTCAGGTTGGAAATTTGTCTTTTCAATTTCATCGAGGATTTCTTGACGGAATTTCGAAACAGAGGCAAACCATTGTGGAACCGCACGCCAAATGATTGGCTTTTTCGTACGCCAGTCAAATGGATATGAGTGGTTGATAACTTCGCTGGCTAAAAGAAGATCTCCCAATTTTTCTTTTACAAGTGGTGTTACTTTGTCATAGAATTGACCTTCAAAATCAGGACCAGCATTTTCCATCATCAAACCACGACTATCTACGGTAACTACAACATCAAGTCCATTAGCAATACCAACGTTATAGTCATCTTCACCAAAACCAGGAGCCGTGTGGACAATACCTGTACCAGAATCTGTTGTAACATGGTCTCCAAGGATAACCAACTCTTCTACTTCTGTATCCCATGGATGTTCTGTAACAATGTGATTAAGTTCTTTACCAGTGTGATGAGTCACAATTTCAAAGTTTTCCCAGCCAAACTTAGCAGCGAGACTATCTACAAGAACCTCTGCAAGAAGGTATTTACGCTCACTACCTACTGGTACAACTACAACATACTCCATATCTGGTCCTACTGTTAAACCGCGTGAAGCTGTTACAGTAAATGGTGTTGTCGTCCAAACGACGATATAGGTATCTGTATCAAGAATTCCCTTACCATCTTTAACTTTATTGGCATAGTAGAGTGATGTCGAATCAATATCATGATATTCGATTTCAGCCTCAGCAAGGGCAGACTCTGATGACCATGACCAATACACTGGTTTAGCACCACGATAGATATATCCTTTATCTGCCATAGCACCGAAAACACGTACTTGATCTGCTTCATAATCTGGTGTTAGTGTAATATAAGGATTTTCCCAATCGGCAGAAACGCCCAGACGTTTAAAATCATCACGTTGTTTGTCAACTTGGCTGAGAGCATAATCACGACACATTTCAAGGTATTCAGCCAAGTCCATTTCTTTACGTTTAACCCCTTTTTTAGCTAATACTTGCTCAATTGGGAGTCCATGAGTATCCCAACCAGGCACATAAGGAGCTCGAAAACCTGACATTGATTTTGAACGTACAATAATGTCTTTCGAAATTTTATTTAGTGCATGTCCTACATGAATATTCCCATTAGCATAGGGAGGTCCGTCATGAAGGTGAAAGGCTGGTTTTCCTTCATTCAATGCTTGACGTTTTTTATAAATGTCAGCTTGATCCCATGCTTCTTGCCATTGAGGTTCCTTATTTGGAAGCCCTGCACGCATTGGAAAAGCTGTTTGTCCTAAATTCAAGGTTTCTTTTAATTTCATACTAACTCCTTATCTTATAGTAATAGTTATCACAATTTTTTAAATTGCTAAATAAAAAAGCTTTCATCACATAAAGGACGAAAGCTCGTGGTACCACCTTAATTCAGAGCAGAAAATAGCTATTTCTTACTCCCTCAACAACCCGTAAGGTGGGTTAAGCCTTCTACCTTACTTAAATAATAGTTCAGGTAGAATGATTGAAAATGATAATTTCAATATTAGGGATTGTAGGGCTCTCACCATCTCCTACTCGCTGATAATATAATATTAAAACCTTGTTTTTCTTAATCTTCAATATTTAATTTAAAAGTTTGAGTTTCACCTAAATTGATCGGTTCTTCCATTTGGAAATTATTAGTATCTAATAAACCTGACTCTTCAAGTTGTTTGTTACTTTCTTCAACACGACGCTGTAATTCTTCCATTTCATCTGGTGAGAATTGACGAGTAGCATCAAATGACTCAGTGTCATCCACCACTGGTAAAGCATCATCTTCATCAAGAACTTTTTCAACAACTTCTTTGAAAGAAGCATCAGAATTTTGAAGATAAATAGCTGTTGGTTTCAACAATTCTTCCCAAGCAGATGAGTTAGCTAATTTTAGCTGCCCTTCTAACTCAGAAAGCAAACGTTGGTGGAAAACACGTGATTGACGTTTCAAATCTTCTGTTTCTATAGCAACACGCTTAGCATCATCTGTCGCATCTCGAAGGATTTGATTTGCTTTTAATTTAGCCTCATCAATTAAATGTTGAGCATCAAATGTAGCTTTCCCCATTAGGTTAGATGCTTCATCCTGTGCTGAAATTTTCACACGCTCAGCAGTTTCTTGAGCTAAAATAACTGATTGACTTAACGATTCCTTCATTTCGTTGAAGTAAGCGATTTTCTCTTCTAAATCTTTAATGTATTGCTCTTGCTCACGATTACGTCTAATCAAGTCCTCGTAATCGTCAACAACAATCTCTAAAAATTCATTAACTTCTTCTTCGCTATAACCGCGAAATTTTGATGAAAATGTTTTATCTTTAATTTCAAGTGCTGTAAGTGGCATGTTTTCTCCTTAGTTATGTATCATTTTGTCTACTTCTAACTTATATTTTTGATTTTTAGTTAACCCTAGGTTATGGTTCAACGTAAATCGACCATATCCTCTAACACTAATCAAATCCCCCTCTACTAATTGTTCAGAAACTCGATTGACGGTTGCATAATTGACCTTGACTTTATCTGCCTCAATCAATTTCGTCGACTGTGTTCGTGAAATCTTTAAAATCGTTGCTAAAATTTTATCAAGACGTAAACTGGAAGCAATAACAGTTAGTTTTTGAATATCTTGTTTGGGAGTTAGAAGTTTGGACAAGGGAACTTCAGCTAATTGTACACTAGCAGTTCCAATTTTTGTAACTGAATGAACAAGGTGATTTGTCATTTGACTATCGACCAAAACCTGAGCACAGCCTTCTTCAACTAGGATATCCCCTAAAATTGATCGTTTTACACCTAAGTAATTCAGTAAAGTTCCCATAATTTTAGCATGGGTAAGGTGATTAAATTTAGCATTATACTTTATTTCAATTAGGCTAAGGTTAAAATCAGCCATATCTAACTGATAGTATTCCGGTGCTATTATTACTTTAACATATTCTGTTTGAAAATACTGACCAGAAGTGTAATAATGACTACCTCGCCTCTCTAGAACACTTTCGAGTATTTTAAATTCCCTAGGATTTAGAAATTCAGTGGTAATAAACGAATAGGTGTTTTCGACATATTGAGCTAAATGGTCTATTTTATGGATAAACGCATACTCTTCTGGTCGAAAATGCTGATAAATATCATCTAACGTCATCTTATGTAAAAAGCAAGATTAAAAATCTACTCAACATATTTAGTAAAAAGAATGCTACTATTACTGTAAAATCTAGACCTAAAAATTGTAGATTAAATCTTCTGAGTGGGCGAATAATCGGATCAACAATCTGTACCACTAGTCTACCAATCCATGAATCGTATGCTCCTGGAAACCAAGATAACAAGGCATAGGCTAGTAAGATATAAGAATAGACCCTAATTGTTTTTAATAATATTAATAGTACTAATATCATATTTATCGTCTCTTCATATCAAAATCAAAACTCGTCTCTTGACCAGTCTTTGGAATATTCATCTCCTCAATATCAACCATAACATTGGCTGGTGTTAATAGAAACATTGAACTCCCAACCTTTTGTAATGAACCATATAATACTCTACTTGCACCATCAATATAATCCAAGCAACGTCGTGCTTGCGCATCAAGCATATATTGAAAATCAATCAAGACACATTCATTAACGATAAGTAAATCAACAATTTCTTGTGCATCCTCATACTTACGGGGATACTTCAGAGCAATTGTTACTTGTTCTCTCTGTTGTCGAACTGAGTCTTTATTTTGAACCCTAGGAGTAGCTTGCTGATAAGCATTGTCTCTCTGTACCCTTTGTCTCTCCTGACGATTAGGATCATAGGTATAAGTTCTCGGACGACTACCAATCATCTCTTCCTCTGCGGAGTTAGTCATATGACTACGCTGAGAAGCTTCCTGTGCTGTAGCTGCTCTGGAATCTCTTTGCACTGAAGTTCTCTCTTGTACTTCGTGTACTTCATTTTCACTTACATCGTCAGTGTCAAAATAAGAAATAATTTTGTCAAATCTATCTTTTAATGCCATATTCCCCTCCATTATTTAAAGAATGAAGTTCCTATCCTTACAAATGTTGATCCATTTTGAATAGCAATATCATAATCTCTACTCATGCCCATGCTTAATTCTGTAAACGGCATTCGTTCTATGTTCCTAGCTTGAAGCCTTTTCCTAAGACTCTCAGTCTCTTCAAAAATTGATGATATTTCCTCTTTAGTTGCTTTTAAGGGAGCCATAGTCATGATGCCGATAAGTTCAATTTTATCGTACCGAGAAATTAAGTTCAGTGCATCATCTATTTGCTCAATAGTAAAACCATGCTTACTGTCTTCTCGTGATATATTAACTTGTAGAAAACATTTAATTGGTTTTTGAGCACGTTTTTGAATCTCAGCTGCTAACTTAACAGAATCTAAAGCATGAAAATAATCAACATAATTAATGACATCTTTAACTTTTCGACGTTGTAAACTACCAATGAGATGCCATGTAAGCTTTTCATCTTTTAATGCTTGATATTTTTCAAGAAATTTATCAACACGATTTTCACCGATATGATTAACACCTGTTCTAATAAGCGCTTCTGTTGTTTGACAGTTAACATATTTTGTTACAGCTACGATATGAACTGATTCATGAGCGCGACCTGCTTTTAGTGCTAATTTACTAACATTGTCAAAAATCGCTGTTTTATTTTCTTGTAAATTCATCATTTTAATTAACGGTTTTTAAAGAATGGAGGTGTTTCAAGTTCATCATCCATATCATCATTTTCTGAAAACGTTGACATAGACAACTTGCTATCAAGTTCACCTTCTGTCGGACGTGAAATATTATCACGACGAAGGTCCCAATTACCAAAAGCAGAACTTTGTTGCTGATTTTGTGCATGAGGCTGATTTTGTTGAGTTGGCATTTCGCGAGACTCTGTCATATCAAAGTTGCCACGACGATCAAAGTTTGAATTTGAAGTACTTTGACGTTCTGAAGGTGCTTGATTAGTTGGAGCTGATGTTGTAAAACCAGATACTTGATTAGTTTTATCTTTACGTACACCTGTTGCAACAACTGTTACGCGGATTTCGTCTTTCATATCCATGTCAATTGAAGTACCTAACCAAATATTGACACCTTTACCTGCTGCTTGGCTAACAATCTCTGATGCTTCCTCTGCTTCAGTAAGTGTCATATCCATACCGCCGGTAACATTGACAATAACGTCTTCTGCTCCATCAATCGTTGTTTCAAGAAGTGGTGAATAAATTGCTTTTCGAGCAGCTTCAGTAATACGTTCCTCACCAGAACCGATACCAATTCCCATCAGTGCATTACCTTTATTTGCCATAACTGTTTTAACATCTGCAAAGTCAAGGTTAATTAAACCTGGGTTAGTAATCAAATCCGTAATACCTTGAACACCTTGACGTAAAACATTATCTGCTTCACTAAGAGCTTCAAGCAATGGTGTCTTCTTATCTACAATTTCAAGAAGATTATTATTTGAAATGATAAGCAGTGTATCAACTTGTTCTCTTAATTCTTGAATACCTTCGATAGCGAAGTTAGAACGTTTATTACCCTCAAAGCCAAAAGGACGTGTGATGACCGCTACTGTAAGTGCTCCTAAACTCTTTGCAATACGTGCAATAACTGGAGCCGCACCTGTACCAGATCCGCCCCCCATACCTGCTGTGATAAATACCATATCAGCGCCAGTAAGTGCTTCTGTTAAAACTTCTTCACTTTCTTCAGCTGCTTTACGACCAACTTCAGGTTGTCCTCCTGCACCAAGTCCGCGAGTTAATTTTGGACCAAGTTGAATGACAGTTTCAGCTTTTGAGCTACTTAAGGCTTGAATATCAGTATTTGCTGCAATAAACTCAACGCCAGCGACACCTTCGTCAATCATGCGGTTAATAGCGTTACCGCCACCGCCTCCAACACCAATAACTTTAATAACTGCACCTTGTACTGATGCTGTATCAAATGAAAATACCATTTTTATTCCTCACTTATTGTTTTAGTCAAACATACTTCCAAAAATTCCTCTGATGCGCTCACCAATATTAGCTTTAGGCTCAGTAGGCTCTTGAGCGTTTTCTCTTGCTCGGATTGGTTCTAAATTAGAATCTTCCATAGAAGAGGTTAACGGCTCAGAATAAGGCATTGTCGACATTGTATTTGTTTTTTCTTTATAATCAAAGTCGACTGGTTTATGTCTTAGCATTTCGTCGCCAGTTACAGCATGTTGTGCGATAATGTCAACTTCTGACATCATTCCTACATAATCAACGATACTAATAACATTAGCAAACATTGGATTGCGAATACCTACTTGGTTTGGAACGTGCAATTTAACTCTAGTTCCAAAAATTTGTTGAGCAACCTCGACAACTCCTGGCATAATTGCACCACCTCCAACAAGAATAATACCACCAGGTAAATCAAGTAAACGACCTCTACCCAAGTCTTGTTTGACATGTTCTAAAATTTGACGAATACGTCCTGAAATAATTTGCGAAAGATAGCTTTCTGTAATTTCAACAGGTTCCTCGTTACCAACAACATTAACTTGAACTGTATCAGAAGTACTTGCTTCTTCAACATTAGCTTGTCCAAAGTTGAATTTCAATGCTTCGGCGATTTCTACTGTTGTACGTAGCACTTTAGAAATATCTTTGGTAACATAATCGCTACCTTCAGAATAAATATTAGTATATTGCAATTCTTGATTACGCATAGAAGCGACTGTTGTTTGTCCGCCTCCCATATCAATCACAGTTGCACCAAACTCACGTTCACCTTCGTTTAGAACTGATTTTGCTAAGGCTAGAGGGGCGATCACAACATGCTCTACTTTTATACCTGCTCGTTCAACAGTTTTACGAAGATTATGAAGGATAGTTGTTGGTCCAGTATAGATAAGACCACGCATCTCAAGGCGAATCCCCATCATCCCTCTAGGGTCTCTAATCCCTTGGAAACCATCTACAATGAATTCAAGCGGAATCAATGAAATAACTTCTCTTTCAGGAGTAATGCTTTTAGTCAATGCTGATTTAACAACACTTTCGACATCTTCATCCTTAATTTCTTTTGATTCATTAGGAACAGGAATCATTCCTTGAGTTGGTTCAATTTGGAGAAGATTTGCTGGTAATCCAACATTGATTTTGTCAATGGTGATGCCTGCTTTCTCCTCAGCTTGTTTTACCGCCTCTTTGATTGCAGTTGCTGCTGCCTCAATATCAATAATTATACCATCTTTTACACCGGAACTAGGGACGTTGCTAACCCCAATTACATTCATTTCATTTGCAATAAATTCTGCAACTAAAACTTTAATCGAGCTTGTTCCTATATCCAAACCAGTAAAAAAGCCATTTCTAGCCATTCACTCGACCTCGCTATCTTTCCATTCTTTTCTATTCTACATCTGCCAAAAACAGAATTATTCAGAAAATATTATACCATAAAAAAAGCAGAATTGTTACCAAATTACGTTTTTTTATTAAGCAACATCAAATTGAAATATTTCTAACTTATTTAAACCATTCGGAACTTATAACAAACTTAAATTTTTTTCAAGAAATCAATTTTTACTAGCAATCTATGACTGACTTGATATATATAAAAAAGACTGATAAATCCAGTCTTTTTTATTGCTAATTAACATTTTGAGGGTTAGGTGCCTGCTCTGTTGCTATCTGTTGTCCTTGTTGATTAGTATTTGAGTTATTTGTTTGTCCTTGACTATTTTCCGCAACCTGACCATTTTGTGTTTGTGTTTTATCAGTTGATTTATTTTTTGTATCTTCTGCTTTAACAGGGGTTGATTCAATGGTATTTGTTGTTGTGTAAACTCCCACTTCCATATCAACAATAGAAGGTTCCTTAAGGTTCTTCTTAATTTGTTTGTAAAAAGGAAGTCTTTCTTTAAATTTAGATAATGGTATTCTAATACTATTTCCATCGTGCATATCTAACAGCAGGAGGTCAGGTGTCGTTTTAGAATCAGCTAAACTTATCACCTGAATCTCACTTATTAAATCAGGGTCTAAAGCCTTTAAATCTTTAATTAATAGCTTAATACTATCTTCCTTATCAAGGTTAATTGTTAAGAAGTGCTTTGGTAGCTCTGAACTATTTACAGGATCAGCCTTTTTTCCAGTTTCCAAGACAGGTTGATATCCTTGCTTTGTATGTGCATATGCAATAATCTTATTTTCTTGAACTTGAATATGAAACTTATTGGGAAATTGATAAGTCATCTGAGCTGTTTTTACCCATACATCTTCTGCAGCTAAACGTTGTTCAATAGCTTTATGTTTAAAAATTAAAGAAAAGAAATAATCGTTTTTTTGAATATTCGTTTTCTCTATCAAAATATCATCAGGTGTATGCTGATTTCCACTAACTGTTATTGTTTTTTGCTTACTAAAAGGAGTTAGTAGGAAAACGGAAACTAAAATGACTAGGAATGCTACTACAAATATAGGTGCAGTTCTAATGCGATTAGTTTTGGCTAAGCTGTTGACTATTTTTTCTTTTTTCTGTTTCTTTTCAATCTTAGGTCTTGAAATCTTTGGAAAATGAAGCTTCTTAATTTTAGTAGTATTTTGAGGTTCTTCAGGAGAAGAAATATTTAATTTACTTCTTTTATCTAAGCGTAATTTTTCGTTAATACGTTTTTGTTCTTCTTCATCTTCTTTGCGTTTTTTTAAAAATTCAAGGTTACGCTTTTGCCATTCCGTTAAGACAACTTCTTCTTTTTCTGGGGTATCTGATTTCTTCTTAGGCATGTTTTATCCTTTTGTTACTTTTGCCATATCATCAATTAATAATTGATAAAATTCATCTTGAGATTTTATTTCAGATGATTGTGACATGTTTTTTTCGTAACTCTCACTGTTAGAAATTAATAAATTTATCTGTTTCTCAAGTGTATTTATGTTTAATTCAGATTCTGGTAACTGCAATGCGTAGCCCTTTTCTTCAAAATAAGCAGCATTCTCTAATTGGTCACCTCGGCTCGCTTCACGTCCAAGAGGGATAATAAGATGAAGTTTTTTCATAGCTACTAATTCAAAAATAGTATTAGAGCCACCTCGTGTAACAACCACATCTGCTAAATTCATTAAAGGCTGATAAAGGTCTGTAACATAATCCACGCGATAAAGGTTCTTCTTCAATCGATTGAGAGAAGAATCGCCTGAAATATTGATAACATTATATTTTTCTTCCAGCTCAGGTGTTTGAGTAATAAAATCATTGAATACTTTTGCACCTGCTGATCCTCCAATAAATAGTAAGGTCTTTAGGTTTGGATCGAAGGCTTCTTTTATACTAGTTAAGTCAGTATTTTCAAACGACTTTTTACAATCCATGACTTTTGTTACAGCACCAATATGCTTAGTTTTGATTAAATCTTTAGATTGTTCAAAAGTCGTATACATAATAGTCGCAAATTTATAAGCAATCTTATTTGCTAACCCCATTGATAAATCTGATTCATGAACAAAAACAGGAACTTTTAATAGGCGTGCAGCTACTACAGGAGGTACTGAAACAAATCCCCCTTTTGAAAATAAGGCTTGGGGTCTAAGTTTAGCAATAATAGCAATCGATTGAAGAACGCCAACCCCTACTTTAAAGACATCTAACATATTTTGCCATGAAAAATAGCGACGTAGTTTCCCAGTAGCTATAGAGTGAAATGTGATATCAAGTCCAGACTGATTAATTTGTTCATGTTCTATGCCATTTTTATCACCAATATAATGTACTTCCCAACCATCTTTGATAAATTTGGGGATTAATATTAGGTTTAGTGTTACATGACCTACCGTACCACCACCTGTAAAAACAATTTTTTTCCCCATAGTTACTCTCCTCTAAGACTTTCGAAAGTATCAATGAATTCATCACCACGGACTTCGAAATTCTTATACATGTCCCATGATGCATTTGCAGGACTTAGCAAGATAACATCGCCCTGTTGTGCCACCTCATAAGCTTTATGTACCGCATCTCTAACATCTAAAGCATCGCTATAAGTTACTCCTGCTTTTTGTGCAGCACGTTTTACTCGAGATGCCGATTCCCCTAAAACAACCATATGTTTAAGTCCAGTGATATCTGGTATCAATTCATCAAACTCATTACCGCGATCAAGACCTCCTGCAATTAGGATAACTTTAGTATTATCAAAGCCAGATAATGCTTTTTGAGTTGCCAATATATTAGTTGACTTGCTGTCGTTATAGAAACTAATACCATGAACCTTACCGAGTGATTGCAAGCGGTGTTTAACACCTCCAAAATTGCTTAAAGTTTCTCTAATAACTTGATTACTGATACCAGCCAGTTTAGCAACCGCAATAGTTGCTAGAGCATTCTCTACGTTATGGCTTCCTGGGACACCAATGTCATCTACTGACATAATATTCTCCCCTTTATAGAAAAGTTGCTTGTCTTGTACGTAAGCACCATCAACTTTTTCCGTAGTAGAGAAAGGAACGATTGTTGCTTTAGTAGTTTTAGCTAACTCTTTAGAAATACCTTGATTAAAATTAAGTACCAAAAAATCAGATGAAGACATTTGATTTTGGATATTCCATTTTGCAGCAACATAATCTTCAAAAGACCCATGATAATCTAAATGAGTTGGCATTAAATTAGTAATTACTGCAATATGAGGACGAAATTCCTTAACTCCCATTAGCTGAAAACTTGATAATTCCATAACTAGAGTATCTTTATCATTCGCAGCCTGAACAACTTCACTAGCAGGAAAGCCGATATTCCCAGCTAACAAACCTCTCTGACCTCCAGCATTTAAGACTTCTGCAATCATCGTTGTCGTTGTCGTTTTCCCGTTAGAGCCTGTAATACCTATTAGCTGAGATTCTGAAACTAAGTATGCTAATTCCACTTCAGTCAAAACAGGGATTTGTTTTTCTAATGCTTTTTTGACCATAGGATTGTTATAAGGTATTCCTGGATTTTTAATCATGTAACAAAAATCCTCATCTAACAATTCTAAAGGATGACTACCACAAACCACTTTAATACCCTCTTCCAACAAAGACTGTGCTGTTGGATTTTCATCAAATGGTTTGCCATCATTAACTGTCACTATTGCTCCTAACTTAGCTAACAAACGTGCAGCAGCTTCTCCAGATCGTGCTAAACCAAGGACTAAAACTTTTTTATTTTCAAATGTTGTTATTGTTTTCATTACTCGTCCCATTCTATCATTATTATCCCTATTATTTTACCTTTAATCAGTGGCTTTTTCAAGGTAAAGGATATGTCTCTAATTTCTCAAAACAAAAGAACTTAGGAGACAAAATCCTAAGTTCATAAGCTATTTCTTCTTTTCTGACAAATTCAATGTTTCTTTAAATGCTGTATATCCTAGAGGAATCATTATAAGCCCAATATACAATTCACCTGGCAATTGAAGGATTTTAATAAAACTCATAACTGCCAAGACAAGTAATAAGGCTACCAAACCTACTAAACCAATAGCGTTCAAAGTATTACGTACTGTTTTTGGTGCCATAAAAAAGTAATACAAGGCAATCAAAAGGGCAACAATTAAGTAAAACATAGAACTCCTTTCTTATTAATCATAAATAAGAAATACTTTGGATATTATTCAGCTGATTTTTTCTTTTTATTAGCTTTGTCACGTGCTGCTTTATTTAAAATTTGTTTACGAAGACGAATAGACTCAGGAGTTACTTCCATGTACTCATCATCTGCTAAAAATTCAAGTGACTCTTCTAAAGTAAGGATACGAGGCGTCTTGATGACTGCAGTTTGATCTTTAGTTGCTGAACGGACATTTGTCATTTGTTTAGCAGTTGTAATATTGACTCCGAGGTCATTATCACGAGAATTCTCACCAACAATCATTCCTTCATAAACTTCTATACCTGGATTTACAAAGATAGTCCCACGTTCTTCAATACGCATAATTGAATATGTAGTTGCTTTACCATTTTCAATAGAAACCAAGGCACCACGATGACGACCACCAATTTCTCCTTGAACAACCGGTAGATACTGGTCAAAAGTATGATTCATGATACCATATCCACGTGTCATTGAAAGAAACTCTGTTGAATAACCAATCAAACCACGTGCAGGAATCAAGAAAATCAAACGCGTTTGACCATTACCAACCATCTGCATATCAAGCATATCACCTTTACGCTCTGACAAACTTTGGATAATAGCACCCTGATATTCTTCTGGAGTATCAATTTGAACACGCTCAAACGGCTCGCATTGAACACCATCAATTTCTTTGATGATAACTTCTGGACGTGATACTTGAAGTTCATATCCCTCACGACGCATTGTTTCAATAAGGATAGATAAATGTAATTCTCCACGCCCTGAAACCGTCCATTTATCTGGCGAATCTGTTGGGTCAACACGTAAAGAAACGTCTGTTTGTAATTCTGCTAAAAGACGTTCTTCAACCTTACGTGACGTAATCCATTTACCTTCGCGACCTGCAAATGGTGAATTATTCACCAAGAAAGTCATTTGAAGTGTTGGCTCGTCAATACGTAAAACTGGTAGTGGTTCAATAGCATCTGTCGGAGTTACTGTCTCACCAACGAAGATATCTTCCATACCAGAAACAGCGATTAAATCACCCGCTTTAGCCTCTTGGATTTCTTTACGTTCAAGTCCAAAGAAACCAAAAAGTTTTGTTACGCGGAAGTTTTTAGTTGTACCATCAAGTTTTGAAAGAGTAACTTGATCTCCAACTTTGACAGTCCCGCGGAAAACACGTCCAATACCAATACGTCCTACAAAATCATTGTAATCAAGAAGAGAAACTTGGAATTGAAGTGGTTCTTCCGAGTTGTCAACTGGGGCTGGAATGTGATCAATGATAGTATCAAAAATCGGTGCCATTGTTTTTTCTTGATCTGAAGGATCATCTGACATTGAAGATGTTCCATTGATAGCTGAAGCATAAACAACAGGGAAATCTAGTTGATCATCATCAGCACCGAGCTCAATAAATAGTTCAAGAACTTCATCAACAACCTCTGATGGACGAGCTGACGGCTTATCAATTTTATTTACAACAACGATTGGAATTAAGTTTTGTTCAAGAGCTTTCTTCAAAACAAAACGTGTTTGTGGCATTGTTCCTTCGTAGGCATCAACGACTAAAACAACACCATCAACCATTTTCATAATACGCTCAACTTCACCACCAAAGTCCGCGTGACCAGGTGTGTCCATAATATTGATACGAACATCGTTGTATGCTACGGCTGTATTTTTTGCAAGAATGGTGATACCACGTTCTTTTTCGATATCATTTGAATCCATTGCACGTTCTTCAAGCTCTTTACGCTCATCAAGAGTATGTGATTGTTTTAATAATTCATCAACGAGAGTTGTTTTACCGTGGTCAACGTGGGCAATGATCGCAACGTTACGGATATCTGTTCTTAAATTTGTCATGTTTTCCTCTATTTTATAATGTAATTCTGTTAACTTATGAATTATAACACAATTTTTCTTAAAAAACAGAATTTACACAAGTGTAAATGTTTTCATATTAACTGCCTATTTGTGATAAGAAAACTTTTCATCATTTCATTATTTATGCCATTTATTTTCTACTTTTTTCAATTTAATTCATTTCTACAAAAAGTGAAGAGAGTTATTAATAGTAACTCTCTCCTTAGTATATTACTTAACTCTACCCGTCCAGTAATTGAAACCGTCCTTTAACACGTAAAGTTGATTAAAACCTTCTTTTCTGAGTAACAAAACAATCCTTGGAATAGATTGACCACGGCTTGCGTCATATAAGAGGACAGGTTTATCTTTGCGCAAAGCCGATAAGGCAACTTTAAATTGACTTGCTGGAATGTTACGTGCTCCGAGAATATGCTTTCTATGAAAAGCACCAGCTTCTCGGATATCAATTAACTGTCCTCGTGACATTTCTTTTTGAAAAGACTCGTTATCTAAAAATTTAGCTGCCCTACGAACCCTCCAATAATTCCAAGATGCCCAAGCAACAAAAGCCAGAAGAATAACAATAATTAAAATAACAGACATATCCATACCTTATCTCCTTAACTTGCTTGTTGATTGGCTAAGCTTGCTGCACCAATAATACCAGCATCATTACCTAGTTCAGCAATCTTAATTTTAGTTGACTTTTTAACTTGTGGGAAAGCAAATGTGACAAAGTATTTCTCAACGCGACTACGTAAAAATTCACCTGCTGCTGAGACACCGCCACCAATAACCACAGAATCAGGGTTTAAAATATTTGAAATATTAGCTGCTGCCAGTCCAAGGTAACGTGATACACGTTCAACAACAGAATTAGCAAATTTATCCCCATCTTCTGCTGCTATAAAAATATCTTTACTTGTAACAGTATCACCGTTGTCAATCGCTGCTTTAATGGCAGACGAACCCTCATATTGTTCTGCGAGTTGACGTGCTACTCTAACAACACCTGTCGCTGATGCAACTGTCTCAAGGCAGCCTTTGTTACCACATGTGCACGTAAATCCATTTTCTGGATCAACAATCATATGCCCAATTTCTCCACCTGCTCCTGCAACACCATGGATGAGGTTACCATCTGCGATAACACCTCCACCTACTCCTGTTCCGAGGGTTACGAAAACAACGTCGGGATTATTGGCACCAGCACCTACCCAGCGTTCACCAAGTGCTGCAACATTAGCATCGTTATCAATAAAAAATGGAATTCCAACTTCTTTTTCAATAACTGAACCTACTTCTTGAGTATCAGCCCAATTTAGATTAAAAGCACCTGTTACTGTTTTACTAGTTCTATCAACAGCTCCTGGAGAACCCATACCGATACCGAGAAAGTCATCTTTTGTTAATCCATAGAGGCTCAAACGATGTTTGAGAGATTCAACGATATCAGAAACGATATGTCTTCCGTTTTCTAAAGTATTGGTCTCAATTGCCCATTTTTCTTGTACTTCTCCCTCAAGCGTCAAGATACCAAATTTAATGGTCGTTCCTCCGAGGTCAATTCCCAATAATTTCTTACTCATTTTTTATTTTCCTTCTCCAATTCTAGTCTGTGCTCTCTTCTTAAAATCAGTTCTGCTTTTAAATAATCATCTCTACTTATCAGACCATTATCGTAGAGACGTTGCAATTCAATCTTCATAACTTCGATATCATAAAGACGTTTACCAATATAAACATAAATACCAAATTTTTCCAAAAGATTCTGCACATCGAATAAAACTTTCATATATGAATTTTAACAGAAAACCATTCAATTTTCAAGAAAATCCGCAACCGCTTGCTAATTGTCATTATGACGTTAGACTGACTATCTATAATAGAAATCGTAATCTCTTTTCTACCATTTTTCGAATATAAATATAAACTATAAAAAGGATTTTATGATTATGTCTACCATCTATTTTATTTCTTTATGCATGAGTTTTATCTTAAGTTATTATGATATAAAATACCAAGAGTATCCTATTTTTCTATGGATATTATTCACCATTTCAACGATAATTCTCACACCGATTACAAAAGTTTCTATTGTTTTGTGTTTATTTGGGATTTTAGCTGAAGTGGTTGATATTAATATCGGAAGTGGAGATTTCCTTTATTTAGCCACAATTGGCTTATCTTTACCTCTTCATCAAATGCTTTTTATTATTCAAATAGGTGCTTGGTTAGGAATTATTTATTGTTTAGTTATGAGAAAAATGAAAAAAACGATAGCTTTTCTACCGTTTTTAAGTATCGCTTATATAATCGTCACCAGTTACTCTCTTTTATTCTAATCACTTTAAATTATCAGGAAAGTGATAAAGTTGTGGGTACTGGTCGCATTTTGGATTTTTAGGATGACAAATTGCACGACCAAAATAAATCATGGATTGATGTGCAGCTAGCCACTCTTCTGGTGGTAAAACCTCCATGACTCGTTTCTCAATTTCCAGTGGAGAAGCCGACTGTTTGCAAATCTGGTGGTGTTTACAAATCCGAGTGACATGAGTATCTACGGCAAAAGCCGGAATACCAAATCCAACACTCATGACCACGTTAGCCGTTTTCCTTCCAACGCCAGCCAAACTTTCTAGCTCTTGACGAGTTCGGGGGACTTTTCCATCAAAATGCTCTATCAATTGTTTAGCGCATTGATTTAAGAATCGAGCTTTATTACGGTAAAGCCCAATTTTAGAAATATAGGGTTCAATCTCTTTGGGATCAGCTTGTGCCAAAACTAAAGGATTTGGAAAGCGTTCAAAAAGGGCGGGTGTAACTTTATTAACAGCTGCATCAGTTGTTTGAGCTGATAGCATTACAGCTACCAAAAGCTCAAAGACATTAGTAAAGTCTAAGCTAGGTTTAGCATCTGGAAATAACTTAATAATCTCACGGATAATATATCGTGATTTTGCTTTTGATAACATTTTATTCCTTATCTTTCTTTTTTATCATTATATCACGATATCTTTCAAAATAAAGAATATCAGAACTGAGGTTTACAATCCATTAACCCTATTTTATTTTTTTAGTAAAAGCTCATGCTAACTGTCTTTTGAGTTGTTGATAATCAATTTTTCCAGATGGCATCAAAGGAATTTTAGATACAATATGATAATGCTTAAACCCATACTTCTTTTCAAAATGTTCCGATAACCACTTCAAACACTCTTGTTGCATCTGATTTTCAATTAAAACAATACAGCAATGTGACTCTTGTCCATGACTTTGACTCTCTTTTGTAAATGCTACTGCATCCTTGATATAAGGGCATGTTTTTATTTTTTCGATTAATCTAGGTAAATAGAGCTTAATGCCCGATTGATTGCACCAATCACCACCACGGCCAAATAGATATAATTTGCCATCTATCAGTTCACCATAATCACCAGCACAATATTCACTTGAAAGGCCACAGATACTATACGGTGTTTTTACAAAAATTCTTCCCTCTTTAATCCTAACAGCTACATTTGGAACGATTTCTCCAACATACTGTGGCTTATCTCGGATATCACGACCATCGTACCATGACACATAATTGAGCTCACTAGCACCATAGAAGATTTTCACTGACACTTTAGGATGCTTTCTATATAAACCTTCCAGTAATGAGTCAGAGACATATTGCGAAGAGGTAATAATAGTTTTATTGTCTAACGCAGTCTCCTTGCTATATTGTTCCACTAACTTGAGATAACTAGGGAGCAGATATAGATGCGTTACACCAGTTTTTTCCCATAAAGTCTGCCAGTATTTTACAGAATTTTTCTGTGTGACAACAAGTGTTCCCCCCAGTAATAAAAGGGATAGCGCTAAATTTAAGTTACCAGTAAATGAAAAATCACCTTGAATAAACAGTTTGCTATTGGAAGTGACCGAAAAATAAGCATTCTGAATGCTAAAAAAATCAGACCACGAAGTGAAGCTCCTCCACAATAGTTTAGCATCAGCTGTAGTCCCAGAAGAAAGAACACCAAAATCAGCTAGTTGAGGAGCATACTGCACTTCTTTTTCTAATCGACTTATTTCATTATGAGTAAGGTTAGGTTTACAAATAATAGGAAGAGCTTTTTGACATAACTTTGAAACAAATCTTACTAATTGGTTAAGCAGAGAGTGTGTGCTAATCACATGTTTCCTATTGTCTTGTGACGCCATATCTTGTCTTACTAAGTTATAAAATTCTCCATAACTGACCTGTAAATCACCATCAAATAACTTTTTATCGCTATTGGTTTTAACTATCGTTTTCAATGATTCAAGCATTCTTAACTCCTAAGTACTCTATTGATATGGCCATTCCGACTCCTCCTGCCCCTGCAATGGCAGTTAGACCCATAGGTTTATTTTTATATTTTAATGCCTGCATAAGATGAAGGATATTAATAATTCCTGAGCAGGCATAAGGGTGTCCGTAAGCTAATGTCCCTCCAAAAATATTGAATTTTTCTCTCTCTTCAGGATAATAATGATTAAATAGAGCATCAATCGCTGCAAATGGTTCATTCCATTCAATTGCATCATAATCCGATATTTTAGTATGAGTTTCTGTTAATAGTTTTTCCGTAGCCGTGTGAACCAATTCTGGACTAAGCTTGGGATCTCCTGCTACTTCTACAATGTGAACAATCCGGAATTCTGTTTTCTGACTCTGAAGCGTTAGAAATGCAGCAGCATCGTGCATTAAACAAACATTTCCAATAGTGAGCAAAGGTGAATTTTCCATCAATCTTGGTAATTTTGGAAAAAATGTTTCTTTTAGTTTTCTAACGCCTTGATCTCGCATCCCTTCCATTGGTAAGATTACCTCTTCTAAATAGCCACCTTGTTTAGCTGTTAAGGCGCGTTTATGGCTCAAGAATGCCAATTTATCTAACATTTCTCTTCTAAAACCATATTTTTGACAGACTCTCTGGGCCCCTTCTAACATTACAGTTTCAGCATAAGAGTCAGGAGAAAACTGAGCAACTGTATATTCTCCGTTACGATTATCTTCTTTAGCATAACGTCTCATAGGTTGAAGAGAACTACTTTCAATCCCCCCAACAAGAACTTTTTCATTAATACCGGTACTGATTTTTAGATAACCAAAAAACAAGGCAGAACTTGATGAAGCACACTGCATATCAATCGTTTGTACTGGAATATAGGATTCATAATCAGAAAAAAGAGTCATCAAACGACCAATATTGCCCCCAGTACCAACTGTGTTCCCACAAATAATACTATCAATGTTAGATTCTGATTCTATTTTTTTTATTTGATTTAAAAGGTGTGCTCCTAAAAGTTCTGGACGGTAATGTTTAAATTGCTTCCCTTTTATACCGATAGGTGTTCGTAGCCCAAAACCAATATAAACATCTCTATTCTTCATATG
This sequence comes from Streptococcus sp. FDAARGOS_520, assembly GCF_003812685.1. NCBI lineage: Bacteria > Bacillati > Bacillota > Bacilli > Lactobacillales > Streptococcaceae > Streptococcus > Streptococcus sp. FDAARGOS_520. The sequence goes on along the minus strand of NZ_CP033810.1, from coordinate 1,463,044 downwards.
TTCCCCTCACCATAATATTTGATGCTGAAAAATAATCACTGTGTTATCCACTACTTGCACTGAGAATTCTTGATTCACCCTTACTGGAGATAAAAAAGTCAAATGAATCTCCTTTATTTTTCCTTTTCTAACTTCCATTATTTTTTCCAATAATAGAGCCGCAGGCACAATAGCTGCTTCCCCTTGGTGAAAAGGATTTTTATCTCGCACTAAGCTAGTGAATTTTTGACATTCTTCTATTGAAATAAGACTAGCCTTCTCTTCCCTTGCAGGACAGTCACTGGATGCTAGTGACATTGGCTTAAGTTTTGGTAAATTAAGCATCCTCAAATGGTAAATCCATTGCTGATCAGTTACCGTTACCTCAAGAATTCTCTTAGAAATCCATTTAATATTATCAGATGAGCCATCCTCTCTTTGATACAAACTAAGTTCAACAATTACAAAATTAAGCGGCAAATCTCGGCACATAGCTATCGCTTTTTTAAATAGTTTTTTCATCTTATCTCCCGTCAAAATATAAGACCAGTATATCATAATTTTTTATATTGTTAACTTATGACATCGACTAAGTTTACAATATAGTTTTTTTATGCTATTATTAATTTCGTTAAAGGAGGCTATCATGTCATTTCAAACAAATTATATCCATTTGGCTGACGAAATATTATCTGGAAAGACTAGCATTTCTTATGAACAAGCGCTGGAAATTCTAAATAGCGATGAGAACTGGTGGGAAATCTACGCTGCTGCCTTATACCTTAAAAATCAAGTTAGCCGAAATAATATTCGCCTTAACGTTTTATTAAGTGCTAAGCAAGGACTTTGTGCAGAAAATTGTGGTTACTGTTCTCAATCTAAAGAAAGCACTGCTGACATTGATAAATTTGGTCTGCTTCCTCAAAATGTCATTCTAAAACAGGCTATTGTCGCTCATCAAAATGGTGCTAGCGTCTTTTGTATTGCGATGAGTGGAACTAAGCCTAGCAAGAGAGAAATTGAGCAGTTATGTCAAGTCATCCCTGAAATCAAAAAAAGCCTCCCTCTAGAAATATGCCTTACCGCTGGTTTTTTGGATAGAGAACAACTTCATCAGCTAAAACAAGCAGGAATTGACCGTATCAATCATAATCTCAACACCCCCGAAGAAAACTACCCCAACATTGCAACGACGCATAGCTTCAAAGATCGTTGTGATACTTTAGAAAGAATTCACAATGAAGACATTGATGTTTGTTCTGGATTCATTTGTGGTATGGGAGAGAGCGATGAGGGGCTCATCACATTAGCTTTCAGACTAAAAGAGCTGGACCCCTATTCTATCCCTGTCAATTTTTTACTTGCTGTTGAAGGAACACCTCTTGGAAAATATAACTATTTGACTCCCATTAAATGCTTAAAAATTATGGCCATGTTGCGTTTTGTTTTTCCTTTCAAGGAATTAAGATTAAGCGCTGGACGAGAGGTCCATTTTGAGAATTTTGAATCATTAGTCACCTTACTTGTTGACTCAACTTTTTTGGGAAATTACCTAACAGAGGGCGGTCGCAATCAACATACCGATATTGAATTCTTGGAAAAATTACAACTAAATCATACTAAAAAGGAATTAATTTAAATGAAAACAAGAACAACTACCTATATTGCACTCATGGTTGCACTACTTATTGTTTTAGGTTTTATCCCAGGGATCCCATTAGGTTTCATTCCAGTCCCAATTGTTTTACAAAATCTTGGTGTTATGCTGGCAGGTGCTCTGCTTGGTAGTAGGAAGGGTTTCCTAGCTGTGGCTATTTTCTTGCTCTTAGTTGCTATTGGTGCACCATTTTTACCAGGAGGACGGTCAGGTCTCGTAACGCTGTTTGGGCCAACAGCAGGCTATCTGCTGACTTATCCATTTGCAGCTTTTTTTATCGGCCTAGGGCTTGAGAAAGTGAAAACAACAAAACTCTGGGTTCAATTCCTTATTATTTGGATATTTGGCGTACTATTGATTGATATTTGTGGTAGCATCGTTCTTTCCTTTCAAACTTCTCTACCCTTAACTAAATCACTATTTTCTAACCTTATTTTTATTCCTGGGGATACCTTAAAAGCATCCATTTGCTTGATTATTTATCGTAAATTTGCAAACAGATTAACTCATCTATACAACTAAATAAAAGACAGTACCTAAGGTACTGTCTTTTATTTATAGAGAGTCATTATCCTACACTAACACATTTTAGTCATTAATTAACGTCAAAAAGTTTTCAATCATTTTCATTCCATCAATACTCCCGATTGACTCAGGATGAAACTGCATCGCATATACCTTTAAGCTGGGGCAATGGAATGCCATGATTTCATTATCCTCATTTGATCGTGCAATAACAGCAATATTCTCTGGTAAATCAGTCACTACCAATGAATGATAACGCATAACTTGGGTTGGACTATCAATTCCCTTAAACAAACTAGTATGGTCGTTTATTGTTACCCAACTTTGTTTACCATGCATAACGTGATTTGCTAAATTTAATCGCCCACCCAAGCACTCGGCAAGCGCTTGATGCCCCAAACAGATACCTAGAATAGGTTTCTTTCCTATAAACTGATTGATTAATTCTACCATTTTCCCAGCATCCTTTGGGTGTCCTGGTCCAGGTGATAAGACGATGGCTTCTGCGCTCTCAGCTAATAAAAAAAGGTTAGGAACATCATTTTTTATGACGAATACCTCTTTATAGACACTTAAATATTGCTTTAAATTATAGGTAAAAGAATCGTAATTATCTACCAATAGTAACATTTTATAGACCTTTCCTTGCACTTTGACCTCATTATACACTAATTGTAAAATATAAAAAAGGCTTAGAGGAATAACTACTCCAACCTCTAAACCTCACAGATTATGCCTTTTGAATAGTCTAAATTTTCTAGACCTCCATCATGCCAGCTTGTAATTGGTACATACGATAATAAGTCCCTTTTAGGTCTAATAAAGACTCGTGATTCCCACTTTCAATTATCTTTCCTCTATCAAGAACATAGATACAATTAGCATCTTGAATGGTTGATAAGCGGTGAGCAATGGCAATTGTTGTTCGACCTTGACGCATTTTTGCTAACGAATCTTGTACAATCTGCTCTGTTTCCGAATCAATATTTGCTGTCGCTTCATCTAAGATTAAAATTTTAGGTTTACTAGCCACAGTTCTGGCAAACGCCAATAGTTGGCGTTGTCCAGTCGAAAAACTTGACCCACGTTCTGAAACAGCTGCATCGTACTTATCTGGCAACTTCTGAATAAATTGATCAGCATCAACAAACTCTGCTGCGTCCTGTACCTCTTGATCGGTGATGTCTTGGTACATTTTGATATTAGATTTAATAGTGCCATGATATAAAAAGGGGTCTTGTAAGACGAGTCCAATATTCTTTCGCAATTGTTCTTGTGAGTAATCCCTAATATCCTTCCCATCTAATAAAACTTGTCCAGATTGAAATTCGTAAAACCTCATAAAGACATTAATAATAGATGATTTTCCAGAACCTGTCGCTCCTACAAAAGCAATCGTTTCACCTTTTTTAACACTAAAAGAAACATTATCAAGGATTTGTTTTTTTCCATCATATGAGAATGATACATTTTTAAATTCGATATTTCCTTCTCTCACAAAAGCTTCTGTATTTTTTTGGCTTGGTTCAAAACCTGTTTCATCAATCAAATCAAACACACGCCCTGCTGATACCATTGATGTTTGTAAGGTTGAAAAATTTTGCGTTACTTCAATTAAAGGGTCAAAGAGACGATTAACGTACTGAATAAAAGCATACATCAATCCTGCCGTAAGACCTCCTTTAACTCCTGTAAATCCAAAATAAGCCATAAGAACAGCATATGCTAGGAGTTTTAAAAGAGACATCGCCGGTCTTAAGAAGAGACTATCAAGAGCCATAGAACGATTGGCATACACAACATGCTCTTTGTTAATTTCCTCAAATTCAGTCTTCAAGCGCTCTTCTTGACCAAAAGCCTGTACAATGCGAATTCCTTCAATACTTTCTGATAATTTACTGTTGATATCACTAAGTAAACTTCTCGTTTTAGCAATGACAGTGACTGATTTTTTCCGATAGACATTCACTAATATAAAGATAACAGGTAATAAAAGAGCGACAAGTCCTGTTAGTTTAATGTCTAGCATCAACATAGTGTACAGAGTAACTGTAAAAATAAATATCGCCGAGATAAAACTCGATAAAATACCCGAAAACATATCAGATATTGCTTCAGTATCATTAGTAATACGTGACACTATAGATCCTGCCGGTGTCCTATCAAAATAAGACATGCCAAGCCTTTCCATATTAGCAAAAGCATCTCTACGAATATCTCTAACAATACTATAAGAAACACGCGCAAAAAAGAGATTCCCAAAATATTGAATTAAGGTCTGCAAGACATACATTGAATAATATCCCACTAAAATAAGAACTGCTGTTTGATTAACATTTGTCAGATAGTGATCAATAAAATGTGAAGCAATTAAAGGAATAATATTTTTAACAACAGTCGTCAACAATAAGAGAGATAGAGCTAATACTGTAAACCATTTATAAGGGCGTAAATAGGAGATTAATCTCTTAAAGACTTGCCATTGATTAGACTTCATCAAATGCTTCCTCCATTTCTAATTGCTGTGAGGCATACGTTTCAGCATACCAACCACCTTTATTTAGCAACTCTTGATGCTGACCTCGCTCGATGACTCTGCCGTCTTGCATAACTAAGATAAGGTCTGCGTGCACAACAGCTGATAATCGATGTGCTGAAATAATAGTCGATTTCCCTTGACGATTCGTTTTAAGATTTTCAATAATGGCATGTTCCGTTTTAGCGTCCACTGCTGATAGAGAATCATCCAAAATAAGAATATCTGGATCTAAAATCATGGCACGACTCATCGCAATCCTTTGTTTTTGTCCACCAGATAATGAGACTCCTTTTTCTCCAATTAGAGTCTCAAATCCTGCTGGCATCTGTTTAATGTCATCGTAAACATGAGCCAATTTAGTTGCTTTTTTAACAGCATTGATAGATAGAGTTGGATTTCCAAAGCGAACATTTTCTAAAATACTGGTAGCAAATAAAAACTGATCTTGAGGAACATAACCGATTAGTTGACGTAACTCAGACAATCGATAATCACGTATATCATGTTTATTTAAAGTAATTTTTCCCTGAGTCACATCATGTTCACGTAGCAATAACTTAATAAGACTTGTCTTCCCTGATCCCGTTTGACCTACCAAACCTAAGGTTTGACCTTTTTCTAAGGTGAAATGAATATCGGCTAAGGTTTCTTCATTGTCGTATCTAAAGAAATCAATATCATATCTTAATGTTCCATTGACAACAGGTCTGATAGGATTTAAAGGGTCAGTTATATCCGATTCTTGCTCAAGTAGGCTATTAATACGGTTATAAGAAACACTACCACGCTGTACCATATTGAACAAGAAACCAATCGCCATCAAGGGCCATACCAACATATCTAAATACGTCACAAATGTTACCAAGTCACCAACAGTAACTTGACCTTTTGAAATCATAAAAGCTCCCATAGCCAATGTTAATACGTAGGAGGCACCTATAAAAAGAAGAACTAAAGGATCAAACATGACATCATAAGTCATGGTCCGCATGTTCTTCACGAAAGTCATCTGATTAACCTCTTGAAAAGAAGCAATTTCTTGTTCTTGATAACCAAATGATTTAGTCACTTTGACGCCAGAGACACTTTCTTGCACTTTATTATTTAATTCTGAAAAGGCTGCCTGAGATTCTTTGAAGGTTTCATGGGTTTTTCGCCCCAATTTACTAGTTGCTAAGGCCATTAAGGGCAAAGGGATAACCGCAATTAATGTCATTTGCCACGAAATAGTAAAGAACATGGTGATAAGCGTTACTAATGCTGTGATAGAGGCATCCACTGCTGACATAACTCCTCCTCCTGCAAGACGTGTTAGAGAATTGATGTCGTTGGTCGCGTGCGCCATTAAATCACCTGTACGATATTTCTGATAAAAAGAAGGAGACATTTTTGTAAAATGTTCAAATAAACGGTATCTGACAACTTGACCCAATTTGTAAGAAGTCCCTAAAATATACATACGCCAAATATAACGCAGCCCATACATAGCTAAAGCTGACAAAACCAAACCTAATAAATTCCAGAGCAATTGTGGTCTTGTTAATTTTCCAGTTGTAATAGCATCAATAACTGATCCCATGATTTTAGGAGGGATAAGATTTAACACCGCAACCAAACTTAATGACAAAATTCCAATAAGATAGCGCTTCTTTTCTTCCTTAAAAAACCACCACAAATTTTTTATAATAGACATATTTTTCCTTTCTCAAAGATTGAAAAACATCATAATTAAGTCAGAAGACATGAAAAGTGTTTTAAAATTCTCATTTAACAACTCTCTATTATGCCTCTATAAGCTTACTTTCGTCAACTAAAGTGATTCTTTTTAAATAGTAAAAGGCTTGAACAATATCATAGCCTTTACATTATTTTCATTTTCTAATAGTTAGAAGCCAACCTTTTATGTTTCGATAAGTCCATAGGGCGAAAGGACCGCCTAAGGTATTTGTCCATAGATCGTCGATTTCAAAAACCCGATTAGCATCTATTAAAATATCTAAAACAACTTGAGTACACTCTATGAAAATAGACATCAAGAAAGCAAGTAATATAACGCTTTTATATTTCCGTAAACTTGGCTTTAGGGATAGTAACCCTATAATGAGAGGAAACAGCAGTAAAATATTCACTACATTTTGACCAATAACCCAAAAAATCTCTTTAAAGCTAGTTAGCTGATCTAAACTACGAAAAGAATTAAATGGTACTAAAAGAGCTACAATTCTTCCGAAGCGCTGAACATTCGGAGTTGATACCCCCTCAATCATAATTTGAGGCCCAAAACACATCCTGACAATAATAAGACAATAGATAATCACTAACATCCAAACGAAACGACGACTAATCTTTGTCAATTCCCCATCTTCAGTAAGTAATCTTTTAAGCATTACTGCCCTACCTTCGCTTTTTGACGATCGCGTTTCATTGTGTTTGAACGTAATTGCCCGCAAGCTGCATCAATGTCCGTACCATGTTCTTGACGAACAACACAGTTAACTCCATTTTTCTTCAAAACGTCATAGAAAGCTTCTACACGCTCTTTAGGACTACGACTATACTGGTCATGTTCTGAGACAGGATTGTAAGGAATTAAATTGACATAAGATAATTTGCGAATCTTTTTCGTTAAATCTGCTAACTCTTGAGCATTTTCTGGGGTATCGTTGACACCATTTAACATAATATACTCAAATGTTACACGACGGTTAGTCGTCTCAATATAATATTCAATAGCCGCAAACAACTTTTCAAGAGGGAAAGAACGATTAATACGCATGATACTTGATCGTAAATCGTTATTTGGAGCATGAAGAGATACTGCTAAGTTAACTTGTACACCTTCATTTGCAAATTCACGAATTTTATGTGCTAAACCTGAAGTAGACACTGTAATGTGACGTGCACCAATAGCTAATCCATTATCATCATTAACTGTACGCAAGAATTTTAATACATTGGTATAGTTATCAAAGGGTTCACCTATTCCCATGACCACAATGTGACTAACGCGCTCACCTTGTCCACGTTCATCAAAATATTTTTGAACAAGCATAATTTGAGCAGTGATTTCGCCATTGTTAAGATCACGTTGTTTCTTTATTAAACCACTTGCACAGAAAGTGCAACCAATGTTACAACCAACTTGAGTCGTTACACATACTGATAAACCATAATGTTGACGCATCAAAACCGTCTCAATCAGCATGCCATCAGGTAATTCAAAAAGGTATTTAACAGTTCCATCAGCAGATTCTTGAACAATACGTTGTTTTAGAGGATTAACAACAAAATTCTCGTTCAAAAGTGCAATAAAATCTTTGGAAATGTTAGTCATTTCATCGAAGCTTTGCACACGCTTTTTATAGAGCCAGTCCCAGATTTGTGAAGCACGGAATTTCTTTTCTCCATGTTCAATAGCCCAAGCTATTAGTTCATCGCGAGTTAAGCTATAAATAGAGGGTTTATAGGCGGGTGTATCAGTTTTTTTAGGCATAATATTTTCTTTCTTCATGGTGGAATAAACGGTTACAGTTTATCCCTTTCTTATTTTTTCTTACGAATAACAAAATGCTGCTTTGCAGAGGTCATTTCCTTATCTTGCTCTTCTTTAATATGACGTTCTTGACGGCGTTTTGTGTCTTTACGCTTTTTACTTGTAAAATGAGCATTGGCATTTGACTGGGAACGATTATTTCTAGTTTGTGACTTTGATGATTGTGATTTGGATCTTGACTTACGACGCTTATGAGGTCTTTCATCATCAAATTTAATATCTCTAGGATTTGGATTCTCCAACACAAAATAAGCACAACCAAAGTTACAATACTCTTTAATATAATCTTCTAAACGTGAAATCCGGCTATTTTTTCTAATTGTACTAGCATCTTTGTAAAAGCCTCTTAGCCTCAACTGCTCGTTACCCCAATCGCCAACGATAAAATCATATTTTAATAAAATCTCAGAAAAACGTTGTCCAAAGACAGTCACATCAAAAGCTGATTTTTCATTAATAACAAGTTGAAATTCAATATCATCACTTTTAACGATATTTTCAAAGTGAATGAACTGTGGGCCAGGATACTTATTATAGTTAAGCATCTCTGGTGTCACTTCTTTTCGCATAATACTCCTTTCTCTAAAATCATTGAGAGAAACGACTAGCTTCTACTCTTTATTTATCTATTTTTCATTTATAGTGTCATATTTATTAAATAATCTGCTGCCACATCTCTGAGTAATTCAGGAAAAGCAAGTCTACTTTTTTCGTTTTTAAACACTCAAAATACGATGCAAAATAATACTGATCAACGATTACAAGAATCACTTCTTCTTTGGCATCAATATCTTTCTCATTATACACTATTTTTCCATTTTTGTAATCAAATCCCGAATGTAAAACTTCTCCAAAGCACTTGCCACGAAAGCCCATACCATGAATCTTTTGTTGCGCTAAAAATTGACCTTGTTGATAAATAGTTTCATAAATCTCTAAAAGTTCTTGACTACTCACTGTCAATTTAGCGAGGCGCATTTGATGAGGTAATGATTCGTGGAGATTTTTCCTCGAAAAGTCTTTTTCAAATGGCTGAACAATTAAGCCAGAATTGATAATAGCAACATCTGCACCTGCGTAAAACAGCATCGCATCCATGACTAGTTGGTACGATTCTTCTAATGATAATGGTGCTGGAAAGGATATTAAACTTTCTTTTCTAAGCTGTTCTTTACCTTCTGACTCAATCTTCTTAGCCAGTCACTGTCCGAAGGATAACCAGTTAGTTGTTTTGTATCACATGTTGAGATTAAAATATCTTTTAGTGTATGATTATCAAAAGTTATATCAATACTCCCAACAAAGCGACCATATTTACCAGCTGCTGCAAGATATGTACCGTTAATTAGCTCCCCTTCCTCAAATAAATGGTGTGTATGTGCACCTATAATAAGGTCAATTTCTGAAAATTCTTGAGCAATCCTTGTATCAAAACGAATACCTAAATGACTCATCAAAATGCGACAATTTGCCTCTTTTATCTCATTTATTTGTAAATGGCATTTAAGACAGTCAATTGGATCTTCTATCGTCCACCCATTAGGTTCATAGGTTTTATAATAAGGAAAAGTATAAGCTAAAAAGGCAAGCTTAGTTCCTTGCTGCGTCTCATAAATAATGTAAGGTTTTGCCCAACTCGGTTCGATTATGTTATCTTTTAGATTGCCAACAATAACCGTAAAATCTGAATCTTTGTAGACTTGGTCCAAGTCTTTTTTGGATAAACCAACTCCTTCATTATTACCAATAGTAGCAAGCTCAATACCCAGTTCATTCATCAATTGGACATTAGCCTTTCCCGAGCTTGCTTCTGTCAAAGGATGGCTTTTATCAATATTATCCCCCAAGTCAAGTGAAATCGTCTCTATTGGCTGCGCTTGATTGTCATGAAAAAATCGTTTTACCTTAGGAAAATTCTCAAAATGAGAGTGCAGATCATTTAAATGTAGTATTCTTATAAGCTCTGTCATACTATCATTTTAGCACTTTGATAGTCAAATGTCGCAAAACAAAAAAGCCGAGCAGACGCCCGAACTCTTTGAGTTTATTTTGTTTTTTTCAAATAATCAATAGCTTGCTGAACATTTTGAACTGGTACAATTTTCATCTTCGTACCTAATCGCTTAGCTGCTGCTTTTGCCTCTTGATAATTCGTCTGAACCTTTGTTTTGCCTTTTTTAGCATTTTTATCGATCGGATTATTAGGAACAAAGAAAATATCCATTCCTTTTTTAGCCGCTGAAACAACTTTCAAACCTGCTCCACCAATATCGCCAACATGCCCATTTTGCTCAATAGTACCAGTACCTGCAATCTTACGTCCTTTACGTAAATCTTCTTTAACCAATTGGTCGTAAATCGCTAAAGTAAACATTAAACCTGCACTTGGTCCTCCAACACCTTCAGTATTAAAGTCCACAGGAACATCAGATAATACTTCTGTATGGTCTGTCAAACCGATACCAATACCATTTTTACCGTTTGATAGTTTAATAACTTTACCAACTGATTCTTTCTTTTTACCTTGACTTGTGTATTGTACCTTTACTTTATCACCTAGATGAAGAGCTGCAACATATTTGATAAGTTGAGAAGAATTTTTGAAACTTTTGCCATTAACTCCTGTGACTGTATCAGCTAAATGTAATCTATCTTTAAATGTCGAATTTTTAGCTAAGTTAAGCACATAAACTCCTTTATAAGTAAGAGATACTTGCTTATTAGCTAACTTTAAAGCTTGATAGATGGACTCATTTTGAGAAGTCTCCATGTAGAATTGATTAATTCTGAGATAATCGTCATTACTAAAGCCACCTGTTGTCTCCTCTTTACTAGATAATTCTGTAAAAGGAGTTAACCAAGCATAAAGAACCTGAGCTGGCGTTGCTTGACTGACAGATACCGCTACAAAATTGTACGAACCCTTAGCTTTATCAGCCTTTTTATTCACTTTCAATACCGAACGGATATCATAAGCTCCACCTGGCATTTCCAAATAATAAGGTAGTCTCACTACAAGGCTTGCTAATACTAACAATAAAAAAGCAAAACCTATAATCCACCATTTAAGCAGACCTAGTAAACTTTTATGTTTTCTTTTTGGATCTCTATTCTTCACTCATTTTCTCCACTTCTCTAACAACACTCTTTGGAACAAAAGGCTTCACAGAAGCCTTAAAATGTATCAATTCACGGATGCGACTAGATGATATCGGACTCAAAGATGGCGACGTTGATAAATAAACTGTCTCAATATCATCTGCCAACTGTTTATTAAAAAACTCCAAATTGGCTTCATAATCAAAATCCTGGCTATTACGCAGACCTCGAACAAAATATTTTGCTCCCACTTCCCTTGCTAAGTCAACAGCCAGTCTATCTTGCGCCACTAAAACTGAAACATTCTTAAACTGACGGATAGCTTCTTCTAACATTTTTTTACGGCACTCAATCGAAAAGTAACCTTGCTTCTCAAGGTTATAAAATAACCCAATGTAAACATGATCAAATAGATAGCTGGCGCGCTCAATAATATCTAAATGTCCATTAGTAACAGGATCAAATGAACCTGTAAATAAAGCTTTCTTTGTCATTCGTCGTCATCTCCACAATAATACAACCATAAAAAGACTACCACAGGAATCAGGCGAACAATGTCTATTGCCTCAAAACCATTAGCTATCCAATTGATAAGATTTGGCAAAAAAGTAATCATTGCCATTAATAGATACAATGGATTTTTTGTTCTTGATAATGAACAAACTCCTTCATCATTTTTGAAGTGATAATGTTTTAGCAACTCTTCTAAATAGTGAAGGCGCAACAACAAATAAATCAATATGACTAAGATGAGAATAATCATCACTAACTTGTAATCCATACCAAAGCCTCCTAACGAACGTAGACCGTTACTTTAGAAATGCCATAAATTTTCTGTTTCCATATCCCAAAAGAAGCAATTTCTTCAGGTAAATCAACTGATTTGTCCGTTTCACAAGCAATCATGATATCATCGCCTAATAAACCCTTGCTATCCATGATTTGGATTTGCTTTACAATTTCTTCCTTAGCATATGGCGGGTCCAACAAGACCAAATCAAATTGTCCCGTTAATTGTTCTAAAGCACGGTTGGCTTCCATTTTTAATAATTGAAATTGCTCCGGACTCTTAGTCATTGCAATATTTTCTTGAATAACGACCTGCGCACGCCTATCTTTTTCAACTAGGACAGCTTGGTCCATTCCCCTTGAGATCGCCTCAATAGCTAAGCTACCACTGCCAGAAAAAAGGTCTAAAACACGACCACCTTCAAAAAAAGGACCAATCATATTAAAAATAGCGCCTTTAACCTTATCAGTTGTTGGACGAGTTGTTTTTCCATCAAGCGTTTTTAAAGGACGCCCTCCAAATGTTCCTGCTACTACTCTCATAACCACTATTATAACAAAAAATAAGGTAGAGTTATCAAAAAATTGCTTATAACAAACAGAGAAGATAGTATCTCTTTTCCTTCTTTTTTGATATGATAAGCTAGCAGTAAGAGAAACGAGGTTCCCATAATGATTAAAAAACTATTATTAACTTTAATAGCCATATTATGCCTTACAACGCTAAAATCAAACTTAAGTAGCGCTGACACCATGACTATTTCTCAACAACAATACCAACACATGATAACAAATAGTGACTTAATCGCCATCACAGATAAGGCGTTAGTAAGCAAAAGTCAACAATCTGAAGCGACTATTTTTATAGGACGTCCAACTTGCCAATATTGTAGAGCTTTCTTACCAAAATTATTAAAATCTCAAGCCACACTTCATTCAAAAATTTACTACCTTGATAGTCAAAAATACAAAGGGAAACGATTGAAGAGTTTTTTCAAAAAGCATCATATTACCACTGTTCCAAATTTAGCACATTATCAACAAGGAAAAATGACTAAATATCTTGTTCAAGGAAGCCAAGCTACACCTCAACAAATCCAAACTTTCTTAAGCCAAAAATAAACTTATTGTTAAAATCAGCCAAACAAAACTGCTTGGCTGATTTTTTATAATATATTTTCAAAGGTATCTCTGACTTCTTTTGGCCAGACACTTGACTGTACTTCTCCAATATGTTTTTTACGAAGCAAGAACATAGCTAATCGTGATTGACCAATTCCCCCACCAATAGTCAGAGGGAAGAAACCACGTAATAGCGTCTTATGCCACTCAAACTCTAAACGATCTTCATCACCGGTGAGAACAACTTGACGTTTAAGAGCATCTTCATCAACTCGAATTCCCATTGATGATAGTTCAAAGGCAGTTCCAAGCTGTTCGTTCCACACTAAAATATCACCATTGAGACCTTTAAAACCATTTTCTGATGGTGTTGTCCAGTCATCATAGTCCGGTGCACGACCATCATGTGGTTTACCATCTGCTAACTCTCCACCAATACCAATCAAAAAGACTGCGCCATACTCCTTAGCGATGGCATTTTCACGCTCTTTAGGGCTTAAGTCTGGGTATTTTTCTACCAATTCTTCTGTATGAATAAAGGTAATACGCTTTGGTAAAATGGATTCAATATCAAAACGAGCTTCCACGGCAAGCTCTGTTAGGCGGATAGCTTTGTAGATTTTTTCCACAGTTTCTTTTAGATAGTCCAAATTACGTCTACCATCAGGAATGACCTTCTCCCAGTCCCACTGATCTACGTAAACTGAGTGTGTTGGATCAAGAGAATCTTCATCTGGACGAAGAGCTTTCATATGAACAAAAAGACCTTCTCCCTCATTAAACCCAAATCTTGCCAAAGTATGGCGTTTCCATTTAGCCAATGAGTGAACGACTTCAAATTCAGCTTCAGGTATATTAAGGACTTTCACCGATACAGGATGTTCAATACCAGATAAATTATCTTGCATACCATCCCCGACCTGACTAAGAATAGGTCCTTGCACTTCGACGATTTCTAACTTATCAATCAAATATTGTGTAAAAGTATTTTTGACAAAAGAAATCTCCTGTTGCTGATGAATAAAGCTTTTCTTCATATGTTCCTCCTTAAATTATAAAATGTTAGAGCTATTATACTCCTTCAAGTAACAAAATGGAAGAGGAATTGTAGAATTATTCTGACTTTTTTACAAGTTTTTTCTGAAAGTCATTACTCTAGAATTGTTTTTGCCATGACTTGTCGCAATTCCTTGGTCATTCGCCGTGGTCCTCTCACAGTCTTAACGCCGTGTTCTGCTAAAAATGCTACAGGATAGGTAGAATCTTCAAATTGCCTTATCAGTTTGAGTCGCATATAAGCTTTGACATCTCTTGCTCCTAAGTAAGTACTTGTTTTAAGGTCACGTTCTATCACTTGACAGACATAGCGCAAAGCACGAATAGGTGCTGTAATATAAATAAACACATAATCTCCCACCGCAATCTTTCCTTTTTGAGTCCAATCAATCAATTGATGCTCTGCAAACTCCTTATCAATATCGTAAAATTTAGGATTAGCAGGAATAATCCAAAACTCTGGCTCAGAATTTGATTTTTTATTGTGAGAAACAAGCTTACGACTATCTGATACCAATTTAAAAATTTCTATATCAGACAAAGTATTGTCTAAAACGATAGATACCCAAGTCTTTTTAGACATATGATAAGAAGGATAAATACCTTCTTTTTGTAAAAGTATTTCCATATCTTGAGGATTGACTTTAATATTCAAAACTTCAACCTCATCTTCTGACAGTTGAGCTGGAACATTTTCTAGTTTCCCCATCTTCAATGGAAAAAGCAGAGCATACCATTTACCTGACACACGATAGGAAGCATATTGTGGGTGCTTCGCAAATGGATAATCAACTGAATCTTCAAAAGTTTTAGCTATCTTCTCCGCTAAACGATTACTTTGATCTTTGGTAAATAATAAGTCCTTACAACAAGAATCTGAAATATCACCTAATATAGCCATATAAGCCGATCGTACTTCGCCAACAAACGAACCATTATAATTTGCTGCTCGAAGCGGTAAATATTCTTCTTCAAGTGCCGAATCAATAACCTTACCAGCTATCTTTCCATCCAATGAAATCGTGATAATAGCTTTAAAGTCATTATCCATAAATGTTTGACAATAGATATACTCTTGGTCAGATTTGATAAATCCAAACTCCTCAAGCGATGAAAAAATAAAACGTTTTTTCCGGAAAAAATCTGATTCTATTGACATAGTAACCTCTCTATTCACTGTACATTATCCTCTATTATGTCGTTTTAAGAGCTAGAAAGCAAGCTCAAAGTCAAAGATGAATTCTGCCTTGCGCTAAAGTTTCTTCGTACAAAAAAAGCATGTTACCATGCTTAAAACTAAACTAATTGATAGTACCCTCTTATTAATTCTCTATTTATGTTTGGGATGATTATCCTCTTTATGGACATAAATGTAGGTAGTGTAAAATATCTTGTGTAAACACAAAAAGGAATAAATCCTGTATAGTAGAGTTGCGAGACTTCACTAGAAAGAGATTTATTCCCATGACCCAGTTTACCACAGAATTACTTAACTTCCTAGCTCAAAAACAAGATATTGATGAATTTTTCCGTTCGTCTCTTGAAACTGCCATGAATGACCTTCTCCAAGTGGAGCTATCCGCCTTCCTTGGCTATGAACCATACGATAAGGCAGGTTACAACACCGGTAATAGTCGTAATGGTGCTTATACACGTCGATTTGAGACCAAGTATGGTGTTGTTAATTTGTTGATCCCTAGAGATCGAAACGGGGAGTTCAGTCCAGCCTTAATCCCAAGTTACGGTCGTCGAGACAATCATTTAGAAGAAATGGTTATCAAGCTTTATCGAACTGGAGTCACAACACGTGAAATCAGCGACATCATTGAGCGTATGTATGGTCATCATTACAGTCCAGCAACAGTATCTAATATCTCGAAAGCGACACAGGAAAACGTGGCTAGCTTTCATGAACGTTCCTTAGAAGCTAACTATACCGTATTATATCTTGATGGGACTTACCTTCCTCTGAGACGTGGTACAGTTAGTAAGGAATGCATCCACATTGCACTAGGCGTCACATCATATGGGCATAAGGCTATCCTTGGATATGACATCGCACCCAATGAAAACAATGCTTCGTGGTCAGACCTTCTAGAAAGATTTAAGGGTCAAGGTGTACAACAAGTCTCTCTTGTTGTGAGTGATGGTTTTAATGGACTTGATCAGCTTATCCAGCAAGCCTTTCCAATGGCCAAACAACAGCGTTGCCTTGTCCATATTGGCCGAAATATTGCAAGTAAGGTGAAACGAGCAGATCGTGCTCTAATTTTGGAGCAGTTTAAAACAATTTATCGCGCGATCAATGTAGAGGAAGCAAAGCAAGCCTTAGATAGCTTTATCAATGAGTGGAAACCACACTACAAGAAGGTAATAGAGACCTTAGAATCAATCGAAAATCTATTGATCTTTTATGAATTTCCTCATCAGATCTGGGGAAGTATCTACTCGACCAACCTTATTGAATCACTTAACAAAGAAATCAAACGTCAAACCAAAAAGAAAGTCGTCTTTCCCAATGAAGAATCCCTAGAACGCTATCTCGTCACACTATTTAGTGATTACAACTTCAAGCAAGGACAACGAATCCACAAAGGTTTTGGCCAATGTACGGACACACTTGAAAGCCTATTTGATTAACAATATCAGCTTTGCTAGAGTGTTTACACAAGATTATTGACAGACTCTAAATGTACATAACAATAGAGAGCATAATAGTAATGATAGTCGTAATTAAAATAATCAATACCCAGACAGCATCCACACTATCAAAAGGCAACTTAACATTCATTCCATAAAAACTGGTAACCATAGCAATAATGGAAATACCAATGGAAATAATTGTTAAAGTAGTTACATTGTCGTTAAGGTTATTGCTGAGGACATTATTATAAGAAGAAAGTTCTTGGAAAACCTGTGAATTTAAGGAACACATGTTAGATAATTGTCTTGCTTCAATAATAGCATCTTGAAGTTGCATCTTTTCATTTCTAGTGTTCTCTTTATCTTGCTCAATGTTTTGTAAATCGGTCAGCATTTCAAAATTTTGCTTAGTTCCCATCATTAAGTGTACTGTTCCACTTTGTAAATTTGCCAGCCTTGCCAAGTTCGATTTGTTTGGTCTTTTACGCAAATCATTGATTAGTTTATCTCTTTCTTCAGAAATAGTATCTAAAACATCAAAATATTGCTTTGAGAAAGCAGTCACTAATGATAATAAGAGGTGTTTCGGAGAATCTACCTTTTCAACACGATTAAGTGCTTTTTTTACAAGGTTAATATTTTTATGATTAGCTAATACAAACAAGCCATCTTCTTTCAAAAATAGAGTCACTGGTATCACTCTCGGCACATGACGAACATCATCAACGTGACCTTGCGTATCCAAAAGCTGGTAAACAAGTGCCAAATGCCCCTCAATATCACGTACGAAAGAAGACTCATTTTCATCACGTGCATAAGCCAGCAATTCTGAAGGTAAAAATCTCTCCTCTTGCAAGGATAGGTCGTCAACATTAATTATCTCAAATCCAAAATCGCTCGAAAACATAGAAGCACCTCACTCTAAACTTGTCTACATTATGAAATAAAAATCGAGAAAAAACAAGTAGAAAACCCTTTTAAATCTAATTAACCTTATGAGAGCAAAACAAAAAAGGACTACTAAAATAACATCTAGTACTCCTTATTAATATGCTAGATAGCCAGCATCATTTCCCCCATGAACGGTATAAGTCTTCTATAATCTTAACACCTGACAGCGTCAACTGAGGCGTCATGATATGACTTACCCTTTGCCCTTCTAAAATCATTTGACTAACATGATAAGCTTCTTTCTCAAAATCACTAACCATGTCAACTTGAATCGTTCGCGCACTAGTATCATTTCTCACCAATTTTGCATGAGTGGTTTTCCAAAAATGTGGAATGATTAGACGACCTTCAGTTCCATAAATAATCATTTCATGCGGTAAATTTAGACGTGTTGTCAAGAAGATATCTACGAGGACCCCATTTGATAATTGCAAGAGTAGTTTGGATTGACTATCGCTTTGACCTTTTGGAAAAGTCGCAGTCCCACTAGCATGAGTTATAGTCGCATCAAATAGATATTGTAAATAAGACAGGGCGTAGGGCGCCATAAAATGCACTGTTCCTCCACCTAACTCAAGTTCTCTAAACCATGTTACATGGTCAATGTTTGGGTAGGCTGTTGTAGATGAGATGGAGATCACTTCTCCTATTTCACCAGAGGCAAGTAATTTTTTAATCACTTGTGTCATCGGAATAAATACCGATTTTTGTGCCTCCATCAAAAACAGATTACAACTTTCTGCCAAAGCGAATAATTCATTCGCTTGGTCGTAAGTCAATGTGAAAGGCTTTTCTACCAACACATGTTTTCCCGCTAACAGAGCTGCTTTAGCAACTTTATAATGGTCTTGATTAATTGTTGCCACATAAATCACATCAATTGACTCATCTGCTAACATATCCTCTAACTTATCGTAAGCCTTTGGGAGATGATATTTGTTGGCAAAAGCTTGCGCAGACTCAAGAGTTCGACTCGATACAGCCACAACTTCACCATTTCCTGCTAAGCGGACTCCTTCAATAAAACGAGGCGCCACCTTTGCCGTTGACACAACACCATACCTTACCTTTGACATAAAAACTCCTTTGACATTGATAGAGTTATTATAGCATAAGAACTAGCATCAAACAGTTTAAAGCGACTATACATAATAAGGCTGCACAATTTCTACTTATTATCTCTAAAGATCCATAATCAAATTATATCAAAAAACGCCATCATTTATGATAGCGTTTTTTAATTTTTTTACCTCACCAACTTCTTCATTTCTTCAATACGTGCTATGGTTGCGTCGTATTTAGTTTGGTAGTCGGTCTGTTTATCTTTTTCTTTTTGGACGACTTCTGGTTTAGCGTTAGCTACAAAGCGCTCGTTGCTGAGTTTTTTGCCAACCATATCTAGTTCTTTTTGCCATTTAGCAAGTTCTTTTTCAAGTCGTGCCAACTCTTCTTCAACGTTAAGGAGGTCAGCAAGTGGGAGGAAAATTTCTGCACCTGTGATGACTGATGACATGGCAAGTTCTGGTGTGGCAATTGCTGAGCTGATTTCAAGCGTCTCTGGGTTTGTGAAGCGTTTGATGTAGTTGCTATTGTCTTTGAAGAAGCTTTCGAGTTCGCTGTCACTTGTCTTAACCAAGATAGTGATTGGTTTAGATGGAGCAACATTGACCTCTGCTCTGCTATTTCGCACTGAACGAATCAAATCTTTCAAGCTTTCAACGCCTTTGTGAGCTGTTTGATTTTCAAATGTCGCGTTAACTTGTGGATAACTTGCAAGGACAATTGATCCTTCTGCATATTGTCCAAAAATTTCTTCTGTCACAAATGGCATGATTGGATGAAGAAGACGCAAGATTTGATCTAAGGTATAAAGAAGAACAGAGCGAGTGATGACTTTCTCGTCTTCATTGTCACTATAAAGAACCTCTTTTGTTAACTCAACGTACCAATTAGCAAATTCTTCCCAGATAAAGTTGTAAAGGATGTGACCAGCAACACCAAATTCAAACTTGTCAAAGTTTTCAGTAACTTTACCCACAGTCTCATTTAAATTGTGGAGAATCCAACGGTCTGTTACATTTCCAACTTGACTATTAACAACTTTTTCCACATTTTCTCTGGCTTGATCCAACGTTAAACCTTCGTTATTCATAAGGATATAGCGTGAAATGTTCCAAATCTTATTAATGAAATTCCACGAAGCATCCATTTTTTCGTATGAAAAACGCACATCTTGACCAGGGGCTGAACCATTTGAGAGGAACCAACGAAGGGCATCCGCACCATATTTCTCAATGACATCCATCGGATCAATCCCGTTGCCGAGTGATTTAGACATTTTACGTCCTTCTTCATCACGGATGAGTCCATGAATAAGAACATTTGAGAATGGTTGGCGTCCTGTAAATTCAAGGGATTGGAAAATCATGCGCGATACCCAGAAGAAGATGATATCGTATCCAGTTACCAAGGTTGACGTTGGGAAGTAGCGTTTGAAGTCAGCTGCTTCGGTGTCTGGCCATCCCATTGTTGAAAACGGCCATAAAGCAGAACTAAACCATGTGTCTAGAACGTCTTCATCCTGTGTCCATCCGTCACCCTCTGGGGCATCTTCTCCAACATACATCTCACCATTGACGTTGTACCATGCAGGAATTTGGTGTCCCCACCATAATTGACGAGAGATAACCCAGTCATGGACATTTTCCATCCAGCTCATAAAAGTATCGTTAAATCGTGGTGGATAAAACTCTACCTTGTCTTCTGTATCTTGGTTGGCAATGGCATTCTTAGCCAATTGATCCATCTTGACGAACCATTGAGTAGATAAACGTGGTTCAACCACAACGCCTGTTCGTTCTGAATGACCAACAGAATGAGTCGTTTTTTTAATTTTTACTAAGTTTCCTAACGATTCTAATTTAGCGACTACTGCCTTACGAGCTTCGAAACGATCCATACCATTAAATTCATCCGCAAGTTCATTCATAGTACCATCATCGTTCATAACGTTAACTTGTGGTAAGTTGTGGCGTTGACCTACAGCAAAGTCATTAGGGTCGTGAGCCGGCGTAATCTTAACCACACCTGTTCCAAATTCTGGATCAGCGTGTTCATCAGCGACGATTGGAATAGGTTTATTGATGATAGGAAGGATAACATTTTGACCAATCAAATCCTTGTAACGTGCATCTTCTGGATTTACCGCTACAGCCACATCTCCAAACATAGTCTCAGGACGAGTTGTTGCTACTTCTAGGGCGCGTGAGCCATCTTCCAGCATATAATTCATATGATAGAAAGCACCCTCAACATCCTTGTGAATAACTTCAATATCTGAAAGGGCTGTGCGAGCTGCTGGATCCCAGTTAATGATGAACTCCCCACGATAGATCCAACCTTTATTGTACAAATCAACAAAGACTTTTCTTACCGCTTTTGAAAGTCCCTCATCAAGGGTAAAACGCTCACGGCTATAATCAACCGAAAGACCCATTTTTCCCCACTGAGATTTAATAGTTGCTGCATACTCGTCTTTCCATTCCCAAACTTTATCTAGGAATTTTTCACGACCAAGATCATAACGTGAAATGCCTTGCTCACGAAGGCGCTCCTCAACCTTAGCTTGAGTGGCTATACCAGCGTGGTCCATACCTGGAAGCCAGAGTGTATCAAAGCCCTGCATACGCTTTTGACGAATAATGATATCTTGTAGAGTTGTATCCCAAGCGTGACCCAAGTGCAATTTACCCGTAACGTTTGGTGGTGGAATTACGATAGAATAAGGCTTAGCCTCAGTATCCCCTGATGGCTTGAAAACATCTTGGTCAAGCCAAGTTTGATAACGGCCTTCCTCAACCTCGGCAGGATTGTATTTTGGTGATAGTTCTTTTGACATTAGTTTTTCTCCTTGATTTGGTTTATTTTTTGAATAATAAGATATGCTGTTTCAGTAGCAGTTAAGCAAGTATTATTGATTTTATGATAATATGTAAGCGCTTCTGGGGCTACTTCAGGATTAAAGATAGCGTAATCCATGGTTGAACAAATATCGCTCTCTGACCATTTGATATCACGTTTTGAAGGCTTATGCTTGAGGCGATTTTCTGTGCGATTTCGTTTGAGACGCTCACTTAGCTCTGTTTCTAATTCTACAAATAATACCTCTTGGTTGTGAGATTGAAAAACTATTTGAATCTTTTCTAGAAATACTACATCTCTTGAATCATTGAAATCAATTACAATAGTAAAAATCATTTCTTGACCAGTCTTAGCAAACGTTTCAAAAAATTTAAAGCGAATAGACTCCGTTAGAGCAATACTATCTGGAGACCATGGCATGAAGCGTAAAACAAAATCTATAGAATCATGGTTATGGAATAAGGTCATGCCTGTCTGTTTTGCGATTTCCTGACCAATTGTCATTTTCCCAGAAGCTTGTGCTCCGATGATAATAATATTCATCTTCTTTTTTTCTCCCACTCGCTTCGCAGTAAACCAAAGCGCATATCGCCACAACGTTTCCCCTGGGCATCTCTTCGATCACGAATATTAGCCTCTAAAGTAAAACCTAATTTGCGCGCAACCGCCTGACTTTGCTTATTATAGTCATAGCATCCCAGCTCAATCTTATGTAGTCCTAGCAGTGTGAAACCTATCTCCACAAGGGCTGAAGCTGCTTCTGGCACAATGCCTTGTCCCCCATAATCAGGGTGGAGCAGGTAGCCAATTTCAAAAATGTCATCTTCGTGGCGATGGTTAAAATCTACTGAACCAATTACCTTATCATCGCCTTTTAGAGTAATAGCATAACCAGAGGGTAACTTTTCTTTTTCAAGATTAGTTGGATAAATCTCTTGAATATAGGTTATCTCTTCTTCCAAGCTTTTAACAGCCGGAAAACCTGCTGGATAACTCACCTCATCAAGTTTGACAAATTCAAATATCTCCTTAGCATCTTCTAACTTGCGTTGACGCAACAACAGACGATTCGTTTCCACAACAGGTAGCTGGTTATCTACGATTTCTCCAAGTATCTTAATCATTTGTCTCCTCCATATCTACGATATTATTGATGACTTAGTTAAGTGCCCTGCACAGCCAAATTAGTCGATCTAGTAACTTCTATGAAGAGTAGAATAATTACTCCCACTCACTCCTCAGCAAACCATATATCAAATTGACACAGCGATTGTCTTGATTATCCTTACGATCACGAATGGTAGCTTCAAGGGTGAATCCTAGTTTTTCTGCCACGCGCCGGCTTTGCTTATTGTAATCATAGCAGCGGATTTCGATTTTGTGGAGATTGAGAAGGGTAAAACCGACTTCAATCAAAGCGGCGACAGCTTCTGTCATATAGCCATGACCCCAGTAGTCAGGATGAAGCAGATAGCAAATCTCGAAAACATCGTCTTCATGGCGATGGTTAAAGGCGCAGGATCCGATAATACGATCACTTCCTTTAACGGTAATACCATAACCAGATGGTAATTTTGCCTTTTCCAGATTTTGATAGTAGCGATTTTCAAAATAATCGTACTCATCTTCTAAAGAAGCTATTGGGCTGAGTCCTGCTGGATAGGCAACCTCTTCCAAGCAAACGTAATCAAACATGGCTGGGACATCCCCCACCGTTCGCTGACGCAAGATAAGCCGATCCGTTTCTAGTTTTGGTAATGCTTTGCCATCGAAATCTTCTAGAATCTGCATATACTTCAATCTCCTCACTCCTAAATACAAAAAATCCCTGTCAATTCTGACAGGGACGAATTTCGTGTTACGATTTCCGCGGTACCACCCAAATTCGGATGATAACATCCGCAACTCGTTTTGTTTCAATTATTGGACTTAGCAACAAGCTTTGACATTTGTGCGGATTTCTCAGTATGACCGCTTCCTGTGACAAATGGGATTTCAAAACACCTCTAAGTTAATTTATTCTAGCAAAATAAGGCTACTTTCGCAAGGTAAATCAAATTATTTTGCAAAAACAACACCATTATCAACTAACTGTTTAATAGCTGCTGGACCAATACCTTTTAGTGCTAAAACATCTGCTTCACTTACTTTCGCAAATGCTTCAAGGCTGACAAGGCCAGCTTCTTTTAAAACATCTTGTTTATTAGCAGTTAAACCTTCTAAAAGATCGACTGCCTTTGGCGCTTCAGGAGCCGTCTTTTTCGGTAATGCGACTTCTTGTAAAGTTTGAGATAGTCGAACATCCTTCCAATTGATCCCTTTAGCTTTCAAAAGCTCTCTTTTTTTATTCGGTTTAATACGCTTTGCCATTGTATAATGCTTTCTCCTCATTTATGAAATCTATCATAGTATCTAAAAACTACTATAACAATGTATCATAGAAATGCCTATTTGACAAGCTTTCTAGCGATAAACCTTTTAATAATGACGTTGTCCAAAAAGACCATCAGGCAAATCATGGAAAGATTTTTGGTTATGATAGTTATTAAATTTCCCTTGCAAAAAGCGATAAGCGTCTAACTTACTCTCATAACGAATATACGCATCTGCTGCTCGCTCATCCTTATCTTCCTCTAAAACTTTCTTTGCACTGTCCATTGCCATTTGGTTGATACTTATTTGCGATTGTAACCACTCTTCAAAGTCTTTTAAAAATTCTTGTTCGTATGACATGATATTCCTCTTTTTTAGTTTTTTTCATTATAACATATAAATTAAATACTCAAAAAATCATTATATCAAAAATAAATTATGATTTTTCTGACAGATATAAAAACAACTAGTTTTATCTAAGGAAGACCTTTTGAGATGTATGGTTCTCTATGCCATTCTAGTTTTGGCATCACACCCCTAGTTAAAAGAAAACGCTCTCTAAAATTCATCACTTATACCATTCAATCACTATTACTCCTTGTTATCTTAGCATCTATGTGTTATAATTAAGAAAAAATGATATTACTATTAAAAGAAAGAGGTGATCTTATTGCCACATAAAGAAATTGGACATCAATTCTTAGCACGACTAGGAAAAAACGCTTAAGACCAGGAGGTGTCCAAGCAACGAATTGGCTTATCAAAAAAGGACACTTTAGTGCTGACAGTCGTGTTCTAGAAGTAGCTTGTAATCAATGTACCAGTTCCATCGATATCGCTAAAGCATTTTCCTGTCACATTACAGCGCTTGATCTAGATAGTAAAGTAATAGAAAAGGCCAAAGAAAATGTCAAAAAGGCCCAATTAGAAGAATTTATTGAAGTTATTCAGGGAAATGCACTCAGACTGCCCTTTCCTGATAATAGTTTATCGTTATCAACGAAGCAATGTTAACGATGCTTAACAATTCAGCTAAGGAGAAAGCCATAAAAGAGTACTTACGTGTCCTAAAACCTGGTGGACGTTTACTCACACATGATGTTTCTTATCAAGATGAAGACACTGCCAAGCTGATCGATCAACTTAGACATACTATGAATGTTAACGTTGCTCCTCTAAAAATAGATGATTGGCAAAATTTATTCTTACAAAATGGTTTTTAAAGTTCAGAATATCAATTTGGAAAAATAAGTCTTATGTCCCCGTTAGGAATGATTAAAGATGAAGGTTTATTCAATACCATTAAAATCATCAGCCGGGGACTGAAAAATGAACGATGCCCTCATCCAAAATTAATAAATGTTTTGGAAAGAAAACTTGAAATTATCCTTGGTGATCAGAAACATATCCTTGAAAAAGATAGCCTTATTAGCCTCTCTCCACAAGAAACACACCATTTAAGAGCTATTGAAAATAGTAAATTTCTCCAAATAGAATTAGACTAAAAAAACGACTATTTTTCTAAGTAAAGAAATACTTGATTTCGTCAAAATCTTATAGTATCATAGAAAAGTAGCCGCTATAGTTAAATGGTATAATAGAGCAATGGTAATGCTCAATTCCGAGTTCAATTCTCGGTGGTGGCAGAAAATATATGAGTGAAACCTTATTATAATAGGGTTTCTTTTATTTTTGTTCTTAATTTGTTCTTGATAGTCATTTTAAAAACTACCTTTATTATTAAGAATTTTTAAAAGCTGATCATTTTCCTTTTCTTCCACTTACAGAAGCAAATGACCATATGTTTCTATTAATTGTTTGATATCTTTATGCCCCATTAATTTTGCAACCGCCCAAATATCTACTCCGTTAGCCAACAAATAACTTCCATAAGTATGTCTAGCACCTGTTGATGACATCTTAGATTCTATTTCTAATTTTTCCAATGAGCTTGCCAAGAATTTGTTAACAGCATCATTTGATATCATACCAAACCTATAGTCATAAAAAATCAATTGATCTGTATTTTTTATATGCAAACCTTTCAGCATTCTTTCTTGTTGAAATTTTAGTTCAAGCAATAACTCTTTTAAATCATGACTTACTGAAACTCTCCTTATTGAAGTCCTTGTTTTAGGCTTTGTAAAGTCATTTTTTATTGAAGAATATCTTCGATATGTATAAATACTATTTCTTTCAAAATCAATATCATCCCAAGTTACTCTATAAAATTGTTTACGAAAATAAACTATTCAAAGAAATAACCATTGATTTAGAAATTTCAAAGGAATGTTTAGAAATACGACTTTTCCATCTACTTAAAGATTATTCCAATTTGAACAATAAAGAAATAAGTACGATCGTTAGTAACTTTCAAAGAAATAAAAATCAAACCATGAATTTAGCTCTTTATGATATCATAACATAATATTATTTCTGAATACGAGCAAATAACTCCAAATAATCTGGAAAAAGCAACTCATCAATTAAATAAAAGCTATCTCATTTCCTCGCTTGATTTCATTGAATTAACAGATAACACTTTCCAAGAAAAACTAAGACAGAGTAACCCCATCTTCTTTTTGGTTCTTACTTTGATTTCGGTAAAAATACTTTTTATTGCTGGGATACAAATTATTTAACTAAAAATTAGGTGCTAAGTAAAATTAAGACTTTGCATTTTGAAGTTCATTTTTTAAATAAAAAAATAAGTTAGGAAAATAGTCCTAACTTTATTCTTTATCTCTTAATGCTTTTTCTAAAGCCTTGCTACCTTCTTTATAATATGTCTCCTTACCAGAAGCATTATAATAAAAGTTCCCTAAATCAACATTCAATTTACCATCACTTTTAACATCATATAAAACAGTATACTTAGCAGACCCACCTTTAAGTACAAAACTTTTACTTTTAGTATCAATATTAGTTACTACAAAGTTTCCTTCATTATGATAAATTCCTGATTCATCATTAATTTCTAAAACTAACATTTTTTCACCATCATATACTTTATAATACTTTACATTTAACGAATTAGTCGAACAAGCAACTAAAAATACTGTAGATATAGCTAAAATCATCAATCCTAATAATTTCTTTTTCATAACTAAACTTCCTTTGCTATGAGAAAATCTTTTAACCTCTCAACATCTCTATCGCTTAACTTACCTATAATTTTAATATTGAACCCTTTATTCTCAACATCATAATATTGAATAGTATCTATCCAAGAACGCCTATTTAAATTTGCTTTTGCCTAATCAATAACTTCTAAATACTGACTTCTTATATTGTCAGACTTATTTTCATATTTAGTAGTAAATCTTAAAGTTTTTATTACTTCATCATTAAATTTGACTACTACAGCAGGACGAACCTTTGAACCTGTACCATCAGAATATTCAATACGAGAAACTAATACAGAATATACCTCAATATCACTCATTTAAAATATTCCTCATATTCTGAAAAATCTTCATCTCCAAAAAACGCATTTACACTTTCTGGATCACTAGCCTTAACTCGTATTCCCTTTAATTTTGTTTCTACCAAATTTTGAAATTCTTCATCAGAAACAGATGATTTATTTTTTATTTCAAAAGGAATACTTTGAGTTTTAACAGATTGAATCAAAAACATTTTTACTGCTGTGCTCATATCCAACCCTAAGGATTGAAAAAGTTCTGTAGCATCATCTTTTAATTGATCATCAACTCTTACTGCTACTGTTGACATAATATCACCTCAAATCATTTTTGTATAACTATTGTATCACTAAATGCAATACAACGCAAACAAAAAAGGAAATCGTCTTTCCCAATGAAGAGGCTCTAGAATACTATCTAGTCACACTATTTAATGATTACAACTTCAAGCAAGAACAACGAATCCACAAAGGTTTTGGCCAATGTACAGACACACTTGAAAGCCTATTTGATTAACAATCCCAGCTTTGCCAGTGTGTTTACACAACATTATTGACACACTCCTTTTATTTTTATAAATTACCCTTAAATACATTTAATTACTTGAAAAGACAAACAGTCATTTTAGAAAATTTTGCATCTAACCTTACATTTGATTACACCTAAAAATTTTAAATCATCAAAAGAGAGCCTAGGATTAACATCTTAGGCTCTAATGATACACTTCATTTACAAATTTCAACTAAATAGGATCATTTCTTCAGTTTTATAGTAAGCGTCCAATAACAAGGTATATTGGATGCTTACGGAATAGGGAAGAAAATGGAAGATACCTCGTTATTGGACGCTTACACAAAATCAAAATCCTATCGAAATTAATAATCTCGATAGGATTTTTCAAGAATTAAACTCGAAAAATTGAAACACTTTAATTAAGTTTGTTGAAGAGAGATACATAACTTTATTAATGTGTTCACACCAATAAATGGTGAAAAGTTTAGTGACATTTTAGGTCAAAAGATTAATCCTCTTTTTTCTTAGAAACAGATAATAAACCAACTGATGACATAATTGTCAAAGCTACAACATTAAAGAATGGAGTTGCATTCTCACCTGTTGCTGGTAGTTTATTTCCTTTACCATTGACTTGCTGATCTTTACCTGCTGGATCATTCTTATCGGCATCTGTACGTGGATCGACAACCTTAACAGTCACATCTACAGTATCTTTTGAACCATCTGGGTAAGTCACAACAACTTTTGCTGGTTTGTCTCCCGGTGTTGCCGTATCAACTGGAGTTTCAAAGGCTACTGTTGTACCTTTCGGAAGATCTGGTAAGTTACCAATAGAATCTTCTGCCTTCGGTGTCTCACCTACATTGACTTGCTGATCTTTACCTGCTGGATCATTCTTATCGGCATCTGTACGTGGATCGACAACCTTAACAGTCACATCTACAGTATCTTTTGAACCATCTGGGTAAGTCACAACAACTTTTGCTGGTTTGTCTCCCGGTGTTGCCGTATCAACTGGAGTTTCAAAGGCTACTGTTGTACCTTTCGGAAGATCTGGTAAGTTACCAATAGAATCTTCTGCCTTCGGTGTCTCACCTACATTGACTTGCTGATCTTTACCTGCTGGATCATTCTTATCGGCATCTGTACGTGGATCGACAACCTTAACAGTCACATCTACAGTATCTTTTGAACCATCTGGGTAAGTCACAACAACTTTTGCTGGTTTGTCTCCCGGTGTTGCCGTATCAACTGGAGTTTCAAAGGCTACTGTTGTACCTTTCGGAAGATCTGGTAAGTTACCAATAGAATCTTCTGCCTTCGGTGTCTCACCTACATTGACTTGCTGATCTTTACCTGCTGGATCATTCTTATCGGCATCTGTACGTGGATCGACAACCTTAACAGTCACATCTACAGTATCTTTTGAACCATCTGGGTAAGTCACAACAACTTTTGCTGGTTTGTCTCCCGGTGTTGCCGTATCAACTGGAGTTTCAAAGGCTACTGTTGTACCTTTCGGAAGATCTGGTAAGTTACCAATAGAATCTTCTGCCTTCGGTGTCTCACCTACATTGACTTGCTGATCTTTACCTGCTGGATCATTCTTATCGGCATCTGTACGTGGATCGACAACCTTAACAGTCACATCTACAGTATCTTTTGAACCATCTGGGTAAGTCACAACAACTTTTGCTGGTTTGTCTCCCGGTGTTGCCGTATCAACTGGAGTTTCAAAGGCTACTGTTGTACCTTTCGGAAGATCTGGTAAGTTACCAATAGAATCTTCTGCCTTCGGTGTCTCACCTACATTGACTTGCTGATCTTTACCTGCTGGATCATTCTTATCGGCATCTGTACGTGGATCGACAACCTTAACAGTCACATCTACAGTATCTTTTGAACCATCTGGGTAAGTCACAACAACTTTTGCTGGTTTGTCTCCCGGTGTTGCCGTATCAACTGGAGTTTCAAAGGCTACTGTTGTACCTTTCGGAAGATCTGGTAAGTTACCAATAGAATCTTCTGCCTTCGGTGTCTCACCTACATTGACTTGCTGATCTTTACCTGCTGGATCATTCTTATCGGCATCTGTACGTGGATCGACAACCTTAACAGTCACATCTACAGTATCTTTTGAACCATCTGGGTAAGTCACAACAACTTTTGCTGGTTTGTCTCCCGGTGTTGCCGTATCAACTGGAGTTTCAAAGGCTACTGTTGTACCTTTCGGAAGATCTGGTAAGTTACCAATAGAATCTTCTGCCTTCGGTGTCTCACCTACATTGACTTGCTGATCTTTACCTGCTGGATCATTCTTATCGGCATCTGTACGTGGATCGACAACCTTAACAGTCACATCTACAGTATCTTTTGAACCATCTGGGTAAGTCACAACAACTTTTGCTGGTTTGTCTCCCGGTGTTGCCGTATCAACTGGAGTTTCAAAGGCTACTGTTGTACCTTTCGGAAGATCTGGTAAGTTACCAATAGAATCTTCTGCCTTCGGTGTCTCACCTACATTGACTTGCTGATCTTTACCTGCTGGATCATTCTTATCGGCATCTGTACGTGGATCGACAACCTTAACAGTCACATCTACAGTATCTTTTGAACCATCTGGGTAAGTCACAACAACTTTTGCTGGTTTGTCTCCCGGTGTTGCCGTATCAACTGGAGTTTCAAAGGCTACTGTTGTACCTTTCGGAAGATCTGGTAAGTTACCAATAGAATCTTCTGCCTTCGGTGTCTCACCTACATTGACTTGCTGATCTTTACCTGCTGGATCATTCTTATCGGCATCTGTACGTGGATCGACAACCTTAACAGTCACATCTACAGTATCTTTTGAACCATCTGGGTAAGTCACAACAACTTTTGCTGGTTTGTCTCCCGGTGTTGCCGTATCAACTGGAGTTTCAAAGGCTACTGTTGTACCTTTCGGAAGATCTGGTAAGTTACCAATAGAATCTTCTGCCTTCGGTGTCTCACCTACATTGACTTGCTGATCTTTACCTGCTGGATCATTCTTATCGGCATCTGTACGTGGATCGACAACCTTAACAGTCACATCTACAGTATCTTTTGAACCATCTGGGTAAGTCACAACAACTTTGCTGGTTTGTCTCCCGGTGTTGCCGTATCAACTGGAGTTTCAAAGGCTACTGTTGTACCTTTCGGAAGATCTGGTAAGTTACCAATAGAATCTTCTGCCTTCGGTGTCTCACCTACATTGACTTGCTGATCTTTACCTGCTGGATCATTCTTATCGGCATCTGTACGTGGATCGACAACCTTAACAGTCACATCTACAGTATCTTTTGAACCATCTGGGTAAGTCACAACAACTTTTGCTGGTTTGTCTCCCGGTGTTGCCGTATCAACTGGAGTTTCAAAGGCTACTGTTGTACCTTTCGGAAGATCTGGTAAGTTACCAATAGAATCTTCTGCCTTCGGTGTCTCACCTACATTGACTTGCTGATCTTTACCTGCTGGATCATTCTTATCGGCATCTGTACGTGGATCGACAACCTTAACAGTCACATCTACAGTATCTTTTGAACCATCTGGGTAAGTCACAACAACTTTTGCTGGTTTGTCTCCCGGTGTTGCCGTATCAACTGGAGTTTCAAAGGCTACTGTTGTACCTTTCGGAAGATCTGGTAAGTTACCAATAGAATCTTCTGCCTTCGGTGTCTCACCTACATTGACTTGCTGATCTTTACCTGCTGGATCATTCTTATCGGCATCTGTACGTGGATCGACAACCTTAACAGTCACATCTACAGTATCTTTGAACCATCTGGGTAAGTCACAACAACTTTTGCTGGTTTGTCTCCCGGTGTTGCCGTATCAACTGGAGTTTCAAAGGCTACTGTTGTACCTTTCGGAAGATCTGGTAAGTTACCAATAGAATCTTCTGCCTTCGGTGTCTCACCTACATTGACTTGCTGATCTTTACCTGCTGGATCATTCTTATCGGCATCTGTACGTGGATCGACAACCTTAACAGTCACATCTACAGTATCTTTTGAACCATCTGGGTAAGTCACAACAACTTTTGCTGGTTTGTCTCCCGGTGTTGCCGTATCAACTGGAGTTTCAAAGGCTACTGTTGTACCTTTCGGAAGATCTGGTAAGTTACCAATAGAATCTTCTGCCTTCGGTGTCTCACCTACATTGACTTGCTGATCTTTACCTGCTGGATCATTCTTATCGGCATCTGTACGTGGATCGACAACCTTAACAGTCACATCTACAGTATCTTTTGAACCATCTGGGTAAGTCACAACAACTTTTGCTGGTTTGTCTCCCGGTGTTGCCGTATCAACTGGAGTTTCAAAGGCTACTGTTGTACCTTTCGGAAGATCTGGTAAGTTACCAATAGAATCTTCTGCCTTCGGTGTCTCACCTACATTGACTTGCTGATCTTTACCTGCTGGATCATTCTTATCGGCATCTGTACGTGGATCGACAACCTTAACAGTCACATCTACAGTATCTTTTGAACCATCTGGGTAAGTCACAACAACTTTTGCTGGTTTGTCTCCCGGTGTTGCCGTATCAACTGGAGTTTCAAAGGCTACTGTTGTACCTTTCGGAAGATCTGGTAAGTTACCAATAGAATCTTCTGCCTTCGGTGTCTCACCTACATTGACTTGCTGATCTTTACCTGCTGGATCATTCTTATCGGCATCTGTACGTGGATCGACAACCTTAACAGTCACATCTACAGTATCTTTTGAACCATCTGGGTAAGTCACAACAACTTTTGCTGGTTTGTCTCCCGGTGTTGCCGTATCAACTGGAGTTTCAAAGGCTACTGTTGTACCTTTCGGAAGATCTGGTAAGTTACCAATAGAATCTTCTGCCTTCGGTGTCTCACCTACATTGACTTGCTGATCTTTACCTGCTGGATCATTCTTATCGGCATCTGTACGTGGATCGACAACCTTAACAGTCACATCTACAGTATCTTTTGAACCATCTGGGTAAGTCACAACAACTTTTGCTGGTTTGTCTCCCGGTGTTGCCGTATCAACTGGAGTTTCAAAGGCTACTGTTGTACCTTTCGGAAGATCTGGTAAGTTACCAATAGAATCTTCTGCCTTCGGTGTCTCACCTACATTGACTTGCTGATCTTTACCTGCTGGATCATTCTTATCGGCATCTGTACGTGGATCGACAACCTTAACAGTCACATCTACAGTATCTTTTGAACCATCTGGGTAAGTCACAACAACTTTTGCTGGTTTGTCTCCCGGTGTTGCCGTATCAACTGGAGTTTCAAAGGCTACTGTTGTACCTTTCGGAAGATCTGGTAAGTTACCAATAGAATCTTCTGCCTTCGGTGTCTCACCTACATTGACTTGCTGATCTTTACCTGCTGGATCATTCTTATCGGCATCTGGGATTCGAGGTACTAGTATTTTTTCTAAATTAGTAACTTCAGTTATTTTATTGGCAATGTCTGATTGCGTCTTAGGATTATTATCAATATCTGTTTTGATATCATCTAAACTTATCAAAACTTTATCGCGACTTCCCTCGTCCCATTTAGGGTCTTCCGCTTTCTTTTTAACTTCATCTATTTTATCTCTCAAAGCTGAAGAATTGTAAATAGTCAATGAAACGTTTATAATATCCACTTGTCCATCAGGCTTCGTATGAGGACTTCCATCTGTCTTCAATACTGTATAATTAATACTAGCTGCACCAACAGTAGTCAATTCAGAAGGTTGTGTGAAATAATTGCCGCCTTGCCTAATGACATACTGAGCTTTTAAATCAGGTGAATTTAACGTAATTAATTGTAATGGATCTATTTTCCCATTTTTCACATCATATAAATCTATATATGCTCTACCATTCTGAACATTTTTAGTCATATTTGTGTTTAACGTAACAGCACTTCCTGAAATTACTTCAGCTGCAAACACAGTATCTGTAGAAATATTAAATTGCCCTTGAGTAAAACCTCCTAAAAAACTAATACCAATTAGTACAGAAGCTGCACCAAACTTAAACTTCTTAATTGAAAACCGTTGTTTCGTCTGTAAAGTATCATAACTGTTATTTTTAGACCTTCTAAACATAATATTCTCCTTTACTTTATTCTGTATAGCTCTATACATAGTAAAGTATAGGCTTTAAAAACAAATATTAGAATATCTATACTTTTTTATCCGATCTAATCTGTTTTTTTTTTTTTTCTGATTTGACTTTTTCGGTTTTTTAATTCATATTTGGTTAAAAAGGTATCGACTACCTAATTATTCTGTTGACTTTAAAGAAATATTCTCTAAAATAGATAACATATTAAATCAAAGGTGGTAACTCATATGATTGATTTTCTACTGTTGAAATCATTACACAGTCTTCTAGGTCTAACTATTACTGTTTGTGATCAAAATTTTTCTGTTATCAGAGAGTATAAATCCGAGAAAACTATTTCACTTTTTTACAATCATTACCTTATTTTAAGTAACTTTAGTAAAACTCAACATGATTTTTTATTTCATTATGGCTCTTTAGGAGAACTTTTTCTTGTCCACCATATTCAACAATATTATATTATCATCGGTCCCTGGCGTAGCAATGTTATTGACCCTTTACTTCTTAAGAAAAAGCTGACTGAAACACAAATCAATGCTAGTGAACAAGACTACTTTATTGATAGACTATCCCAATTACCTTTCTTCTCACTTAGTCAAATCCGAGAATTACTAATAGTAACCAATTATTGTCTAACTGGGGTTGTGAAAGATAAATTATCAGAGCCCTTACATTACTACACGAAAGGGTGGAGCAACTCCTTTGATCTAGATAAAATTAAGCAATTTTCTAAACAGAATATGAGTTCTTACAAATATCAGTATCATTTTGAAAATAATATTCTAAAAGCTGTTAAATCAGGTAGTGAATTTCTTTTGAAAGAAACAGTGGAACAATTTAGCAATTCTATCGTACCTATAATCAGTGGAGATGAATTGCGATCTGAAAAAAACTACTCCATCATGATTTATGATCGTCTCTCACAGGCTACCATCCAAGCAGGACTTGATATCGAAACAGCTTATCGAGCACGAGATCGTTTTATAAAAGAAAACGAGTCAACTATAAGTCTAAATGAAGTTTTAAAATTACGTGATACTGCTATCTTATTCTATACTCAACAAGTTCATTCTTTAAAAAAACATCTCGAAACCCCTCATTCTCAAACTATTGTCGCAGTGATTCGATATCTTGAAAATAATCTAAATCGCTTTATTAAAACAGAAGAAATAGCTAAAGAATGTCACATGAGTGAATCGAAGTTACGAAAACTATTTAAGCAAGAAAAACACATCACTATTCAACAATATTTTCTAAACTTAAAAATCGAAGCTGCT
The DNA here is from genome assembly GCF_003812685.1 of Streptococcus sp. FDAARGOS_520. Classification (NCBI taxonomy): domain Bacteria; kingdom Bacillati; phylum Bacillota; class Bacilli; order Lactobacillales; family Streptococcaceae; genus Streptococcus; species Streptococcus sp. FDAARGOS_520. Next base: position 1,427,505 of record NZ_CP033810.1, on the reverse strand, counting down.
AAGCAATTACTAGATGAAAATAAGAAAGTAGAAGAAGTTTCCAATTTACTTGGATTTTCCACTTCTTCTAATTTTTCAAGGACATTTAAAAAAATAGTGGGAATTAGCCCACTAGAATATAAGCAAAAGCCTAAGACAATATAGTAATCGAAAAATATTCATTTTGCTTATGGTGACATCAACAATCCCAAAGAAACTCTTTCATCAAGGGGACTTTTTTATCTCCCGAATTATACTCATTTAATCTAATAATTTCAACTCGCTATATTAGACAATCAATCCATTCATCACCTCTGATAACGCTAATGAAATAAGAGAATCTCCCAACTCTCTATAATTTACCTCTCTACCATAGTTAAATAATATTTTAGTAAATCTTCAACAGTCATTTTCTGTCTTTGATGAAGCCACCACTTTAAGGTCTCGATAAAACTGGATAAAAGAAATTGTTTTAAGAAATCTTCAGGAATGTCCACCTTTGTAATATACTCCTCACGCAATCTAGGGTAAACATCGTGTTCTAATTCACTTCTAAAGCGTAATAAAAAATAGGGATCGTCAGATAATAATAACGTAGCGATACTATCTTGATTTTGTTCAAAATGTTTTAAGATATGAACTAAATACTCTTCAAACGTAACATCTCTACCCTGCTTAAATAAGTGGTGAAAAAGGTCTTCACAGAGCTCCTTGAGTAACACTTCTTTGCTTTCATAGTGAGAGTAAAAAGTTGATCTTCCTACATTTGCAAGTCCGATTACATCTTGAACCGTTATTTTAGAATAATCATTTTCCTGTAGCAAGCTTATAAAAGCATTATAAATCGCTACTTTTGTTTTCTGAATTTGTCTATCTTTTACCATATAGGACACTTTCTAAGTTTTGTTCAGTATTGAACAAGTGTTCTTTTTTGTTTCTAGCAATTCTCTTTTATCTCCTAGATAATAGAAGAAAGAATCACACTACAATACCAGTATAACAAAAGGAGAAAAATATGACATCAAACAAAAAAGTGGCTATCGCTTTTATATTAAATATCAGCTTTTCCGTCCTTGAATTCATCTTTGGAAGTCTATTCTTCTCAGGAGCTATCTTAGCCGATGCTGTTCATGATTTTGGTGATGCAATAGCTATTGGCATCTCAGCTACTTTAGAAAAAAAATCTAAGAAAGATGAAGATACGATATTTTCATTAGGTTATAAACGTTTTAGCCTTTTAGGAGCTCTTATCACAAGTCTAATTCTTATAAGTGGATCTATCTTAGTCATGATAGAAAATATCCCAAAATTGTGGCATCCTACTCCTGTTAATTATCACGGCATGTTTATTCTAGCTGTCATCGCTATTATCATTAATGGTCTAGCTAGTTTTATTCTCCATTCTGGTCAAAGTAAACATGAGGAAATATTAAGCCTTCATTTTTTGGAAGATATTCTAGGGTGGTTAGCTATTATTGTTATATCTCTTATCTTAAATTGGAAACCGTTGTATATCCTTGATCCATTATTATCAGTTGCCATATCTACTTTCATCTTATCTAAAGCACTTCCTAAATTACTATCAACCCTGAAACTTTTTTTAGATGGTGTTCCAGATTCCATAGATTACGCTGCATTACATGATGAACTTAAGGGACTTTCGCAAGTAAGATCTATCAATCAACTCAATATCTGGTCAATGGATGGTATTGATAATCGAGCAATCATTCACTGTTGCTTAAATCAATTGATATCTGAAAAAGATTGTAAAAGAGCTATTCGAACGATTTGCCAACATTATAAGATAAACGATGTTACTGTTGAAATCGATTATTCTTTAAGAGAACATCAAAATCATTGCAAACCATTAAAAAACTAACCTGAGTGTTAGTTTTTTCCTTGACTTGGAGTTAACTCTAAGTGTTAAGATTAGGTCAATACTAATGAAAGAAGGAAAATAAAGATGACAGATACAATGATATTAAATGACAATCATAAAATACCAACTTTAGGTTTAGGTACGTGGATGATAGATAATGATAGGGTAGCTCAAGTTGTTAAAGATGCTATCGAATTAGGCTACCGCCATATTGATACTGCACAAGCATACAACAATGAAAAAGGTGTCGGTGTAGGGATTAAAGAGTCTGGTATTACACGTGAATCTTTATTTGTTACGACTAAAATTGCCGCTGAACATAAAGATTATGAAAGTGCTACAAAATCAATTGATCAATCACTAGAAGCTTTAGGGCTTGATTATATTGATTTAATGATTATTCATAGTCCACAGCCTTGGAAGGAATGGCGTGAAACAGATAAACATTTTGACCAAGGAAATTTAGAAGCTTGGAGAGCTTTAGAGGATGCTCAAAAATCTGGTAAGATGAAATCCATCGGTGTCTCAAACTTTTTAGAAAAAGACTTAGAAAATATCTTAAAAAATGGTCATGTTAAACCTGCTGTCAATCAAATCTTAGCTCACATCGGAAATACACCTTTCGACTTGATTGATTACTGTCAAAGTAAAGGTATTCAAGTTGAAGCCTATTCACCAATTGCACATGGACAAGCATTGAAATCTGATGGTATTCAAAAAATGGCTGAAAAATATGGGGTTAGTGTTGCTCAATTATGTATTCAATATTTACTACAATTAAACCTGATCGTTTTACCAAAGGCTTCTAGTAAAGAACATTTACAGTCTAATCTAGACTTTGACTTTGTAATTAGTGACGAAGATATGTCGATATTAAAATCACTTATGTTTGACGATTATGGGGAATTTTCTAACTTCCCTGTTTTTAGTGGAAAATGAAACCATATGCGGATTTTTACAGATGTTTAATTTTCAAAATTTTTAAGTTTTTCTTGACTTGAAGTTAACTCTAAGAGTTATAATGAAGTTATAGAAAAGAGGTAAGGTTATGAAAGTAGCTACATTTATTGAACCTGGCAAAATGGTTATAACTGATACACCAAAACCAGTCATTGAACAAGAGACAGATGCTGTTATCAAAATTGTTAGAGCCTGTGTTTGTGGTTCAGACTTGTGGTGGTATCGTGGTATTTCAAAACGTGAAAGTGGTTCTTTTGCAGGTCATGAGGCTATTGGTATCGTTGAGGAAGTTGGTACTAAAGTAACTGACGTGTCAAAAGGTGATTTTGTTATTGTTCCCTTTACACATGGCTGTGGCCAATGTCCGTCTTGTAAGGCTGGATTTGATGGAAATTGTACAAATCATCAAGCTGCAAAAAATGTAGGATACCAAGGTCAATATCTACGTTATACTAATGCAAACTGGGCATTGGTTAAGATCCCAGGACAACCTTCTGATTATGATAATGAGACTCTTAACTCTCTGCTCACCTTATCAGATGTAATGGCAACTGGTTATCATGCTGCAGCAACTGCAGAAGTTAAAGAAGGTGACACGGTAGTTGTCATGGGAGATGGTGCTGTTGGACTCTGTGGTGTTATCGCTGCTAAAATGTTAGGTGCTAACCGTATCATTGCAATGAGTCGTCACAAAGATAGGCAGGAACTAGCATTGACTTTTGGTGCAACGGATATTGTCGAAGAACGGGGTGACGAAGCCGTTAAACGTGTTTTAGATTTAACCAATCAAGCAGGTGCCGATGCTGTTTTAGAATGTGTTGGTACAGAGCAGTCTGTTGATACAGCTACCCAAATTGCTAGGCCTGGTGCTGTCATAGGACGTGTTGGTATCCCACAAAATCCAGACATGAATACCAATAATTTATTCTGGAAAAATATCGGCCTTAGAGGTGGCATTGCTTCTGTAACAACATTTGATAAGTCTGTCCTTTTAGATGCTGTTCTAACTCATAAAATTAACCCAGGCTTAGTTTTTACAAAATCCTTTGTATTAGATGATATTCAAAAGGCTTATGAAGCAATGGATAAACGTGACGCTATCAAATCCTTAGTGATTGTTGACTGAATATCGAGGTTAAAAATGCATATCAAAGAAGTTAGTAAAAAGACTGGCATTACGTCAGATACCATCAGGTATTATGAGAGAATTAATCTTATTCCCCCTATTCATCGGAGTGAATCAGGAATTCGTGAGTTCACACAAAACGATATTGATATTTTAGAATTTGTCCGCTATTTTAGAGGCGCAGGTGTTTCCGTTGAAAGTCTCATTGATTATATTCATTTGGTTGAAAAAGGCGATTCCACTATCCCAGCTAGGCTAGAAATTTTAAAAGATGAACGCGACAATCTTGAAGATAGGCTTCAAGGCCTCCAAGAAGCACTTAATCGTCTAAATCACAAAATAGACAATTATCAAAATAAAGTTGTTCCTAGAGAACAAGAACTTTTTGATCCAACAACGAAATGAGGAAATCTTATGCAAGAAACAACTAAGTCTATCTTTCCTAAGGGTGAAAAAAATCCATATGGTGAATTCTTTATTGGGCAATCCTATCTCGCAGCATTAGCAAAATCTCCAGATGGGAATGTTTCAGTTGGAAATGTAACCTTTGAAGCAGGCTGTCGTAATAATTGGCATGTTCATTTGGACGGTTATCAAATCCTTCTCGTTACAGAAGGTTCAGGTTGGTACCAAGAAGAAGGAAAAGAAGCAGTGTCATTAAAACCAGGCGACGTTATCGTTACAGATAAAGGTGTTAGACATTGGCATGGTGCTAAAAAAGATTCTGAATTTGCACATATTGCGATTACAGCTGGTAAGAGTGAGTTTTATGAAGCTGTTAGTGATGAAGAATATTCAAGACTAGGTTAAATTCAAGTAAGGAGGAATCCATTATGAAAGAAAAACAAACAGCCGGACGTCGTCAATTAGAAGAATTTGCACCTGAATTTGCCAGATATAATGATGATATTTTATTTGGTGAGGTTTGGGCAAAAGAGGATCATTTAACAGATAAAACACGTTCTATTATTACTATATCTGCCTTAATTAGCGGAGGAAATCTTGAACAGTTAGAGCATCATCTTCAATTTGCCAAACAAAACGGAGTTACTAAAGAAGAAATTGCTGACATTATCACTCACCTCGCTTTTTATGTTGGATGGCCAAAAGCTTGGTCAGCCTTTAATAAAGCTAAGGAAATTTGGATATAAAATAACAGACATAGCAAGAGAGATACTTTCCCAAAAGCCAAAAAGAAAGATCAACCAATTATTAAACCAACTATTAGGAGAATGATATGCTTACTATTCAAGAAATGAAAGATACAACCTTTGAATTACAAGAAAATTTTAGAAGGTTAAATTATCCTATTAAACAAGTTGCTAAAGACTTGCAACTTAATATCAGTGAAGTTGAATCTCTTTTAAGTCTTGATGTTACTTATCCTGGAGATGTTTGTATGCTGAGAGATTATCTAGAAGATATGTTGAAAAAAGAGGGTAAAGAAGTTTATCCATTTTCTAGATTAGCATCTCATTCAGCAAATCGTTGGTACCCTTATGAGACACCATGGCGTTATTAAAGAATAAAGATTAATCCATCATCTTTAGAGAAATAAACAAAAATAGTCAATAGATTTTTTTTAGAAAAAAGCTATAAAATAAGTGCCTCTTAGAGAATACTCTATATCATAAGATTTCTTCTTTGAACCATATCATTCCAAAAGAAAATTATGATTGCTAACAAGACAATTATTCTAAAAAGAAACTATTTTAACGACTCTATAATTACTTAAGGAATCATAAAGAATAAAGATTTTTATGCTATCATTTCAAATTGTTGAAAAGCCAGCAATGATACTTGCTGGAGTAACTTTAGAAAATGTAAAGTCAAATCAAGAAGGTATCCAGCAAGCCATTGGCATTTGTAAAACACAACCTGATTTTCGTTTCGATTACAGTGCCACTTATCAAGTAGAGACAAGTGTCCAAGCCCCAAAAGGGTTAGAAATTATTAGGATCCCAAGCGCTACCTATGCAGTCATTTCTGTTAAAGGTCCAATGCCATCGAGTCTTCAAGAAACATGGCGAAAAATAATACAAGGATTTTTTCAAGAGAATAATCTAAAACCAGCTAACTCGCCAAACTTAGAAATTTATTCATCTCAACATCCACAAGATACTGATTATCAAATGGAAATTTGGCTTGCTATCGCAGATATTACTAATAACTCGAAAACAAACTTAATCTAGTATTGCTTAATATAAAAAAGCCCCTTCTTGAGGCTTTTTTATATTAAGTGATTTCTTTACCTGCATTAGCACCAGATTGTAAATTAAAAATACGCTCGACATGAATAATACCAACTGCTTTCGGAACCCCCATGCGTCCTTCTGCCCATTTTTTCGCTGCTTCGTAATAAGTACCTTCTGTTTGAATTTCAGCAGTTCCCACAAACCTGTAACCTAAAAGACGTTCACGATCAACAAAGGCAATTTCAATTTTCCCATTATCTTCAATGTTAATACGAGTTTGACCATCTGTATTTTCATTATAAATAAACGTTTTATCATCCCAGAGACGCATAGAACGTTTTGGGCCAATATTGGGTTGACCTTTAGCATCAACCGTCGCGACCATTGCTAACTGACTATTAATAATCTCTTTCATTTCTTGTGTAATCATATTAATTTCTCCTTATTTTCTTGCTCGTTTTCCTTTTTTCCCAGCAGTTACTAGGAAAAGCAAACATAAACTAACGTATCCTAGAATCTCGTATATAAAATTATTTTTAGAACTTGTTTGAGGTAAATTTACATCAGACTGTGACTTATGTAATTGCTGCTCGGACCTTATTGGTGTTACAGCTACAGAATTATTAGTCTCCGCATTTATATTATGACCTTTAGCCGCTCTATCACCGTCTACCTTTTCATTAGGTAAAGCCTTATTAAAAATCGGCGTTTTATAATCAACTGGTTTTAAATTTTTCTCCACTTGTTTTTTACGATAATTTGGGACTTCATTTAGGTACCCCTTAGGTGTCTTAGGAAGCAATCGGTCTGCTTCTGCCGCTGCATTTCGAATAGCTTGGAAAATTCCTAATCTATGATATTTTGCCAAAGGAATCTGGCGTATTGCTTTAATCTTATCAAGGGAACTATTTAAAATATCTTTAATATAAAGACCTTCATAATCAGCTAAAGTGGCAACTGCCAAGGTATGATAACCTTCATTATCCTCGTCAACATTTAATATAGGATTACCATATGCATCTTTTTGTCCCTCGCCAATAGTATCACTCATATCAAGTGCATAAATCAATTTTCCAGACTTGTCAAAATAAACGTTCAATCCGATATAATATTCTGGCAATGGTAAAGGCGTCTTTAATAAATAAACTCCTTGTACCATTGTAGCTTGCGCTAATGGTCCTTTTCCCTCGACTAAATCTGTCAGCAAGTCTAACTCTTTTTCCAAGCGCTTAACATTAGCTTTTTTAATAGCACTATTATTATAAGCTAATACCGCTTTGTTAATACTCCTCTCAAGCAAATGACCATTCTTTGTTGCCTTCTTGGTCACTAAAGCCTTCTCAGCTTTAGCTATGGCTTTATCCAAATCAACGCGACCAAGGAAAAATTGTGCTTCTTGAAGGAATTTTTGTTTTTCTCCTTGTCGGAGGTTAGATTTTGATAACAACGCTTTACCTGCAGTAGTCATTTCTCTAAACTGAGTTTGAGTAGTCTGACGTAATGTAGAGTAATCTAAACCTTCGATTATTTTTAAAACCTTTTCAAGGTCTACCATTGTAGAAGATAGCTTATCTGGATCAATGATAAAACGCTCACCATCTGCTAACATATGAGAATTATTATGTGTCCTAACAACCACTTTCTTACCAAAGCGTTTGTCCCCATCATTTTGATCAAAAGCATTAAAAGTAATCTGAGATAATGTAGATGAACCCTTCACTTCTTTCAAATGATTCCTTTTGAAAGCCTCTTCACGAATAGTCTGTAAATTTGGCGGTAAGACTACTTCACTAAGGGCATTATCCGAAAAAGCTTGGACCTCAATTGTCTTTAATTGTTTTTGCTCAGAGAGATTTACACTTTCCAGTTTATTGGATAAAAAAGCCATTTCACCAATTGTTTTAACCTTATTTCCGATAAACATAAGGTGAAGCGCACCATTTTGTCGAAAAGCTGAACGTCCTATTTCTTGTACAGATTCTGGAAGAACAATGGCATAAATATGATTAATATGGAAAGCAGCATCACCTATTTTGATAAGTTTGTCTTTCAAGTCTAGAGTTCCAATACGATTATTCATAAAGGCTCCCTCTTTAATCTCTTCTAAATCTTCACTTGCTTCAAAGGATTTCAAGTTATTAGATTGAAAAGCAAAAGCACCTATTTTCCGAATAGTTGAGGGGAGCTTTATTTCTTCCAAATCATATTTACGTAAAGTTTTACTTTGAAAATCAACATTGCGAAAAGCGTTATCACCAATTTCAGTAATAGTAATACCATTGTGTTGTTTTGGAATTTCTAAGTTTTTATTACGTCTTACCTTTTGTAAGCCTTTATTTGAAAAACCTGTAACACTATTTTTTTGATAGGTAAAATCTTCCTCTAACCATTTGGTATAATCCATATCAGGTGTTGCACGCCACAATGATTTGTCCGGATTGACGTAAGTATTCTCAGTCGCAAGTTGATGTGGATTTTGGCCTGTCCTTGTGCGCAATACAACCTGATTGTTGTAATGTTCATCTCCTGGATTTCCTGTAAAAGCTTCTGATTCTATTTTTTCAAGTCCATCCGGAAGCATAACATTCCTCAGATTATTATCTTGAAAACTTGCTTCTCCTATAACCTTAAGCTTACTTCCCAAAAATTCAACTGTTTGAATACGATTAGATTTGAAAGCGCGTTCTGCTAATTTTATCAAGTGACGTGGCAAGTAAAGCTTACCACCAATCTGATTATCAAAAAAAGCTAATTCTCCAATGACCTTTAGGTTATCTGGTAACTTTACTTGTTTTAAAGACATGTGAGCAAAAGCATAGTCTGAAATAGTCTCGAGACTCTCAGGAAGGTTAACCTCAGCAATATTCTTATTGTCCACAAAAGCATCTTGACCAATAGACTTATAACCATTTGGAATAGTAAGCTTAGTCAACTGGTAAGCATTAAATATTTCTCCCTCATCAATAATTTCCTTCTGATCAATATCTAAACGACTCGGTTTCCCATTTTCTCCTAGCCTACTTGTATATTCTGCAATGGCCGTCTTTTTATCTGGAGTAAAAGCAAAGCTAGCTACTTGTGTCAATTGAGTTCCATCTGCTGCATGACTTGGTAAAACCAAGTGTGATGTTTGAGATAACTTATTAATTCCAGATTTTGAAAAACCTACTAAAGTATCCCCTCTAGTTACGAAATCTTTTGCCTCCCAAGTTGATGTTTCTAGAGTTTCCTTTTTTGAAGCTGTATCCTGTTTTGGTACTTCTACTTTGCTAGCATCATTACTAGAATTGCTTGCTTCTTGTGTAACCTCTGGTTTTGCTTTGGGGACTTGTTTAGGGTCACTTACCACTGACTCGGTTTTAGAACTAGAGTTATTACTATTTCCATCAGAAAATAAATCACTAACTGTTTCATCAACAGTAGAATTCTCTTTAGAAACATTTGTTTTCCTCTCATTATCTTCTTCGAACCAATCATCTTCTGAAGCTGACTGGGTTTGTTCTTGTTTGACCGATTCCTCTCTTTCTAATCCATATACCTCCTGGCTGTATGTCACTACTGATACTGTAGTAAGTGCCAAGGCAAGCGTTTTAAGATGTTTTTTTGTCATTACAATAAAGCCTTTCTAAAAGCCAATATATTTCTCTTAATCTTCTGATTGAGTATATTTAGTTAAATCATGCAGGATTGACAGTCTTCTAAGTCCGATGAAGTGAAATCATCCAGCATATCATCATAACTCTCGCTACCTTCTAGGATGTCCTGTCTCACTCGTACATAATAAATAGAGGCACATTTTTGTTTAAATGCTTGAATATAGGCTTTATTTAAATCTCGCGTAGTTGCTTGATCTGTCATGAAAAGCGTTAACGAAATAGCTTGATCAATGTGTTTTTGAGCGGCAGCTGCAATATTGATAATCGCCTCAGATCCCACTTCATAAGCTCCTTTTTTGTAGTAGACATAATTATCTGCATCAATCTTATAAGCAGGTACATAAACCCTCCCCAGTGCTCCTTCCTTGCGTACTTCGACAGGTGATACAACCGGTTGAAGGCTCGGAGTACAAGAAGAAAGATAACTGATTGACCCTGTCGGAGCAACAGCTAATAAATGCGCATTAGCTAATCCTATCTCTTTAATACTTTGCACAAGCTTTCTCCAATCCTCTTGGCTTGGTAGAGTCAGACCATACTCAGCTAGTAGATTTTTAACACGCTGTGTTTTTGGCTCAAAGTTTTGTTCGGTATATTGATAGAAATAACTGCCATCAGCATAACTTGATTCCGAGAAGCCCTCAAAGGTTCCTTTTTCTTTTGCTAAATGGTTAGAAGCTTTAAAGGCATAATAAGCCATAGCGTAAAAGAAGCAATCTGTAAAATCAATAGCCTCTTGAGAATCGTAATAAATATGGTTAGTCGCCAAAAATCCATGCAAATTCATAGCACCTAAACCAACAGCATGATTAGCTGCATTACCTTTTTTAATAGATGGAGCACTATCTAAATCAGAAGTTCGAGATACACGATCAAGGGCTCTAATGCTATTAGCAATTAATTTTTCAAAATCCGCCGCTTGATCCATAGCACGCGCAATATTAATAGAACCTAAATTACAACAAACATCATGTCCAACCTTAGTGAAAGTCAGGTCTTCTGAAAATTGACTAGCTGTATTAACTTGTGCAATCTCAGAACATAAATTAGACATAACAATTCGTCCCTCTTTTTTGTGAGGGTTTTTAGCATTTACAGTATCTTCAAATAAGATATAAGGATAACCAGATTCAAAATGAAGCTCTGCTATCGTTTGAAATAGTTTTCGTGCACTAATAAAGGTTTTACGAATATCCGCATTGGCTAATAAAGTTTCATATTCTTCTGTGATAGAGATATCAGACATTGGTTTACCATATACTCGCTCAATGTCATACGGTGAAAACAAGGCCATATCTTTATTTGCCTTAGCCAATTCAAAAGTAATATCAGGAATAACAAGTCCTAGGGAAAGAGATTTAATTCGAATTTTCTCATCGGCATTCTCACGTTTAGTATCTAAAAACGTTAATACTTCAGGATGGTGAGCGTGTAAGTAAACTGCACCAGCTCCTTGTCTTTGTCCTAATTGATTGGCGTAAGAAAACGAATCTTCTAGTAATTTCATGACAGGTACAATACCAGTAGCTTGATTTTTAATACCTTTTATTGGAGCACCAAATTCCCGTAAGTTGGTTAAGCAAAGTGCTACCCCACCACCTCGTTTTGATAACTGAAGGCTTGTACTAATAGCACGAGAAATAGATTCCATATTGTCTTCAATGCGCAACAAATAGCAAGAGATATATTCACCACGACGTTTTTTCCCTGCATTTAAAAAGGTAGGTGTTGCTGGTTGAAAGCGATTTGCTAGCATGTCATCTACTAGGTCATAGGCAGCTTTTTCATCACCAGCAGCTAAAAACAGAGCATTCATTACAACACGATCTTCATAGTGTTCCAAATAATAACGATTGTCTTCTGTTTTAAGAGCATAAGCATTATAAAATTTTAAAGCCCCCATAAAATTTAGAAAAGCAAATTTCTTAGCGTATGCATGCTCAAAAATTTGGCAAATAAACTCAAGGTTATATTGTTTTAGAAGGTCCGATTCATAGTAGTTATTAGAAACCAAATAATCTAGCTTTTCAATTAGTGATGTGAACACCATCGTATTAGGTTCAACATGTTCTATCATATATTGTTCAACAGCCTCTTTATCCGAAGTAAAATGATAATTACCTGTGCGATCTCTAAAGCGTGTCTTCGCGTTCAACGAGAGATATGCATCTGATTGTGTCATCTTATTTATCCTTTCTAGTGAATTGGCAAAGTAACTCCTTTACCCTTGTAACATCTTCTTGTGTTCCCAGTAATTCAAATTGATGAAGCAAAGGAACATTTAATTTTCGAGCAATAATAGGTCCAGCAATGGCATAAGTGTCACCAAAATTGGTATTTCCAGAAGAAATAACCCCTTGGCAATGTTCCCGATTTTGTCGAACATTTAAAAACTGTACAACTTGTTTTGGAACTGCGCCTTTGGTATCATCTCCTCCTCCAGCGTAAGTAGGCACAATCAAAATATAATCCTCAGTAACCAATATACTACTACCATCTGATGGAATACGCTGGTTAGAACAAGCCAACTTTTGAACAAAACGATGGGTATTGTTAGATTTCGATGAAAAATAGACCACCTTCACTGTACTATCCATTTAAAACTCCCAATCTTCATCCAATGTTTCTTCTGTAATCCCCATAATATATGAAGAGCCGTTTCCTGAGAAGAAATCATGATTTTCATCTGCACGCGCCGAAAGTTGTGCAAAAACCTCAGGAGATATACGAGTCTCTTCTTCTGTAAATGGAGAATCATATCCTAAATTTTGTAAAAATTTACCAGCATTGTAAATGCTAAATCTGATTGCATCTTCAGCCAAATCAAAACCATCATATAGTTCGTAAAGATAGGCTTTTTCTAAATCAATCAACTGATAGAGGAGGTCAAAGACAAATGTCTTCATTTCGGCTTGCTTTTCTACAGATAATTTAGCAACTTTCTGTTGATACTTATAGCCACTGTAATAGTTATGAATTACCTTATCTCGTAAAATTAAACGAATAATATCAGACGTATTTGGTAATTTTCCTCTGGCTGAAAGGTAAAAAGGAAGGTAAAAGCCACCATATAACAAAAATCCTGGCATCATGGCTGCAGCAACCTTAGATTTCAAAGGATCGTCACCAGTATAAAAAGGAATAAGTATACGTGATCGAGCTTGTAGACTTTCAGTATCCACTACCCATTCATGTGCTTCCTCAATTTGTTGGCTAGTGCATAAGGTTGAAAAAATCGTTCCATAAGATCGCGCATGAATAGCTACCATAAAGGCAAAGTTAGCATAAATAACTTGTTCATGATCTGTCTGAGAATGCTTAATCTGAGCAATATCACCAACAGTAGCCTGCACAGAATCTAATAAGGTTAGACCAGTAAAAGTCCGAGTAATTAATTGCTGCCAATCAGCATCCAATGTTCTCCAAGAATTAAGGTCATTAGAAACTGGGATCTTTTCAGGTAACCAGAAATTTTGAGTTACTCTGTTCCATACCTCTAAGTCTTTGTCATCGTTTAGCTTATTCCAATTAACAGAACGCATAGGAAAAGCTTTTTCTGACAAGGCATAGTCAAGTGGCGATTGAGAACGATCATAGTATGATTGCATTAAACTAGTCTCCTAAATATTAAAATTAAGCGAGTTTTAAGCACCAAAAAAGCCTCCCAAGAGGACTGGATTTTTGTTAAAATCACACAACTATTGGAATGTTCTTCTTGATGTTTTTTTATTCTGGTAAGAAGCTAACTCTTGCTTCAAAACCACTGTTTTGTTAAGTTACGTTAAACTTTTTTGTCGGTTACCTTTATTAAGGATCTGCTTAAACAGTATACTAACACAAAGTTTTGTGTCTTTCAACATATATCACCACTATATCTTGTGTTTTCATCATAATGTAAAGAATATAAAAATTAAAAAATTAAGCAAGCCTAATTTTTATAAAAAAAGGCTTTACCTTCATACTTTTCCTGTGTAAAACAAAAAAGGAGTAGCGATTGCTACTCCTTTTCCAAAACCCGAAATTAATGCGAGCCAAGGTTCTACCTTGTTCTTTAATATTATTATATACTAATTTCGTTAAGTGTCAACAACTTTTTGAAAAATAAATATTTTCTATATTTTTAACTACAACTCAACTTGATTTCCTTCAACCAAAAAAATTATGCTTTTGGTTTACCGTAACCTGTTAAAAGTAGGATAGTCATAGCAACTGTTTCTTTCAATGATTTCCGACGGAGTTTTAATTTTGATAAAAGATAAATCCTTCTCATTAGATTGGCATTTTTTAATTCTATAAAACGACTAAAGAAGAGTTTACGCTCCAGGGACATTTTATCGGATACTTGAGCAAAAATAAGCGAAGCACGATCAAAAGAAGTATTTATCATCTGCCAAAACGTAGCCACCCCATATTGTCTCCCGTAATTGTTTAGCGACTCTGCCCCTACTTGTCTACGCCAAAGGACTGTACTGTCAGAAATATAAGCCACATTTCCAACGGCGTAAGCTAGAGTTCCAACATAAGAATCATGGGCGCCAATTTGACGATATTCCCAAAGCTTTGCTAACTCATGATTCATCATGATAACCATACCATTTATTTGGTTAAAGGCAATTTGTTCTTGAATAACTGTTGCTGGATTATGTTCTTTCAATACTGTTAATTTTTCATCTACAGAAGTCCAGTTCGAATAAACAAGCAATGGTAGTTCTTGGTTAAATTTCTCTGCTTCTTCAAGGTAACGTTCTAAACGATTTTCTTTCCAAACATCATCCTGGTCTGAGAAAACATAAAAATCTGCTTTTTTATAGTTAACCAACTCGTAAAAACTGCGGTGACTTCCTAACTTTCTGTCATCGTTAGAATTAATAAATATAAAACGTGAATCTCTATTAACATATTCTTTAATAATAGCTACTGTATCATCAGTAGATCCATCGTCCCTTATTAAACAAATCCAGTCAGTATAACCTTGTTGTATTATGCTATCTAATTGCTGGCGAAGGTATTTTTGACCATTATAGGTCGCTAAGCAAATATTTATTTGCCAATCTTTTATCGTTTTCATTGCTATCAAAACTCCTTAAGGCTAGTTCATCTTATGAAAGCTTACAAAGTGAACGGTATCACATACTAATCGTAATTATAATATTATAATATTATATGTCATTAATCAATATAAAATTAATCAAAAATAAGAGTCAATACCCTAAAAGTCCAGCTTAACATAATGTTAAACTGAACTTTTCATCATATTGCCGAGTAGTTTACTTAGTTTTATTTACTATTATTTTTAGTCTTTTTGGGTTTCAAATAAAGAAGTAAACTAGATAACAATGCCAAAGTACCAACAAATAGACCATTCGTTGCTCTATCTGATGTACTAGGTAAGGTATGGTTAACAGAATCCCCGTTATGTTTAGGTGATATGATCTTAGCTACTCTGCTACTATTATTGTTTGTAGAAGTGAGGACTTTCTCATTTCCTGATTTAGTTATTTCTTTAGACAATGATTGAGTAGTAACTGTAGTTTGCGGCTTAACTAATATTATTTCTTCTAGATTCTTGTTTACTACTTTTTCTTTTTTAGAAATAAACATAGGTTCTTTTTTCAAGTTATCAAAATATTTGAAACTGTTAGAAATTACTATAGCGTTTTCTTTCTCTGATACTACTGCCTTATTCAAGAGATCAGACAATTTTACCGTTGCGAAATTACCAGCTTTATCTTCCACAACAAGTGTCAAGGCCTTAGGGTCTACCGCAACCTCACTCTCTCCTATCTTAACCGTTTTAGGAAGTGTCACTTTACCTTCTTGATCTATATGGAAATAATGGTAAGAAGTCTCATCCCCATATTCTTCATCTTTTACAACATGAGATAAAACTAATTGTAAACGATATGTAGGAACATAACTACTTTCCTTAGGCATGGCTAAGCTTAATGTTCGATTAGTTTCATCAAACTGAGCTCGTGAAGGAAGATTTGGTGACTTAGTACTTACTTGTACTTTAAAGTCTGACTCCTGACTATTTGCTCCTTCTGCTACTGGTGTGTAACGTAAGCGATAAGTATAAAAACCATCTGCTACAACTTTGCCATCCTTATCTAAACCACTCCACTGAAGAGCATCCATACGATAATGACCATCACTTTGCTTTGGATTATTATGGAAATTTTTACGATAAGATGGTAAAACCTTACTTTGCCAAATAACATTTCCATTTTGATCTAGAACTTGAGCAGAAATATCCTTAACATTTCTTAAGAAAGTTGCCTGGGGAGTGATTTCGTCCCTATTTCCATCTTTATTTGGAGAAATGGCAAAATATGGATTATTCGCTGCATCTCTTTCCAAAAGATGAATTGTTTTATCCTCAACCTTATTCTCAAAAGTTCCTAAAATAATTCTTTTTGGACTCTCCGGTGCTAATTCTAACTCCCCACCATTTTTGACATAATCAACATAGCCCCAAGACGCTGATTGTGTTAACAAGGCAGTATAGTTGTTGCTTTCAAAAGGAGCTGATTCATTGTACTCCAATTGGTCTTTATGAGTTGTATCATTTGGTTTATAGTAGAAACTACCTTTAGAAAGCGTCTTATAAATCGGTGTTTCAAGTGCTTGTAAGTTCGCAAAATCACCATTAAATCCTACAAAAGGAATACTCATTAACTCCTGATTACTATCCTTGGCTTCTTTAAAACGTACAAAACCTTCTAAGAAATAACCATTTGCCATCTGTTCTTTTAATTTCTGACTAAATTGACTAGCATCAATAGTAAATCGAACTTGTGTTTCTTTATCACGAAGAATTACTTTCTGCCAATTAGTATCTAGCAAGGCTTGTGGTTTAAGGGCAAATTTACCTTTATTTACTTGTTCTGTTGCTACATTAGCTTGATAATACAATTCTTTGACACCTTCTACAAGTTTATGAATTGTAACTGTGATATCAAATTTATCTCCCATTCGTTTGAGATTAATTTTAGCTTTGCCATCGTTTCCAGTAATATAATATTGAGCTTGGATAGCTTTTTCAGCATCAACTACACCTGCACCTTGCTGACGTGGTGAATAAAACGCCTTATCCTCTTCACTATATAATGCTGTTGCTGAGCTCATGAGGATGTTTTTAGACAATTCTAGCAATTTTTTAGAATCTAAATTCATCCCTTTATATTTCTCAGCCAAATGACTTTGAAGCATTGTCATTAATCCTGCAACATGTGGTGAAGCCATACTTGTACCAGACATTGTTTGGTATTGATTATTATAGGTTGAAGAATAAATTTCAAAGCCAGAAGCTGTTACATCAGGCTTGATTGCTCCTTCAGCTGTCACGCCCCAACTTGATTGTTCCAGCATACGATTACCACCTTGGCTATCAACTACTTCAAAACTCTGGTTAAATGTTAACTGACTTGAAGTATTTTTTATACGCTCGCCATCTACTTTACTAATAATCCCCACAGGTAATTCACGGTAAGGAATTAGAAAATTTCCACGTTTTTCTTGATCGTTAAAAATAACGATACCAACAACACCTGCATTTGTAGCATGAGTGATTTTAGTCATAAAATCAAGTCCACCACCACGCTCAATTAATGCAATCTTACCTTTAAAGTCCTTACCTTCAAAGTCTTTTTTTGCACCATAATTGGCATAAACCACATCGTAGGCCTTACCTTTGTCAAAAGGTTTAGAAGTCACAATCGGCAACTTAACTAACTTACCTTCAATAGTTGTTTCAACGACCTCACTGATAGTTTTAAGTGATTCATAGCTAGCAACACTCAAAGTATCTTCAGAAATAGCTGGACTATTAACCGTACCGTAGTCAGGATTAGTTGATAATGGTTTGCTATAATCCATACCAAATGCGCCTTCATTTCCGGCAGCCACAACAACTGCAACGCCCTTCTCAGAAGCTAATTTAAGTGCTAATTTAACTTTATCATTGAGAGCAATTAAAGAATCAGCTGTTTTTCCAATACTCATATTAATCGTTTTTGCTCCTAGATTAACAGCGTCTGTGATTGCTTTAGCATATGCTTCACCAAATTTGTCCGAATCAATTTTATCTGGAATACGCATTAATAAGACTTGAGCATTTGGCGCTGCACCTTCTAAAAGAAGACCATTGATTGCTGGACGTTTACTATTACCTACAAAAATACCAGCAACGTGTGTACCATGCGAAATATTCTTTGCTTCTGAACCATAACCATCTTTCATAGCTGCTGCAATATCAGCCACCGTTTCTGTATTGTTGGCGTAGTTATGTGCAAAAACAATCTTATCGTTAACCCATTTCCCATAAGTGATATTATGTTTTGCTTTTAATTCCTCAAATTCTGTCTTAGTTTTAAAGCTGTGCTTATCATCTTTTGGGCTATCTAAACGAAAAATATCATGGTTAATATCAAAGCCAGTATCAATAATAGCTACTACATTTCCCTTTCCTCTTTGGGTTATGGCTTGTAATTTTGTTATTTTAGATGTATCAAGAACAGCAAGCGATGACTTGCTTTCTGGCTTCACCTCTTCATATGCTGAGGGAACTTTCTGTGCTATTGCAGTTGAAGCATTTGTTACTACATTGCTTTCTTTATTGTTGGTTGTCTCTGGTTTAGAGGGATATTCTTCTTCAAGATCAGCCCCCAAATTAGACGTATCAAGGTTTTTAGATAACTCTTCTAATAATTCATCTTCTGTTTTGTCATTTTTTACAGATGTATCACCCATTTCTTTCGCTGTATTACTAGCAGAAGCAGCTGTTACAGATGTTTTTTCAACAGTATTAGTAGTTACCGATGGCGATGGCTGTTGAGCAACATTAGCAATTACAGGTGATTGCTCTTGGTTTTTTAATTCTTGCTCCTCTGCATTCACTTGATTGCTATGCATTAATAAAATACTAGTTGTTATAAGTGTTAACTTTAAAATAGCCTTTTTTGAGTGATGTTTATCCACTTTTCCTATTTCCTCCAAAAATCAGTATGCATACTATATTACAACATAATTAATTTATTAGCAATAGAATAATTAGCGATAAATTTTATTTTTATTTTTTAATTTAAATTTTTAAATTTTTTGTTAATTAAAAGATCTCTCAGCAATACTGAGAGACCTTTTAATTGATAGTTTAAATAGCATGTATTTATAATAAAACCATATCAAGATGAGGAATATTATCTTCTAGATAGATATCTGAGACAGGTTGAAATCCGAAAGATTGATAAAAATCTTGTAAATAAGCTTGGGCCTGAGCATAAATAGGTTTATTAGGGTAATTTGCCTCACTAAATTTAATCGCATATTCCACTAATTGATTTCCTAATCCCTTTTTTCTAAAGTCTGGATTAACAATCACACGTCCCAAATGCACCTTATCATCTTCTGGTATCAATCTATAATAAGCTGCCAATTGACCATCTACCCAATTCATCCCATGCAAACAAATCAAATCTTCATCATCAACCTCTTGATAAGGACAATCTTGTTCAACCACAAATACAGATACTCTTAATTTATATATTTGAAACAACTCATGTGTAGTTAAATTATCAAAAGTTTTTACATTCCACATTGCTATCTTCCTTTCAACATCATACAGTAGACCCTAAAAAGTCTCTATAGCAAACTCCATGGCAATATAAGCAATTTTATCTTTCTTTTCTAAATCCTCGCTATTTCCTAAAGATCTTGCTTCCCATACTTCTGCATCTAAATTATCCGCAGAGTAAAAAAATTGAATTTGTGTTTACTGCAATTTCAGAACTTGCTTCCGAATAATGAAATGATGTCCCTTCATCCCTAATAGCACTTCTTGGAATAATAATGGATGTCTCCTCAATTGACGAATCAAGGACGCCACATGTTCCAAAAACAATTAAACTTTCCATTCCAAATACTATAATATCTTCCAAGATTGCTACGCAAGCTGAAGCACCAACATAAGCATTGAAAAAGCCAATCTTTTGTCCTTTAAATTCTAATTCATAAATGGGAATTTCTAAGTTTGCTACACTAGTTCTAGCAATTTCACGATGAGGCAATTCTTCTAAAATACGATTGAAAGTCTCCCGCGCGAAACAGGTAATAACAGTCTTTGGAAAACCTTTTATTGGTGAATTAATATCTTCAGGATTAATAATCGCTTTTCTACTATTATCGAATGAATTTATTATCATAAGCATTTCCTTTAAACCTTAATTTACGATGTTCTATCATCTTGTTAAAAATATTTTTTCTATTTTAACTCAATGAAACTTAAAAGGCAAGGTCAAATTTGCAAAGATGAATATACTTAATGGAACTATTTACCATTTCTAAGGTAAATTTCCGTATCAAATAGCTTAAACCATGTGTTTTTAGACTATGTTATATTAATATCTCACCATTACTATCTAAAAATAAGAATACCCAAAAATACTCTTATTTTTTGATTAGAAAACTTTATTATTCCTTACGTTGTAGTTTCACTACAGCCTCGGTCCTTGCTGTATGTGGAAACATGTCAACGGATTGGATGTAGTGGACATGGTATACTTTTGTTAATGTTACTAAGTCTCTAGCAAGCGTGGATGTATTACAAGAAACGTAAACCATTTTTTCTGGAGGCATTTTTAGTATAGTATTTAGCAATTTATCATCTAAACCTGTGCGAGGAGGATCCACGATTAACGCATTAGCGCGAAATCCCTCACTATACCACCTAGGGATAATATCCTCTGCCTTTCCAGCTTCGTAATGTGTATTAGTAAAACCCATATAAAGTGCGTTCTCTTTAGCATCCTGAATAGCCTCAGGGATAATATCCATTCCACGAACACTTTTAACTTTTCCAGCAAAAGCAAGTCCAATCGTTCCTACTCCACAATAAGCGTCAATTAAATCATCATCTTCCTTCACATCTAAGGCCTTAACTGCCTCACTATATAAAATTTGTGTTTGTTTAGGATTAAGTTGATAAAAAGCACGTGGTGATAACGAAAAACCATAATCTAATACTTCTTCATTGATGGATTCTTGACCCCAAATAACTTCTGTTATTTGACCATAGATATCACTTGTTTTACTAGCGTTGATATTTACAGCAACTGTCTTTAACTCAGGAAACTCTCGAACTAATTCAATAACAACATCATCAAAATCAAGTCTTTTACTTGTGATAAAGATCAGTTGAACCTCTCCACTCGCTTGTGCTCGTCGAATCATAACAGTACGGACACCAGCTATTTTACGTTCATTATAAATAGGCAATTTATATTTTCCTAAAAGTTCTGCAACTCGATTTATCATTTCCTGAGTAAGGCTATCTTGCACTAAACAATCTTTGATATCAATCAATCGATGTGTCCCTTGTGCATATAAACCTGCCTTTACATTCCCTCCAAACGAACGCACTTGAAATTGTAATTTAGCACGATAGTGTTCAGGTTCCGACATACCTATCGTTTTACGGATTTCATAATTCTCATATCCCTCTGGTTTAAATTTCATTAGAGCCTGTCGAATAACATCCGTTTTAAACTCTAGCTGCTTATCATATTGAAGGTGCATTATTTGGCATCCCCCACATTCTTTATAAATAGAACAAGGGGGTTCTACCCTATTTTTAGATTTTTTATTTATCTTTAACAGTTTAGCTTCTGCAAAATTACGTCTAACAGAAGAAATCTGACAAAACACCTCTTCTCCCTTGAGGGCCCCTGGAACAAAGATTAGTGTTTTTTTATAAAAACCTATTCCTTCACCATTAATTCCCATTCGTTTAATTTTTAAAGGAATTCGCTGTTTTAAAACCACATTCATCAGTTCATTACTCCCTAACTAAGAAAATACTATAAATCCATAACATTTAAAAAAAGACTCATTTTTACTATTTTATCATTTTTGCTATAATAAAAACTATGAAAATAACCAAAATCGAAAAGAAAAAAAGACTTTACACTCTAGAGCTAGACAATACCGAAAATTTATATATAACAGAAGATACTATCGTTCATTTTATGTTAAGTAAAGGGATGATAATTAATGCCGAGAAACTTGAAAATATTAAAAAATTTGCCCAACTATCATACGGTAAAAATCTAGGTCTTTATTATATTTCTTTCAAGCAGAGAACCGAGAAAGAAGTTATTAAATATCTTCAACAACATGATATTGATTCTAAAATTATTCCACAAATTATTGATAATCTAAAAAGTGAGAATTGGATAAACGATAAAAACTACGTGCAATCTTTCATACAGCAAAATCTAAATACTGGCGATAAGGGACCATACGTGATAAAACAAAAATTATTGCAAAAAGGTATCAAAAGTAAAATAATTGAATCTGAACTTCAAGCTATAAACTTTCAAGACTTAGCATCCAAAATAAGCCAAAAACTCTATAAAAAATATCAAAACAAACTTCCACTAAAAGCATTAAAAGATAAATTGATGCAGAGCTTAACTACAAAAGGATTTGATTATCAGATAGTGCATACCGTAATTCAAAACCTTGAAATTGAAAAAGATCAAGAACTTGAAGAAGACCTCATTTATAAAGAATTAGATAAACAATACCAAAAATTATCAAAAAAACATGACCAGTATGAATTAAAGCAACGTATAATCAATGCCTTAATGCGTAAAGGATACCAGTACGAAGATATCAAAAGTGCTTTAAGAGAATATTTATAAGATAATAACTCT
>NZ_CP033810.1:1240000-1402500 GCF_003812685.1 Streptococcus sp. FDAARGOS_520 | reverse complement strand
ACTACCTGTGTCGGTTTGCGGTACGGGTAGAGTATATGTATCGCTAGAAGCTTTTCTTGGCAGTGTGACATCACTAACTTCGCTACTAAACTTCGCTCCTCGTCACAGCTCAATGTTAAAGATATAAGCATTTGACTCATATCACACCTCACTGTTTGACCAGACACTTCCAATCGTCTGGTTTAGTTAGCCTACTGCGTCCCTCCATCACTATATACTCTAGTACAGGAATATCAACCTGTTGTCCATCGGATACACCTTTCGGTCTCTCCTTAGGTCCCGACTAACCCAGGGCGGACGAGCCTTCCCCTGGAAACCTTAGTCTTACGGTGGACAGGATTCTCACCTGTCTTGCGCTACTCATACCGGCATTCTCACTTCTATGCGTTCCAGCGCTCCTCACGGTACACCTTCTTCACACATAGAACGCTCTCCTACCATGACACTTTTGTGTCATCCACAGCTTCGGTAATATGTTTTAGCCCCGGTACATTTTCGGCGCAGGGTCACTCGACTAGTGAGCTATTACGCACTCTTTGAATGAATAGCTGCTTCTAAGCTAACATCCTAGTTGTCTGTGCAACCCCACATCCTTTTCCACTTAACATATATTTTGGGACCTTAGCTGGTGGTCTGGGCTGTTTCCCTTTCGACTACGGATCTTAGCACTCGCAGTCTGACTGCCGATTATATCTCGTTGGCATTCGGAGTTTATCTGAGATTGGTAATCCGGGATGGACCCCTCACCCAAACAGTGCTCTACCTCCAAGAGACTTAACATCGACGCTAGCCCTAAAGCTATTTCGGAGAGAACCAGCTATCTCCAAGTTCGTTTGGAATTTCTCCGCTACCCACAAGTCATCCAAGCACTTTTCAACGTGCCCTGGTTCGGTCCTCCAGTGAGTTTTACCTCACCTTCAACCTGCTCATGGGTAGGTCACATGGTTTCGGGTCTACAACATGATACTATGACGCCCTATTAAGACTCGGTTTCCCTACGGCTCCGTCTCTTCAACTTAACCTCGCATCATATCGTAACTCGCCGGTTCATTCTACAAAAGGCACGCTCTCACCCATTAACGGGCTCGAACTTGTTGTAGGCACACGGTTTCAGGTTCTATTTCACTCCCCTCCCGGGGTGCTTTTCACCTTTCCCTCACGGTACTGGTTCACTATCGGTCACTAGAGAGTATTTAGGGTTGGGAGATGGTCCTCCCAGATTCCGACGAGATTTCGCGTGTCTCGCCGTACTCAGGATACTGCTAAGGTTAATCTATCATTTTAAATACGAGGCTGTTACTCTCTTTGGCTTACCTTCCCAGGTAATTCTTCTATAATGATTAATCCTATATCGCAGTCCTACAACCCCGAAGTGTAAACACTTCGGTTTGCCCTCCTGCCGTTTCGCTCGCCGCTACTAAGGCAATCGCTTTTGCTTTCTCTTCCTGCAGCTACTTAGATGTTTCAGTTCACTGCGTCTTCCTTCTCATATCCTTAACAGATATGGATACTAGTCATTAACTAGTGGGTTCCCCCATTCGGACATCTCTGGATCAGCGCTTACTTACAGCTCCCCAAAGCATTTCGTCGTTAGTCACGTCCTTCTTCGGCTTCTAGTGCCAAGGCATCCACCGTGCGCCCTTATTAACTTAACCTTATTAACCTAGTTTCTTTAAAACTAGAAAACTCATTAAATATTCACAGCGTTTTCGGTTTATTTCTTGTTACTTTCTACAATCTATTTCTAGATCGTGGAATTTGATATAGATATTCAATTTTCAATGAACAATTTGAACCTTTCGATTCAATGGAGCCTAGCGGGATCGAACCGCTGACCTCCTGCGTGCAAAGCAGGCGCTCTCCCAGCTGAGCTAAGGCCCCACAAGACCTCTCAAAACTAAACAAGACGCAAATGGCAGGTTTCCTTATCCTTAGAAAGGAGGTGATCCAGCCGCACCTTCCGATACGGCTACCTTGTTACGACTTCACCCCAATCATCTATCCCACCTTAGGCGGCTGGCTCCTAAAAGGTTACCTCACCGACTTCGGGTGTTACAAACTCTCGTGGTGTGACGGGCGGTGTGTACAAGGCCCGGGAACGTATTCACCGCGGCGTGCTGATCCGCGATTACTAGCGATTCCGACTTCATGTAGGCGAGTTGCAGCCTACAATCCGAACTGAGATTGGCTTTAAGAGATTAGCTTGCCGTCACCGGCTTGCGACTCGTTGTACCAACCATTGTAGCACGTGTGTAGCCCAGGTCATAAGGGGCATGATGATTTGACGTCATCCCCACCTTCCTCCGGTTTATTACCGGCAGTCTCGCTAGAGTGCCCAACTTAATGATGGCAACTAACAATAGGGGTTGCGCTCGTTGCGGGACTTAACCCAACATCTCACGACACGAGCTGACGACAACCATGCACCACCTGTCACTTCTGCTCCGAAGAGAAAGCCTATCTCTAGGCCGGTCAGAAGGATGTCAAGACCTGGTAAGGTTCTTCGCGTTGCTTCGAATTAAACCACATGCTCCACCGCTTGTGCGGGCCCCCGTCAATTCCTTTGAGTTTCAACCTTGCGGTCGTACTCCCCAGGCGGAGTGCTTAATGCGTTAGCTGCGGCACTAAGCCCCGGAAAGGGCCTAACACCTAGCACTCATCGTTTACGGCGTGGACTACCAGGGTATCTAATCCTGTTTGCTCCCCACGCTTTCGAGCCTCAGCGTCAGTTACAGACCAGAGAGCCGCTTTCGCCACCGGTGTTCCTCCATATATCTACGCATTTCACCGCTACACATGGAATTCCACTCTCCCCTTCTGCACTCAAGTCCTCCAGTTTCCAAAGCGTACAATGGTTAAGCCACTGCCTTTAACTTCAGACTTAAAGAACCGCCTGCGCTCGCTTTACGCCCAATAAATCCGGACAACGCTCGGGACCTACGTATTACCGCGGCTGCTGGCACGTAGTTAGCCGTCCCTTTCTGGTTAGTTACCGTCACTTGGTAGATTTTCCACTCCTACCAACGTTCTTCTCTAACAACAGAGCTTTACGATCCGAAAACCTTCTTCACTCACGCGGCGTTGCTCGGTCAGACTTCCGTCCATTGCCGAAGATTCCCTACTGCTGCCTCCCGTAGGAGTCTGGGCCGTGTCTCAGTCCCAGTGTGGCCGATCACCCTCTCAGGTCGGCTATGTATCGTCGCCTTGGTGAGCCTTTACCTCACCAACTAGCTAATACAACGCAGGTCCATCTCACAGTGAAGCAATTGCTCCTTTTAAATAACTAACATGTGTTAATTACTCTTATGCGGTATTAGCTATCGTTTCCAATAGTTATCCCCCGCTATGAGGCAGGTTACCTACGCGTTACTCACCCGTTCGCAACTCATCAGTCTAGTGTAAACACCAAACCTCAGCGTTCTACTTGCATGTATTAGGCACGCCGCCAGCGTTCGTCCTGAGCCAGGATCAAACTCTCATTAAAAGTTTGAGCTTTGCTCTTTTCTGTCTCGCTGACAGATTTATTGTTTTTTGTCATTGACGGATTTACAATGTAAATCCACCCTGCACATTCGTTCGTCTTGTTCAGTTTTCAAAGGTCTTTGCCTCTCTTGAGACAACTTCTATATTCTAGCAAACTTATTCTGCTTTGTCAACTACTTTTTTTAAGTTGTTAACTACGCGCTAATAGAAACTGCTCTCTCGAGACAACTTATTTAGTTTACTACATCATCTCTTACTTTGTCAACTCTTTTTTCATACTTTTTCTACATTTTCTGAAAATGTAGATAGAGCGCAAGAAAAAAAGAGGTCTCACCTCTTTTTATTTCTTAGTAACTACTACAAATCTATTAGGATCGTTACCTTCAGAATAACTTTCAACACCCTCTATAGTTGCAATTGTTTTATGAACAGTTTTTCGCTCACTGTTACTCATAGGATCCATATGGTAAGGTTCATTAGTCTCTAAAACACGCCTAGCTATTTTTTTAGAAAAATCAATTAAAGTTTCTGTACGATGCTCAACGTAGTCATGGACATTAATGGATACTGAAAAACTCTTAGAAAAGCGGTCATGAAGATAATTTTGTGCTAACAACTGCAACGATTTTAATACTTTTCCATGATAACCAATGATGCGCCCAGCTTCTGGCGTTTCTATTTGGAGATTTATTTGTCGCTTACTTGTCGTAGTTTCTATTGTTGCATCTAAATCCATCTCATAGATGATATTTTCAACGTATTTAGTCACCTGAGCAGCTGCTACTTCAATATTAGGAAGTAGGTCAATTTTTTCAATAGCTTCACTTGTAGTTACAACGTTTTTATCATCAATTTTTGGAAGTTCTGGTTGTGATACGTCTTCTTTTTCAAGCGTTTCATCAACCTCCTCTATATATTCTTCCACCACATCTACGCTAGACGGTACAT
Source organism: Streptococcus sp. FDAARGOS_520 (assembly GCF_003812685.1). Taxonomy (NCBI): domain Bacteria; kingdom Bacillati; phylum Bacillota; class Bacilli; order Lactobacillales; family Streptococcaceae; genus Streptococcus; species Streptococcus sp. FDAARGOS_520. The sequence goes on along the minus strand of NZ_CP033810.1, from coordinate 1,398,069 downwards.
TCTTAATATTTTTTAACGCTACCGATTCATTAATATCAGTTACTTCGTCGGTGATACCTTCTATTTCAACTTTTGCTGGCTTTTTACCAAAGCCCAAAAACCCTTTTTTCTCACGTGATACAACTTTTATATGTGCCCTCAATCGTGAAATGTTTAACTCTTGTAGTCCTTTTTCAATAGCTTCTTCTACAGTCGCTCCTGTAAATAATACCATGGTTTTCCTACTTTCTTTTCTTACTTGCTTTTCTCTTAGCACGTTTAACTCTTTGTTCTTTTTCATGTGCCACTCTTACTGCTTCTTCTCGAACCTTTATAATCTTGTATGGGTTGTTCAATAATAGAATTTGAAATACTTGAAAAGCATTAGACACCGTCCAGTATAAAACAACACCACTAGCAAAGTTAAAGCTTGTTACCAATATGATAAACGGCATAACATAAGTCATAAGAGTTAAAGCAATATTTTTTTCAACAGCTGCTTTGTTAGTTAACCAAGTTGATAAAAAGGTAAATAAGGCCGCCAGTACAGGTAAAATATAATATGGGTCCGGCTGTGATAATTCTAGGCTCAAAAATGTTCCTACTTTTAAGAAAGAAACCCTAGTCAAAGCTTGGAAAAGAGCCCATAGGACAGGTAACTGAATTAGAAGAGGTAATACACTTGCATATGGGTTAACTCCCTCAGCTTTATACATAGATTGCATTTCATCATTTAGCTTTAAACGGTTATCAGGATCTTTCCCTGGATATTTTTTTTGTAATTCCTTGAGCCTTGGCTGAATTTCCTGCATCTTTTGGCTGGATTTCATTTGCATATTATAAAGCGGCATCATAATCGCTCTGATTATTAGAGTGAATAAGATTATTCCCAAACCAATTGAATGGTTAAAGGAGAGCCATTGTATTGATTTAGCAAATGCATAAACTATTTGCTCCCATAATGTGGCTGAATGACTAGATACTTCTCCTCGTCCGCAAGCAACCAATAAAGAGCCTGTCAGCAATATTAAGCTAAATGTTTTAAGTTTTTTCTTCAATTTTATACCTTTCTAGATGAGTCCTGCTATTTTTAAAACGTGTATAAGATTTTTTTCTAATGCTTGATAGTCCAATTCCTCTACACCTTTACGCGCAATCACGACAAAATCATAATCTTGCAGCGCTGTTTTCTGAGAGAGTAAAACATGCCTAATTTTTCTTTTAATAGCGTTACGAACAACAGCATTTCCTAATTTCTTACTAACAGAGATTCCCACACGAAAGTGTTTTTGTTCTTTTTCTAAATAGTAGATAACAAATTTTCGATTAGCAACATTTTTACCTCTGCTGAAAATCATTTGAAAATCCTTATCACTTTTTACCCGATAGGTTTTTTTCAAAATAGTGCTCCATTTATCTAAATTGGTTTTATTATACCATAAATAACCTAAAAGACTCAATTCTTTTCTAATGTTACTATCATTGACAACAGACTAAACAAGACAAAGTGTATTAGAGTATGATATAATGTTAGCGCTATATGCCTTATTATTAGAAAGAAGGAATAAGATGACAAAACAAAAAATTGCCGTTCTTGGACCTGGTTCATGGGGGACTGCTCTTGCACAAGTATTAAATGACAATGGACATGAGGTACGCTTATGGGGAAACGTGGTTGAACAAATAGAAGAGATTAATACTAACCATACTAATCAACGTTACTTCAAAGATATTACCTTAGATTCCAAAATAAAAGCCTACACTAATCTTGAGGAAGCGATTAATAATGTTGACAGCATTTTATTCGTCGTCCCAACTAAAGTTACAAGACTTGTTGCTAAACAAGTGGCTAATCTTTTAAAGCATAAAGTTGTTCTTATGCATGCTTCTAAGGGACTAGAACCTGGTACTCATGAACGACTTTCTACAATTTTAGAAGAAGAAATCTCTGAACAATATCGTAGTGATATCGTTGTTGTTTCAGGTCCCAGTCATGCTGAAGAAGCCATCGTTCGTGATATTACTTTGATTACTGCTGCTTCAAAAGATATTGAAGCAGCTAAGTATGTCCAAAAATTGTTTAGTAATCATTATTTTAGACTTTATACTAACACTGATGTCGTAGGAGTAGAAACAGCTGGTGCTCTAAAAAATATTATTGCTGTTGGTGCTGGAGCACTACACGGTCTTGGTTATGGTGATAATGCTAAAGCAGCTATTATTACGCGTGGTTTAGCTGAGATAACACGTCTTGGTGTACAATTAGGGGCCGACCCTCTCACTTTCAGTGGTTTATCCGGAGTTGGAGATTTAATTGTGACTGGTACATCTGTTCATTCTCGCAACTGGAGAGCGGGAGATGCTTTAGGACGTGGTGAGAAACTTGAAGATATTGAAAAAAATATGGGGATGGTTATTGAAGGTATCTCAACAACTAAAGTTGCTTACGAAATCGCCCAAAACTTAAATGTTTACATGCCCATTACAGAAGCTATTTATAAATCAATATATGAAGGGGCTAATATCAAAGATAGCATTTTAGATATGATGTCCAATGAATTTCGTTCAGAGAATGAATGGCACTAATATCGTTTATATTAATACTATTTAAAGGAGCTATATATGAAAGTCAGAAAAGCAGTTATCCCTGCCGCTGGTTTAGGAACACGTTTTTTACCTGCTACTAAAGCTTTAGCTAAAGAAATGCTTCCAATCGTTGATAAACCAACTATTCAATTTATTGTTGAAGAAGCACTAAAATCTGGAATTGAAGATATTTTAGTTGTAACTGGTAAATCAAAACGTTCTATAGAAGACCACTTTGATTCAAATTTTGAATTAGAATATAACCTAAAAGAGAAAGGGAAAAACGAACTTCTCAAACTTGTTGATGAAACAACTGGCATTCGACTCCATTTTATTCGACAAAGTCATCCTCGTGGGCTTGGAGATGCTGTGCTACAAGCAAAAGCCTTCGTTGGTAATGAACCTTTTGTTGTTATGCTAGGTGATGATCTAATGGATATTACCAATAATAAAGTTATTCCTCTCACCAAACAATTAATTAATGACTTTGAAGCTACTCATGCATCAACAATTGCTGTTATGGAAGTTCCACATGAAGATGTTTCTGCTTATGGTGTTATTGCTCCACAAGGAGAAGGAGTTAATGGTCTATATAGCGTTAACACTTTCGTTGAAAAACCTTCTCCCGAAGAGGCTCCAAGTAATTTGGCAATCATTGGTCGCTACTTGTTAACTCCAGAAATTTTTAATATTTTAGAAACTCAAAAACCTGGTGCAGGAAATGAGATTCAACTAACCGATGCTATCGATACTTTAAATAAAACGCAACGTGTTTTTGCTAGAAAATTTACAGGAGACCGTTACGACGTTGGTGACAAGTTTGGTTTTATGAAAACATCTATTGATTATGCTCTTCAACACCCACAAGTTAAAGATGACTTGAAGAAATATATCATTGATTTAGGAAAATCTCTAGAAAAAACATCTAAGAAGTAAAATATGAGTCAAGTACAATAAAAAAGTTTCCTAAATAGGAAACTTTTTTATTGTACTTGACGAAGAACTTATTGTTCCTCCACACTTTTATCATTTCATAGGAACTTGTATTTTCCCTGAAACAATATCCTCTTTAGCTTTTTTGACAGCAACAGATCCCTCACTAGACAATTGATGCTCTTTAATATCTACACCACTATCCTTTAGACCAAAAACTGTTACTTTCCCTCCTGGATATTGTTTTTTCTCTGTTAATTCTGCTACAGATTGGAGAGATTTCCCCACCTCTTTTATAGTAGATGCCAGAACAAAGTTTGCTTTCTTACCATCTTTTGAAACATAATTGCCTTCTTGACTTTGATCTCTGTCAACACCAATTACCCAGACTTTGTTAGATTCCTTGCGGGTCTCATTTTCAGTTTTAGCCTCACTAAAAATTCCTGCTCCTGTACCACCAGCAGCCTGGTAAATAACATCAACACCTGTTGCATACTGTGTGGCAGCAATCGTTTTACCTTTAGCTGCATCTGTAAATGAGCCTGCATAAGATACCGCAACTTTAATAGCCGGATCAATTGATTTTACTCCAGACTTAAATCCTGCTTCAAATCGCTTAACAACGACGCCTTCCATCCCTCCGATAAAACCAACTGTTTTTGTCTTAGTTGTCCTAGCTGCAGCAACTCCAGCTAAGTAAGCAGCTTCATTGTCTGCAAAAGTAACACTAGCTACATTTTCTTTACCTTTAATGATATCATCTACAATAACGTATTTAACATCTTTATTATTTTCTGATACTTTTTCAATAGTATCATGAAGACCAAATCCAATACCAAAAATTAAATTATAACCACTAGAGGCTGCCGTATCAAGGTTATTAGCATGATCTGATTCATTAGATGACTGGAAATAATCAAAGCCATTACCTTTTGTCAACCCCTTCTTTTTTCCCCACTTTTGTAGCCCTTCCCAAGCTGATTGATTAAACGATTTATCGTCTACTCCACCTTGATTAGTTACCATCGCAACTTTGATATCTGATTTATTTGCAGACTTATCTGAACGATTACCACATGCTGTTAATGTTAGTACAGATAAAGATAGTAGAGTTAAGCCAATAATTTTTCTGTTCACCGAGAATGAACCTCCTAATAAGTTATAGTCACATAAAAACAGATTTCTATCATAACATAAAAAAATCATTTAGCAAACTTTATTCTATTTTTCCCAGAGAAAGTTTGGTTTTAGAGGCTATAGCCGTAGAATTATACCAACGATAGACCTATTAAGCTGATCGATACAATAATAAATATCATTAAAGCTAAAATACTTTGCCAAGTTTTAAATAATAAAGAACCATTTTGTTTTGTCAAAAAAATAGCCACCAATACTCCACCAACTAAACCACCAACATGGCCTGCTAAACTCACTCCGGGTGTGAAGATATTAAAAAATAAATTTAACAAGATCATCACTTGATATGATTTTCCAACTTGTTTTAAATAAGGATTTTTTCCAAAATACCCTGCGATTGCTATAGCAGAAAAAACACCAAATAAAGACGTTGAGGCTCCTGCTGCCACCACATGTGGAGTAAAAAATAGCGTAAAAATATTACCCATTAAGCCAGATAAAATATAGAGAATTAGAAATCTCAAACTTCCCCAAATACTTTCCCCCATTTGTCCTACGAAATACAGAGCTAAACCATTTAATAAAAAATGTTCCCAACCAATATGAACAAAGATAGGACTTATTAGTCTCCATAGATTTGTTGGATATGCTTTTAGATAATCACCTTGTATTCCACCAAATTGAAAAATAACTTGGCTAGACTCCGCTTGACTTCCATAAGTTAGTTGCATCAATAAAAAAACAAGGGTTGTCAGACTGACCAAGAGTACTGTCGTCGGATACTCTTTAGCGAACTTCTTCATAGACATAATACCTCCTTAACTGCTACGTCATGCTTCTCTTCTACAAAATCCTGTCTCTGACACCTATAAATAGTACTAATAGTATCACCTTCAAAATCACTCAAATAGCGATCAAAATAACCTGCACCATAACCTATACGAAAACCTTTATTGTTAAAGATAAGTCCGGGCACATGAATTAAGTCTATACTAGCTTTTTCAACAGCTCTATCATTAACAGGTTCTAATAAGCCAAACGGTGTTGTCCTCAAGTTATCTTTTTGATAGTCCACAAAAATCATTTTACCTTTTGGATAAGTTTTGGGAACAAGGACACGTTTGCCATCACATAAAGCTTGTTTAATAAGAAGTTGTGTATTGTATTCGTAGTCAAAAGATAGGTAAGTAGCAATTACACAACTATTTTGATAAGCTTTAGTTTTTATAAAAGCCTCTAAAAGTTTACAGTCAACTTCTGATTTGTAAGCTTGAGGTTGAGATTTTAAGGTTATCAAAACTTCTTTTCTTAATAATTTCTTTTCCATATATCTATGATACCATTAATATTGACCATTTATACAAAAATAGTATAGGGGAAAATAAAATGATAAAGTATGAATTTTTAAGGTTTATTTAAGGTTTCTACTGTATACTAGTATCATCCTAAAATAAGCGGTTTATCCTAGCCGTTAGGAAAATATTATCCTAAATTATTTTCCTTTTTCATAAATCTCCTGAGAAAAGTTAATAACTTTTCTCAACCCTTTTTCCAACCCACTATCGCTACCGGTGCTAGTGGGTTTTTAGTTATCCTACAACAAAACTAAAAAGTTCCTCTCTTTGAGGAACTTTTTAGTTAGATATTTTTAAAGACGTGCATTCAATTCAGCGCTAAGCTCTTCGAATCCAGGTTTACCTAGAAGAGCAAACATATTACGTTTATATGCTTCTACCCCTGGTTGATCAAATGGATTTACTGAGTTAAGATAACCTGAAAGGCCAATTGCTAACTCAAAGAAGTAAATAGTGTAACCAAGGGTGTAAGCGTCTTGTGTAGGAAGCGTTACAAACATATTTGGAACCCCACCATCTGTATGAGCAAGGAGTACACCATCTGTTGCTTTTTTATTAACAAAATCTACATCTTTTCCTTGAAGATAACCAAGACCATCTAAATCTTCGGTTAATTCAGGAATAGTCACATTTTTACGAGGTTTCTCAACGCGAACAACTGTCTCAAAGAGGTTACGGTAACCTTCTTGAATAAATTGACCAAGTGAGTGAAGATCAGTTGAGAAGTTTGCTGATGTAGGATAGATACCTTTTTGATCTTTACCTTCTGATTCACCTGCTAATTGTTTCCACCATTCACCAAAGTATTGTAATGATGGTTCGTAGTTAGCTAAAATCTCTGTGATATAACCTTTGCGATAAAGAACATTACGAACTGCAGCGTACTGATAAGCAATGTTTTCAGAGATTTTATCTGAAGATAAATCTTTACGAGCAGCATTTGCGCCTTCCATAAGAGCAGTAATATCTGCTCCTGAAGCAGCAATTGGAAGAAGACCTACGGCTGTCAGTACTGAGAAACGACCACCAACATTATCAGGAACTACAAATGTTTCCCAATTATTAGCATCTGCTTCAACTTTTACGGCACCTTTAACTTTATCAGTTGTAGCGTAGATACGTTTATTAGCTTCTTCTTGACCGTACTTTTTAACTAGAAGTTCTTTAAATACACGGAAAGCAATCGCTGGTTCAGTTGTTGTACCTGATTTTGAAATGACATTTACTGAGAATTCTTTATCTTGGACGTATTCAACTAAATCGGCAAGGTAAGTAGATGAAATAGAATTTCCAGCATAAAGAATCTGAGGCGCTTTACGTTCTTCTGCGGTTTGCAAATTAGCAAAATGATTATTCAAAAAGTCAATTGCTGCTTTTGCGCCAAGGTACGAACCACCAATACCAATAACCACGAGTACTTCGCTATCTGATTTAATCTTTTCAGCGGCTTTTTGAATGCGAGAAAATTCTTCTTTGTCATAGTTTTCTGGGAGGTCCATCCATCCGAGAAAATCTGAGCCAGGACCAGTCCCTTGACGAAGGAAAGCATCTGCTGCACTTACTTGTGGTTGTAGGTAGTCTAACTCGTGTTCGCCTACAAATTGACCCAAGACTTTTGAATAGTCAAATGTAATATGTGTCATTTTATTTCTCCTAACAATTATGTTTCACTATCATCTTACTCTTTTGTGAGTTTTTTTTCAAGGTTTTTTAACTGTATTTTCATATTTTTTGAAACGCTACCAATTTTTATGAAACTTTCATAATTATTTCCAAAAACACTTTGACTTTTGAAAATAAAAAGAGCACACATTTAGCATCGCTTAGGGCTGCTGGATTCCTCCCCTGACCCACTTCACGAGTAAATGTTGCTCCAAAGATATTATAACAAAACTAATATTTTATTGCAAGCTATCAAATCTTAGTTTTTTCACTTAGTTTAGCTTCTTTCTTGCGTTGTCGTCCTTTTCGAAAGAAATCCTGCATTATTTTAGCGCATTGATCTTCTAAAATGCCGGTTTCAACCTCAACTCTATGATTAAGTCGGCTATCACTTAAAATATCATAGAGACTTCCCGCTGCTCCAAATTTCGTATTCTTAGCGCCATATATAACGTGGGGAATTCTAGCTAAGCCAATAGCTCCACTACACATTACACAAGGTTCTACAGTAACAAATAAAGTAGTATCTAATAAGCGCCAATTCCCTACCTTCTCATTTGCATTGTTAATAGCCATGATTTCAGCATGTAAAATAGCTTTATTAAACTCTTCACGAGCATTATGTCCTCTTCCAATAATATGACCATCTTTTACAATGACACAACCTATAGGAATTTCTTCTTTCTCTAAGGAGGATTTTGCCTCCTTTAGAGCTTCTGTCATAAACCATTCTTTTTCTTCTTGGGTAAATTTCTGCATTATAGTTTTCCTAAGTCCCAAGATTTATGTGGCTGAGCTAAATCAACAGAGATGCCACCTGCATACTTTTCAGACTGTAGTCGAAGTTCTTCCAAATGATTTTCGGGGTTTATTCCTTCTCCCGGAAACTGCGGAACATGTGTTAAAACTAATTTCTTAACTTTAGCGTTATAAGCAATCTCACCTGCTTCTTTACTAGTCAAATGTGCAATATGATTTTCATTTCCCTCGTAAAGATAAACGTCTGCTAAAAATAAATCTGCGCCTTTTGTAAAAGGTACAAGGTCAGCAAAATACCCAGAATCTCCTGTAAAGACTAATACTTGACCAGTTTCTCTTTCTGTAATCCTCATGGCATAGCAGACGACTGGGTGGACTGTTTTGATAAACGTAATATTGAAGGGACCAACTTGCTCAACTCCATTGGTATGATAAGCAATTCCTTGAGCAACGTTAGGTAATGTCAATTTAGAAAACTCATAATCATCCTCATTATGTCCATAAACTGGCAATACTTTGGGTTCCCATTTATCTTTAGGGTATAGCAAACGATAATGATACAACACACCCAAATCTGCTACATGATCTGGATGATAATGACTGATGATAACTGCATCCAAATCCAACGGGCTTATTTCTTTTTCTAGCTCATTGATTGAACGACTTCCCGCATCTATTAATAAGTGAAAATTATTTTCTCCAGTTAATAGAAAACTTGTGGTTCCTCCATCTTTATAAGGATAACCACCCCAACAACCTAACGTTGTTAATTTCATGATAATCCCCTCCTTACTGATTTAATGCTATTATACCAAATTTTATTAAGAATAACTGTTTTAGATTTTATGCACAAAAAAGACTAGTAAATCTAAATTTTTAGATTTACTAGTCCATCTAATATATAGCAATCTTGATTATTTTTCAGTCAAGAAAAAACTATCTTTATATTTAACAGCAACAACAGCAGCTATAATGGCTTTTATTGTATCTCCTGGGATAAATACTAAGTTTTGAAGAAGTGATTTATCTAATGGGATGTTCGTATAAGATGCCAGCCAAACTGCTCCTGCTACATCTACAAAAAGGACCCCTGCTAGCCATACAATAAGGAAAATAGCTATAAAATTCTTTTTATTTACTAATTTTACACCATATGAGATAAGCAAAGGAACAAACAACCAAGCAATAACATAACCAGCTGTTGGTCCTGTCAATACAGGTATAGTCGAACGTAAACCTGAGAATACAGGAATAACTAAACCGACAAGAAAGAAGAGCAAAATAGATAAACTCCCTTTTCTTCCGCCCAAAATAACACCAGCCATCATAACCCCTAGGTTTTGTAAGACGATAGGGACCGGAATGAAACCAAGTGGTAGAGCAGGAATGAAACCAAGTACCACCAATAAAGTAGCCATCATAGCCATCTGGATTAGGCTTTTTGTGTGAAACATTAAAAATTACTCCTTCGAAAAATAAATAGAATCATGGCGTTGACAATTTGGATTAAAAAGCATACGACAATAAGGACAAAAACCAGTTTTATACTCTTTTAATGTCAACATCTGACGACAAGAACCGCATAAGACAGGAAACGTTTCATCAGATTTTGTTGCTGCAAAACAATGCTCCTCGAGTGCATCATGACATTTATAACAAGCATAATATTTTTGACAAACAGCACATTTTAAAGCGACAATATCCAATTTAGTATGATAGTGGTAACAGCGGCTGCTACTATCAAGACCAATACCAAAGTACTCTTGCATCATGATTCCTCCTATAACATATTATACAAAAGTTTTTCTATTGTCAACTTTTTTAAAAAAACGGTTAACAAACAATTCAAAAAAAAGCCCTGTTTTACCAGGAACTTTTTTAAAAATTACGGTTATTCATGCCATAGCCATAGCGCTCCATAAAATCTTGACGGAATTCTAGAAGATTATCATCCATAATAGCTTGTCTGACATCTTTCATAAGATTGACAAGGAAATAAAGATTATGGTAACTAGTCAAACGAATACCAAAAGTTTCATCTGCTTTCAATAAGTGACGAATATAAGCGCGTGTATAATTTTTACAAGTATAGCAATCGCAATTTGGATCAAGAGGCGTAAAATCTTCTGCAAATTTAGCATTCTTAACAACTAAGCGACCTTGACTTGTCATACATGTCCCATTTCGAGCAATACGAGTAGGTAAGACGCAATCAAACATATCTACTCCTCGGATAACGGCGTCTATTAAACTATCTGGTGCACCAACTCCCATCAAATAACGAGGCTTATCATTCGGAAGCATTGGAACAGTAAAATCAAGAACTGCATTCATCTCATCATGTGTTTCTCCGACCGCAAGCCCTCCAATTGAATAACCTGGAAAATCCATCGATACTAAATCTCGTGCTGATTGACGACGTAAATCCTCAAACCCTGCCCCTTGAACAATACCAAATAGTCCTTGATCATGAGGACGGCGGTGGGCATTTAATCCACGTTCTGCCCAACGGCTTGTTCGCTCAATTGATTTTTTTACATAATCATAAGGCTGGTAAAATTGTGGACACTCATCAAAACTCATCATAATATCAGAACCAAGGTTATTTTGAATTGAAATAGCTTTTTCTGGTGATAAAAACATTTTCGCACCATTTAAATGGTTTTTAAAGGTTACTCCTTCTTCAGTGATGTTTCGACTATCAGCCAAAGAATAAACCTGAAAGCCTCCACTGTCTGTTAGAATAGCCTGATCCCAGTTCATGAATTTATGTAAACCTCCAGCTTTAGCAATCAATTCATCACCTGGACGTAACCATAAATGGTAGGTATTTGATAGAATAATTCCTGAACCCATTTCTTTTAGTTCTTCAGGAGATTGTGTCTTAACAGTTGCTTGTGTCCCAACAGGCATAAACATTGGTGTCGGAAATGTACCATGTGGTGTGATTATTTCACCAAGTCTGGCTCCTGTGTGTTTTTCCTGTTTAATTAATCGATATTTTATTGGATGATCAGTCATCGTTTTCTCCTTGCTTCCATGAAAAACAGTCATGGGCTTTAGTGCTAATCAATATCTAAATGTAATACTTTGTATTAATTTCTTTTTTAGCCATTAAGATTTTATCAAAAAAATGTACTCTTGTCATGCTCATCTTAAGGAATGTGTTATAATGAAATGAATTGTACTTTTGTGTATGGAGGAGATATGACGAATTCAGAAATTAAAAATGAGGCAAAAACTATATTAAGCAATCTTCAAGGTAAGAATCAACTTTTTTTACTCCCGATTCTCCTTAGTATTATTACGTTATATATATCATTTTATTATCAATATAATAATATGACACTACTTGATTTTTTTGTACCTCTTCCAGTTTATTTCTTTTACACACTTTTTATTATTTCAGTCAGTTTTGTAATGTTAGATGTCGTCAAAAATCAGAAACTAAACGTTAGATTCTCGGACAATACTTATGTATTTTCAAGCCATATTTTCTGGAAATTACTCTCAGTACTTGTTCTAAAAGGACTAATTTTATCTTTCTTTTATCTACTAAGTACTTTTGGTCTACTAATCATCATTTCAAGTTTTAGGCTACTTTTGAGTGGTAACCTTATCCTTGCCCCTGTTTTAATAGTTGTTAGTAGCCTAATTACTACTAAGGCAGTTATAAAACTCGTTCAACAATATTACTCCTATAGTATCTCAACTTTAGTATTTTACACTCAATTAGAAAGTGGAAACTATGAGGGACCGTCTAAAGTACTGGTTGCTAGTCGAGAACTAATGAATGGTAATAAACTTAGACTCTTCCTTTTAGACTTAAGTTTTATTGGTTGGCAGTTCCTTACAATCTTCAGTTTCGGATTAGTCTATATCTATCTCCTTCCTTACCAAACTACTGCGCGCTTAATCTTTTATAGAAACATTACAAAAAATAGCTAGGAATAATTCCTAGCTATTTTTGTAATTTAAGTACTAAAGAGAACTTACTGCCTTTTTGATACTGACTTTCGACCAAAATATCCCCATTCAGTTGATGTGCAAGTTGTCGCGCAATATAAAGACCTAGACCATGTCCTCCTGTCTTCATATTTCGTGAAGATTCTACACGATAAAGACGATTAAAAATAGAAGCAAGATCTTCATCTTTTATCCCATAGCCTTGGTCAATAATATCGATAACGATATCTTGACGATTTGAATAGGCCTTGATAGTCAAGGGACTTCCAGGATCAGAATATTTGACTGCATTGCTAATCAAATTCAATAAAATTCGTGATAATTTATCATATTGACTAGATAATTTCGAAACATCTGGCGCAACATCAATCATTACTTGGCGATTTTCTTTTTCAAACACCAATTGAAATTCAGATAAAATATCAATCAGTAGTTTATCCAGATAAATTGTTTCTTCTTTATGAGGTTCAGCCGTGTCTGACATAGTCTCTAATGTAATAAAACTTAATTCTTCAACCAGATGGTTAAGACGGTTTGTTTGACGAGAAATGGTATTGAGATAATAGTTAACTTCTTCTTCAGATATAATACCATCTAAAATACCTTCTACTGTTGATTGTATAGAAGTAATTGGAGTCTTGATATCATGTGAAAGTTGTGCAATCATCATTGTTTTTTCGCGTTCACTCTCGTTTAGAGATTTAAACGTTGACTCTAACTCCGAAGACATTTGGTTAAAGGCTGTCTCTAAATCCTTGAATTCTTGTGGTGAACAAATTTGTGCTTTTGTATCAAAACATCTTTGAGAAATATCCTTCATTTTTTGTTTTAACTTTTTCAAAGATGTAAATACACTTGATAATAAGAACAAATTAACTATACCACCTACAATACAGGCAATAATTGTAACTGAAAGGATGTAGTAAACACCTCGAGTCTCAATCAGCATATGATTAAGCCCAAAGAAAACACCTGCTACAGTTATTAACATAGAAATAAGGTAACCAATAACAATATAATATTTTAATTTCATTTTATTCCTCTAATTTATACCCTAATCCCCAAACTGTTTTGATAGTTGGGGTATTGTCTGTACTAAATTTAGCAAGGTCATTGCGTAAGGCATGGATATGAACATTCAAAGTATTAGTGTCATCTAAAAATTCTTCGCCCCAGACACGTTCATAAAGCTCTGTTTTTGAAAAAACACGATTCAAATGATTTGCTAATATCCAAAGCAAGTCAAATGATTTATTGGTTAAGGAAATTGTATTGCAGTCCACCATTACCAAACGTTGTTTTTGGTCGATAACCAAATCACCAATCGTCAACACTTCAGATTGTTGATGATTCCCATAGATACGTCTTAGAATATTTTTAACACGTAAAACTAATTCCCTAGGACTGAAAGGCTTGGAAATAAAGTCATCTGCACCCATACTCAAAGAGTAAATTTTATCTGGTTCAGATACTTTAGCGGTTATAAAGAGAAAAGGTTGGTTGGGTTCTCGAACTAGAACTTCACTAATAAAATCATAGCCATCCATTTTAGGCATCATAATATCACTAATAATTAGGTCAAAACGATTCTCATCTACCTCTTTGAGTGCTTCTATGCCATCCGCAGCTACTGACACTTCATATCCTGCTTGCTCTAGATAACGTCTATTAATATCAATAATTTCAAATTCATCGTCAACTAATAATAATTTTTGTGTCATTCTACTCTCCTAATGAGTCAAAATAGTGCTATACCTCTAGTATAACACTATTTTACCACGATAACCCTCAATAATTTTAAACAAATTTGGTGTTCTGAATTAAATACTATCCCTATCTTTGTTTAGATTTTTTAAGACCTAGCGCAGTTAGACCTGTCGCAAAGGCTAGACTAAGCATACCTAGCACACCTACATTTTGTTGCTTTGTTTCACCTGTATTAGGTAAATTTTTAGACATCATAGACATTTTTTTACCAGCTTTATCATTTGATTTGGCTTGTGATGACATTTGCATATTAGCTGACATCTTGTTGTTAGACATCATCATACCGGTATTTATTTTAGATGAAGTCATTTCTTTCTTCATAGGCATTGTCATCTTATCTTTTTTCATCATCATTGATGTGCTATTCATATCTTTTTTAGCGACATTAATATGAATCATCACTGTCTTTTGTCCTAAAATAGTATTCATATCAACTTTGCCATCTTTCGTACCATAAATAGTGATAGTTGCTTGATAAGTATGGCTTCCATTTGCCTTAATTTGATCTAAGAGAGCTTGGCCTTTTTTACCGGCTGTATTGCCATTAAGAGAGACTTGGTAGAAGTATTTACCCTTAGTTAAATCTTTTAACGGTAATAATGGACTATTTTTATCAACACCATTGTCTGACCATTTTGCTCCCTCTGAAGCTTTAAGGATTAAACGCGTTAACATGCCATCCCCACCAAACGCTTCATATGGAATCGTTTCGTTAACACCTGCTAAAAATGGACCTTTAGCTTTTGCAGCACTAACATATTTTGCTGGGACGTCTACTTTTTCTTTAAAGGCCATCTTTAGAGAATTTTTTACTTCCATATCAGTTGTAATGTGAGGAATGTTAATGGTTACCATTTTTTGGCTAATCATGTTTTTTAAATCAACTTTACCATCTTTAGCACCATAAACTCTAATTGTGGCTTGGTAGCTATGTTTATCATTAGCTTTAATTTGATCTAAGAGAGCTTGTCCCTCTTTACCTGTCGTATTACCATTTAAAGAAACTTGATAGAAATATTTACCTTTAGTTAAGCCTTTCAATGGTAATAATGGACTATTTTTATCAACACCATTATCTGACCATTTTGCTCCTTCAGAAGATTTAAGGATTAAACGCGTTAACATGCCATCTCCACCAAACGCTTCATATGGAATCGTTTGATTTACACCTGCTAGAAATGGGCCATTCCCTTTTGCTGCATTAACATAATGAGCCGGAACGTCTACTGTCTGTTTAAAAGCAGTATCAGTTGATTTCTTTACCTCATCTACACTAGTCGTTTTGGTCATCGCTACAGGTGTCGGCGTTGCCATCATTTTTCTAACAGAGGTAGCCACCATCATAGGTTTGTCACTCGTTTTTTCAACTTTTGCCATATTTTGCATTTTAGGCATTTCTGAACTTGTCTCCATCGTAGTAACTTTTGATAATGCCTTATCAGTACTACTTTCTACATTTGTAGAAGTGTTAGCTGTTGGAGCTGTAATGGTTGTTTTAGGTTGGGACATCTCATCTGCTGAAACAATATGAGATTGCCCTAAAGCAACAATGCTTCCACTAGCAATCATTACAGATGCAGCTCCAACTTTCAATCGGCGAATTGACCATTTATTGTATTGTGATATTTTCATAAGGGATTCCTCTTTCTTTTTGTTAATGAGAGTATACCAACAAAAAATAAATCATTTTTTAAGCAATTATAAATTATTTCTTAATTATTACTTAGTAAAACTTAAACTTTTTCTCTTAGTCTATAAACAAAAAAAGATTGAACAATTACGTTTCAATCTTTTTTATATTTATCCTTACGCTTCCTCTGACACTCCGGACAGATACCATAAGCTACTAACTGAACTCTAGTCACTTCAAAACCTGTTTGTTGGTGTGCTTCTCTAGAAATATCCAATAAGTCAACATCGACAAAATCAACGATTTTCCCACAATCTTCACAGGCAATGTTTAGGTGCTGATGCCCCATAAAATCATAATAAGTTGTACTATAATTGCAAAGTTTTAGCTCTGTCACAAACCCCTCATCCACAAGGACCTTAAGGTTATTGTAAACTGTTGCCAAGCTCATGTTAGGATATTCTGGTAATAAATCATTGTAAATCTTTTCTGCACTCGGATGCTCACGACTATTAACCATATAGGAAATAATAGCTTTTCGAGTCTCAGTAATTCGAATACGTTTTTCACGGAGATGCTCTAGGACGTTTTCATAAGCATCGAGAGGTCTATGACCATGTGAATGACTGTCCATAGGACTCCTTTCCAGCACGAACTTTAATTTAGCATGGTTATTATAGCATAATTTATATTATTTGCCTATTAAACACGGTAATTAGTTAGTTTCTGAGTGTAATTTTTGGCATTCAACTTTCAGACATTTATTCATGACAATCTGTTTGTGTCCTGCTTGCTTTAGAATTGTCTCTGCTTCTTGACTTTCAAGTCCAAGCTGAGCCCAGAAAATATCAGCGTCTACTTCTAAAAATTCTCTTGCAATATCAGGTAAATACTCGCTACGTCGAAAAATATTAACAATATCAATATGTTCAGTGACATCCTTAAGTGAGGCATATGTCATTTGCCCAAGTATTTTCTGTCCTGCATTTTTAGGATTAACTGGAATAATTTGATAACCTGCTTCTTGCATTATTTTTGATACTTGATAAGCTGCAGTTTCTTGACGGTCTGACAGTCCTACAACTGCGATGGTCTTTGCTTTTGTTAAATAATTTTTTAACATAAAATCACTTGGATTTTGAAAATGATAAACCATATTAATGACTCCTTTACGTATGTTGTCCACTACTTCGCTTCATACCAAGTCTCACCTGCGTTCTCATCTGCAATCAAAGGTACCGATAAACTAATTGCTGACTCCATTGTTTTTGTAACCAACTCCCTGATTGCTCCTATCTCCTCGTTAGGGACTTCAAGTACAATTTCATCATGAACTTGCAACAGCATTTTTGATTTATAACCACCTTTATCAAGTACCCTATCTAAATTTATCATTGCAATTTTAAGAATATCAGCTGCACTTCCTTGGATTGGTGAATTGATTGCTGTGCGCTCTGCAAATTGGCGAATGTTAAAATTACGAGAATTAATATCTGGTAATGAACGACGACGATGGAAAAGTGTTTCAACGTAACCCTTATCTTTTGCTTCACGAACAACTGTTTCCATATAGTTTTTTATTCCAGGATAACGCTCAAAATAGGTGTCAATATATTGCTTCGCTAGTTTACGAGGTATTCCTAAATTATGCGATAGACCAAAATCTGAAATACCATAAACAATTCCAAAATTAACAGCCTTAGCATTTCGACGATCATTGGGAGTGACATTCTCAGGTTTTTCGATACCAAAAACACGCATAGCTGTTGAAGTATGAATATCAGCTCCCTCTTTAAAGGCAGCGATCAAATGTTCGTCTTTTGAAATATGTGCTAACACGCGCAATTCTATTTGAGAATAATCTGAACTCAATAAAACAGCATTGTCTTCTGATGGAACAAAAGCTTTTCGGATAAGCCGTCCTTGCTCTAGTCTAACTGGTATATTTTGAAGGTTTGGGTCAGAACTTGAAAGACGACCTGTCTGAGTCAAATCTTGAACATAACGTGTATGAATTTTACCATCTTCTAAAATATAATCTTGTAAACCAATAATATAGGTTGATTGCAATTTAGTGATTTGACGGTACTCTAAAATTTTAGTTACAAGAGGAGAAATCGGAGCTAAGCGCTCTAATACATCTACTGCAGTTGAATAACCTGTTTTTGTTTTTTTAGTCATTTCTACAGGAAGACCTAACGTTTCAAACAACAACTTTCCTAACTGTTTTGGAGAATTAATATTAAACTCTTGCCCAGCCAATTCATAGATTTCTTGTGTTAATGTTTCGATGACTTTTTGATTTTCAATGGCCATTTCATTCAAGGTATTTTTCTTAACCTTAATACCTCGAATTTCCATTTTAGCTAAAACATTCGCTAAAGGTTGCTCCATTTCAAACAGCAATTCTTCTTGCTCATTAGCTTTAAGCTGTTGCATAATATTAGCCTCAGAATCCACTAAAACTTTTACTTTTTTAGCTAGATGCTCAAGAAATCGTGTTTTTTCTGGTATAGCGCGTTTAGCACCTTTCCCATAAACAGCATCATCAGTATCCAGTGGCAGATTTGTATATAACCTAGCAATTGTTGATACTAGATTATCCTCAGTAGTAGACAAAAGGTACTTGGCCAATCTAGTATCAAAGGCTGGCTCTGGTAAATCAATATTAAAACGATTTAAAAGGACCTTACTTCTTTTAAAATCATAAGTTTTGATAGGTTTTGATAAAGCTTTTTTAAATAAAGCTTCTTGCAATAACGATACATTACTAGTAGCGTAGATTGTATCGCTATTTCCCCAAGCTATCCCAATTAAATCTTCTACATGGTAGTTATCACCCAACATCTCAAAGTAATAAAAATCATTATCGGAGAACATTTCTGTTTTTAATTGCTCCACTTCAGTAAAGTCAACCTCAAAATCTTCCTGACTTGTCTCCTCACCCAGAGCTGCTTTAAACTGTTTAAAATCCATCTCATCATAAAATTGAGACAAGGCTTTTATATCTTGCGGTCCACTATAAAGGATATCTTCTAAGCCGATTGTTATAGGTGATGCTATGTTGATTGTAGCTAGGGTCTTTGATAAGAAAGCTTGCTCCTTATCATTGATAAGGTTTTCTTTCATCTTAGACTGTTTCATAGCCTCAATATTTTCATAGATCCCTTCTAAGGAACCATATTCTGATAGCAACTTCAAGCCAGTTTTTTCACCGATTTTAGTAACCCCAGGAATATTATCTGATTTATCTCCCATCAAAGCTTTTAAATCAATAAATTGACTCGGCGTAATTCCCATTTTTTCCATAAGGTAAGCTGGCGTGAATTCTTCAAACTCAGCAACTCCCTTTTTAGAGATTTCTACTACCGTGTTAGTGTCTGTTAATTGAATTAAATCTTTATCCCCAGAAACCACCGTTATATCAAAATGTTCATTACTAGCTTCGGCTTGTTTTGCAAGAGTACCAATGATATCATCGGCTTCATAATGTTCCAATTCATAATGTTTGATGCCTAAGACATCTAATTGTTGACGAATGTAAGGAAATTGTTCACGAAATTCATCCGGAGTTTTAGCACGCCCACCTTTATAATCTGCATACATTTCCGTACGGAAAGTAGTTTTTCCGGCATCAAAAGCCACTAAAATATGACTAGGCTGGACACGACCTAAAATATGATTCAACATCAAATGGAAACCATATATGGCATTAGTATGAAGTCCAGAATTGTTTTTAAAGCGGTCAATTTGATTATAAAGAGCAAAAAAAGCACGAAAGGCTACAGATGAGCCATCAATTAAAAGTAATTTATTCTTGTTTGTCATAGGTCTATTATAGCATAAGCTATCTGTAAACTTCTGAATTTTGTTAGTTTATTAAACAAAAGAACCCTAAACAAACAGTGTTTAAAGTTCCCTTTATTATTCTATATCTATTTTAACGTAAAGCATAGTCATAAATAGCTTTAGCAACCCCTGCTTTGTTATTATCCACCGTTATATATTTACATCTAGATTTAATCTCATCTGATGCATTCCCCATAGCAACGCTATTGGGAACTAAATCTAATAATTCAATATCGTTAGGAGCATCACCGATGGCCATAACTTGATTAATATCCAGTCCTAATTTTGCTATCAAGGATTTTAAGCCTCTTGCTTTTGTTACTCCTTGAGGCATAATCTCATAAATATAGTCTTGGCTTCGAACTCCACTAAATTTCGAGATTAAGGCTTCTTCAACAGCTTCTTGAAAAGCAGTTACATCTGCATCTAATCCCATGTACATTGCTTGAAAGACAATTTCTTCTTGATTGCGAAGAGCATCTAAACTTGTTGACTTTGCTTTTGTAAAAACTAAATCAGCATCATAAGCAACAATTTCAGGAACTTCCTCTCCAACAGCGTAAAATGTATTTTCAGCTGTTAATGTTAAACAAACGTTGGGAAATTCTTTAACAACCTCCTCAAGAAAGATGAGTTCATCATGTGTTAAAGTTGCAGAATCAATCAATTGCCAATCTTTCGTGCTATAAGTGCTACAACCATTATTCATGATAATATACTCCTCTTTTGTTAAACCTAGTTCATTAAAATAAGGAAGTATACCTGACATCGGTCGCCCAGTACACAGTACAATTTTAATACCTGCTTGAGTTGCTTCTTTAATAGCTTGGATATTTTCCTTTGGAATTTTCTTTTCATCATTTAAAAGCGTTCCATCCATATCAATAGCAATTAATTTTATCATCTTTTTCTCCTCTATCATTTCTTACGTGGTCTGACAACTGGCAAGTGCCATTGTTTCTTATAACCCAACATCCTTAGGCTAGTTACAACTAACACTAACAAATAATAGTCAGTTGTTGTTTTAGCAATTTTAAAATATAAAATGATCCCCACTAATATTGACCAACCTGCATATATTTCACTTCTTAGTACTCCAGGTTTTCGGCCAGCCAGAACATCTCTGACAATACCACCACCTGCACCAGTTAGTACTGCTGCGACAATGACAGCACTAAGAGGTTGATGAGATTGAGTCGCATATAGTGCTCCTTGAACACTAAACGCTGCTAACCCAATAGCATCTGATACAACTTCGGCATCCCGTCCCTTACCACTCAACAAATTAGGGAAAATCATAATAAATAAAATAGCTGCTGCTGCTGCATAAAAAGCAATTCCTTGACTCCAAAGTGTTTCAATAGGCAAGCCAATTAGTACATTTCTAATAGCTCCACCACCAAATGCCGTTACAAAACCTAAGATAAAAAGCCCTAGAATATCAAATTCTTCCTCAATCGCCACAATAGCTCCCGAACTTGCAAAAGCTACGGTTCCAACCAAACTTAAAATGTTCCAAATATCAATTGACATCTGCACTCCTCACAACTAATTCTATTCTAGTTTATCATTTTTAGAATAAAAAAGAAGTGAGAAACTGCTCAAATTAAGAAATTAAAAGCTGTAACCACTTCTTTAGTTATTAATTTATTTCCTCTTCTAGTGAATACTTTGTGTCTTTTAAAGAACGTTTTAAAAGCCATTTGAATGTTTTTCCACTTACGACAACTTGATTTTTAGTCAAATCAACATTAACCTCGTCAACACCAATCACACTTGATAACTTATCAGAAACTGTTTTGGCACAACCATCACATTTCATGCCACTAACTCGATAGGTATGTTTCATATTCTTCTCCCTTCATAAAAATTCAGTCTTATTATCTTTATTATTTTAAGACTTTTAAGCGAAGTGCGTTTAAAACTACTGAAACTGAACTAAACGCCATAGCTAAGCCTGCCAACATAGGATTGAGTAAGGGACCACCAAAAAGATGTAAAACACCCATTGCCACTGGAATCGCTAAAACGTTATAAAAGAAAGCCCAAAATAAATTTTCCTTAATAATTTGAATCGTTTGTTTACTGATAGTCATTGCTTTTAAGAGATCTGTTAACTCAGGTTTCATCAACACGATATCTGCTGATTCAATAGCAATATCTGTTCCAGAACTCATAGAGATACCTACATCACTGCTAGCTAGCGCAGGAGCATCATTGATGCCATCACCAACCATCGCAATCTGTCCGCCTTTTTCTTTAAGTTCTAAAATAACGTTTGCTTTCTGATCAGGTAAAACTTCTGAAACAACTGTCGTGATACCCAATTTTTGTGCTATGGCATCTGCACTAGCCTTATTATCACCAGTAAGTAAAACTAAATTAAATCCTAATCTTTGTAACTGCTTAACTGTTTCTTGGCTATCTGTCTTTAGCTGGTCCGTTAAAGTTATTAAACCGCTCAACACTCCATTTTCGGAAACGTAAACCACAGTTTGTGCTTCTTCTTGAGCTATTTCTATATCAGCCTTTGCTAAATCTAAATTAACATCGTTCTTAGTCATTAAGTTAGCATTACCTACAAGCATAGTTTTACCATTAATAGTTGCACTCAAACCGTAACCCAAAATATTTTTAAAAGCCATGACTTCCCTTAAGGGAAGTTCTTTCTCTTTTGCTTTATTAACAATTGTTTGGCTAAGTGGATGATTTGAAAGTTTTTCTACTGATGCTACCTGACCTAAAAACTCCTCTTTATCTCCCCCATATGTTTTGATAGCAACTACTTCTGGTTTCCCTTTGGTCAAGGTTCCTGTTTTATCAAAAACTATTGTATCAATGTGGTGAGCCTTTTCCAACACTTCACCACCTTTAAATAAAATACCATTCTCAGCTGCTTTACCACTAGCCACCATAATAGCTGTAGGAGTTGCCAACCCTAAAGCACATGGACAAGCAATCACTAAGACTGCAATCATAATCTTCAGAGAGAAGGCAAAACTTTGCCCCAGAATTAAGTACCAACTCAAGCCTGATAAAATTGCAATGACAATAACAAAAGGGACAAAGACTCCTGATACTTTGTCTGCTAAGTTAGCAATTGGAGCCTTACTTGTCTGTGCAGCTTCTACTAAGTTAATAATTTGTGATAGAAGGGAACCGCCAGCTTCTTTTTCAACGAAAATCGTTAAGCTACCTTGCCCATTAATGCTGGCACCGTAAACCTTACTACCAACCTTTTTTTCAACTGGAATACTTTCACCTGTTAACATGGATTCATCAATACTTGATTCTCCTGCTACAACATGGCCATCAAGAGGAATTTTTTCTCCAGGTTTGACAAGAATTGTTTCACCTATTTTAACTTTATCCAAAGGAACCATATAGTCTTCACCATCTTTGATAACTCTTGCTTCTTTTGCTGATAAAGTTAATAATTTTTCAATCGAGGCCGAAGTACGCCCTTTGGATAATATTTCAAAATATTTTCCTAGAGTAATAAGTGTTAAAATAACTGCAACAGATTCGAAATAAAGCTGGTGAGCGTAGTGTATGTCACCCTGTAATATTTCGTACAATCCATATAAGCTATAAATGAAAGCCGCTGTTGTGGCTATAGCAACTAATGAATCCATATTGGGATGCCTTTTAAAAAGTGCTTTAAAACCATTTTGGTAAAAGATACGCCCAAAATACATCACCGGTAGTGTTAACAATAATTGTATCATACCATAGTTTAGAGGTCCCTTATCTGGCATCAAAAATGATGGTAACCATAAGTTAATCATTGGTCCCATGGAAATATAGAGAAGAGGTATAGTTGCAACTGCTGACATCCAAAAGCGATGCCACATCTTTTCAATGGCTAATTGGTGCCGTTCAGATTGGCTTTTAGAAGTTTCCTCTTTGAAAAGCGATGCTTCGTATCCACTCTCAGAAACACACTCTTCAATCACATTTGGCGATAAGGTTGTATCATCAAACGTAACTGTCATTTTCTCTGTTGCTAAATTTACTACTGCACTATCCACATGGTCTAACTTGTTGACAGCTTTTTCTATCGTTAAAGCACAAGATGCACAAGTCATCCCATCAATCAAAAATGTTTCTTTTCTATTAGCCATATTTTCTCCTTTCTAATGGCATTGACACTGACCAGGAATGCAATTACAAGCT
The DNA here is from genome assembly GCF_003812685.1 of Streptococcus sp. FDAARGOS_520. Lineage (NCBI taxonomy): Bacteria > Bacillati > Bacillota > Bacilli > Lactobacillales > Streptococcaceae > Streptococcus > Streptococcus sp. FDAARGOS_520. The sequence continues at coordinate 1,374,270 of NZ_CP033810.1, read as the reverse complement.
ACACGTTCAAGTGTTTTGCCTTTCTTAGCTTCTAGTGATGATTGCAAATTTAATCGATCCTTCTCTGTCATTGGTATACTTTCCAATAAGTGTCTAACAATAGCAACATGTTTGGTCTGGCAAACTTTTTGAAATACACTATCTACCTCTGACATCATAGCTAAATCTTCATCAATTAAAGGAGAATAGCTAAATCCTTTTCCCATTTTTTCTCTGCTCACGTAGCCTTTATCTAAGAGCCTTCTTAATAAGGTTTTGACAGTTGAAGGAGTCCAATCATACTTCTCTAGTAAAACTGCTAGTATCTCATTACTGGTTGTATTCTGCTGTGCCCAAACCACTCTCATAATTTCCCATTCTGCGCTTGAAATAGTCATTTTCTCACCTCTTTCGATTTACGTTTGTAAACCAATTTTAGCAAATAAATCTACATTTGTAAACCGAAAAACATTTCTCATCTTTCTTTATTCTATTGACAAAGATGTTGGTTTTATTATAATAATATTACACAAAAATAACATTATATTAAGGAGAATACCTTGAAACCGTCCTTCAAAAAACTATTGCTACTATTTAGTATTATCACCATTTTATCCATCGCCTGTACACCACATGCAAAAGCAAGTGGGCGTTCATGGAAAAGTTGGTTTATCGAACAATACTTTTGGCTAAAGCGCGATAAAAGTTATTATAAAGTTCAAGATGAAAGCTCATTTCAAAAGTACTTAAATGCTAGCCGTGAACAATCTGATAAGGGTTATTACTTAGACCCAAACTCTGTTAATGGAGGGCTTGTTCAAGAGAGACTTTTTGATATGCAAGTCTATTCTTGGAATGACAACGGTAAAGCTAATCAAAAGACCATTTTCTATTTAGCTGGTGGCTCTTACTTAAATAATCCAACGCCTTACCATATCAGCATGCTTAAGACGCTCTCAACTAGTCTTGATGCAAAAATTATTTTACCAATTTATCCAAAAACTCCTCGTTATACCTATGATTATGCTATCCCTAGATTGGTTAACCTTTATAGACACTTTCATGAAAAAAACGCTAATCTCACTTTGATGGGTGATTCAGCTGGCGGAGGATTAGCACTAGGATTAGCGCATGCATTGTCTCACCAATCAGGGCAAGAGGCTATTCCTCAACCTAAAAATATTATCCTCTTATCTCCATGGCTAGATGTGACAATGAAACATCCAGAAATTCCCAAATACGAAGATACTGATCCTATCCTATCTGCTTGGGGTCTCGCACGTGTAGGTGAAATTTGGGCAAATGGTTCTAATAATACTAACCATACATATGTTAGTCCTAAAAATGCCCCTGCTACTAAACTCGCTCCTATTACGTTATTTACTGGAACACGAGAAATATTCTTCCCAGATATTCGCGATTATGCTGCACAACTCCAAGCAGCTAATCACCCCGTTAACTATATTGCACAAGAGGGAATGAATCATGTTTATCCAATTTACCCTATTGAAGAAGCTAAAACAGCACAGTATCAAATGATTGATATCATCAATAAAACTCCTTAATACTAGCTATCTCAACTCTAAAGCTATAAAAAATAAACCATGATTTTGACATGGTTTATTTTTTATTATTCTTAATCTTGATTCTAATCTTTTTTATCTAGATTGCGCAACATTTCATCAATCTTATTTCCGTATTCAATAGATTCATCTTTAACAAATTGTAAATCTGGTATTTTATACATAGTAAGGTTTTTGCCAAGTTCACGCTTAATAGTACCAGTTGCTTTTTCTAAACCAATTTGTGCTTTTTGATTATCAGAAGCAAGTGTCGAATGAATAGTATAAAATACTTTAGCCATTGAAAGGTCACCCAACATCTGAACATCAGTAATTGTGACATCTTGTACACGTGGATCATTAACTCGGAGACGCAAAATCTCATTGACTTCACGTTTAATTTCCATTCCAACGCGATCAATACGATGATTAGCCATAATTAATCCTTTCTTCATTGTGCTCATAACTTGAAAGCTAGGACGAGCCTAGCCATAATTTTGTATTTCCCTACCAACTAAAGATACAAGTTGAGTTTCTCATAGGGGTTATTTACGTTTAATTTCTTCCATAATGTATGCTTCAATAGTGTCATCTTCTTTGAGATCGTTATAATTCTCAATCATTAGACCACCTTCTTGAGCATTGCCGACTTCTTTAACATCATCTTTATAGTGTTTAAGACTTGCTAATTTACCATCAAAAATGACAACACCATCACGGATAACACGAACACTTGAATCACGAGTAACTTTACCATTGATAACCATAAATCCACCAATAGTTCCCACTTTTGAAACTTTAAAGGTCTCACGAATAATGGCTTCACCAAGGATTTTTTCTTGGTATTCAGGATCAAGTTTACCTTTCATCGCTTCTTCAACTTCTTCGATAACTTTATAGATAATGCTATGTTGACGAATTTCGACATCATCAGCATCTGCTTGTTGACGAGCTTGTGGAGTAGGGCGTACGTTAAATCCTATAATAACAGCATTTGATGCTTCAGCAAGTGTTACATCAGACTCATTAATAGCACCAACTGCTGAGTGAACAACGTTAACTTTTACTCCTTCAACATCAATCTTAAGGAGAGAAGCTGCAAGTGCTTCTACAGAACCTTGCACATCAGCTTTGATAATAACATTAACTGACTTAACTTCACCAGCTTTAAGGGTATCAAATAAGTTCTCGAGGCTAACACGTTGCGTGTTTTGGCGTTGTTTTAAGAGAGCACGTTTTGCACGTTCTTCACCTGCAGCACGCGCAGCTTTCTCATCTGCATAAACAGCAAAATGATCACCAGCCATTGGAGCTTCGTTCAAACCAGTAATAGAAACTGGTGTAGATGGACCCGCAACTTTGACACGACGCCCAAGATCATTAGTCATCGCACGAACACGTCCAAATGTATTACCAACAACGATTGGATCTTGTACATTTAAAGTACCTTGTTGGACAAGAAGCGTTGCAACGGCTCCCTTACCTTTATCAAGACGGGCTTCAATAACAGTACCAATAGCACGAACATCTGCATCTGCTTTTAATTCTTCCATTTCAGCAACTAAAAGAACTGTCTCAAGTAATTCTTGAATATTTTTACCAAACTTAGCTGAAATTTCAACAAATTCAGACTCACCACCCCATGCAGTAGAGATGACACCATGCTCAGCTAATTCACTGATAACGCGTTCTGGATTTGCACCAGGTTTATCAATTTTGTTGATAGCAACAATAATTGGGACACCCGCAGCTTTAGAGTGATTAATTGCCTCAACTGTCTGCGGCATAACACCATCATCAGCGGCAACGATAAGGATAGTAATATCAGTTACTGATGCACCACGCGCACGCATAGAAGTAAAGGCCGCATGCCCTGGTGTATCCAAGAAAGTAATTTTCTTGCCAGCTTCTTCAATCTGATAAGCACCAATATGTTGAGTAATTCCACCAGCTTCGCCAGTAGCGACACGTGAATTACGTAGAGTATCAAGAAGAGTTGTTTTACCATGATCAACGTGTCCCATGATAGTAACAACAGGCGGACGTTCCGTTAAGTTATCAGGATTAAGGTAATCCTCATCTGCAAAGAAGCGTTCAATATCAGCTTCATCAACTTCAACCTTAGCATGTGCTTCAATCCCGTAGTCAACCATCAATAGCTCAATAGTGTCTCCATCTAATGATTGATTCTGCGTTGCCATAACTCCCATCATAAAGAGTTTTTTAACAATTTCCGCTGGTTCGCGTTTAATACGTTTTGCAATTTCCGCAACGGTCATGCCCTCAGTATATTCAAATTCTTTTGGTAATTCATGGAATTTACGCTCTGTTACTGGTTTTGGAGCTCCATTAGTCTTACCTTTTTTATTTTTCTTATTATGATTCCAGTTACTATTTCTTTGATTTCTCACTTGGTTTTGATTATTCCAGTTTTTCTTATTTTTTGTTTGCTTTTGTCCATCTTCATTTTCATTTGAAAATTGACGAGACTTATCAGAACGAGTTTGTTTTTTACGACGACTATCTGCTGTCTGTGATGGCGTAGCGGCTACTTTATTGACAATTTCTTTTACCTTAGCAACAGGTTTAGAAGCAAGTTTTTCCTTAGCTTTTTGAGCTTCTTCTTGCGCTTTTAACGCTGCTGCTTTAGCTAGTTCTTGCTCCTTAGCTGCTTGACGTTTGGCTTCTTGCTCTTCACGGAAACGCTGCTCACTATGACGTGAGTATTCAGCATTTTGCTCAGCTTTCAAAGCTACTGCTCGAGCTTTAAAGTCAATGCGATTGCCTGCAGGTTGCTGAGGACGCGTTTGGGGTTTCTGTTTATGATCAGCATAACGCCCATCATTTTTATTACGGTTATTTTGCTGACCTTGTCGGTTATCATTACGATTACCATTTGAACGCTTTTGACCTTGATGGCGTCTGTCGTCAGAGCGTGTATCATTATGGCGATTATTCTTACGGTGATCCCCATTATGTTGACGCTTCTCCGCTTCAGCTTTAGCACGAGCCTCGCGCTCCGCCTTAAAGTTACGACTTTGTGGTTTCGGTTTAGCTACAGGTTGAGTTGAAGGTTTATCATCGGACAAGCCTTGTTTGGTTTCAACAGTTTTAGATTCTGTTTTCACACCTTGATTAGTTTGAACAGAATTTGTTGGAGCTTTAGTTTTAGAAGAGCTAAAACTCTCAACAATACGTGTAGCATCATTTTCTTCAACGCTAGAAGCATGACTTTTTACAGGTAAGCCAAGCGATTGAGCTTGCTCAACCACTTCCTTACTCGTTTTTCCAATTTCCTTAGCGATTTCGTGTAATCTTTTCTTTGACAATTGATGTCCTCCTATTCTGTTATGCCATAAGAGTCCTCATTTTCTTTGAAAATCCAGCGTCTGCGACAGCAACCACTTTTCTTGGTTTGCCTAACGCATCACTTAATTCCAGTGTTGAAAACACTGTGGAGACTTCTGTTTTGTAGTAATTACTTTTATCAGTTACTTTTTTCGTCAAATTTGGGCCAGCATCATTTGCTAGAAAGATTAGCGATACTTGTTGATTTTGAATTGCTTTAATAACCAATTCTTCACCTGTAATAAGGCGCCCCGCACGCTGTGCTAACCCAATGAGATTTAATACTTTTTCTGAATTATTCAAGGCCTAACTCTCTTCTTTTGACCTTATGGTCGACATATGCCAATAGTTCATCATAGAATTCATCAGAAACTTCCATCGAAAAACTGCGATCAAACACTCGTTTCTTTTTCGCTAGGATAGCTTCATCATTGTCCAATTTTATGTAGGCACCTCGACCATTTTGCTTTCCGGTAGGATCTATAAAAACCTGTCCTTCTTTATTTTTAACAATTCGTAAAAGATCTCGCTTATCGATCACTTCACCAGAAACAACTGATTTTCTTAAAGGTATTTTTTTTGTTTTAGCCATAAAACACCTCTCTCATTTATATTATTCTGCCTTATCTGAAATAACTTCAGATTCTTGAGCTACTTCCTCAGTTTGAAGTTCTTGCGCTTCCATTTTTTCGTATTCACTTGCAGATTTAATATCAATACGATAGCCAGTCAAATGAGCTGCTAAACGCACATTTTGTCCTCGGCGACCAATAGCTAGCGATAACTTGCTATCTGGAACAACTACAGTAGCACGTTTTGTATCTTCATCATCAAAAAGTACCATATCAACTTCGGCTGGTGCAATAGCATTGTAAATGAATTCCGCTGGATCTTCAACCCATTGAATAACATCAATGTTTTCTTCAACCGGGATCTCCAATCCTGTTTTAGCATCAACGCGTTTAGGATGGAAATTACTGATAACTTTTTTAATGTTACTTCCACCGCGTCCAACAATTGTTCCAATCGCATCAACGTTTGAATTATGACTGCGTACAGCAACTTTAGTACGATCTCCAGCCTCACGAGAGACGCTCATAATCTCAACAGTTCCATCAAATACTTCTGGAATTTCTCGCTCCATAATGCGTTTGATAAACTCTGGATGACTACGGCTAACAAAAACGTTGACTCCTTTAGGATTATTCTCCACTTTATAGACATAAACATCAATCATATCATGAGATTTAAAGCTCTCTCCAGGAATCTGATCTTGATGCGATAATTGCGCCTCAAGTGAACCGAGATTGACATAAATAAAACGTTGGTCAAATCGTTCAACAGTACCAGTCATAATTTCACCTTCGTGTTGTTTGTATTCATTGAAGGTTACTTCACGCATTTGACGACGCATTTTTTCCATAATAGTTTGTTTTGCTGACTGAGCTGCCACGCGTCCAAATTCTGTAACAGATTCCTCAAAGCGAATCTTATCACCAAGTTCATACGCTGAGCTAATAGCAAGGGCATCTTTTAGGCTAATTTCCAAACGGCTATCAAAAACTTCATCAACAACTTCACGAACAGTATAGACGGTAAAGTCTGCTTTCTTCTCGTTAAATTCAATAACGCATGATTCTGATTGACCATAACGACGCTTATAGGCAGATTTTAGTGACTCAGTAACTGCATCAATAATATCTTCTTTATTAATGTGTTTTTCTTCTTCCAAAATACGGAAGGCTTCTAGCATTTCTTTGCTCATAGTGTCCATTCTTGCTTCGCAAGAATCATCCTTTCTTAAAGTTTAACCGCAAGACGGGCTTTTGCAACCGTCTGATAGGGAATATCTACAGTTTTATGACGTGTTTTGTCCATATAATCAATTGTCAAGGTTTCACCATCAAATGATAATAAGTCACCTTCAAATATTTTAACTTTATCAATGGATTTATACAGACTTACATTGATATAAGACCCAACAGCATTTGATAATGCTTCTGCTGTTTTAAGTGGTCTTTCCAACCCAGGACTTGAGACTTCAAGCATATACTGTTCTGGAAATGGATCTGGTTGAATTGTGTCAAGTAAGGGACTTACAACGTCTGTCAATTGTGCTGTATCTTCAACCGTAATGCCTCCGGGTTTATCAATTAAAATACTGAGCACATAGTCGCCACCCATTTTTTCGTATTCTACATCTACTAATTCAAACGGTGCTTGAATAGCAGGAGTTACGACTTGAGTAACAATATCAACAATAGTTTGATTTGCGATAACAGCTACCTCTTCTTTCTAACTTGCTTTAGAACTTATAATGACTATAAATTCTATGAATCACACACATAAGAGGCGAAGTAAAACTCCGCCCCTTTCTGTATTATTTAATACTATTATAGCACAAAATACGATTATTGCAATCATTTACTTTAAATTAGCATCACCGTACACTAATCTTATATCAAAAAATTAAAATTTTGTCCTCAGTTCTTTGTAAGAGCTTAGAAAACTTTATGCTAATACTTCAAGCTCAAAGAGAAACGATGATAAAATAAAAGAAATTTTTCGAAACTTGGACTTTTGACGAGTGAAAAAGGTGAACACTTAATAAACACTGATACATTAACAAGATTAAAGGAGAGGAGGGGATTCGAACCCCCGAGCCCCCATTAGGGACTACACGCTTTCCAAGCGTGCGCACTCAGCCACTATGCGACCTCTCCATAAAGGAGTAGCAAATAACTACCCACTTACTATTTACTTATTCTAAAATCGTGCTTCTACACGATAGATAACCTGTCCTTTATTTGAAAATTTGCGTTCGTACTCAGTCATGATATTTTGCTGGTAATCACTTGCATGTAAATCTAACCAAACTTGTTTTAAAGTCATACCGTATTGAGAAAAGCTAGCAAGGCTATATTCAAATAAACCTCTATTATCTGTTTTAAAATGAATTTCCCCCTGCTCAGGAAGTATGTCTTTATAGGTATCCAAGAAAGTCTTATAGGTCAATCGACGTTTCTCATGCTTTTTCTTAGGCCATGGATCACTAAAGTTAAGATACATCAAATCAACTTCGCCAGTATCAAAGTAGTTTGATAGACTAGAACCATCAACTAATAGTAATTTGATATTCTTAGCACCGCTATCTAGAACTTTATCCAAAGCATAGGAAAGCACTGACAATTGAATATCAATTCCAATATAATTGATATCTGGATTTTGCTCTGCCATACCAGTGATAAAAGCCCCTTTTCCGGAACCAACTTCTATGTGAATGGGGTTATTATTTCCAAAAATCTCATGCCAACGCCCTTTGGCTTCTTCTGGATTTGAAATAACATAGTGAGGATTATTTTCTAAGTGTTCCTCTGCACCCTTACGTTTTCTAACTCGCATTATGCTTTTTAATTAACTCTCTAAACTTTCGTAATTCATAAATTTCTTGATTGACATGCTCCATATCTCGTTTATCAAAACATTTGATTATCTGTGATAAATATGAAAATTGCCCATACCAGATAATTTTGCTCCAGACTTTCTCATTATCTTTATAACCGTAGTAAGACAGCCAATCTTTCCAGTGTTTTTGTGGAATATAATGACTTAAAATATATGCAACGTCATACATGCGATCTGTTAAACGAACAGAATCCCAATCAACCAAATAAATTAAACCACTTGTTGTAATAACCCAGTTGCTATGTTTGATATCTCCGTGAACGATTGTTGCAACCTCTGTTCGAAACTCAGGTAAACTACGCTTTAACTCAGTCACAATAGATTGCAAATAAGTGTTTTCCCGGATTTGAATAGGAGTTTGTTTTTCCCAATCCATCAACAAATCATAAGGGTTTTCAATTTTATACCCTAATTGTAACAGCTGATTTACTAAGGGACGAGACTTGTGCAGGCGCAATAAAATATGAATAATCTGTTTACTACCCATATCTTCTTTAGTCAATGTTCGACCATCTAACCATTCTTGAGCACTCATCATATCGCCATTACTTGTACGGCGTGCCCACAGTAGTTGTGGCGCAATCTGTTCCTTAGCTAAGGCTGGCAAAATAGGTGTCGTATTATATTTGACAAAGACACGTTCACCATTTGGATAAGTACCAATATAGGCTTTGCCACTTTTTCCTCTTAAGGGAGTAAGCGTCAATTCTTGATTTGATATTGTCACCAGCAGTCCCTCCTTTTCATTTAGTCGTTTCCTCTTATTTTACTTGTTTTATAGGCTTTAGTCAATCATCTTCTTTATTTTGTAAGGGATGTAATATTCCGTCACAATTAACATCAAAACTATCAATAATATAACAGGTTTCAATTCTCTTATAAGTATGCTATCAATTACTGTCACAGCATATGATAATACTCTGAGAAAACCTTTTAGCTGACTTGCTTTAGCATTTAATCTAACTGGATAGAGCTGATTCATGTATTGATAATCAAAATGGTGACCTAAAGCTAATAGTTGGAACAATAATAAGTAGTTAAATACAAATGCCAGAGCAAGGGCGAGGTAGGTTTCGTTAACAAAGATGACTGATAAGATATTTAAAGTTACCAACCTTATTGTTAAACCAAGATAATCTGAGCTTCTTAGAAATGCCCTCACAAATAAGTTAGTCCATAAACGCGATGGCGTTTTAGAAATAAGTTTTAAAATACCATCTAAAAATGAACGACGTTTTACACTTATCGAAATTCCTTTAACATTTGTAAACAAAGAGAAAAATTTTAATATACTCTGTTTTCTTTCCTGCTCATGATTTATAGCTGCATCCCAGTTCAAATTTTGATTGTTATAAAAGACCTTTACCTTGTAAGTTATTACCAACCATTTGATTATTCCTAGACCAAAAATTAACAATGTAATCATAAAAACTGACAAGCCTAACTTTATCAAAATTGGTGATATTAATACTAAAAATAAGGTTTGAATAACCAACCAAAAGATATAAGTCCGTTTTTTAGCAGAATTTATAATTTCCTTTATTGCTTCTTCTTTTATAAGTAAAAATTGTTTATCAGCCGGTTCTAAATAGCTGGCTATTCCCCCCATCGCTAGTAACATTAAGATAATGATTGACACAATCACGATAATTGGCCAATGTGTTTTTGGAAAGTCTTTTAGTAACTGGCTATACTGATATAACAAAAAACCTGACAAAAACATTAATACTAATACAAAATGATCGTTAAAGACGTATCTCAAATATTTACTATTTTGAGTTAAAAAGAGACTTCGACGTTTATTAAATAACTTTTTCATATCACACCTCTTTTGTCAGAGCTATGTAGATGTCATTTAAATTAGCATTACTGTCTCCAAAAATAGCCCGTAATTCCTCTAGGGTTCCAACTGCCCGTATTTCTCCTTTATGTAAAATAACAAAACGATCACACATTTTTTCGGCAGAATCTAATACGTGTGTTGACATCAAAATAGATTTCCCTTTAGCTTTTTCTTCTGCTAGAAGATTAATCAAATCTGAAATAGCTAGTGGATCCAAACCTAAAAATGGTTCATCAACAATAAATAAACTTGGAGATACAACAAAAGCACAAATAATCATAACCTTTTGTTTCATTCCCTTTGAAAAATGCATTGGAAACCAGTCTAATTTATCTGTTAGACGAAACATCTCTAATAGTTTTTGCGCACGTGCCATAACTTCATCGGTGGCAATATCATACGCCATAGCTACCGTTTCTAAATGTTCCCTGAGAGTTAGCTCCTCATAGAGACTTGGTGTCTCAGGAATAAAGCCTATTTTCTTTCTATAAAGTTCTTGGTCGGCTTCAAGACTAATACCATCAATTGTAATATCTCCTTGATAGGGTCTCAAAATACCAATAATCTCGTTAATAGTGGTTGATTTTCCTGCACCATTAAGCCCAATTAATCCAACTAACTCTCCATCATTTACTTCAAAAGAAATATTTTTTAAAACTGGGATATTAACATACCCCCCTGTAACATTTTCAATTTTTAACATTGTCATTCTCTCTATCTTTGATATACTTTATTAACTATTATAACAAAATAAGAAAGGGAAGGTCTATTCTTATGGATAATTGTACTTTAGAATTCCCTTATAGTTTTGAAAATAACTTTAAACCTATTTTGTCCGCTTTTACATCTAATGAAATGCCAAGCTACCCCATGCTCCCATTATGTTTACAAAAAGCACCTCCATCACTCATCGGACAAAAAAAGACACCTCAAAAAGGTGTCTTTTTAGTATCAATATAATAAATGCAAAGTAATCAGAATATTAGGCTATAAAACTATCAAACTCAATTATCAGAATAAATAACTGTATTTTTTAGTATATTCGTTGATTTTACCTTCTAATTTTTTTAGAGCAGTTCTCTTAGAAATACCCTCATCATATTTAACACCATCCAAGTCCCAAATTAGTTCTTTATGTAATTTTTCTGCTAAACTAGATTTCCCTTGCGGAAACTTAGCATCAATAAGAGCTGAAATTCTTTGATATTCTTGCTCTAGTTCTGAATACTCACTGTTTTTATTTTCAACTTCTTTTCTTAATGTGTCTAATACATAAGAATCTTGTCTTGATTTAACCTTTCTAAGTAAGGCAAGTTTTTCTTTAAAAGGTATATTTAGTTTTTTTATACGCTCCTGAAGTTCTATCTGGTTATTATAGTTATATTCCTCAGTTAAATCCATATTATTTGATCTATGTGGCTGATAGTTATTATATGTATCCGCAGTAACGCTATTATATCCTAAAAAGAGAGCAGTAAGAGCTGCAGTAGATAATATTATTTTATTTAATTTCAAAATAGTTTTCCTTCTATGATAAATCTCAATTATCATTTTTATTTTATTTATATTATTTATTATACATTTAATTAGATAAAAATGTCAATCATTATATTTAAATTTATTTTAGATACTTCCAAAATTCTAGAAATGTACTTACTCAATAATAAACATCATTAAAAATTGCAATACCCTTTAGGTCATGCTAAGATAAGTATGATGGTAAATATAGATATCACAATCAATACGGGCTACTTTCATTTCCCTGTACGACTTATGACCTATCAAACGATAAAAATTTACCATTCCTTAATAGCTACCCAATAAATTTTTCAACATGAAAGGAATTAGTTATGGATAATTGTATTTTTTGTAAAATCATCAGTGGAGAAATCCCTTCATCAAAAGTTTATGAAGATGATGAAGTATTAGCTTTTCTCGACATTACACAAACTACGACCGGGCACACCCTTCTTATTCCTAAAAAACATGTTCGAAATGTGTTAGAGATGGATGAAAAAACTGCACAGATAACCTTTGAACGCTTGCCTAAAGTGGCGCGTGCTGTCCAAGCTGCTACAAAAGCCAAAGGAATGAATATTATTAACAACAATGAGGAAATTGCTGGACAAACTGTTTTTCATGCACACGTCCACCTTGTTCCCCGCTTTGATGAATCAGACGGTATCAAAATTCACTACACTACTCATGAACCCGACTTTGAGGCACTTGCAAAATTAGCCAAAGAAATTAGAAAAGAGATTCAATTATGAAAATAGGTCGTTTAATTGCACTAGGTTTAGTTAGTTTAGGAGCGCTTGAACTTTACAAAAATAGAAAAACTATCAAGGATTCCTATCAAAATACAAAAAATGAGACAGATTCAGCTAAATTAAAATTAGAACGTATCAAAAATGATCTTGCTATTATTAGTCAGGAAAAAGAAAAAATCAGATTAATTTCTCAAGAACTCAATCATAAATTCCAAGTGTTTAATAAAGATATTCAACCTCGTTTAGAAGAAATTAATCAACGCATGGCTAAATATCAAGAGAAAGACGAATAAGCCGACGGTATAAAAATATCTACTCTAAATATAAAAAGAGCAAATAATGCTCTTTTTTATATTTTATGGATTAGTTTGACCTGGTACTGGTTGCGTTCCTGTGTTTGGATTAGGCGTTGCAGCCCCGTTATGATTATTGACACTTCCACTTGAATCAGCCTGACCTGTGTTAGTGTTACTGCTATAGTTACTAGCAGGAGTGCTACTATTATAGTAATTTTGATGAGTTGTTTGATTAGTCTCAGAACTATAAGTAGTATTACCACTGTAACTTGGTGGTGCTTCTGAATAAGGTGTTGTATTATAATTATTCTCTTGTGTTGATGAATAAGTAGAAGAATCATTACTAGCAGTAGTACCATAGTAATCTTCATATAGAATCGCGCTTGTCTTCAGAGTTTTACTACGCTTTTTATCCAGTTCTTTCTTAATTCTATTTTGAACTGCAAGTAGATGTTTCTTAGTTAAAATTTGATAAGAGCCACCATCTGATAAAGTAGCGTCTTCACCCTTCAACTGATAAGATTTAATATGTTCCAATGAATCTTTATAAGCTAACAAATTAGGAATCGTTTTTGATGATATCTCAATATTAGTTTGCATGTTATTACTTACTGCGGAAAGAATTTTTTTGTATGAACTAATACTATTTAACGCCAATATTTTTTTAAGGACTTTTTGAATTACTTCACGTTGTCTTTTTTGACGCCCATAATCTCCCTCTGGATCATCATAGCGCATACGAGAATAAACAAGTGCTTGTTCTCCATTTATTTTATGTGTCCCTGGTTCAACAACAGCCTTGTACTCTGGTTCATTGGCAGCAATTGATATTGGAAAGTCAAATTTATTAGTTACTGTTATACCACCAACAGCATTGACTAAATCAACTAATCCTTGCATATTAATTTGCATAAAGTAATCAACATTAATATCTAATAAGTCTTGAACAGTCATCAATGCCATTTCCGCACCACCAGAAGCATAGGCTGCATTTAGCTTTGCTTCTACTCCAGTCTGTCCATTATTTTTGGGACCACTCAATTTAATCAATACGTCACGTTCTAAGCTTGTCATCGTTGTTTTATTAGTTTTAGGATTTATAGTGACTAAGATCATAGAATCGCTATTTCCTGACCACTTAGATTTTCGATGCTCTGAACCTGTGTCCACCCCCATTAATAGTATTGAAAACGGCTTTGTTTCTTCAATAGCATGACTTTTTGATTTAGCTAGCTTAAAATCTTTAAAAGTCTTAGACAATTCATTAGTCGAAAAATTATAAGCTGAGGCAACATAGACTCCCAATGCAATTACTGTTGTTAAAATAATTGCAGAAAACATTAAGGTTATTTTTTTCCAAATTTTCATGTATATTCCTAATCTATCAACTTACTCATTCTGTAAATGTCTAGAAATTCTCCATTTTCTCTTTTAATACCTCTTGTTTGAAGCCCATCTATTTCAAAACCGAATTTTTGGTAGAGGTGAATAGCACGTTCATTACGTCCTTGGACTGATAGTTCTAAGCGGCGTGTAATATCGTTATCTGACGCCCATTCTATTGCTTCTTCCATGAGAATATGACCAATACCATATCCCCAATAATCCTTCTGAACGGCAATAAAAAGATCCCCAACGTGTTCAATTTCAATATCAGACTGACTAATGATTGTTATCAAGCCGATCACTTTATTTTTTAATTTAGCAATCAAACAAATGCAATTTTTCGTCATTAAGGTATTTTCAATAAACGTTTCCATTTCTGACAAAGATAGTTGATTGCTCACCGTATGCAAAATAAAATCTGTTTCCTCAGTAACAGTATTTAAAAATTCAAGGATCGCAGATGCTTCCTCTCTCGAAGCTTCTATAAAATCAACAGCAAATTGTTTAGACATCTTGAATCGCCTCAATAATTTCTCTTGCGCGATGCCCATAAGCTTCTAACTGAACCTGACGTCCTTGATTGCTCCTCGTAATAACAATTTCTAAGTAGTTATTGATAAGGTTATCACTAAGCAACTCTCCCCATTCAATAACTGTTACTCCTTGACCAAACAAGAAGTCATCTAAGTCAATAGAATCAGGATCATCTCCAATACGATAAACATCCAAATGGTAAAGTGGTACACGCCCTTCATATTCTCTAACAATAGTGTAAGTTGGGCTCTTAATCATTTGTTTTATGTCTAATCCCTTTGCAATACCTTTTGTAAGAGTTGTTTTGCCTGCACCTAAATTACCAGTCAATAATACGATATCTCCTGACTTTAAAACAGTACCCAGTTTTTGCCCTAGGGCAATAAGCTCTTCTTCATTTTGAGTATAAAACATAGAGATATTATACCAGAAATATCTCTGTCTTCCAACAGTTTGCTGATTCTGACAGCCCCATAGCATATATTTCTTCACTTTTCTTAAGAAAAAAGGAAACCAGGCTACAAATCTGATTTCCTTTTATCTTATTTATCAAACTATAATATTACAAAATAGCCAAGCTGATAAAGTTTAGAATAAATAATATATCTAAAATCCACAGTACCACATGAATATCTTTTGCTTGTCCTTTGATGACTTTAGCTAGTGTATAGGTCAAGAAACCAGCTGCAATACCATAAGTAATGCTATAAGTAAACCCCATAAAAAGAGAAGTAAAGAAAGCTGGGATAGCTTCTGACATATCATCCCATTTGATATCTTTTAAATTTGAAAGCATCATAATACCAACAATAACCAATATTGGTGCAGTAGCTTGACTCGGAACGATAGATACTAGTGGACTAAAAAAACTAGATATAGCAAACAAACCAGCAACTACTAAGGCTGTCAATCCTGTACGACCACCAGCTCCGATTCCTGCTGCTGACTCAACATAGGTTGTAACGTTAGATGTTCCACAAATAGCACCAAAAGTTGTCCCAATTAAGTCTGAATAGAGTGCTTTGTCTAAACTCTTAGATTCATGATTATCACCAGTCGTTGCTAAGATACCAACTTTTTCTCCGGTACCAATGAGCGTTCCAATGGTATCAAAAATATCAGTCAGTGAAAAAGCAAGAATGGCCATTAATACACTTGGTAGACGTGAAGGATTAGAAAATAAAGAAATTAATCCTTTCTCTCCTAATGCAACTCCAAATACTTGCTTCAAATCTCTAAAAGAGGCCGAGAGGTTAGTTGCTTCCCAATTAATAGCATCTAACTTAACCACTCCCATTAAAATACCTAAGAGGGTCGTTGTTAATATCGATAGAATAATCCCTCCACGGATACCCTTTACAATAAAGAAGATGGTAATGCTTAAACCAATCAAAGATAATAAAATGGCTGGATTATCAAACGACACTAGCCCTGGCGTTGCTGAAGAATTTGCTGTAATAGTAGCCAATCCTTTCGCAGCACCCTTTCCAACAACATCATACGTCCCAGGATCAATTGAAAATTTCAAAAAACCAGCATTTTTAATCCCAACGTATGCTAAAAAAGTTCCGATTCCTGCTGTAATGGCTGATTTTAAAGTTGTTGGGATAGACTCAATAATCATCTTTCTAACTTTCGTTAAAGTAATAATCAGAGAAATCAAACCACAAATAAATACCATAGCTAAGGCTTCTTGCCATGTATATCCCAATGCAAAGACAACTGTATATGTAAAGAAAGCATTTAATCCCATCCCAGGAGCTTGTGCATAGGGAAGGTTAGCATAGAAAGCCATAACAGATGTAGCTACAACGGCACCAATAATCGTCGCTAAGAAAACTCCTTGTGCTGGCATCCCAGTCTGAGATAAAATAGCTGGATTTACAAACAAAATGTACGACATTGCAAAGAAAGTCGTTAGACCAGCAGTGATTTCAGTCCGAATTGTCGTCCCGTGTTCCTTTAGCTTAAAAAACTTTTCCATTTTAAAATCGGATTCTCCTTTATTTTTTGCTATTTTACACTTTTAAAAAAATTAATCGTTCTTATATTTACGAACGACTAATATATATTAACAAAAAATAATTCACTTTTCAAGCTTTTTCCCTGCAGAATAATCCATAAAAATAAGACACAATACCTGTAAAAATGTAAATCCTAAAATAAAGTGGAATGAATCCCTACTCGGAACCGCTAAAAGTTCGTTAATTACCACTTGTGGCTTCGTTAAGATATCCCATGAATTTAGACGGGCATAACGACCAATATGAATACCAAAACTTGAAACAAATGATACAATTCCAATAATTCCCCATCTTAAAAATATATTGCTAATTCTAAATTTACGCATAATCACAGAAAAACTTTCGATACCTGATAAAAAACCAAACAAGATACTAGATACATACAAGATATAAAGTATTAAATTTGTCTTATTATAAAGAACGTCTCCGACAAAATGCATATGAATGATATCCGTCAACATATAAAAGGTATTAGGATAGAAAAAAAACCAAGCAAGTGCAAAAAGACCGATAAGAATTTTTTTCTTAAATAAACTAGTAAGGTATGCAAAATCTAACGCTATTAGGGCTAGAGTCATATTCCAAATCAAATTTGGTCCCTGCAAATGATAATATTTAATCCCAAAAGAAATAACAATAAAAAATAGATGTATCGCAAATAGTTTTACTTTCATTCTAACCTCCAATTAATATCTCATTATACAACATATTATTAAATTAAGGTTAAATAAACTTCAAACCTAAAAGACTAACCCTGTTGTGGTTAGTCTTCCATTAATATTCCCCAAAGTAATAATTGTACTAAAAAAAGGCAAGACAAGGCTTTAAAATCAAGGTTAGCCATATTAGTCTGTATTCCATTAAAAAATGCTGACGGATTTAAAATGATTCCTTCTAAACCTAATGATCCTGATTTTTCTAAGCAAAAGGCAAAACTACTAAAAAGCATTACAGGTATAACAGTTGCTAATTGATACCTTTTACTAATATCATATGCATTTACCAATAGCTTCAAGCTTAGTAAAGCTGAAGAGATAATAAAAAGAATTGCAAGAAGGTATGCCATATATTGCATAAAGTGATTAGACTGCCAAATGTCTTTTGTTGACCACTCTAAGCTCACCAAACTAAGAAAAATCCCTAAACTCTGTGGGTAAAAAAATAAAAGACCTAAACTTGCTAAAAGACGAATAAAAATATTACGACTATAATAAGCAATGAATCCCATCTCTAACGACAAGACTGATGCCAATAGAATTACCATCAAATGATCAATTTTTACATGATAATACCATATCCCTAAAATACTGACTATGGCAAAAAGATGACTCCAAATTAACTTTTTCATAATCCACCAACTTCCATATTTCCACAGTTATTATATCATATTTCTACTGTCTCTTTTTATTGAAATCTATTTTTGATATAATGTCAGCATGACAAAGAAAATTATCGCCGTAGATTTAGACGGTACTCTATTACATAATAATAACACTATTTCTGACTACACCGCTGATACACTTCGAAAAGTTCAAGCTCAAGGACACAAAGTAATTATTACAACCGGACGCCCATACCGTATGGCACTCGCTCATTATTTACGCCTAGATTTAAAAACACCAATGATAAATTTTAATGGTGCTTTAACTCATATCCCCGAAAAAAAGTGGGCGTTTGAGCGTAGTGCAACGATTGATAAAAAATTACTCCTTGAAACCTTAAATTTATCAGATGCTATCCAAGCCGATTTTATTGCTAGCGAATACCGTAAAAATTTTTACATTACTATGGATAATCGTGATAAAATTAACCCACAATTATTCGGTGTCAATGAAATTACTGATAAAATGGCATTAGATGTTACTAAAATCACACGCAATCCAAATGCTCTATTGATGCAAACACGTCATAAAGATAAGTATGAGTTAGCTAAAGAGTTACGACAACATTTTAATCACGAACTAGAAGTAGATTCTTGGGGTGGTCCATTGAATATACTCGAATTTTCACCTAAAGGTGTTAACAAAGCTTATGCTCTCAAACATTTATTAAAATCACTCAATCTTTCACAAGAAAATTTGATTGCCTTTGGAGATGAACACAATGACACCGAGATGCTGGCCTTTGCACATACAGGATATGCTATGAAAAATGCTAATCCAACTCTACTTCCATATGCCGACCAACAAATCCAATGGACAAACGAAGAAGATGGTGTTGCTAAAACTCTAGAAAAATTATTATTGTAGTATTTTCAAAAATGATCTCTATTGAAACAGAATTCTAATAGAAATCGTTTTTTAGGTTTTCTACTATATTATTAACAAAAAAAGTTACCACTCTCTTCCCCTATTATAAAAGGTATTTGTGAAAAAAATATCTTTTTTTTTTAATTTTTATTAGAAATAGTATTGATTTTTTTCTGAAAACGTTTTAAAATATATCTGTTCTATAATTTCGTTGAAATGAAAAAGAATGGCCAATTTTACGATTGGAAGGAGATTATTCTTCTTTATGTCAACGAAAAAATTTTTTAAGGAGGAAGAACAAGAATGGGTATCGGTATTATTATTGCCAGCCATGGTAAATTTGCTGAAGGTATTCATCAATCAGGTTCAATGATCTTTGGTGAACAAGAAAAAGTTCAAGTTGTAACTTTCATGCCAAATGAAGGACCAGATGATTTGTATGGACACTTCAACAATGCTATCGCACAATTTGATGCTGATGATGAGGTGCTTGTGTTAGCTGACCTTTGGAGTGGGTCACCATTTAACCAAGCAAGCCGTGTTATGGGAGAAAATCCTGAACGTAAAATGGCTATCATCACTGGTCTCAATTTGCCAATGCTTATCCAAGCCTATACTGAGCGTATGATGGACGCTAATGCAGGTGTTGAACAAGTTGCCGCAAATATTATTAAAGAGTCTAAGGAAGGTATCAAAGCCCTTCCAGAAGAACTTAATCCTGTTGTAGAAGCTACTCCTGTAGCAGGTGTTCCTGCAGATGTTCCTGCGGAAGTTAAACAAAGTGGATCTATCCCTGAAGGAACTGTTATTGGAGATGGCAAGCTTAAAATTAATCTTGCTCGTATTGACACACGTCTTTTACATGGTCAAGTTGCAACTGCATGGACTCCAGCATCAAAAGCAAACCGTATTATCGTTGCTTCTGATGAAGTTTCTAAAGATGAACTTCGTAAACAATTGATTAAGCAAGCTGCTCCTGGAGGAGTCAAAGCAAACGTTGTCCCAATTAGTAAATTAATTGAAGTAGCTAAAGACCCACGTTTCGGAAACACACGTGCCTTGATCTTATTTGAAACTGTACAAGATGCACTCCGTGCAATTGAAGGTGGTGTGGAAATCCCTGAATTGAACGTTGGTTCAATGGCTCACTCAACTGGTAAAACAATGGTAAACAACGTTCTTTCAATGGATAAAGACGATGTTGCTGCCTTTGAAAAATTACGTGACTTAGGTGTATCATTTGATGTACGTAAAGTACCAAATGACGCTAAAAAGAATTTGTTTGATTTAATCAACAAAGCAAACGTAAAATAACTTATTATCTCTGAAAACGAAAGGATATCAAAATGGCGGATATTTCAATTATCTCAATGATTTTGGTCGTTATCGTTGCCTTCTTTGCTGGTCTTGAAGGTATCCTCGACCAATTCCAAATCCATCAACCTCTTGTTGCTTGTACTTTAATCGGTCTTGTAACTGGTCACCTCGAAGCGGGTATTATTCTTGGTGGTAGTCTCCAAATGATTGCTCTTGCTTGGGCAAATATCGGAGCTGCCGTAGCACCAGACGCTGCACTTGCCTCTGTTGCTGCTGCTATTATTTTGGTTAAAAGTGGTGACTTCACTCAAAAAGGTATCAACTTTGCCTTCTCTACTGCTGTACCTCTAGCTATTGCTGGACTTTTCCTTACAATGATTGTTCGTACAATCTCAACTGCACTTGTTCACGCTGGTGACAAAGCTGCTTCTGAAGGAAACTTCGCAGCAATTGAACGTTTTCACTTTATCGCCCTCCTTCTCCAAGGATTACGTATTGCATTCCCAGCTGCGCTTCTTTTAGCTATTCCATCTTCTTCAGTACAAAGTATTCTTGAAGCAATGCCTGATTGGTTAAATGGTGGTATGCAAGTTGGTGGTGCCATGGTTGTTGCCGTTGGTTACGCTATGGTTATCAATATGATGGCTACTCGCGAAGTTTGGCCTTTCTTTGCTCTTGGATTTGCTCTAGCAGCTTTGAACCAGTTAACTCTTATTGCAATGGGTACTATTGGTGTTGCTATCGCCCTCATCTACATCAGTTTATCAAAAATGGGTGGAAGCAAAGGTACTTCTAACGCAGGTTCTAACGATCCTATCGGCGATATCTTAGAGGACTACTAGAAAGGAGCTAAACAATGACTGAACAAATTAAATTATCAAAATCAGATCGTCAAAAAGTTTGGTGGCGTTCACAATTCCTTCAAGGTTCTTGGAACTATGAGCGTATGCAAAATATGGGGTGGGCCTATGCTCTTATCCCAGCATTGAAAAAACTTTACACTACTAAAGAAGATCGTGCTGCTGCGCTTGAGCGCCATATGGAATTCTTTAACACACATCCATACGTTGCTGCTCCAATTATCGGTGTAACCCTTGCTCTTGAGGAAGAAAAAGCAAGCGGTACACCTGTCGAAGACAAAGCAATTCAAGGGGTTAAAATCGGTATGATGGGACCTCTTGCTGGTATTGGTGATCCAGTATTCTGGTTTACTGTACGTCCTATCTTAGGTGCTCTTGGTGCTTCACTTGCCTCTGCTGGTAATATCCTCGGACCAATCATCTTCTTTGTTGGTTGGAACCTCATTCGTATGTCATTCTTATGGTACACACAAGAGTTAGGTTACAAATCAGGTAAAGAAATTACTAAAGATATGTCTGGTGGTATCCTCCAAGATATTACTAAAGGTGCTTCAATCCTTGGTATGTTCATCCTTGCTGTCCTTGTTAAGCGTTGGGTAGCAATTAACTTTACTGTAGACCTTCCTAAAAAGACATTGTCAGAAGGGGCATACATCAATTTCCCTAAAGACCATGTTAGTGGACAACAATTGCATGATATCCTAGGACAAGTTCAGAGTGGCTTAAGCCTTGATAAAATGCAACCACAAACACTTCAAGGACAACTTGACTCACTTATTCCTGGTTTAGCTGGATTACTTCTTACATTCTTCTGTATGTGGTTACTTAAGAAGAAAGTATCACCAATTACAATTATCATCGGTTTGTTTATCGTTGGTATTCTAGCTCGCCTTGCAGGTGTGATGTAATAAAACTAAGAGATGGTTACAATAGTATTCCATCTCTTATATTTTATTACATAAAATCCACTTAGAGTCCCACTATTATGATATAATCAAACTACTATAAATTAAAAAGGGATTAGTCATGGCACAATCATTAAACAAAACTGTTGAATTTCAAACAACAGGAGTTTCGTATTTAGGTATGGGGAATAAAGTTGGAAAATTTTTAGTTGGTGACCAGGCATTAGAATTCTATAACGATAAAAATGTCAACGACTATATTCAAATTCCATGGACATCAATCAATCAAATTGGAGCTAATGTTAGTCGAAAAAAAATTAGTCGTCACTTTGAGGTCTTTACAGACCAAGGAAAATTTTTATTCGCCTCTAAAGACTCTGGAACGATATTAAAGCATGCGAGACGACATATTGGAGACGATAAAGTTGTTAAGCTTCCTACCCTCATCCAGACCATTTTAAAAATATTCAAGTTTAAAAAATAAGATAGACTATAGTCTATCTTATTTTTTAACTCTAATATTAATATGGGAACTTGTCATCAAACCATCTCAAAAAGTTAGAAAAATGGATTGCTTTAAATATTCGTAATCTAATACGTTCTACAATAAAAGCCAACAAATAAATTAAAATCCCTGCTCCTAAAATTAAAAATGGGTAAAGATAAATGGACTCATAAACAAACGTCTCTGCAAAATCTCTTACAAAATATTTTACTATTAGTGGGTGGAGATGACAGAGATAAACTCCCAAGGTTGAAGGGGCTAATACAACAATTATTTTCTTTAAGAATCCCGAGGGCTTAATGCTTGCTCTAGCAAATAATATAAACAAACTTACCGCCCCTAAAGTTAAAGTAGGCGAAACATACCAATACCAAATATCACCAACGCTAAACTTCATGGCATAAGTAGCAACCAATGATAATAGATAAATTATAAGTAAATATGACGTTTTAAATATATTTAAATCAATACGTTTCAAATAGGCACCAATAATATATAAAATCAGTAGCCAAGTCATTTCAAAACCCTTGCTCAATGAAAATTCTGGAACACGATTATTTAAAACAGCTGGTAAAATTGAAAAAATAATAAACATTAACAAAACCAATTGTTTTAATTGTTTATCAGTCAAGGCATTTAATCCATTATTAATAACAGGCATAAAAACCAATAGACCAAAGTAAGCAGTAATGTACCAATACTGCCCACTGACAATAGGGAAAAAAGCATCTCTCCAATTAAGCAAGGTCACTTCATGACCTGTGATTGCAAAAAGTGCTGTTATTGTAAAGGTGTAGAAAAAAACCTGTGCCCAGATAGACAGTAATTTTGAGTAACGATAACGCGAATTAATTCCCACATAACCACTTATTAGTGCGTAACAGTTAACGGCCCCATAAACTAAGACTTGGATAATCCACGTTACTATAAAATAGGAGTCTGCGTGTCCCTCAACCGAAGATCTCAGACCACCTTTTCCAAGAACATGCGTAATAACAATCATGAACATGGAAATAATCCTTAAAAGGTCTAAGCCGTAATGACGACCTGATTGTTTAATACTTGTATACTTTTCCATAATCATATTTTAGCATAGCTATTTCACTAAAACAAAGAGCAGGCTTATAAAGTTAAGGTTTACATTTTACTTATTTTTGGATATAATAACCTTAACGGATAAGTAGTATAATAGTTCTTTTCAGAGAGTCTGCGGTCGTTGCGAGCAGATAAGATTGTTTTATGAAATTCTACCGTGTTCCATTTATGGGAAATAATTTAATCAATCAATCAAGTGCACTTCTGTGAAGCTGGATGGAACCGCGCCTTTGCGCTCCAGCATGACAGGGTGTTTTTTAGTATAAAGGAGATTCCTATATGTTAGACTTAAAACGTATTCGTACAGATTTTGATGTTGTCGCTAAAAAATTGGCCACGCGTGGTGTTGACCAAGAAACATTAACAACCCTTAAAGAACTTGATATAAAACGCCGTGAACTACTTATCAAAGCTGAAGAGGCGAAAGCGCAACGTAATGTTGCTTCTGCTGCCATTGCTCAAGCAAAACGAAATAAAGAGAATGCAGACGAGCAAATCGCAGCTATGCAAACACTTTCCGCTGATATCAAAGCAATTGATGCGGAATTGGCAGATGTGGATGCTAATTTACAATCAATGGTGACCGTACTTCCTAATACACCAGCTGATGATGTGCCGCTTGGAGCAGACGAGGATGAAAATGTTGAAGTTCGTCGCTGGGGAACTCCTCGTGAATTTGATTTTGAGACCAAAGCTCACTGGGATTTAGGTGAAAGCCTTGGAATTCTCGATTGGGAACGTGGTGCAAAAGTTACTGGCTCTCGCTTCCTCTTCTACAAAGGTCTAGGTGCTCGTTTAGAGCGTGCTATCTACAGCTTCATGCTGGATGAACACGCTAAGGAGGGGTACACTGAAGTGATCCCTCCTTATATGGTTAACCACGATTCAATGTTCGGTACGGGACAATATCCAAAGTTCAAGGAAGATACTTTCGAATTAGCAGATAGCCCATTCGTACTTATCCCAACAGCTGAAGTTCCTTTAACAAACTATTATCGTGATGAAATTATCGATGGGAAAGAATTACCTATATACTTTACTGCCATGAGTCCATCATTCCGTTCAGAAGCAGGCTCTGCAGGACGTGACACACGTGGATTAATTCGCCTTCATCAATTCCATAAAGTAGAAATGGTGAAATTTGCCAAGCCTGAGGAATCATACCAAGAATTAGAAAAAATGACAGCAAATGCTGAAAATATTCTTCAAAAACTTAATCTCCCATACCGTGTCATTACCTTGTGTACAGGAGATATGGGATTCTCAGCAGCTAAAACGTATGACTTAGAGGTATGGATTCCCGCTCAAAATACTTATCGAGAAATTTCTTCATGTTCTAATACTGAAGATTTCCAAGCACGTCGTGCTCAAATTCGTTACCGTGACGAAGTTGATGGCAAAGTTAGGTTGCTTCATACTTTAAATGGTTCAGGACTTGCAGTTGGACGTACTGTAGCAGCAATCCTCGAAAATTATCAAAATGAAGATGGTTCTGTGACTATCCCAGAAGTTCTTCGTCCATATATGGGTAATATCGATATTATTAAACCAAATTAGGCACTCTAAAATGAGTTGGTATACCAACTCATTTTTTCTATGAACTTAGCTAATAGTTTGACAAACTTGATAGTAAGGTAACACTTTCTCAAAGCCTTCTAACAATCGTTGCAGAATATTTTCTAAGCTCTGGTTTTCAGTCAAAAGAACGTCATATTTTACCAATACTTTCCTTACCTTCCCTGACTTAATTTCTTGCATTAAACGTTGACGATTTTCCTCATTGCCTTCTTCTCGATGAGTTTCACCTTGCCTTTGGACCATAAAATACAATGGAGAGGCAATCGGAATCGATAACACTCTAGCCTGCTTCTCGAGTGTCTTATCAGATTTTTGCCTCTCTACAAAGCTTACCTCAAGGCTAACCCCAAAACTATCTTTTACACCATAAACCCTTAGCGCAACAGCCACATCATCTAATTGGTCTGTATCCTTTCGATAATAAACCCAAAAATGTGGACGCCCTACTTGAGCTTGATTAGCCCAATTACTCACTCTTTGCATTTTAAAGCCATCCATACGTTGTTCTAAGGCTCTTGATAACTCTGTAAAGCTATTCCTAGCAAGTTGGCCCTTTGCCTTAAAAGTTTGCATATCGTCCTTTAAAGGGCCTGCCTTCTCAGGCATAATATACTTCATTGATTGGAATTCTAAATAATCATTTAATTCTTGATACATTCTTTTTCTCCATGTAAACAATAGTTAAGTTTTCACGATTATATATATCTATACATACTTTCAAGTTCTTTTAAAGTATTTCTAGCGAAGCCTCGTTGCTAGAAACAAGGTCTAATCGCAATTATAACTAACCAAGCTTTACTTTCTTCATCACTTAATGGAACTCTTTAAAAACCAATCTTTTCATAGCCTTCTAAAATCTAATAATAGCTATTTTTTCTAGAAAATTTCTCTTCAATAACAGATAGAGTCTCAAGTTAAGGAGAGCCTAAATAATGGTACTTAGAATAAAGTGTTCGAAATGACTCTTTCTGAAAATTTTGGATTAGACTACAATCTAAAAATTGGCTAATGCTAGTGTCATTGATATATCTCCTTTTTATCAATTATAACAAAATATGAAACTATAACTATGATAATACCTTGAAAAACTAAATATAGGCTGAGTAAATAACTCAGCCTTTTTCTATTAATATTTTCTAAAACGTTGGTAACGTTGTTCCAATAAATCCTCAAGAGATAATTGTGAGAGCACTTCTAACTCTGAAATTAAACTTGTCTTAATCATATCGACAATCTCACTTGAAAAATAACCATGTTCAGGGATTACTTTGTCTACAACTTCCATATGGTAAAGTTCTCCAGCAGTCATCTTCATTAATTGTGCTGCTTCTGTTGTTCTTGTACCATCTTTCCATAAAATAGAGGCAAAGCCCTCAGGACTTAAAATAGAATAAACAGTATGTTCCAACATCCAAACCTTATCGGCAACAGCTAAAGCTAATGCTCCTCCAGAACCCCCTTCACCAATAATAATAGCTATAATAGGGACTTTTAAATCACTCATTTCTAAGAGGTTTCTAGCAATTGCTTCACCCTGACCTCGCTCCTCAGCACCTACCCCAGGATATGCTCCAGCAGTATTGATGAAGGTTATAACAGGTCTTCCAAACTTCTCAGCTTGTTTCATTAAACGTAAAGCCTTACGATAACCTTCAGGATGTGGTTGACCAAAATGACGGTCTAAATTATCTTGAAGGTTCTTACCTTTTTGAATACCGACAATCGTCACAGGACGCCCTGCCAAGTACCCCAAACCTCCTATAATTGATTTGTCATCTGCGAACTGGCGATCACCATGAAGTTCCATAAA
Organism: Streptococcus sp. FDAARGOS_520; assembly: GCF_003812685.1. NCBI lineage: Bacteria > Bacillati > Bacillota > Bacilli > Lactobacillales > Streptococcaceae > Streptococcus > Streptococcus sp. FDAARGOS_520. Next base: position 1,347,244 of record NZ_CP033810.1, on the reverse strand, counting down.
ATTATCAAAAATCAATTCAGCGTAGTCAAGAGCAGTTAGCCTCCCTTGATCACGCGCATCTTTTAAAATTCTTGTCACATCATTATTCATGACCAACCTCATTTCCATGGAAAGCAATTAGTTGAGCAATGCAGTCGCGTAATTCTGTTCGATTTATAATAGCATCGACAAAACCATGTTCTAACAAAAACTCTGCCTTTTGAAAGCCTTCAGGTAAATCTTCTCTCACTGTTGTTTCGATAACACGACGACCAGCAAAACCAACCAACGCTTGTGGCTCAGCCAGAATAATATCACCTTCCATAGCAAAACTCGCAGTAACGCCGCCGGTTGTTGGGTCTGTTAAAATTGTTAAATAAAACAATCCCTGGTTAGAATGGCGTTTAACTGCTGCCGATACTTTTGCCATTTGCATCAAACTCATAATACCTTCTTGCATTCTGGCGCCCCCTGACGCTGTAAAAATAACAATAGGTAATTTCTTTTCAGTTGCTAGCTCAAATAATCTTGTCAACTTTTCGCCTACGACCGTTCCCATAGACGCCATTATAAAATGAGAATCCATAATAGCTAAGGCCGTAGTTTGTCCTTTTATTTTAGCTAAACCTGTCACCACCGCTTCATCTAAGTTAGTCTTTTGACGTGTAGCAGCCAGTTTTTCACGGTAGTTTGGAAAATTCAAAGGATCCTTAGTTTCAATTCCTGTAAATAATTCCTCAAAACTATCTTCGTCAACTGTTAGCAACAGACGTTCTTGCGCTGAAATTCTAAAGTTGTAAGAACAAGCTGGACAAATCTTTGCTAATCCTAAATCTTTCTGATAAATCATATGTTTACAAGAAGGACACTTAGCAAAGAGTTCATCAGGAACCTCAGGAAGACTACGTTTATCAGAAGACCCTAATGCTTTGTTTGGACTAATACGGATATATTTATCCTTTTTACTAAATAAAGCCATCTTCCCTCCTATTGATTGTTACCATAATACCTTGGTAAAAAGTCTTCCATCAGGAATGAAGTATCATAATCCCCAGCCAAGACTTTTTTATCAGAAATGAGATCCATTTGAAATTCTGTATTTGTTACAATACCATCAATTTCAAGCTCATATAAGGCACGTTGCATTTTCATAAGTGCATCAAAACGATTTTCTCCGTGAACAATTACTTTCGCAATCATACTATCGTAATAAGGAGGAATAGTGTAGCCTGTGTAAACCGCTGAATCGACACGTAAGCCCATACCGCCAGCAGGTAGATGTAACCCATTAATGGTACCTGGACATGGCGCAAAATTAAATTGTGGATTCTCTGCGTTAATACGACATTCAATCGCATGACCAGTTAACTTAATATCATTTTGAGAAACTGATAAAGGAATTCCAGCAGCGATACGAATCTGCTCTTTAACGATGTCAACACCCGTTACAAATTCTGTAACAGGGTGTTCTACTTGAACACGAGTATTCATTTCCATGAAATAGAACTGTCCACTATTCTCATCTAACAAAAACTCAATTGTTCCTGCATTTTCATAAGATACAGCCTCAGCTGCACGAACAGCTGCTTCACCAATTTGTTGACGCAGAGTGTTACCTATTGCCACAGACGGACTTTCTTCCAATACCTTCTGATTGTTACGCTGCAGAGAACAATCACGTTCTCCTAGGTGAACTATCTTACCAAAGCTATCTCCAAGTATTTGTACTTCAATATGTCTAGCTGGGTATATAACTTTTTCAATATACATAGCACCATTACCGAACGCAGCCAAAGCCTCCTGTGAAGCAGACTCAAAAGCAGGCTTCAATTCATCTGCTGATTTGACCTTCCTAATTCCTTTTCCACCGCCACCGGCTGAGGCTTTTAACATCAATGGATAGCCGATTTCCTCAGCAATTGATACAGCTTCTTCTACACTTGTAACTTGACCATCTGATCCTGGGATAACCGGAACATCAGCTTTTATCATCTCTGTACGAGCATTGATTTTATCACCCATTTTATCCATAACTTCTCCAGATGGACCAATGAATTTTAAGTTCATCTCTTCACACATAGTAGCAAATTTAGAATTTTCACTCAAAAACCCAAAACCTGGATGAACAGCTTCCGCTCCAGTCACAATAGCAGCAGATAATATAGCATTAACGTTTAAATAAGATTCTGCTGATTTGGCTGGTCCAACACAAATAGCTTCATCTGCTAAAATTGTGTGCAATGATTCCTTGTCAGCCTCCGAATAGATAGCAACTGTCGAAATTCCCATTTCACGGGCTGCACGAATGATACGTACTGCAATTTCTCCGCGATTAGCAATCAATATTTTCTTAAACATTTTTGATGCTTCTCTCCCTCTAAATTCAATACTATCTTCAATTGCCTATTGCAAATGTTAACGTTCCACTGGCAGCTAATTTCCCATCAACTTCTGCTATTGCTTCAACAACGGCTATAGTTCCTCTACGTTTGACAAACTTAGCAGTCATAACTAATTGATCTCCTGGAACAACTTGCTTTTTAAATTTCACTTTATCCATACCTGCATAAAAAACAAGCTTTCCTTTGTTTTCTTCTTTAGATAATTCTAAAACACCTGCAGTTTGAGCCAAAGCTTCCATAATTAAAACGCCTGGCATTACAGGATATTCTGGAAAATGACCATTGAAAAAAGGCTCATTGATACTAACATTTTTGATAGCGACTATCTCATCTTCTGATACCTCTAAAACACGATCCACTAATAACATTGGATAGCGGTGAGGTAAAGCCTCACGAATTTCTTTTATATCAATCATTTGATTCGTACCAATCCTTTACCAAATTCAATAACTTCTTCATTGGCTACAAGAATTTCAGTAACTACACCATCATGGGGAGCAGGCACTTCATTCATCACCTTCATTGCCTCAATAATCATCAAAGTTTGTCCCTTCTTCACGCTATCACCTACTGAAACAAAGTTAGGTTTATCTGGTCCAGAAGCTAAATAAGCAACCCCAACTAAAGGACTTTCGACAACGTCACCTTCTGCAACAGTCACAGTCGACTCTGGGATTTCTGAAACTACTTCAGTAGCTTGTTTCGTTTGCTCACCTGCTTCATTAGAGACAGGAGTTGCTATAGTTGGAGTCGCTTCAGGTTGATGACTCATAGGAGACATAGTTGGGACAAGTGGAGCTTTTCCCTCATTTTTACTAAAAGACAGCTCACCGTCACTTGTTTTGAATGAAAATTCTCTCAGACTTGACTCATCAAATTGAGTCATTAAATCCTTAATCTCTTGAATATCCAATTTAATCCTCCCAGCGTTTGAAGGCCAGAACTGCATTGTGTCCTCCAAAACCAAATGTATTTGAAATGGCATAACGAATATCAGCGTCTTGCCCTTGACCAAAAATAACATTCGCTGTAATATCTTCTGATAATTCTGTCGTTCCAGCAGTCATTGGAACATAACTATGACGTATCGCTTCAATAGTTGCAATTGCCTCAACAGCTCCCGCGGCACCCAAAAGATGACCAGTAAAAGATTTAGTCGAAGAAACTGGAACGTCTGTCCCAAGTGCAGCAACAATAGCTTGACTCTCTCCTTTTTCGTTAGCAGGTGTTGAAGTTCCATGAGCATTTACATAGTTAACTTCTTCAGGTTTAATATTAGCTTCAACCAGTGCAAGTTGAATAGCTTTAGTGGCTCCTAAACCTTCTGGATGTGGTGAAGTCATATGATATGCGTCACAAGTGTTACCATAACCAACAACTTCTGCAAGAATAGTAGCTCCTCGTTTTTCAGCGTGTTCTAAACTTTCTAAGACCAACATTCCAGAACCTTCTCCCATGATAAATCCATTGCGATCTTTATCAAATGGAATAGATGCTCTTGATGGATCTTCAGTTGTTGATAATGCTGTAAGACTTTGGAATCCAGCAATGGCAAATTTTGTAATAGCAGCTTCTGCACCACCGACTACCATAATATCTTGAATACCAAATTTTATATTACGGAAAGCATCTCCAATAGCATCATTAGAAGAAGCACAAGCTGTATTAATTGATTTACATACACCATGAGCGCCTAACCTCATCGCAACATTTCCAGCTGCCATATTTGGTAGAGCTTTTGGAAGCGTCATTGGTTTTACGCGTTTTGGCCCTTTTTCATGAAGACGAATCACTTGTTCTTCAATCTCTTGAATCCCTCCAATACCTGATGCAACGATGACACCAAATCGATCTGCATCAATTTCATCTAAATTTAAATTAGCATGTTGAATAGCTTCACTTGAAGCATATAAGGCATAAAGGGAATACATATCAAATCTGTTCAGATCTTTTTTGACAAAATATTTATCAAATGGAAAATCATGAATTTCAGCAGCATTTTTGACCATGAAATCACTTGAATCAAATTTAGTGATAGGTCCAATACCAACATTTCCTTCTTTAAGACTATTCCAAAATTCTTCTGGTGTGTTTCCAATAGGTGAGGTTACACCGTAACCTGTTACTACTACTCGCTGTAATGTCATATTATTTCCTCTTTATCATTGCATCGTCATACCGCCATCAATGGCAATAACTTGTCCTGTAAGGTATTCTTGTTCTGCTAAGAAAGACGCTACCTGCGCTACTTCTTTACCTTTTCCAATACGTTTCATTGGAATTTGAGCTAAAATAGCTTCTTGCATTTTTTCTGGGATAACATCTGTCATATCAGATTCGATAAAGCCTGGAGCAATGGCATTGACACGAATGCCTCGTGCTGCTACTTCTCTGGCAACTGATTTTGTAAAGCCAATTAAACCTGCTTTAGAGGCTGCGTAATTAGCTTGCCCTACATTTCCAGTTAATCCAACGACGCTAGAGATATTAATAATAGCACCTTGACGCGCTTTTGTCATCGGTTTCAAGACTGATTGTGTCATATTAAATGCACCTGTTAAATTAATTTTAAGAACGCTCTCAAAATCTTCAACAGTCATTTTAAGCATCAATTTATCATTAGTAATACCAGCGTTGTTAACGAGCACATCCACGCTACCTAGACTTGCAATAGCTTCTTTAATCATGCGATTAGCATCTTCAAAAGAAGAAACATCTCCTGAAATAGCAATAACTTTTACACCATAATCAGCAAATTCAGCTATTAAGTCTTCTGATATTTCAGAACGTCCATTTAAAACAATATTAGCACCTAATTGTGCAAATTGATGGGCAATTGCAAGGCCGATTCCTCTACTTGAACCCGTAATAAAAATGTTCTTATCTTTTAATTGCATATTTTCCCCTAGTTTAATTCCTTAAGATTATTAAATCCAATTTTATCTTCAACAGAATGTACTGATAATGAGCTATCTATTTTTTTCAAGAAACCTGAGAGTACCTTCCCTGGACCAATTTCAACAACCTGTGTCATTCCCATTTTTTTCATGGTTTCAATAGACTCATCAAAGCGTACAGGTTCCATAACTTGGCGTGCCAATAAAGATTTGATATCGTCTTTTTTCATTATCTGCGCCTCTGTATTTCCAATTACAGGGATTTCAGAAACTGAAAAATGAACTTTATCTAAAACATCGCTCAATTTCTGACTTGCAGGTTTCAATAAAGCAGTGTGAAAAGGACCTGAAACATTCAGAGGAATTAAACGTTTTACTCCTTGTTGTTTTAATTCTTCTACAGCTGCATTTACAGCGATTGACTCTCCCCCTATAACAATTTGCTTTGGAGTATTATAATTTGCAGGACTAACAATACCAAACTGAGAAGCCTTCTTACAAGCATCTTCAATTATTTGACGATCAGCATTTAAAACTGCTACCATTTTGCCACTACCAGCAGGTGCTGCTGCTTCCATTAGTTGGCCTCGTCTAGCAACAAGTACTACAGCATCTTCAAATCTTATAGCACCTGAAGCAACTAAAGCACTGTATTCTCCCAAAGAAAGTCCTGCAACCATATCTGGTCTAAGTTCAATTTCTTTAAGAATTAAACGATAAATAGCAGTCGAAGTCGTTAGAATAGCTGGTTGCGTATATTTCGTCTGATTTAATTTGTCTAAGTCTTTATCAATCAATTCTCTCAAATCATATCCTAAAACATGACTTGCCTTATCAAAAGTTTCTTTAACAATCGGGAAAGTTTCATATAAATCTCTAGCCATTCCTAACTTTTGAGCACCTTGACCAGCAAATAGAAATGAAACTTTATTCATAGTGTCTCCTTATTTGTATTTATAAATCTGACCAGCGGCTTGCCTCAGAAAGAATAACTTGACGCGCTCCTGAATAAATATCTTCAAGAATCTCTTGACAAGTCTCTTCTGATTTAATTAATCCTGCAATTTGTCCTGCCATAACTGAACCATTAATAACATCCCCATCAACAACTGCATTGCGAAGAGCTCCCGCTCCTAATTCTTCAATCTCATTGATTGAAATACGGCCAGCTAAATAATCTTTTTCTGCTTGGCTATAGGTTGTTACTAGTTTATTTTTTAAGGCACGAACTGGATGACCTACTACCTGAGCAGAAACAGCAGTGTCGATATCTTTTGCTTTTAAGATTTTTGCTTTGTAATTAGGGTGAGCATTAGATTCTTTAGCAACAACAAAACGAGTTCCTACCTGAACAGCATCAGCTCCTAACATGAAACCCGCAGCAGCCCCACGCCCATCTGCTATACCACCTGCGGCAATGACTGGAATTGTAACAGCATCAACAACCTGTCGTACTAATGTCATCGTGGTCAGTTTTCCGATGTGACCACCCGCTTCCATTCCTTCTGTAATGATAGCATCAGCCCCTAATTTCTCCATACGTTTTGCTAATGCAACACTAGGAACAACAGGGATTACTGTTATACCTGCTTCATGAAAGCGCTCCATGTACTTACCAGGATTACCTGCACCCGTCGTTACAACTTTTACACCTTCTTCAATAACCAAATCAACAATATCATCTACAAAAGGTGATAAAAGCATAATATTCACACCAAAGGGTTTATCAGTCATAGATTTTATTTTATCAATATTTGCTTTGACAACCTCTTTAGGGGCATTTCCTCCACCAATAATACCTAGACCACCTGCCTTAGAAACTGCTCCTGCAAGATCTCCATCAGCGACCCACGCCATACCCCCTTGAAAAATTGGATATTTTATATTTAGTAATTCTGTTATACGTGTTTTCATTTTTCTTTCCTAAAATTAATAATTTGACAATCAAACTATATTGATAAGAAGAAGAGTGAGTACCGATCAACGATTGATTGAATACTCACTCTAATAAGTGATTTGGTAAGAATATCTTTTATTATCACTTGCTTCTTTTTTTCTTACGACTTAATTATTTTACTTTTTCTTCAACATAAGCAACTAAATCACCAACAGTATTTAGTCCTTCTTCTGTCTCAATTTGGATATCAAATGCATCTTCAATTTCTGAAATCACTTGGAAAACATCAAGCGAATCAGCATCAAGATCGTCAAAAGTAGTGTTCAACGTTACTTCTTCTGCATCTTTACCAAGTTCTTCAACAATAATTTCTTGTACTTTTTCAAATACTGCCATTTTTAGCTCCTTAAATTTTAAATAATCTTTTATAAATGTGCTATGCACTATATATAACTAAATTTTAACAATTAGACTTCCCCATGTCAAACCTCCACCGAAACCCGATAAGAGGATTGTTTGGTTACCATCTAGTTTCAACAAACCGTTCTCATAAGATTCTGAAAGTAAAATAGGGATACTAGCTGCACTAGTATTACCATAATCCATCATATTCTCTGGAAATTTATCACGTGCTATATCAATTTTTCGAGACATCTTATCTAAAATCCTTCGATTCGCTTGGTGTAAGAAAAGATAATCAATATCTTCTTTTTCCAAATAAGATGTTTCTATAAGATGATTGATACTTTTTGAAACTTCTTTGATAGCAAAATCAAAGATTGCTCTACCATCCATTTTCAAAAATTTATCATCAAGTACTTCATCTGAGAAAGGTGAATTTAACCCGACTTGACTGGATTGAAGTCCCTGACGACTACCATCTGTATTGAGAGACTCTGCAAGAAAATGTTTTTCCTTAGAAGCTTCTAGCAAGACACCTCCAGCTCCATCTCCAAATAAAACTGCTGTCCCTCTATCAGTCCAGTCTAATACTTTAGAAACAGTTTCTGCTCCTATTACTAAACCTTTTTGATAGCTACCTGATGATATCAATTTTTCGGCGGTAGACAAGGCAAAAACAAAACCACTACATGCTGCACTCAAGTCAAAGGCAAAAGCATTACTCGCTCCAATATGAGCTTGCACTCTTGCAGCAGTAGAAGGCATCATAGAGTCTGGTGTCATCGTTGCAACAATAATAAAGTCAATTTGACTAGCGGAATAACCGGATTTTTCAATAAGTTGTTCTGCGACCTTATTTGCCAAATCAGCTGTTGTTTCATTTTTACTAATATGACGTTGTTTTATACCAGTACGTGACGAAATCCAGTCATCACTGGTATCCATGATTAATGATAAATCCTCATTTTTAATAATTTGAGAAGGTGCATAATGTGCAAGTTGACTAATTTTAGCAAAAACCACTAGACTAAGTCCTCCAAAAATTTATGAAGATTCCCTAAAGCGCTCGTCAACATTTTTATGTCTTCTTCACCTAGGTCTTCAATAATATGAGATACCATAGATTTATGAAATTTACTATGCAATCGATCTAATAACCTACCTCTCTTAGTAAGACTCAAGTGAACAACTCGACGATCAATACTTGACCGTTTACGCTCAATGTAGCCTTTTTTTTCTAACTTATTAAGGCTGGTTGTTACAGTTCCCAAAGTTAACATTAATTCTCGAGCGACATCGCTAGGAGTTACCTCAGAATGTTTCCCAATAATTTCAATAGTATGCATTTCTTTTAAAGATACATCGCTAAATTGGCTAGTCTTTAAACTCATTTCCTCAATAATCATGATTCTATTAAAAATGTCAACTAAATAACTATTAATCTGATCGTATTCCAAGATATCACCACCTCACATTAAACTTTGATAATCAAATTATATCAAAGTTCAAACTTATTTGCAAGACTTTAATCTTAAATAATTTGATTTTCAAACTATTTGCCTAAAAAATTAGGACGCCTTCTATCAGCGTGTGCCCGAACACCTTCTTTAAAATCTTGCTTAAAGGCTAATGATTCTTGCAGTTGTAATTCAAGCTTTTTATATTGTTCCCAATCTTTAAAAGCAGCTTCCCAAGCTAATGATTTTATGGCTTGATATGAGTTTATAGAATGTCTACTTAAACGCTTTAATAGTTGATCCTTAATTTTACCTATTTTATCTGATTCACAAAGTTTATAAACAATTCCCAAAGCTTCAGCTTTTTCAGCAGATAAGCTTTCTCCAGTTAAAGCTAGTTGCACTGCACGAGTTATACCGATTGATTTACTAAGTAACAATAAACCTCCTGCATCTGGAGCTAAACCGACACCCACAAAAGCCTGGATAAATTTACTCTTCTTGCTTGCGATAACAAAATCAGCTGCTAATGCAATATTAGCTGCGGCACCAGCTACAGCCCCATCTACACACATAACAACAGGTTTCTCTAGCTGTAGTAAATCATACGATATCTGATTAACTAACTCAGCAATTTTAGTTAATGAGCTAATATCATCGCTCTCAACAGCAGCTTTCATCACTTTTAAATCTCCTCCGATTGAAAAGATTGGTCCTTGTGCTTCAATCACTAAAAACATGACATCTTTATTTTCAGACACAAGCCTTATTGCATCAATAATTTCTTGACACATTGGGATGTTAAAACCATTTGAAATATCTGGTCGATTAAGCATAATAGTGGCCACGTTGCCATCAATACCATATATTATATTTTCGAACTTCAAAATGTCTCCTCTCTTTAAGAGTGAAAGAAAAATAAAAAATAATTTGATTATCAAATTATCATGCTTTGTATTTTATCATAAACCTAGCTTTCATGGCAAGATAAAAAATAAAAAAACGGAATTAAACTTCCCGTTTTTAATAGTTATCTAATTTCACAAAAAATTGACTCAGATCGCTCACTAATACATTAGCCTGCGACTGATTCATTCCAAAGTATTTATCTTCAATAGCCCACACATCAATACCGGCTGCAATACCAGCTGTAATCCCCTTCTCACTGTCTTCTACAATAAGAATTTGCTGTTTAGGAATATCTAAAAGTTCTGCTGCTCTATTATAAATAGCTGGATTAGGTTTACTTTCTGAAAATTCCTCACCAGACAGAATTACCTTAAAATATGTATCCAGATTAAAACTTTCTAATGCTAACATGATATCATGTCTAGTAGAACTTGAAGCTAGACCCAAAAGATAGCCTTTGTGATGAAGCTTTTCAATGACTCTTTTACAATCCTGAAAAATTAAATCTTTGTATGGCAAGGGATTATCCTCTTTATAGCGACTATAATCTTGTTGGAGCTTATCAATATCCCAGGTATCATATTGATCACCTAAAACAGATTTCCAAACCTGCTTCATATTTCCTCCAATAAAAAAATTCATTGGTAAATGGTCAATTGTAATTCCATGTTGTTTTAAAAAACGCTCTCGCCTTTTATAATAAAATAATTCAGTGTCAAATAGAACACCATCCATATCAAATATTATTGCTTTATATTTACACATGTAACTATTATATCATTCTTTTAAATTTAGAGGTAATGACAAATTTTCTGACTTTTGTTATAATTTATCTAAAATTCATTCTTGAGGTAACCTATGAAAGTAGTCAAATTTGGAGGAAGTTCTTTAGCATCTTCCCAACAATTATACAAAGTACTAAATATTATCAAATCAGACTACACTAGACGGTTTGTTGTCGTTTCAGCTCCAGGGAAACGCTACGAAGAAGACTTAAAAATGACAGATGCTTTGATACAATATTATCAAAATTATATTAACGGTAAAGATATTGTTAAAGACCAAACTTGGATTATCAATCGTTATCAAGAAATTATTAGTGATTTGTCTTTAGGAAGCACTATTGCAGAAGAAATTACTCGCTCTATAGAGCAGCTAGCTTCACTTCCCATAGAAAATAATCAGTTTTTATATGATTGTTTTTTAGCAGCCGGTGAAGATAACAACGCAAAGTTAGTTGCAACGTTTTTTAATCAAAATGACATTCCTGCAAGATATGTTCATCCAAACGAAGCAGGAATTATTGTAACTAAAGAACCATGTAATGCACGAATTATTCCAGGAAGTTATGATAAGATTGAGAACTTATGTCTATACAATGAGGTTCTTGTTATCCCTGGATTTTTTGGAGTCACAGAAGATAACCAAATTTGTACCTTTTCAAGAGGGGGATCTGACATTACTGGATCCCTAATTGCAGCAGGCATAAAAGCAGACCTTTATGAGAACTTCACAGATGTTGATGGTATATTTGCAGCACATCCAGGTGTAGTTAAGAACCCTCACGCTATCCCTGAGCTTACTTATAAAGAAATGCGTGAATTAGCCTATGCGGGTTTTTCGGTTTTACATGATGAAGCTTTACTTCCTGCCTATCGTGGCAGAATCCCTCTTGTTATTAAAAATACAAATAATCCCCAACAGCCTGGTACAAAAATAGTTTTAAAGCATACTCGTAGTAACATAGCAGTAACTGGGATCGCTTCTGATAGCCGTTTTGCTAGCATAAACGTATCTAAATACTTAATGAATAGAGAAGTAGGTTTCGGCCGAAAAGTACTACAAATTTTAGAGGATTTAAATATTAGTTTTGAACATATGCCAACTGGCATAGATGATCTATCCATTGTCTTACGTGAAAAAGAATTGACACCAATCAAAGAACAAGAAATCTTAAATTACCTAACTCGTAAACTAGAAGTAGATTACGTTGACATCCAACACAATCTATCTACAATCGTAATTGTAGGTGAAAATATGAAAAGTCAGATTGGAGTCACTGCAACAGCGACACAAGCCTTATCAAGAGAAAAAATCAATATCACCATGATATCACAAGGTTCAAGCGAAGTCTCCATTATGTTCGTTATAAACAGTAAGGATGAAAAAAGAGCTATTAAAGCACTATATGAAACATTCTTCCAAAAATAGTACCTATTACACTACTTACACTATTAGATAGATAACAAATCGTCCTAAGTAAGCTTACTTAGGACGATTTTATTTAGAACATAGGATAGTTTTTCCACTTTTAATCGTAACCACTTGGTATCAGTGACAAATTCGGACAATTAAGATGTTAGCCAATCTTAAGGATAATAATTCCAATAAAAAAAGGCTAACCAAAGTTAGTCTCCCTTTATCTACTCCGCCAGTAGGACTCGAACCTACGACATCATGATTAACAGTCATGCGCTACTACCAACTGAGCTATGGCGGATTATAGCTAAGCGACTACCTTATCTCACAGGGGGCAACCCCCAACTACTTCCGGCGTTCTAGGGCTTAACTTCTGTGTTCGGCATGAGAACAGGTGTATCTCCTAGGCAATTATCACTTAACTATTGAGCCTTATTCACTCAAAATTGAATATCTATAGTCTAACAAGAAACCGTAACGTTGTCAATATCTCTTTTTGGATAAGTCCTCGAGCTATTAGTATTAGTCCGCTAAATGTGTCACCACAATTACACTCCTAACCTATCTACCTGATCATCTCTCAGGGCTCTTACTGATATAAAATCATGGGAAATCTCATCTTGAGGTGGGCTTCGCACTTAGATGCTTTCAGCGCTTATCCCTTCCCTACATAGCTACCCAGCGATGCCTTTGGCAAGACAACTGGTACACCAGCGGTAAGTCCACTCTGGTCCTCTCGTACTAGGAGCAGATCCTCTCAAATTTCCTACGCCCGCGACGGATAGGGACCGAACTGTCTCACGACGTTCTGAACCCAGCTCGCGTGCCGCTTTAATGGGCGAACAGCCCAACCCTTGGGACCGACTACAGCCCCAGGATGCGACGAGCCGACATCGAGGTGCCAAACCTCCCCGTCGATGTGAACTCTTGGGGGAGATAAGCCTGTTATCCCCAGGGTAGCTTTTATCCGTTGAGCGATGGCCCTTCCATACGGAACCACCGGATCACTAAGCCCGACTTTCGTCCCTGCTCGAGTTGTAGCTCTCGCAGTCAAGCTCCCTTATACCTTTACACTCTACGACTGATTTCCAACCAGTCTGAGGGAACCTTTGGGCGCCTCCGTTACCTTTTAGGAGGCGACCGCCCCAGTCAAACTGCCCGTCAGACACTGTCTCCGATAGGGATTGCCTATCTGGGTTAGAGTAGCCATAACACAAGGGTAGTATCCCAACAACGCCTCAAACGAAACTGGCGTCCCGTTATCATAGGCTCCTACCTATCCTGTACATGTGGTACAGATACTCAATATCAAACTGCAGTAAAGCTCCATGGGGTCTTTCCGTCCTGTCGCGGGTAACCTGCATCTTCACAGGTACTAAAATTTCACCGAGTCTCTCGTTGAGACAGTGCCCAAATCATTACGCCTTTCGTGCGGGTCGGAACTTACCCGACAAGGAATTTCGCTACCTTAGGACCGTTATAGTTACGGCCGCCGTTTACTGGGGCTTCAATTCATACCTTCGCTTACGCTAAGCACTCCTCTTAACCTTCCAGCACCGGGCAGGCGTCACCCCCTATACATCATCTTACGATTTAGCAGAGAGCTGTGTTTTGATAAACAGTTGCTTGGGCCTATTCACTGCGGCTGATCTAAAATCAGCGCCCCTTCTCCCGAAGTTACGGGGCCATTTTGCCGAGTTCCTTAACGAGAGTTCTCTCGCTCACCTGAGGCTACTCGCCTCGACTACCTGTGTCGGTTTGCGGTACGGGTAGAGTATATGTATCGCTAGAAGCTTTTCTTGGCAGTGTGACATCACTAACTTCGCTACTAAACTTCGCTCCTCGTCACAGCTCAATGTTAAAGATATAAGCATTTGACTCATATCACACCTCACTGTTTGACCAGACACTTCCAATCGTCTGGTTTAGTTAGCCTACTGCGTCCCTCCATCACTATATACTCTAGTACAGGAATATCAACCTGTTGTCCATCGGATACACCTTTCGGTCTCTCCTTAGGTCCCGACTAACCCAGGGCGGACGAGCCTTCCCCTGGAAACCTTAGTCTTACGGTGGACAGGATTCTCACCTGTCTTGCGCTACTCATACCGGCATTCTCACTTCTATGCGTTCCAGCGCTCCTCACGGTACACCTTCTTCACACATAGAACGCTCTCCTACCATGACACTTTTGTGTCATCCACAGCTTCGGTAATATGTTTTAGCCCCGGTACATTTTCGGCGCAGGGTCACTCGACTAGTGAGCTATTACGCACTCTTTGAATGAATAGCTGCTTCTAAGCTAACATCCTAGTTGTCTGTGCAACCCCACATCCTTTTCCACTTAACATATATTTTGGGACCTTAGCTGGTGGTCTGGGCTGTTTCCCTTTCGACTACGGATCTTAGCACTCGCAGTCTGACTGCCGATTATATCTCGTTGGCATTCGGAGTTTATCTGAGATTGGTAATCCGGGATGGACCCCTCACCCAAACAGTGCTCTACCTCCAAGAGACTTAACATCGACGCTAGCCCTAAAGCTATTTCGGAGAGAACCAGCTATCTCCAAGTTCGTTTGGAATTTCTCCGCTACCCACAAGTCATCCAAGCACTTTTCAACGTGCCCTGGTTCGGTCCTCCAGTGAGTTTTACCTCACCTTCAACCTGCTCATGGGTAGGTCACATGGTTTCGGGTCTACAACATGATACTATGACGCCCTATTAAGACTCGGTTTCCCTACGGCTCCGTCTCTTCAACTTAACCTCGCATCATATCGTAACTCGCCGGTTCATTCTACAAAAGGCACGCTCTCACCCATTAACGGGCTCGAACTTGTTGTAGGCACACGGTTTCAGGTTCTATTTCACTCCCCTCCCGGGGTGCTTTTCACCTTTCCCTCACGGTACTGGTTCACTATCGG
Source organism: Streptococcus sp. FDAARGOS_520 (assembly GCF_003812685.1). Taxonomy (NCBI): domain Bacteria; kingdom Bacillati; phylum Bacillota; class Bacilli; order Lactobacillales; family Streptococcaceae; genus Streptococcus; species Streptococcus sp. FDAARGOS_520. The sequence continues at coordinate 1,332,180 of NZ_CP033810.1, read as the reverse complement.
TCACTAGAGAGTATTTAGGGTTGGGAGATGGTCCTCCCAGATTCCGACGAGATTTCGCGTGTCTCGCCGTACTCAGGATACTGCTAAGGTTAATCTATCATTTTAAATACGAGGCTGTTACTCTCTTTGGCTTACCTTCCCAGGTAATTCTTCTATAATGATTAATCCTATATCGCAGTCCTACAACCCCGAAGTGTAAACACTTCGGTTTGCCCTCCTGCCGTTTCGCTCGCCGCTACTAAGGCAATCGCTTTTGCTTTCTCTTCCTGCAGCTACTTAGATGTTTCAGTTCACTGCGTCTTCCTTCTCATATCCTTAACAGATATGGATACTAGTCATTAACTAGTGGGTTCCCCCATTCGGACATCTCTGGATCAGCGCTTACTTACAGCTCCCCAAAGCATTTCGTCGTTAGTCACGTCCTTCTTCGGCTTCTAGTGCCAAGGCATCCACCGTGCGCCCTTATTAACTTAACCTTATTAACCTAGTTTCTTTAAAACTAGAAAACTCATTAAATATTCACAGCGTTTTCGGTTTATTTCTTGTTACTTTCTACAATCTATTTCTAGATCGTGGAATTTGATATAGATATTCAATTTTCAATGAACAATTTGAACCTTTCGATTCAATGGAGCCTAGCGGGATCGAACCGCTGACCTCCTGCGTGCAAAGCAGGCGCTCTCCCAGCTGAGCTAAGGCCCCACAAGACCTCTCAAAACTAAACAAGACGCAAATGGCAGGTTCCTTATCCTTAGAAAGGAGGTGATCCAGCCGCACCTTCCGATACGGCTACCTTGTTACGACTTCACCCCAATCATCTATCCCACCTTAGGCGGCTGGCTCCTAAAAGGTTACCTCACCGACTTCGGGTGTTACAAACTCTCGTGGTGTGACGGGCGGTGTGTACAAGGCCCGGGAACGTATTCACCGCGGCGTGCTGATCCGCGATTACTAGCGATTCCGACTTCATGTAGGCGAGTTGCAGCCTACAATCCGAACTGAGATTGGCTTTAAGAGATTAGCTTGCCGTCACCGGCTTGCGACTCGTTGTACCAACCATTGTAGCACGTGTGTAGCCCAGGTCATAAGGGGCATGATGATTTGACGTCATCCCCACCTTCCTCCGGTTTATTACCGGCAGTCTCGCTAGAGTGCCCAACTTAATGATGGCAACTAACAATAGGGGTTGCGCTCGTTGCGGGACTTAACCCAACATCTCACGACACGAGCTGACGACAACCATGCACCACCTGTCACTTCTGCTCCGAAGAGAAAGCCTATCTCTAGGCCGGTCAGAAGGATGTCAAGACCTGGTAAGGTTCTTCGCGTTGCTTCGAATTAAACCACATGCTCCACCGCTTGTGCGGGCCCCCGTCAATTCCTTTGAGTTTCAACCTTGCGGTCGTACTCCCCAGGCGGAGTGCTTAATGCGTTAGCTGCGGCACTAAGCCCCGGAAAGGGCCTAACACCTAGCACTCATCGTTTACGGCGTGGACTACCAGGGTATCTAATCCTGTTTGCTCCCCACGCTTTCGAGCCTCAGCGTCAGTTACAGACCAGAGAGCCGCTTTCGCCACCGGTGTTCCTCCATATATCTACGCATTTCACCGCTACACATGGAATTCCACTCTCCCCTTCTGCACTCAAGTCCTCCAGTTTCCAAAGCGTACAATGGTTAAGCCACTGCCTTTAACTTCAGACTTAAAGAACCGCCTGCGCTCGCTTTACGCCCAATAAATCCGGACAACGCTCGGGACCTACGTATTACCGCGGCTGCTGGCACGTAGTTAGCCGTCCCTTTCTGGTTAGTTACCGTCACTTGGTAGATTTTCCACTCCTACCAACGTTCTTCTCTAACAACAGAGCTTTACGATCCGAAAACCTTCTTCACTCACGCGGCGTTGCTCGGTCAGACTTCCGTCCATTGCCGAAGATTCCCTACTGCTGCCTCCCGTAGGAGTCTGGGCCGTGTCTCAGTCCCAGTGTGGCCGATCACCCTCTCAGGTCGGCTATGTATCGTCGCCTTGGTGAGCCTTTACCTCACCAACTAGCTAATACAACGCAGGTCCATCTCACAGTGAAGCAATTGCTCCTTTTAAATAACTAACATGTGTTAATTACTCTTATGCGGTATTAGCTATCGTTTCCAATAGTTATCCCCGCTATGAGGCAGGTTACCTACGCGTTACTCACCCGTTCGCAACTCATCAGTCTAGTGTAAACACCAAACCTCAGCGTTCTACTTGCATGTATTAGGCACGCCGCCAGCGTTCGTCCTGAGCCAGGATCAAACTCTCATTAAAAGTTTGAGCTTTGCTCTTTTCTGTCTCGCTGACAGATTTATTGTTTTTTTGTCATTGACGGATTTACAATGTAAATCCACCCTGCACATTCGTTCGTCTTGTTCAGTTTTCAAAGGTCTTTGCCTCTCTTGAGACAACTTCTATATTCTAGCAAACTTATTCTGCTTTGTCAACTACTTTTTTTAAGTTGTTTATAAAATGATAATACAATATTAGGTTCGCTTAAGAACTCATTTAGTATACTATAATTTTTTATTTGTTGTCAATAGGTTTTAAAAAAATCTCAGAGAAAACCCTGAGATTTTTTAAATTATGTTACAAAGTTAATTTCCTTTAGCTTCAATTAAACCTAGTTCGCCATCTTCACGCTTGTAAAGGACATTTGTCGTATTATCTTCTGCATCTGTATAGATAAAGAAATCATGACCTAAAAGTTCCATTTGCAACAATGCTTCCTCAACATCCATTGGTTTTAGATTAACATTCTTAGTACGTACAATTCTTTGGCTTACTGCTTCTTCATCTGGCTCAGCCTCAAATTCTGTTGTGAAAACTTGACTTGCTGGAATCTTTTCACGATATTTTTTCGCAATTTTAGTTTTATTTTTACGAATTTGACGCTCAATTTTATCAACAACTAAGTCAATTGACCCATACATATCTTGTGAAACATCTTCTGCTCGTAAAGTAATAGAATCTATTAAGATTGTTACTTCAACTTTTGCGGTCTTCTCTCTGTATACTTTGAGGTTGACTCTAGTATCTAATTCTTGTGCTTCATTAAAGTATTTTTCAACTTTAGAGAGTTTGGTCTCAACATACTCACGAATAGCTTCTGTTACTTCGATGTTTTCACCACGAATACTGTATTTAATCATATGAGTACCTCTTTCTTGCGTTGTTAACGCTTTCTATACTCTTATTATAACCGCTTTCATGAAAATTTGCAAGATTTTAGCGTGCTAATGAAAAACTTTTTATATTTTTTATACCTTTTTCTTCTAATAGTTTCCTGATTTGTGCTATTGTTGCGCCTGTTGTATAAATATCATCAACAATTAAAAGGTTGTCCCCTAACTCAGCCTCATTTTTTAATGTAAATTGCTGAACTTGTTTGAGTCTTTCTTCTTTATTATTAGCCGATTGCTTACCTCCATCTTTTTTAGAAAGAATATTTTTGTAAGGTATATTTGCCGATTGTAGAAAAGCAATCACTTGATTAAATTGCCTATTTTGGTATCCTTCATGACTCAAGGGAACTGGCACTATAGTGTAGCCCTTATACTTTTTTAGAGCAGCTTTTATTTCTTTTGTAAAAACATCTTTCAACAAATAATCCCCTTGAAATTTAAAAAGAGAAAAATATTTTTTCATTGCTTCATTGTATCTATAAAGGGAAAAATGATTTACCTCTATACCTTTTTTACCCCAATAAATACAATCTTGACATTGTTTTTGGGGAATTTGCTTGCAACATGTTTGGCAACCCATCTCCCTACTAAGTGCTTCAAAACTACCCTTGCACGTTTGACAAATTACGTTTTGCTTTGGTTTTAGAAGCATAAGTTCCACAAAAGTTAATTGCGATAAATCTATTTCATGACATAACAAACAAGTCATTAAAATCCTCCTATATGATTCATGTTTTTAATCTCCTTTATAGCTTGGTGCATCGATTTACTTTTCCCATCATGAAGGAAGTAAAGGAGCCCTTCGGGCCTTTCTAATGCTCTTCCAACTCTTCCTGAAATTTGTACCAAGGAACTTTTCGTAAACAAATGATGATTTGCTTGTATAACAAAAACGTCGACGCTAGGGAAAGTTACTCCTCTCTCTAGAATGGTAGTTGACACTAGGATAGACAATTTGTTATCTCGAAAATCTTGCACTAACTTTAACCTAGATGTGCTCTTACTTGAAACAAAACCAATTTTTTCCATAGGAAAGGCTTGTCTTAAAATTTCGGTGAATACCTGACCTTCTGAAATATGGGGGAAAAATAATAACAAAGGATATCTCGTTTGTCGCTGTTTATTTATCAACTGATATAATTTGGGAGGTAGTTTTTGTGTCTGCAAGCTTTTCTGGATACCACTTACCCAAACCATCTCGGGTATCACTAACGGATTGGCATGAAATCTCCTAGCTAGATGCAATTTTTTTAGTTCTTTTCTTGCAACTTTTCTTTCTAACTCAGTCGTTGAAGTTGCAGTCAGAAAAATACTTGTTCCGTTTTCCTTTAAGGCCTGTTTTACACCCTGGTATAGTATCGGGTTGTCGACATACGGAAAAGCATCAACTTCATCAACAATTAGCAAATCAAAAGCATGATAAAATTTTAACAATTGATGTGTTGTGGCAATAGTTAAAGGGGATCTCTGATAAGAAGGAGATTCTCCATGCATTAATGTTATGGCACATCTAAAATCGTTTGAAAGTCGCTTATACAATTCTAAACAAACATCAATTCTAGGACTGGCAATACAAACGCTTCCTCCAGTATCAATTACTTTGGCGACAGAGTGGTATATCATTTCTGTTTTACCAGCCCCTGTCACAGCATGAACAAGAAGATTTTCCTTACTTGAAATACCTTTCAACAACTCTTCTGAAACCTCATTTTGATAAGGTGTCAGTTCCCCTTTCCATTTTAAAGAATTCGTTTTAGAAAATGTTTTTTGTGGGAAATAATATAAATTTTCATTACTAGTAACTCTTCCAAAAACTATACATTCTCTACAATAATAATTTCCAGTTGGTAATTGGCAATTTTTAGCAACAGAACTAGAGCATCGGGTACAAATATAGTCGCTTCCTTTCTTTATAAAAGATGGCAAGCTAATTGCAATTTTTCTAAGTTGCTCAGATAATTGTGCTTTTGTCCAAAGCCTACCTAAATAATTTTCCATATTATTTCATTCGGATTTTTTTGCTAAATTTGAAGAATTTTTGTAGAATTTCTCTATGAACTATAAAACGATAAAATCAGACGGAATTGTCGAAGAAGAAATTAAAAAATCGCGATTTATTTGTCATCTAAAGCGAGTAGAGTCCGAAGAGGAGGGGCGTAATTATATTACGCAAATCAAGAAAGCGCACTACAAAGCCAATCATTCGTGTTCAGCTATGGTTATTGGCGAAAAAGGGGATATAAAACGATCTAGTGATGATGGAGAACCTAGTGGTACAGCAGGTATCCCTATGCTAACCGTACTTGAAAAGCAAGGCCTGACAAATGTTGTTGCCGTCGTTACACGGTATTTTGGAGGTATCAAATTAGGCGCAGGGGGGCTTATTCGTGCCTACTCTGGTAGCGTAGCTAATACCATCAAAGAGATCGGGGTAGTAGAAGTTAAAGAACAAATTGGTATTCGTATTCAATTAACTTATCCTCAATATCAAACTTTTGACAACTTCCTAAAAGAGCACCACCTTCAGGAGTTTGAAACAGAATTTTTAGAAGCTGTAACCTGTAAAATATACGTTGACCCTAAGGAATTTGAACACACAATAACTAATTTGACAGAGTTCTACCAAGGAAAAGCTTTGTTAACTGAAGAAGGGAGTCAAATTGTTGAAATTCCCTTTAAGGCTGAAACCGATAAATAATAGCTATCACTTGATAAAGAATTGATATTTTACTTTAATCAATGTGAGTTTTATAATATTCTTAACCAATATCATGAAGAGGTATAGCTTATGTCAAAAATTTATAATTCTATTACAGACTTAATCGGAAATACACCCATTATTCAATTACATCATATTGTTCCAGAAGGAGCTGCAGAGGTGTACGTTAAGTTAGAATCCTTTAACCCAGGTTCATCTGTCAAAGATCGTATCGCTCTAGCTATGATTGAAGATGCAGAGCAAAAAGGGATTCTTAAAGCCGGAGATACAATCGTAGAACCTACATCTGGTAATACAGGTATCGGTTTGGCTTGGGTAGGAAAAGCTAAAGGGTATAATGTTATTATTGTTATGCCAGAAACCATGTCAATTGAACGTCGTAAAATCATTCAAGCCTATGGTGCTCAATTAGTACTAACACCTGGTAGTGAAGGGATGAAGGGAGCTATTGCTAAGGCAAAAGAAATTTCTGCAGAGCAAAATGCTTGGCTACCCCTGCAATTTAATAATCAAGCCAATCCAGAAATCCACGAAAAAACGACTGGTAGGGAAATTATCGAGACTTTTGGTGAAAAAGGTTTAGATGCTTTTATCGCAGGTGTGGGAACTGGTGGGACAATTACTGGTGTCTCTCGTGCATTAAAAAAAGTCAATCCTGATGTCGCTATTTATGCTGTAGAAGCTGATGAATCTGCAATCCTTTCTGGTGAGCAACCTGGGCCTCATAAAATACAAGGGATTTCTGCAGGTTTCATTCCAGAAACATTGGCTACAGATTCTTATGATCATATCATTCGCGTTACATCTGACGATGCTATTGAAACAGGACGTATCATCGGCGGACTAGAAGGTTTCCTCGCAGGAATTTCTGCTTCAGCTGCTATTTATGCTGCTATTGAAGTGGCCAAACAACTAGGAAAAGGGAAAAAGGTTTTAGCTCTTCTCCCTGATAATGGCGAACGTTACTTATCAACAAGCCTGTATGATTTTGAATAACTTTAATCTTCAGTAAACGATAACTAAAAAAGATTAGATATGTTGTCTGATCTTTTTTAGTTTATATCTCTTTAAATACTAGTAAGCCCTATTTAGTTAAAATATTAAAACGACAAATAGAACCAAGCAATTTCACTTGGTTCTATTGTTTTTATTGATGATTTGAAACATAACGGTCAACCGTTAACAGGGCTGCAGCGACATCCTCTGCACTAATTTTGAATGGCATTTCATGTATTGTTTCACCTTCAATTGTTGCTTGCTGACCAACTTTTAAAAGTTCTTCATATGTTGCATCACCCAAATGGAGTTCTGCAAGTGTAGTTGGCATTCCAATCGCTTGGTAAAGATTAATGTAGCGATCAATTTCTTCCTTTGGTCTATTTTCGAGGAAAAGTTGCGTCAACGTTCCATAGGCAACTTTTTCACCATGGGTTAAGTGATGAATATCTCCACTCAAGGCAGTAAAACCATTATGAATAGCATGAGCTGCAGCTAATCCTGCACTTTCAAAACCTAAACCACTAAGTAAGGTATTAGCTTCAATAACATTTTCTAAAGCTTTTGTAACCACTTTGGCATCACAAGCCGCTAAAGCTTGTAAACTATCATTAAATAAAGTACGCTCACATGCTTGGGCAATTGCCACGCCCGCTAAAGTCTGTCTACCGCCAGCCATCGCTATCCCATTTTTTTGTAAGACTGCTCTCGCTTCAACCCAAGTAGCTAAGCCATCTGCTATCCCAGAAGCTAGTAAACGTTTTGGCGCTTGGGCAATTACTTGAGTATCAACTAAAACTAAGTCTGGATTCTTTGAATAAAAAATATATTTTTCAAAAGCTCCTTCATCTGTATAGATTACTGATAACGCTGATGTTGGGGCATCTGTTGAAGCTACTGTTGGTGCAATGACCACTGGTAAATTAACTTTATCTGCAATTGCCTTTGCAGAGTCAATAGTTTTTCCACCACCAAGTCCAATAATAAGGTCACTATTCTTTTCTTTCGCAACAGCAACGACACGATTGATTTCATTATCAGATGCTTCTCCGTTAAAGGAAACACGATGTGGTAACAAATCGTCTTGTAGATAAGATAAAAACCTTTCTCCAACGATATTATAAACAACATCATCACAAAGGATAAGTGGAGTCTGACCTAAAGATTTGATATGTTCAATACTTTGGAATAAAGCATCCTTTCCTTGTATATAGCGCGATGGACTTGCGAAAACTTTCATTCTCAACCTCTTTCTTCTTTAAAAAATTTTATGTTAAAGATACAGCCTCAAAAGTTGGCGTTCTCTGTTAAATATGTTCTGAGTGTTGACTGGCTTTCCAATCATCTGCAAAGTCGTTAACAGCTTTTGCAATAGATGGCATCGCAAAGACTGATTCAAAAATATCTGGTCCCGCGGTGATTGATTGAGCACCCTGTGATAAGGCCTTCGTTACTTGTGAAGCGTTTTTAAAACTAGCTGCTAAAATTTTGCTAGAAGAACCTGTCCGCTCTATTGCTTGCGCTAATTCCTTAATAACTTGTGTCGCATCAATATCAAGGTTCTCCATTCGGTTAAAGTAAGGTGCTAGGTAGTCTGCTCCAGCTGATATAGCCAAAAGACCTTGCATACTGGTGTATATTGCTGTGGCTGTAATATTATAACCTTCTGCTTTTAACGTTTTAATTGCTGCTAATCCATCTGGCGTAACTGGGACTTTGATATAAATGTCATCGTCCGTTTCTTGGCGTATTTTAGCAGCATCATCCAATATTCCTTGATAATCTTTGGCCACTACTTGAACATGCAAACTTGCTTCACGTCCAATAATTTCTCGAACATCACGAATGCGTTGGAAAAAATGTATATCTCCTTCTTTCTTAGCAATGGTGGGATTTGAAGTTACACCTGCTAGTGGCAGTATATGATGCCATTTTTTTATAGCTTCTAAATTTAAAGTGTCAAGTAAAAATTCCATAATAATCTCCTAAAGAGCATGTTCTGTACGTGCAATAATATCATCTTGAGTTGCCTTAGATAGGACATTAAAGAATGCAGAATAACCTGCTACACGCACAATCAAATCGCGGTGTTTTTCAGGGTGCTTCTGAGCATCAATCAAAGTCTCACGTGAGACAACATTATACTGGATATGGTAACCATGAAGGCGATTGAAGAATGTTCTAAGTAAGGCAATTAATTTTTGTTTATCTTCTTCTTTTGCCAAGGTTTGAGGGTTGACTTTTTGGTTAAGGAGTACACCGCCGACAATCTCATCAGTTGGTAACTTCGAAACTGATTTCAAAACAGAGGTAGGTCCCTTTTTGTCCATATTATGAGATGGTGAACAACCTTCAGCTAATGGAGTTCCTGCATGCCTACCATCTGGAGTTGCTAAAGTACCTCGTCCTTGGCCTACATTTGCTGAAATAGAGGACGTTCCTGAATAGCGAATACCACCGATTGGTCCACGTCCATAGCGTGTGTTGGGATATTTAGCAATTTCTTCAACATAAACATCATAACACTCACGTACTAAACTATCCGCGTAGTCATCATCATTTCCATATTTTGGTGCTTCATTGATCAACATTTGACGAATTTCTTCACCACGCGGACCTGCGTAATCACTCTGCAATGCTTGCCATACTTCTAATGTGGTTAGGCGTTTTTCTTCAAATACTAATTTTTTAAGCGCAGCAAGTGAGTCTGAAAGATTAGCGATTCCAACTTGTAGACCAGATATGTAGTCATATACTGCACCACCTTCTTTTAAGTGCTTACCTCGTCCAATACAATCATCAGTTAAAGCTGAACAAAGAATATCAGGTACTTCTCTTTCGAGACTAATATCAATAGCATTTTCAACAATAACGCTCATTCGAGTTAAGTAACGAAGTGTTTTGTCCCAAGCTTCTTTAAGTTCTTTATATGAGGTCATCTGGGTGAAATGCCCATAAGAAGGCGCAAATCTCTTCCCAGAAGCCGGGTCAATACCGTCATTCATTGTAATTAATAACACTTTAGGGAAGTTGATATAGCTCATGCCGGTACAACGATAACCCCATTTCCCAGGAACTGCTGTTTCGACACAACCAATCGCTGAATAATCATAGGCATCTTCTTCGGAAACTCCTTTTTTAATAAATGATGGAATAATAATTTCATCATTATTAAAAGCTGGCATACCAAAGCCTAATTTCATAACTTCAATAGCTTCATTCATGAATGACTTGTCTAGGTTAGCATGATAACGAACCGTTAGATTAGGCTGTGGTAAGTGTGTCTGAGCGACTGATTTTAGTACTAGAAATGATAAAGGATTAACAGCATCTTCCTTATGTCGTGTTTGTCCTCCAATCGTTACATTTTGGTAAAGAGGACTACCAGCAGACGAAAACGTATGAGCTTGGCTACGAACCTTATTAATAGTTATTGTTTTAATCCATAGGTTAGTTAGGCGCTCAACGATCGAATCCTCAGTCTCACGTCCAGCTTCTAAGTCAGATTTAACATATGGATACATGTATTGATCAAAGCGTCCATAAGATAGAGAATGACCGTTTGATTCTATTTGAAGAATACACTGAATAAACCAAACCGATTGAACGGCTTCTGCAAACGTTTCAGCTGGGTAATAGGGCACTCGTTCACAAATACTAGCGATATCTAACAATTCCTGACGTCTCTTAGCATTTGCTGTTTTAGCTTGTTTTTTTGCTAGGATAGCAAAACGCTCTGCATAGGTTTTAACAGCTTCTATTGTAATTAAAATAGAATCATAGAAATGATATTTGTCAATACTCTCAGGCTTTGTTAAATCTAAGTCAGCTTTAGCTTTTCTTGCTTTTTTTTCAAAGCCAATAAGCCCTTCTTCTAGTAACTTCTGATAGTTGACAGCTAAGTGAGCATCCCCAGAATTCATCTTACCTTCCATCCCAAAGAAGCCTGTCTCCATATAAACTTGAACTTCTTCTGGAAGCATAACGCCCGCACGAGCCCGTAAATTATTATTTTCCCAGAAAGGTGCAATATTTCTAATTTGTTCTTTGGTTTCTTCTGTAATGTAAAAGACATCACCATCTCGTTTTTCAAAAAGGTCTAGTTCATTTACAACAAATTCTAGAGTGTATTCTGGAAAAATAGGAGCATCTTTATCAGATGAAGCTTGGTTACCGACAATCATTGTCTCATCGTCAATATAGATTGTCATTTTTTCCAAAATATTTTGCAACATGTAAGCTCTCTTTAAAACATTAGGTTTTTCCTGATGCTTTTGATAGGCTTCAGTTACCAAGATAGCACGTTCTGCATCTATGAATGGTTTCTTATCAAGAACCTTATCGCGATAAGAATACATGCGCTCTGTCAAATAGCCAAAATGCTTTTGAGAATTTTGTTGAACATCATTTGTATATTTTTGAGTGAGTAATTGTTTGGTCATAACAGCCTCCGCTTGTTTCTTTCGAAACTAAAAAGTTTTTCTTCGTAAATATAATAGCACCTAAATCCTAAAATAACAAGAAGAAAATAAAGAATAGAATGCTACATCTAAAGTTGCACAAATGTGCATTTTTAGAAAAAGGTTAAGGTGCATTACACACCTCAACCTCTTATCTGCTAGCTATCCCCTTTCCATTTCACATTCATTTTTGTAAGTAATATTATCTTGGATTTTAAAGAATGGGAAGTAAACAGCAGTTGAGATAGCTAAAATGACTATTTGGACGAGTGCACCTTGCCAACCACCTACCATGAATCCAGAAATAATTGCTGGAGTACTCCATGGTAAAGTAACACCTGAGAATGGTTGCATAAAACCAACCGCAATAGCTCCATAAACAATTAAAGCTGCCAAAACTGGTACTAAAATAAAAGGCAGAAACATCACAGGATTCATTACGATTGGAAAGCCAAAGACGATTGGCTCGTTAACATTGAAAATTGCGGGAAAAGCGGCCACTTTCCCAAGTGCCTTGTATTGTTTTGATTTTGCTGCAAAAAGCATCGCAATAACTAGTCCAAAAGTTATTCCTGAGCCCGATAAAATCAAGAAACTATCCAAAAACTGCTGTGTTACAATGTGAGCGCCATTATCTAATGTTAAGCGATTTGCTGCTAATAAAGACTTATTGGCATCTAAATTGGATAGTAACAAAGCAGTCACAATACCATTCACCACAGATTGGCCATGGACACCAAACCACCATAAGAATGAAATAAAGAAAGCAATCCCAATTGCTCCTCCATAAAGTGAGCCTGTTAAGCCTTGCAACGGTACTTGAATGATATCATAAATCATCTCAATAAAGGTACCTCCAGTTGTTACCTTAGCAATCAAATAAACAATCATCGATAAAAGAAAGATAACAAAAGCTGGAATCATAGCTTCAAATTGTTTTGCTATTGCCTGTGGTACTTGCTCTGGCATTTTTATAACAATATGATGTTGGATAAACCATGTATAGATAGCACCAACTACTAAGCCAATAATAATTGCTCCAATAATCCCCTGACCGCCAAACCAAACCTTAGAAATAGCATCCGCTATTGCTTCTCCTTTTACAGGAATATAAGATGATTTCATTAAAATAAAGAAAGACGAAAGTGATAAAACGCCAGCAGGTAACGGTTCTACACTACTATTTTTAGCATAAGCATAAGCAATTGCAAAACAGGAAATCAAGCCCATAATCGCAAAAGTTCCTGAATAAACTTGCATAAATGGTTCTGTCCATTCTGGTCCAAAAACATTAGCTATGGCTTGATTAAGACCTTTAAATGGAAGCTGCCCTAATATTAAAAAGAGACTCCCAACAACTGTTAGTGGTAGAATTGCTAGCATGCCATCTTTGAGTGCAATAATCCCTCGCATATTGACAAACTTCATAATCGGAGTAATTATTTTCTGACTATCAAACTTTGACATATCAAGCCTCTTTTCTTGTTTCCAATAAACTCAAAGCAAGTTTCAAAACTTTTACACCATCCAACATACCATAATCTGCCATTGGAATAACTGCTATCGGTACACCGTATTCATCACAGATTGATTTTGATTTATCTAGAGTATAGCTAACTTGTGGACCAAGTAATGCAACATCTAAATCTTTAGCATAATCTGCAATTTTTCCTTGTGAATAAGCTTCAATATGTGCCTCTATCCCTTCTTTATCCGCTGCGATTTTCATATTGTTTACTAACATACCTGTTGAAAAACCTGCTGCACAGAATAAACCAATTTTTATCATATTTGATCCCCTTTACTTATTTTTGAATATGTAATTCCTGGCGTAAATCAATAATTTCTTTAATCAAGTTAATCTCAGTAATACTTGTCATCAAATGATCCTGAGAATGAATAAAGAGTGCTGAGATATCTGTCCTTGTCCCTCCTGCTTCTTGTGCAAGGAATTGTGTTTGAAGATTATGAGCTTCTAGGAGTGCACTATCTGCTAGTTCTATTTCAATCTTACTTTCTGCAAAATTTCCTTCTTTTGCAAGTTTTAAGGCTTGATAGATATGTTGTTTAGCATCCCCAGCATTCAAAATGAGCCCCATAATAATTTGGTCTGCGACTATGATTTCCATAAGCACCTCCGCTTTAATGATTTTTTATAAGTTTAAACTTTCTTACAAAAGGTTCTAGTTTTCTTTCGCAAAACAAATGTAACATGTCCCTTAATCATCGTCAATAGACTTTGTGCCCTTTATGACAATAGCGCACCTTTGTGCTTATTCTATAACAATTCACTTGGTAATAGAAACATTATCAAAAGAGCTAGGATTTATTCCTAGCTCTTTTGATATATAGTATCCACAAAGGTGTCTTTATCTAATCTTAAAATATTTAAGGCTGTGGAAAAATCAGTAACTAAATGATTAATATACCCCTTTTTTAAAACGGCTAAGAGTGCCGCAGCCTTATAATTGCCATGAGCAACCGCTATTCTATTAGGAACTTTCTGTAGTTGTTCTAAGGTAATTCCTATTGTCCTTTTAGCTAAATGTTGATTCACAGGATCACCTGAATGATTAAAAAAACGACAAGTAATTTCACCTACAGCTGCTTCTTCATCCAAGCATTGAAAATCATCTTGATTTAAAAGGTCAAGCCACTGTTGTTCATTGCTTTTAGGTTTACCACCAACGCCCACAATTGCCACATCAAGTTTTTCCCAATTATCCATTAGCCCCTCAAAATATTTTGAAGTTAATATTCCTTTCGCTAAATTAGCGTTTTCTTGAACTAGAGTTGCATTAATGAAAGTACAACTTCCTTGGAAACGCCTTGACATTTCGTAAACCAGAGTATTAACGTGATAGCGTGCATTAATATGACTTGGACCTCCGGCCAAAGGAACAAAAGAAACTTGAGAAACCGGATGAGGACGCATTGCTTCAACTACTTTACTAAGTGTCCTCCCCCAAGCAATCCCCACCTTGTCATTCTCTTTAATTTTTTTTCGAATCATAGCTGCAGCTACATGTGCTAAATCCTTCTCTATCTCTGAAGTATCGCTATCTTTTCGCGAAGAAACAATCTCAATATCTTTAAGGTGATATTTACTTTTAAAATAGGATTCTAACTGAAAAATTTCTGGATTAAAATCTGAAATTTCGATTCTAACAAGACCTTCTTCTCTCGCTTTGGCTAACATACGACTTATTGTTGTACGATAAATTCCTAATTCATTGGCAATCTCAGATTGGCTTTTCCCTTCCATATAGTAAAGGTAAGCTACTTTAGCTAACAATTTTTGACGCTCTAATTTCATACTCATAACCTTTCAGCATTTGCTTCAGTTTAACAAAAAGGTTACATCTGTGCAATTTGACATGACACTTTATCTATTATCGCCACAAATGTGCAAAATGTAAGAAAAATAGCCTCTTTTATGGTACTTGTAATAAAGATTGAATGGTAATCTCTGCTTCTTGGAACAAATTAGCAATTTCCGAATTTGGATGTTTATCTGTAATAACTTGTGATACAGTTGACAACGGAAGCTGTTCCACCAATGCAGTCTGATTAAACTTACTAGAATCTGTTAAAATAATGACTTCATCGGCAGCATTCGCCATCTCTTGTGCAACTTCAGAACGCATTAAATCTCTACCCATAAATCCTAGTTTTGGATCAAAACCATCAGTCCCAACAAAAGCTAACGAGACATGAAAAAGTGAAATCATCTTTTTCAAGAGAGGACCTACCGTAACCTGTGAACTTGATTGATACTCACCACCAAGTAAGACAATTTGGCATGAATCATACTCTCGTAAATAGTTAGCAATAAAGCAAGAGTTGGTCAAAATAGTGACATTTCGCTTTGTCTGACAGATATTTTCTGCTAAAAGAGCACAAGTAGAGCCTGATTCTATTAAGATAGTGTCATTGTCAGACACCATATTTGCAGCTAAGGCAGCAATTTCTTTTTTAGTTTTATGGTTAAAAGATAACCTAACATTAAGGTCATCCCCACTGTTTAAAACTGCATAACCGTGCTCTCTATGCAAAAGCCCTTTGCCTTCTAGTTTATCTAAATCTTTACGTATCGTTACTTTAGAAACTTGCAACAACTCCGAGAGTGTATTAACATCTATTTTTTGGTACTGGGATACTAAACTAATAATATTTTCTAATCTATTCATGAAACACCTCCTTTCTATTTTATCATTTTTTATTTATTAAACAAGTTCAATAAACTTTCATTCGTAATTGACTTTGTTACGTATAAAAGGTATACTTAAAATGAAATTGAGGAAAATAATATGACAAATGAAAAAGGTATTGTATTCAACATTCAACATTTTAGTATTCACGATGGTCCAGGTATTCGAACAACCGTTTTCTTAAAGGGTTGTCCTCTTAGATGTCCTTGGTGTGCTAATCCCGAGTCGCAAAAAATGGTTCCAGAAACAATGAGAGATGCCATTACTAATGAAAGCGTCATCGTGGGCGAAGAAAAATCGGTTGATGATATTATTGAAGAAGTTTTAAAAGATATTGATTTTTACGAAGAATCTGGTGGGGGCATAACGCTATCTGGCGGTGAAATATTTGCACAATTTGAATTTGCCAAGGCAATTTTAAAACGTGCTAAATCACTGGGAATCCACACGGCTATTGAAACAACTGCTTATACTAGACATGAACAATTCATAGATCTTATCCAATACGTTGATTTTATTTACACCGATTTAAAACATTACAATAGCCTCAAACACCAAGAAAAGACGATGGTTAAGAATGCTTCAATCATCAAAAACATTCATTATGCTTTTGCCAACGGTAAAACGATTGTGCTACGTATTCCTGTCATACCTAATTTTAACGATTCATTAGAAGATGCTGAAGAATTTGCTTGTTTATTTGATCGCCTAGATATCCGTCAAGTGCAACTCTTACCTTTCCACCAATTTGGGCAAAACAAATATCAATTACTTAATCGTCAATATGAAATGGAAGAGATCGCTGCACTACACCCAGAGGATCTACTCGATTATCAAGCTATTTTTAGCAAGTATAATATTCACTGCTACTTTTAAATATTTAAAACCTAGACTTGTCATTAATCAAATCTAGGTTTTTTGTTTATTTATTATTCAAGTAGGCTAGACCTTCCTCAACCCAACTAGGTAAATTTTCCTCAAGTGGTTTGAAACCTATCTTAAGACGATTGTTAGAAAATCGATGACGATGCTGAATATGATGTCTCTCTTCTTCAAGGGTCCGAAGCGATAAACTTGCTTTTTGTGTAAATTCATCTACATCTATAACCTGAACATAGACTTCATCACCTACACTAAGAACATCATAAATATTATCAATGTAACCTGTTTTAATTTCAGAAATATGGATAAGTCCAGTCCTACCATCCTCAAGAGAAACAAAGGCTCCATAAGGCCTAATGCCAGTGACTGTTCCCTTTAACTTATCGCCAATCTTCATTTTATTCTTTAACCTCAATCGTTAAAATAACAACATCTTCCAATGGTTTGTCTTGAGAACCAGTCTCTACTGCCGCAATCTCATCAAGTACCTCAAAAGAACTTTGGTCTACTAATTGTCCAAATACACTGTGGCGACGATCTAGATGCGGTGTACCACCTTGTCCAGCATACAACTCAGCAATTGGTGTTGGCCAACCACCTCGCTCTAATTCCTTTTTCGCATAAGGAATTTTTGTATTTTGGACGATGAAAAATTGGCTGCCATTCGTATTTGGTCCAGCATTAGCCATTGAAAGAGCTCCGCGAACATTATATAATTCCTCGGAAAATTCGTCTTCAAAACTTTCCCCATAGATAGATTCACCACCCATACCTGTACCAGTTGGATCACCACCCTGAATCATAAAATCTGGAATAATACGATGGAAGATAATACCATCATAATAACCTTGTTTAGCTAAACCAATAAAGTTTGCTACCGTTTTAGGAGCATGATCCGGGAAGAGTTTTACAGTCATATCCCCGTGATTTGTTTTAATGACAGCCACAGGACCTTCTGTATTTTCAATATCTACTTGTGGAAATGTTAATTCTTTTTCTATCAAACCTAGTTCCTCCAGAGCATACAAAATGCCATCTTCTTCTACTTTTTTTGTGATAAAATCTGCTTTTTTTTGAGCTTCTGGGTGTGACACTCCCATCGCCACAGCTAGTCCAGCATAATCAAAGAGTTCTAAATCATTGAGCTCATCTCCGAAAACCAAGATATTCTCTGGCTTTAAGCCCAAATGTTCAACAACTTTAGAAACACCTAAAGCCTTCGATGTTCCTTTTAACACAACATCTGAAGAATGATCATGCCAACGTATCAAGCGAAGATGTTCAGCTAACGGTTCAGGTAGATGAAGGCTATCTCCTTTATCTTCAAATGTCCACATCTGATAAATATCATGTTCTTTATTGAAATCTGGATTAACTTCGAGATCAGAATACACAATATCAATCGCATCATTTACCAAATCATCACGATCTGATAAAACTGCCTCATGACGACCAGCTAAACCGTACTTAATACCAACAGTGTCCGCCCATTTCTTATATTGCTCTACATATTCAGCTGGAATAGGACGATGGAAGATAATATTCTTATCCTTGTCCTTAACGTAAGCTCCATTTAATTTTACACAATAATCGGCATTTAAATCTTGAACTTCTTTTGGAACGCCATATCGTGCTCTTCCTGAAGCAATACCTACAACGATTCCTTTATCTTTCAAAGCTTTAAAAACTTTTAAGATTGATGGTGGCATATAACCTGTATCTTTAACACGAAGCGTGTCATCAATATCAAAAAACACTGCCTTTATTTTTTTTGCTTTATATTTAGTTTTTGCGTCCATGACTAACCACTTTCATTAACATAGTGCCTCTATTATATCACTTATTCATCATCTTGTGGTACCAAATGGTGTTGGAAAGCATAGACAACTGCTTGAGTTCGATCTGCTACATTTAGTTTTCCCAAAATATTAGAAACATGAGTTTTAACAGTCTTTAACGAGATAAATAATTCATCAGCAATCCTTTGATTGTCATAACCTTTGGCTAATAAATTAAGGATATCACGTTCCCTTGCTGTTAAGCCCTCATGTAAAGCTGGACATTTATCATGAGCCTTAATTTTCTTATCTACTTCATTTTCAATAGCTTGTTCTCCCCTTGAAACTTTACGAATGGCATTAAGAATCTCTGCTGCGCTTGAGGTCTTTAACATATAGCCTTTGGCACCTGCTTCAATAACAGGGTAAATTTTTTCATTATCCAAGTAAGATGTTAAGACTAAAATGGCAGCTTCTGGCCAATCCTTCAATAATGCTAAGGTTGCTTCTACACCGTCCATTTCAGGCATTACTAAGTCCATAACAACAACGTCTGGACGTAACTCCAGTGCTTTTTTTATGCCTTCTAAACCATTTGAGGCCTCACCTATTACTTCAACATCAGCTTGTAAGTTTAAAAAACTTTTTAAACCGAGACGAACCATCTCATGGTCATCAACAAGTACAATTTTTATTTTATCCATTTTTATCCTCACTCTGATTTACTAAAGGTAATCTTATATCCATAGCAACTCCTTTACCAGGCTGACTGAGAAGCTGTAAATTTCCTGCTAAATCTTCTACTCGATCTTCAATATTT
This sequence comes from Streptococcus sp. FDAARGOS_520, assembly GCF_003812685.1. Taxonomy (NCBI): domain Bacteria; kingdom Bacillati; phylum Bacillota; class Bacilli; order Lactobacillales; family Streptococcaceae; genus Streptococcus; species Streptococcus sp. FDAARGOS_520. The sequence goes on along the minus strand of NZ_CP033810.1, from coordinate 1,313,100 downwards.
TTTAACCCATAACTTAAATCATAGACAGAATCCATATCAAATCCAATACCATTATCAATCATTTTTAACTGCAATTCATTCTCTGTTTGATTAAGGTAAACTTCGAGACGACTGGCTTGTGAATGCTTTAAAGTATTACTGATAAATTCTTGACCAATTCTAAAAATATTGTCTTCAATCTTTTTGGGTAAGGTTAGAATTGATTCATGATAAACAACTTCAATGTCGCTCTTATCGGTCAATTCTTTCAATATCATTCTGAATCCTTCAGATAGGGTCTTATTTTCTAATTCAACTGGCCTCAAATGAAGTAGCAGAATTCTCAAATCATTTTGTGCATGCTGAAGCATTTCTTCTACTGCTAATAATTGCGAGCCAACCTGATCAACGTCTAGCTGAGAAACATTCTGTGCTATCCCTGACAAAACCATGGAAGCAGCGAACAAATCCTGACTAACTGTGTCGTGTAAATCACGTGCAATACGCTTACGTTCTTGTTTCACAATTTCTTGGCTTTTTAAAATACGACTATTTTCCTTAGATTGTAGACTTGCTGTCATTAAATTCATTTTTTTAGAGAGCCGTTGAATATTGGTCGATATTTCAGTACCATCATCGGTAACATTTATTGATTGGTTATTTAAAATGCGACGTAAATTATGGTTAATTTGACGTTTACTATTATCATCTAATAAAAACCAAGTTAGCAATAAAAGGATAGTTACCGCTAAAGATAGAAAGAAAATAGAGAAAATCAATTGTTCAATCAGCCACAAACGAGACGTTTGATAGAGGTGCACCAAATTAACACCCAAACTATCAATAATGACAAAACAAATGGCAAATATAATGACACTTCCATAGAAGAAAGCTAAAAAGTAGTGGTGCTTTTTCATTTACGACTAACCTCAACTTTCCCAGCGATAGTGTTTACAACTAATTTGACACGTTTCAAAAGGTAATATTCTTCCTCTTGTGACAATTTTATAGATTCATTTCTTAGATCATACTCCTCAAAATCAAAGTACTGTACACTACCGTAAACAGAACTAATATCAGCCTTTACGGCAACGTCTAAAGGAACCAATACTTTAGTATCACCAAAAACTTTTTGAATTATAATAACATTATCCTGCCCAGATACAATAACATTTGTTAAATCAATTGTATCAGTCCCAGAGATTCTTATAATATTAATATCTTCAAAAGCATAAAAGTCACTTTCGTGTTGATCAGTACCTAACCATTGGTTTCGTGTTGTCTTAACATCTAATTGATGATTCTTAAATTGAATCAAAGCATAACGATTTTTTTTCTTAACTTGCGAGAAATGATTGATTAGAACATACAAAACTGCAAAAACAACGGCTGCAATAATGTAAGGGTTAAGCATAAAGATTAAAAATAGTAATAACAAACTTGTCGTTAACAGAAAATTATGACGACTATCGTTGTTATAAAATCTTAAGGCTAAAAGAATCAAAGCGAGAATAAAAATAAAACTTGTCCAGTCATCAGATAAAATTTTCATTAATCCCATAACTAAGACAACGGCTTCAACAAGTAGAAAAAACTGAAATTTTTTCATAATAATCCTTCCATTACTCTATATGACGTATTTTATCAAAAAGCCCTATACTTTGCACCATTATTGAGAGAAAAATTTGGCATATTGGCAGAGAACCTTTCTAGGCATGGTCTCTGCCATAGCAAATTAAAAAGAAGACTTTAACATCTTCTTTTTAATTTTATTGAGTTAATGGATTGTTAGCTGTTCCTGTATTAGTTGTACTATCACTTGGTAGTGTTGAACTACTTGTAGAAGTGCTACTACTATCAGAAGTGCTAGCATCCGTTGATGAGCTTACAGAATCCGAGGTAGTTGTTCCTGTTGAGCTTGAAGCCGAAGAATCTATTGGCGTAGATGATGAGTTATTCGTTGTTTTAGAACCAAGAAGATACAGCTTAACTTTATCTCCTCTCCTTAATCCAACTTCTCCTCCGTAATAAGGATCCTGACTTGCTATCTTACTTGAAGATGGAGGTGTTACTACTGTTTGATAAACGCCATTTTGCATTTGATAGAAGACAAGATTATCTGCATCTAATCCGAGGTCTGTCAAGGTTTCTATTACTTCTCCAACAGTCATACCTGTTACATCAGGCATAATCATTGGATCATTAACAGCAACCGTAAGTGTTAATTTCTTATTACCATCAGGATTAAAAGATGTTCCTTCTGGAAGCGACTGTGCTAAGATTGTACCAGTAGTATAATCATTATTAATTTTACGCTTAACCTTGATTAAAGATTTTTTAACACCTTTGCCTTGAAGATCTTTGAGGATATCTTTGTAATTATGTTCCTTATAATTACCTAGAGTGAAACTCTTGTTTGGAGTGGCAATATAAAGATTAACTTTAGCCCCTTCTCTGCGAGAACGTCCTGCAGCAGGGTCTGTTTTTACGACAAGTCCTTCTGAAACACTATCACTCTCAATATTACGAATAGCTCCTACTTTCAATCCAGAATTTTCCAATGTCATTTTTGCTTGAGCTACTGTTTTGTTGCTAACATCTGGAACACGAATAGTCGTAGGACTTACTAAAATTTTATAAGCAAATACAATTATTCCTACAACACAGAGTGCAAAGAATAATTTCATGATTGTACCAAGAAGTCGATGAGAAGCCTTCTTTTTAGACTTCGTTTTATCGTTACTCGCAGAATCAGGAGTTATTTTTTCTGTTGTTTTGGCCTGTTTTTGATTACGCAACAGTTGTTCTGTCGTTAGAGATGATACTGTAGATGTTACTTTGGGTAGTGTCTTAGTACTCTCAGTATCATTAAAAACAAGTTTTGGTTCACGGTGACGTGTCGAGCTTAGAGCAGTTGATAAATCACGTCCCATCTCATAAGTTGTCTTATAGCGATCTGTTAGCTTTTTAGCTGTTGCTTTAATGACAATGTTTTCCAAAGCTTGTGGAACGCTTTTATTTTCTGCAAGGATTGATGGTAGTGGTTTTTGGAAGTGCTGTAGGGCAATAGTAACTGCACTATCCCCATCATAAGGAATATGGCCAGTTAACATTTCAAAAAGCATGATTCCCATGGCATAAATATCACTCTGAACAGTCGCTTTTGAACCACGCGCCTGCTCTGGCGATAAATAATGAACACTACCTAACATAGAATTCGTTTGCGTTAAACTAGTTTCAGCAAACGCTACCGCAATACCGAAATCTGTAACTTTTACAGTCCCTTTTTTAGTTAATAAAATATTTTGAGGTTTTAAATCACGGTGTACGATACCTTTCTGATGTGCCAGTGACATGGCTGAAAGGACTTCATTCATGATTCGAACAACTTCATTATTTGATAGGGGTGCATTGTCTTGAATATACTTTTTTAAATCGAATCCATCAACATATTCCATTACTAAGAACTGCTGTCCGTCTTCTTCACCTATATCACGAATAGCGACAATATTAGGATGTGTCAGCTCAGCCATTGCTCGTGCTTCTCTCTGGAAGCGAGCAACCGCAATCTGATCTGTTTGATAATTGGTTCGCAATACTTTTATTGCGACCTCTTCATTATCTAAAATTAGATCTCGAGCTAGATAAACATCCGCCATTCCACCTCGTCCGATTGATTTAAGGATCCGATAACGACCAGCAAATAATTTGCCAATCTGAATCATTAAACCGCCTCACTTTCAACGTAAACTAGTGCCACAGTGATATTATCAAGACCTCCTCTATGGTTTGCTAGAGTGATTAAATCTTGATTCTTATCATCTAAGGTTTTTTCTTGTGTTAGTACTGTAGCAATATCGGCATTACTCAACATATTAGTTAGTCCATCACTATTAACTACAAGGTAGTCACCTTCTTCAAGTAGATGAACTCCTAAATCAGGTTCGACTGGATTGGCTTGACCAATTGATTGCGTAATAATATTTTTTTGAGGATGACTAGCAGCTTCTTCTTCTGTTAATTGGCCAGCTTTTACCAATTCATTAACAAGAGAATGATCACTCGTCAATAAATGATACTCTCCTTGACGAACGATACCGATACGTGAATCTCCTACATGTGCGAAAATAATATTATCTCCTACAATGGCAACTGCTTCAATGGTAGTTCCCATACCTTTGTAATCATCTGACTGACCTAATTCATATATTTTGCGATTCTCTGTTTCAATAGAGACAAGCATCCAATCACGAATTTCTGATAACTCAGAAAAATCTGTCTCCGCCCAATCACTTCCTAGATCAGTTACAGTCATCTCGCTAGCAATATTTCCTGCACGATGTCCTCCCATACCATCTGCTAAGATGATTAGTGGGACGCCGGCTTTATTTTCAAATTGATTAATAAAATCTTGATTATTGGAACGACGTTGCCCAATATCTGTTAAAAGAGATATTTCCATATATTTTTTTCTGACGATGTCAGTTTCCTCCTAGACACTACAAGATACGTTTGACTTGTCCAATAAAAAAGCCATCTGTATGATATTGTTCAGGGCTTATACTAATACAGCCTCTCTTTACAATATCCTCTTGTGTATGACTCAGTTCTACTTGCTCAAAATTGGGGTGGTTTTCTAAGAATTTTTCAATAACTTGAAAATTTTCTTCCTCAAAAATGGTACAAGTGCTATAGGTTATTATACCACCTTTACGTAGCGTTTGACAAACGCTAGATAGGATAGACAATTGAATCTCTTGGAGTGCTTCAAAGTCTTGATTAGCTTTATTGTACTTAATATCTGGTTTACGGCGAATTAGCCCGATACCTGAACAAGGTGCGTCTACTAAAATTTTGTCAAAAGTATCCTCAAGAAAATACTCATGAGCTTTACTTGCATCTAACTTTTTAGTTTTTATCTTATCTGACAGACCTAGGCGTTTTGCATTTTCCATAACCAATTCCAATTTATGATCATACAAATCTAAAGCAGTTACTGCCCCTGTAGTCAAATATGAGGCGATATGACTTGTTTTTCCTCCTGGTGCACTACATGCATCCAATACTTGGTCATTACCTGAGACTTTGAGTGTTGGAGCAACTAATTGACTAGATTCATCTTGGATAGTAATGAGGCCATCTTGGAAAAATGATGTCGATGCAAAATTTCCTGAGTCTGCAACTAAAGCTGTCTCTGCAATATGTGAATCTCTAACATTTAAAGTTTCTTTGATAGTTTGTTTTTGCGATAAGTCAGTCACACGAAGACTGGCTTTATTTCGCTCAAATAAACTCTCCATAATAGCTAAAGCTCTTGTCTCACCATATTGGTCAATTAATTTTTTTACGAGCCACACTGGCATGGAATAAGCAACAGAGTAACGTTTGTTTTGGCGTTTTATTGATGCAATTTCAGGGAGCGTCTCCGAACTTACTCTTCGTAAAACGGCATTAATTAACTTTTCAGCACCCTTTTTATTGCCTCGATTCTTAGCAATAGTGACAGCATCATTAACAATAGCGTGATCTGGGATGTTGTCCAGATAGAGTAGTTGATAAAGGCTCAGTAGCAAGAGATGATATACCCATAATTCAAGCTTATCACGATCAACTATAAAGTGTGATAGATACCATTCTAGCGTTATTTTTCTAGCCACAGTTCCATAGACAATTTCTGTTACTAAGGCACGATCTTTATCTGATAGTCTAGATTTTTTTAAACTCTTATTAAGTGCGATATTAGAATAAGCTCCTTTATCAAAAACTTCCTCTAAAGTCATTAAAGCTAAACCACGCGCACTCTTTTTCCAATCATTCGCCAAATTTATCTCCTATTTCTAAATTACGACCAACACCATTTAAAAAGTCTTTTATATCCATACGAGGTTTCCCTGCTGGTTGAACTGATTTGAGTTCAATAGCTCCGTCACCAGTTGCTACTGTCAATGAGTTCTTTGTCTTAGCGATCACTTGACCCGGTGAGCCCTTTCCTTCTGACATTGTTACTTCATAAAGTTTAAAACGATTTCCCTCCAAAAGGGTATGTGCAACTGGCCATGGATACATCCCTCGAACATGGTTAAAAATGTCGCGCGATGATTTATTCCAATCAATTCTCTCTTCATCTGGACTAATATTAGGAGAAAAACTTACCTCTTCTTCATTTTGTGGTATCGGCTTAATATCACCTGATAGATAACCTGGAAGCGTATCTAATAAAAGGTCACGACCAACAACGGCGAGTCTATCAAACATTGTCCCTACATTGTCTTCATCAGTTATCTCAACGGAAGCTTTTGATACCATATCCCCTGCATCCATCTTTGCAACCATTTCCATGATGGTAACCCCAGCTTCTTTTTCGCCATTAATAATGGCATAATGAATTGGTGCCCCACCACGATATTTTGGCAATAGAGAAGCATGTACATTAATTGCAAAACCTACCGATTCCAAAAGCTTTGTTGGTAAGAATTGACCAAAAGCAGCTGTTACAATACCATCTGCACCTAGGGTCATTAGTTGTTCTAATTCTGGACTTCCAGATAGTTTTTCCGGCTGATACACAGGAATGTTGTTTTCCAAGGCCACTTCTTTTACAGGGGTCATTTTAATTTCTTTTTTACGACCTACAGCACGATCTGGTTGCGTCACAACAGCTAAAACATCATACTTACCATCTGCTAAAATACCTTTTAAAACCGTCGCTGAAAAATCAGGGGTCCCCATGAATAATAATTTTGTCATTGCTTTTTCCTCGTCTTTCTTTTCTCAATTATATCATAGCACTATTCTACATCATATTTTGCGGTTCGTGGTCTATTGCTAAGCGAAGATCTCTATTCTCCTTGTCTTGAGTCATGTCTAATAAGCGATTCAAAACAAGTTCAAGGTTGTCCTCAAATCGATACTTGATAATAATTTGGTAGTGATAAAGGTTATGTGTTCTTGCAATTGGTTTTGGCGTTGGACCTAACAACTTTACTTTATCACTAAAGCCTTGCTTCAATAAACTTAATACTTCATAAGATTTTCGTATTAACCACTCTTCATCTTTATGCGATAATGTTAAACCAACTGTAAAATAATAAGGAGGATAACCAAGTTGTCGACGGATATTCATTTCATATTGATAAAAAGCTTCAAAATCTTGCTTTTGGGCTAATTGAATAGCATAATGATTAGGATTATAAGTTTGAATGACAACCTCTCCTTCTTTTTCAGCACGCCCAGCACGTCCAGCCACTTGAGTTAATAGCTGAAAAGTTCGCTCTGATGATCGAAAATCAGGTAAATTCAGAGAAGTATCTGCATTTAGTACTCCAACTAAAGTAACATTTGGAAAATCCAATCCCTTAGCAATCATCTGTGTTCCCAATAAAATATCAGCTTCATGATTTCCGAAACGCTTCAAAATAGACTCATGACCGCCTTTTTGCCTTGTCGTATCAACATCCATCCGTAAAATCTTTGCGTCTGGGATAACTTTCAAAAGTTCTTCATAAGCTTTTTGGGTTCCAGTACCATAGTAAGAGATACTTTTACTATTGCAATTTGGACATGTTCTTGGAATAGGCTTTTCAAACCCACAATAATGACAATTCATGGTCTTTGTAGCCATATGTAAAGTCAGAGAAATGTCACAATTAGGACATTGATCAACGTAGCCGCAGTCTCGACACATAATAAAACTAGAATAACCTCTACGATTGAGCATAAGAACCACTTGCTCTTTCTTATCTAATCTATCTCGGATTTTATCTAGTAAATATGATGTGAAATTACTAACTTCTTGTTGACCAATAAAATTTCTAAAATCAATAATTTCAACCTGAGGAATACGTGCTTTAGGATTAGCACGATGTTTTAATTCTAAAAATTTATAAACATCCCGACTAGCTCTAGCTCGGCTTTCGATACTTGGAGTTGCTGATCCCATTAGTAACACAGCTTTATAATATTCTGCACGTAGCAAGGCCACATCGCGCGCATGATACCTTGGGTTAGATTCTTGCTTATAAGTTGATTCATGTTCCTCATCTATAATGATGGCTCCGATATTTTCCAAAGGAGCAAAAATTGCTGAACGAGCTCCAACGACAACTTTAGCTTGACCTGATTTTATCTTTCGCCACTCATCAAATTTTTCACCTTCTGACAAGCCCGAGTGCATAATAGCAACTTGCTTTCCAAAACGAGAAATAAAACGATTCGTCATCTGGGGAGTTAAAGAAATTTCTGGAACGAGAACAATCGCTGTTTTTCCCAACTTTAAAACGTTATCAATGATATGAAGATATACCTCTGTCTTACCAGACCCTGTAATCCCCTCCAACAAGAAGGGTTTATTCTGTTCCTTACCAATTTGGTCAACAACTATTTTAACTACTTTAGCTTGTTCCTGATTTAAATCCAAAAAATCCGTTTTTAGGATTCCTTTAAAATAATTATCAGATCTACTAGCTTCTTTTTCAATGACTTCAATGATTCCTTCTTCTCTGAAAAAATTAACCACAGGAGATGAAAATTGTTTGTTTAAAGCTGTGAGGCGCCCTGGTTGAGGATTTTCTAACAGGAATTCTTTCAACTCCAGTCTCTTTTTCGCTCTTGCTGCTATTTGGCTCTTTTCTAACAGAGTTCTGTTGATTTTGTAAATCTTTTCTGTTTTTATTGTTTTCTTATCTTTGGCTAAATATTGAACTTCTATGAAACCTTTTTGAATTAATCTGCCTGCTTTTTTGGCATCTTGAGAAGACAAACTTGAAAAGACAATTTCCGTTTTATGACCAAATAGATCTTCTCTATCTTCTGATGGTAATGTGTCTGTTGCTAACAAGAGTTTATCATATTGCGAATTCAAAAGACTTGGTAACATTGATTTCAAAATAGATATTTTATAAGAAAAGACAGTATGGCGCATCTGATCAGCTAAGTCTAGTTGTTCCTGATTTAAAACAGGTTCAAAATCTAGGACCTCCGCAATATCCTTAGTCTCTAATTCATCATCATCTCTGAAACCGACAACAAAGCCTTGCAAAAGACGATTTCCTCTTCCAAAAGGAACATGAACGCGTACTCCTACTTGTACCAAATCTTCCAAATCTTTAGGAATGGCATACGAAAATGGTTTATCTGTCTGCATCAGAGGAATATCAACAATAACCTGTGCTAATTTTCTTGCCATAAACCCTCCCTAATTCTCTAAAATATGAAAAGAGGCTGATACAGAATGTTTCAACCTCTCACTTTTGACTTGCTTAAATTTTTTCGCCGTCTTCTTTTTCTTTAGCAATTTGCTCTTTGATTTTACGTTCTTCTTCTTCTTTAGCAAGGCGTTCAGCTTCGATACGAGCGCGAACTGAGGCACGTTTTGCTGATGGATCTGGGTGAATTACAACATTACCTGACTCGATTTCTTCTAAAGCGCGAAGTGTTGATTTCACAGATTTAAAATCTTGAGTGGCTTTCTCACCAGCTTCCAATTCATGAGCACGCTTAGCTTGTAAAATAACTAAAGAATATTTTGAAGGAACTTTATCCAACAAAGTGTCGATAGAAGGTTTTAACATCATAAGGCAATTCTCTTTTCTATTTTTAACTTAATTTTTTATCAGTTTCTTTGACCATGTTGGTATAACGCCCAATAACACGATCCACACGATAATGTTCTGCTTCAATGACACGTTTAACACGTTCTGCTGCTAATGACACTTGATCATTGACAACAGCATAGTCATACTCCCTCATCAAAGCAATTTCTTCTTTGGCACGTTCAATACGTTGGGCAATCACTTCTGGACTATCTGTCCCACGTCCTACTAAACGCTCTTCTAATTCCTCTAAATCTGGTGGTGTTAAGAAAATGAAAACACCGTCCGGAACCTTCGATTTAACTTGAAGCGCTCCCTGAACTTCTATTTCAAGAAAAACATCAATCCCTTTGTCTAAAGTCTCGTTGACATAACTTAAAGGAGTTCCATAGTAGTTACCAACATACTCCGCATACTCAAGCATTTGACCTTCTTTAATCAACGCTTCAAACTCTTCACGTGTACGGAAGAAATAATCAACTCCATCAACTTCGCCTGGGCGTTGTGGACGAGTAGTCATTGAAACGGAATAATCAAATTTATGGTCAGGGGTTGAAAAAATTTCTTGCCTAACTGTCCCCTTACCAACACCAGATGGTCCTGAGAAAACAATTAGCAAACCACGTTCAGACATTACACACTCCTCAAATTAATAGATCGGGTGTTAAGTGTTAAAAAGACCAGAACAATCTGGTTCTTACCTTAACTATTAACTTTTATAGCAATTCATAAATTGCTCCCTAAATAAAGTTTCTTCTCATTAGTTTAACAAAAAGAAACCTTTTTTTCAAGGTCTCCTATTATTTTTTATAGAGTCTTTTTACCCCACCTATTCCACTACTTGAATTAGTAAAATCCTCAGGAGCTCTCTCTCCAATTTGGATAAAAAGCTTGATATAAGATGGTGCCTCAATGCCCTTTTTAGCATAGTATTTTCCTGCTCTAGAGCGACGCCAAAACATAAAGAGCGGTATGACTAAATATGCAAATATCCCTACCTCAGGTAGAAAATAAGCGAGGATAATGATGATAAAGCGAACCACAACTGAACGAATGGCAAAAGTTGTCATGACTTTTATAACCCGCTCTTTCAATTCACTAGGAATGGTCACTAAATCATAACTTGCCAAACGAATCCGAATAATGTCTGATGTGAGACCAACTAATAACGTTAAGAGTCCATAAGCCATAACAGCAAAATTATGATTCTCAAAAGAAATCATAAATTTAGTAAAGAGAGGAATCAAACAAATACCTAGGTGTTCAATGATATCAAGAGCTATAATTTCATCATTAGTCTTTTGAGCATCTAGGCTATTTTGTGCCCTTTCGTACCAAAAATTAAAAACAACAACAAAGCTAACAATAAATAAACCTATGTTCCGTGTAAAGTCACCAATATCACCCATCGTAGCCGGAGTTTTTATCTCCAAAACTAAAATCGTCATAGCAATGGCCAAAATTGCATCACTAAGCGTATCAAAACGTTCTTTAAATTTTTGCATACATACATCCCTCTTAATACATTATGGCATCTCGACTGGAAAAAAACTATCACAGCCAATCCTTTTCTCGTGCTATTTTAAGTGCCTCCAAACGATTATTAACTCCTAATTTATCAAAAATATTTGACGTGTAATTACGAACTGTACCATTCGATAAAAATAAAGTGCATGTAATTTCTTTGCTGGTCTTCCCTTGAGCAATTAGGGAAAGAATTTTTATTTCTTGCTCACTCAAAGGATTAGATATAACGTTTTCCATTAATTCAGGCGAATATTCTTTACCCCCAGATAAAACTTTTTGAATCGTTTTCATCAAATCAGCTACTGAGCGGTCTTTCAAAACATAAGCATCTACATTTGAACGAATAGCCCTTTGGAAATAACCTGACCGCTTAAAGGTTGTTACAATTATGACCTTAACATTCTGGTATTTTCTAACCCACTCTAAGACATCTAAACCTGATAATATCGGCATCTCAACATCCAATATTGCAACATCTATGGCTTTATTGGATAAAATGGCAATAGCTTCTCCACCATTTCCAGCTTGATCAATAGTAGAAACACTTTCTTCCATCAAAAGTAATTGGCACATAGCATCTCGTAGCATGGACTGATCCTCAGCAACAAGTAATTTCATCTTATACCTCTTTCAATACCACCTGAATATGAGTTGGTTTACTTCGGGACAAAATCGTTAGTGTCCCTTCAACGATAGTTAATCTCTCTTGAATACTATGCAACTCATCTCCGTCAAGGTTTGTAAAACCACAACCATTATCAATCATCTCAATATTTATAGTAGCACCTTGCCTTACTAAACTCAACTCCACGCTATCAGCTTCAGCATGCTTAACAATATTATTGGATAATTCCTTTAATATCATTGTGATTGTAGATTGTGTTACTGGACTTAGTTGTGACGTCTCTAACTTATTAACAACTGTTAACTTAATGTTAGATAATTGAAACAAGCGGTACAACTCATCAATTTCTTCCACTACTGTACGATACTTGAGGTTAGAAACAATTTGACGGACCTCACTCATCGATTGATGACTAATATGATTTAATTCTGATAGTTCTTTTTGTACCTTATCATAGTTCCTTTTTTCTAACAACTTTAACGCTAGTTCTGTCTTTAGTGTCATCATAGCAAATGTATGTCCTAAACTATCATGCAAATCACGCCCTATACGGTTACGTTCATTTTCAGCTGACAAAATATTGATATACTGATTTTGCTCTGCAATTTTTTCTCTTTGTTCTTCGCTATTTCTATTTTCAATAGCAATCCACATGTAACCGATACAAAAAATAGGAACAATTAGAAACATGATTCTATCACCAAAGTCTGATGCCTTAAAGAAGCATAAAAATACCACTGTGGCTAGAGTACAAGCAAAACTAATGAATCTAAAAGACTTCAATTTATCTCTAAAGCGATAGACGAGTAAATTACTCAGAAAGTAAATATACCAGATGAAACCACTATTTATAAAAATTGTCATGTAGAAAATATATGTCAACATTGTAGACCAGGCAATCATGTGATACTTTGATTCGCCCCTGATAATAACAGAGTATAAATATGCTCCTACAAAAGCTAGCGTAAAAAATAAAGTCCAAAAAGGGTAGTGATAATAGAGAATCCCTCCTATGGGGTAAATCAAAAATACTAACGGAATAAAATACATTAAATCATAGTTATTTTTTTTATTTTTCAAATTGAATGCCTCTTCTGAGATAGTAGATAAGCGATAACTAACATTATAATACCATAGCCTATCAGAATAATAAGAGAAAAACCAGCAAAACTATTAGCAAACGGACTAAGGATAACTTGAGTCAAATGGTAAGTAGGGGTTAACTTTGATAAAGCTTGCAACCATTTTGGGAACATTGTAATTGGCATCCACATGCCACCAAGAACAGCTAATGACATATAACAAATATTGGCTACCATTGACATTAGTTCAGTATTTTTAAAGTAGGAGACGAGCAATCCAAAAGGAATAAAACATGTTGCTCCTCCTAATAGCAATAAAAAGCTCTGCATCCATTGTTCTATTGGCATACTAACTTGCCTTAAAATATGCCCAGTTAGGAAAACAACAGTTATTGCTAGGCAATAGTAAAATAAAATACGAATAATTTTTGCTAGATAATATTGCCACATTGGTACTGGTGAGTGTCTTAATAATTGCATTCGGTTTGAGAGTTGATCATCTTTCATAGAAAATGGAAAAGTAAAAAAAGCAAAGCTAAGACTTGAGAATCCTGCCATCGTTATCATATAATTACGAACGTAGATAGCTTCGATGGCTTTAGTGAGTCCTTCGCCCATAAATCCTGAAAAAAATAGAAAAAAAGCCACTGGCATACCTATAGCCATAATGAGATTGGCAAGTTGACGTTTTGTCAAAAGAAATTCCATTTTCAATAATGCTTTAAAGATTCTCATGTTTTACCTCCTTAGTAGTCTCAAAAATACGATTTAACAAAGTTCTATTGGTCATCTCAATAGCTTCAATAGGACAACCATTATCTGCCAGTATTTTCCATACAGCTTCAGCCTCCCCAGTAACAAACGTTATACTATCACTCTTGGCTTCACACTCTGTAATCAAATAGGTAGGTAATAATTTTTGATAACTAAGCGGAACGGTGAATAACTTTTCGGTTTTTTCTTGCTTCATGGCAAAGGGGGTTGTATCGCGTAATAACTTTCCTTTATGAAGTACTAAAATCCTATCAGCTGTATGTTCTACCTCTTCGATATAATGACTAGAATAGACAATTGTGACACCTTCTTTTTTTAGTGTCGCAATCAGCTCCCAAAATCGTTGACGTGTGGAAGTATCCATTCCGGAAGTAGGTTCATCTAAAAATAGTAATTGGGGCTTACCAACCAAAGTTAAAACAAAAGCTAAAAGTCGTTTTTGCCCTCCAGATAAAGTCTCTGTAAATTGTTGCAAGTGCGTATCACTCCACTGTAGATAGTCTAAAATCAGAGACATTGGCAGCACTTCTGGAAATAAACACCTTTGGAAATCAATGAGTTCTCTCACTGTAAACTTTGAGGGCAATACATTTTCTTGTGGTAAGATGGCCACCTTATATTTTAACCTATTGTGGTGTGCAGGCAGATTAAAAATCGTCAATGATCCTGAAGAAATACTAATATCACCTAACAAAGTTGACATCAGAGTTGTTTTCCCTGCACCATTAGGTCCAATCAATGCTACACATTGGTTAGAAGCTATACTAAATGATATATCTTCTAAAATCGTTTTTTGCCCGATGCTTTTAAATATATGATCAACCTTAATTATATCTTTTGCCATTTGGTTCTCCTTTACTATAATCATAGTATAAAAAATCAGAAGTAAACTTTTTAGATATTTTTGTCATTTCAAAATATGACAAATGTCAACTCTATAACAAAAGGAGAGCTAACAAGCTCTCCTTTTGACTATTTTGCAAAATCAACAGCTCGCATTTCACGAATAACTGTTACCTTAATATTACCTGGATAATCCAAGTTTTGTTCGATTTTTTCACGTACCTTATGCGACATAATAACTACTTGATCATCAGAAACTTTACCAGGTTGTACCATGATACGAATTTCACGTCCGGCTTGAAGTGCAAAGGCATTTTGCACTCCCTCAAAGCCATTAGCAATTTCTTCTAAATCACGCAGACGTTTGATATAATTTTCCATTGACTCATTACGCGCACCTGGTCGTGCTGAACTAAGGGCGTCTGCAGCAGCAACAATTACTGCAATAACGCTGTCAGGTTCTACATCACCATGGTGGCTTGCAATAGTATTAACAACAATCGGATGCTCTTTGTACTTACGAGCAAATTCCATACCAATTTCAACGTGACTGCCTTCAACTTCGCGATCAATAGCTTTCCCCATATCATGGAGGAATCCAGCCCGACGAGCTAAATCAACATTTTCTCCTAGTTCTCCAGCCAAAATACCTGCAAGTTTACCAACTTCAACTGAATGACGAAGTACATTTTGACCATATGATGTACGGAACTGCAAACGTCCCATAATTTTTATCAAATCAGGATGCAGATTTGGTGCACCAATCTCATAAGCTGCTGCCTCACCATACTCACGGATACGTTGATCCATTTCCAAACGATTTTTTTCAACCAACTCTTCAATACGAGCTGGATGGATACGTCCATCTTGAATCAAAGATTCTAAAGTCATACGAGCAATTTCACGACGAATGGGGTCGAAACCTGATAAGACAACGACTTCTGGCGTATCATCTATGATAACATCAATACCTGTCAAACTTTCCAGAGTACGAATATTACGTCCTTCACGACCAATGATACGTCCCTTCATATTATCATCAGGGAGATGAACAGTTGTAATTGTTTGTTCAGTAACATATTCACCAGCTAAACGTTGCATAGCTTGGGCTAGCAAGTCTTTTGCTATCTTGTTTGATCGATCTTTTACTTCACGTTCTGCTTCTTTAATACGTGTCGCAATATCATGAGCTAAATCTTTTTCGGTATCAGCTAAAATGATATCTTTAGCTTCTTCTTGACTAAGCTCTGCGATGCGTGACAATTCTTCTACTTTTTTTGTTTCTAAAGTAGCAATTTCCTGTTCGCGCTCATTAATATGTCTAGATTTATCGGTTAGACTTTGTTCTTTGCTATCTAACATTTTTTCTTTGTTAGATAGATTTTCATCTTTACGATCAAGAGATGATGCACGATCTGTTAAACGTGCCTCCATCTGTTTCAACTCTTGTCTATCAGATTTAAATTCCTTTTCGATCTCTTCACGATATTTTCTAGCCTCTTCTTTTGCTTCTAAAAGTAATTCTTTTTGGTGAGCTTTACTTTCACGTTCCGCTGCTTTACGGATGTGTTCTGCTTCAATTTCTGCTTTACCACGTAAATCAACGGCATCTTGTTCTGCATTTAAAAGAGTTAGTTCTGCAGCTTCTTTTGATGATTTCATTTTCATTGAAATAGCCACATAACCAATAATCAAACCAATGAGTGCACAAACCATTGCTAATATAATATTAAACATGTTTATACCTCAATTTTTTTCTAGATTTCATATAGAAAGTCCACTTTTAAGTTTATCATAAAAAAGGCGTTTTCACAATTTAAAATTATAGACATTTATGATATGATTAGAATGTTATTTAAAGGGATTAGGAGAAATTTTCAACATCTCCTTTAGTCTCTAGAATGTAATACAAAAGGAGAAAACTTATGACAAAAGAAGTTGTCGTAGAGAGTTTTGAATTAGATCACACCATCGTTAAAGCACCCTACGTTCGTTTAATTTCAGAAGAAGTTGGACCGGTCGGAGACATCATTACTAACTTTGATATCCGCCTTATTCAGCCTAATGAAAATGCTATTGATACTGCTGGTTTACATACTATCGAGCACCTTCTGGCGAAGTTAATCCGCCAACGAATTAATGGTTTGATTGATTGTTCTCCTTTTGGTTGTAGAACTGGTTTTCACATGATTATGTGGGGAAAACAGGATGCTACTGAAATTGCTAAAGTCATCAAATCTAGTCTAGAGGCTATTGCTGGTGGGGTCACTTGGGAAGACGTTCCTGGAACAACCATTGAATCTTGTGGAAATTATAAAGACCACAGTCTCCACTCTGCTCAAGAATGGGCGAAATTAATTCTTTCCCAAGGGATTTCTGACAATGCTTTTGAGCGCCACATTGTCTGATCTAATAAAAAATAAAAGTCAACTTTTGGAATTCCAAAAGTTGACTTATTAATTTAAACAAAGGATTTTGTTCTGTATCATAGAGAGCAAAATCCTTTTAATTTTTCCCTAATATCCTCATAGCAGTCGTAGACATCTAAATGCGAATACAAAAAACACCCTAATCGTTAGACTGATTTTCTAACTTTTAGGGTGTAGACAAAAAACTGGTTTTGTTCTTTATATTAATAATCTAAACTATCAGCTCTTCCAGGAGCGTTACCTACAAAGTAACCTGTCTTGGCATTGATAGAGAACAAATAAGTGCCATCTAATTTAAACATATTGTAATAACCATTACCATTGATAATATTTACAGGTTCAAGAATATAGTTATTTCCAGAGAAATAGCCTCGCGCCTGTGAAGTGGCCACGATTTTCTCTAATACTCCTGGGTTAAATATCCAGGCAGGATTTCCTGTATCCGCAATAGCAGCATTATTATACGGTACTCGACTACGGTTACGTTCCAAATTACCTGATGCAGTGCCAGCTGCCTGATTATTTATTGTAGCAGCTGATGAGGAAGATTGACCGTTAGTTACGTTTGGTTGTTCAGTTATTTGAGTGTCTGAAACCTTATTAGACGAAGCCTGTTCTTCGGATTGTTTTACCTGATTACGACCAGTTGAAACGATGGAGTGAAGTAAACTATCTAGACTAGCATTACCAGTATTAAGAGTTTTACTATCTAAAGAGTCAAAATTCGCTCCATCTTTTACCTCTAATTTTTCACTCTTCTTACCATCAACTACAGCAGGCGACTTAAACTTGTCGTTAACAGCTTTAACAGCATCAATTTGACGTTTTAGACTATCAAATTTAACTTTTACTTTACCGTAGTATTTAGTTCCTTTTAAAGCATCAACTTTCTTTTCTAATTCTGACAATTTATCAAATTCGCTATTTTTGAGTTGGGTTTTCTTATCATCAACAAAAAAGTTAGCATAAGATTTGTTGAAATTATCTAAGTTCTGACTAGCTTTTTTATCTTCTTCTGATGAAGTCGTCGTAGCCTTAGAACTAGAACTTTGACTTGTTGCAGTTTGAGAATTTGTCGAATTATTATTCTTGAAATAGTTGTAACCAAAGATTGCTACTATTAGAAGTAAAATAAGAGCAATCAATGTTCCTACGATACCTCCACGCTTCTTAGAAGAGGATTTATACTCCTCTGAATCAGCAATAGTCGAATCTGGTTCTGTTGCAGTTGGTTCTGCTTCCGTATTCAGAGGAGGAACTGGGGTTACACTATTTTCTTGTTCTTGTGAAGATTCTTCTTTAGGTGAGACAGCATTAGCTTCTGTATCTTGTTCTTGAGAGACTGAATTATCCAACTTTTTAGAAAGCTCTTCTGCAGCTAACATCGCTGATAATTCTTCGCGCTGTTTCTTGATAAAATCATCTAAAGATGCCGTATCAAGGTTTGCAAAATCGCTTGATTTTGTCTCAAACTTTTGTGAAGCTACTTCATCACGATGTTGTTTGATGTATTTATCAAGAATACTATCTTCTTCGGTAATACCAGCCTTAATTTCAGAATCTTTTCTAACAGCCTCTTCTACTGTCATTTCTTTAGCATCTTTAAATTCAAGACCATCAGTTTCTTTTTTTGGTTCAAAAAATGGGTGTTTTTGATCTTCTGACATGAGTTCTCCCCGTTATTTTACTTGACGTCTCACACGTTCACCGTAATATTGGTACAAATCAACTTTTAAAGTACCATTGTAAAGCTTACGTTTTTTATCAGCTTGTGAGCCGTATTTTTTTTCAAATCCTTCGTCACTAGTTAGGATAAACTTGCTCCAAGTTTTTAAAGGCGCAAATGTTTGTCCCATCTCATTATACAAAATGTCCACTGCTTTGTCATCCAGGAGTCGTTCACCATATGGTGGGTTGGAGATAATAACACCGTTAATTTTATCTGTTTTTAAATCTTGAAGACGCATTTGTTTCAATTTGATAACATCTCCAAGTCCTGCTTCTTCTGCATTTTTTCTAGCAATTTCTACCATACGACCGTCTAAATCAAAACCTGAAATATCTAAATCAATATCATAGTTTGCTTTACTCTCAGCTTCATCACGAACCTTTTGTACTTGACTTTGATCTACCCATGGCCACGCCTCAAAGGCAAAATCACGATTAAAACCAGGAGCTATATTCATTCCAATCATAGCAGCTTCAATACAAAAAGTACCTGAACCACAAGTTGGATCAATCAATGGCTTATCAGGGAACCAATTAGATAATTGAATAATAGCTGCTGCCATGTTTTCTTTAATTGGTGCACCACCTTTTTCTGCACGGTAGCCACGTTTGAAGAGACTTGATCCAGTCGTATCAATCATGACAGTCGCTTTATCTTTTAAAATAGAAACTTCTATTTTAAATTCAGCTCCATTTTCTTGTAAGGGAACTCCTTCAGGACGGTGAAAGACTTTTTGAAGTTTCTTAGCAACAGCTTTTTTAGAAATGGCTTGTACACTAGGTTCATTGTGCAATTTTGACTTGACACACTTTGCTTTAGCAATAGGAAATTTTGCCCCTAACGGTAAATAATTTTCCCAGTCAAGGCCATATACACCCTGAAAAAGTTCCTCAAAAGTAGGTGCTGGAAACTCTCCTACAATAATCTTTATACGATCGGCAGCTCGTAGCCATAGGTTCGTTTCAATGATTGTTTTGATATCTCCGTGGAAACGGACTCTACCGTTCTCAACTTGGCAGTCAATTCCTAGGTTTCTGATTTCTCTACCAACAATGGCTTCTAAACCAGCAGCAGCAGTTGCTATTAATTTGAATGATTCTTTCATTTTTCCTCTTTTACACTATCGTATTCATCACAGTTAAAAATTGGCTGAGATGTTATCTCAGCCACTAACCTATTATGCAATTTTCTATAAGCCATGTTTTGTTCCAGAAACAACTAGGAATTGTTTCTTTCGATAATCATCTGTCTACTGCAAAGCAGTCAGGATAGATTGTTCTCATTCCAACTATCCCATGCCCCTACCAAAGTTTGGGTTGCTAGCTTGAGGGGTTTACCGCGTTCCACTTTCTAGATTTCCCTAGAAACTACGTCACTGTGGCACTTTCAAAGCTATTCAGGCATATCCAAAGACTTAGCCCTTTTGCTTGCCGTAAGATAGCTAGCTATCTCCCTAGGCTTATTTTTTCGCCTAGCACAAACACTACTGGCATCACAGCCAGTGCTAGCATGGACTTTCCTCATAGTATCTCAATACTACGCGATTATCCAAAAATTGCATATTTGAGAAATCCTTATTCTCTAATTTGTCTTCCAAAAACTTCTTTCTCAAGGCGGCTAATGCGTTTTAAAATATCAAAATTGGTTGCAGATTGGGCAATCGGTTTTTGATTATACATAGCTGTCCCTGAATTTCTTACATTTGAAGCTTCGCTTTCTTTTTTGTCTAAAGCTTGTTGTAGACGTCTATTTTCCATTTGGAGCTTCTCAATTTGCTCAAGATAATTTTCGTAATCTTTGATGACATCATCCAGAAATACATCGACTTCTTTCTTGTCATATCCCCGCATACTAACTTTAAAATCTTGCTCAAAAATATCTTTTGGGCTATAAATAATACTTGCCATTCTATTCTCCAAACCAGTCAAATCGTTTTAATATAAGTCCTATCCTTTATATCAAAGTAAATAATACCTAAATTA
Organism: Streptococcus sp. FDAARGOS_520; assembly: GCF_003812685.1. Lineage (NCBI taxonomy): Bacteria > Bacillati > Bacillota > Bacilli > Lactobacillales > Streptococcaceae > Streptococcus > Streptococcus sp. FDAARGOS_520. The sequence goes on along the minus strand of NZ_CP033810.1, from coordinate 1,292,540 downwards.
AATGGAAAAATCAAGCGTAAAACGTTCTCATATCCGAAAAAACGATCATTCCTCATATATTTCATTTAAGCGATCAAAAGTTAGGAAAGAAATATCATAAGCTTCCTTTTTCTCCATCATTTCTAGCAAAAATTTTAAATTAGTTTCATTTTCAGAATCATAAAAAAGATATGCACCTTGTGTGTTGTTAATGAGAAAATGATTGTATTGTTTAAATTGACCCGGGTTTTCATAGCTTGGGAAAGTATATTTAACAAAGTCAACTTGCTTAAAGAGTGCCAACTTAGCTTTATTAGCCTCATTCCAATTTTGGCCATGGTTCTCAAAGGTAAAAATTGTCGCAATTTGAAAATCATATTCTTTTTGTAAATCAAGAGCAACTTCCAAAGCCCAGTACTCAAACCCTAAATTTCCCATAAAAATAAACCAGTCTGCTCCATTTTCCAAGAAGCGTCTAAAATCCTTATCAATAGCCTTTTTTATAATAGTAATCCGAGGATCCTTATCCTGGAAAATCCCTAATTCAAAATTTTTGTAACCTGTTACAAGAATAGTTGACTTCATTTGTTGTCCATCCTAATTTTATGGTATAATAGTTTTGCTTATCTTAGCATTTTATTTGTAATGCAAGGAGAAAAATGGTTAACTATCCACATCAGCTTATTCGGAAAACAACAGTTACAAAATCAAAGAAAAAGAAAATCGATTTTGCCAACCGTGGTATGTCATTTGAAGCTGCTATCAATGCAACCAATGACTACTATTTGTCTCACGAATTAGCTGTCATTCATAAGAAACCAACGCCAGTACAAATCGTCAAGGTAGATTATCCTAAACGTAGTCGTGCTAAGATTGTAGAAGCTTATTTTAGACAAGCTTCTACTACTGATTATTCTGGTGTTTACAAAGGTTACTATATTGACTTTGAAGCCAAAGAAACCCGGCAGAAAACTGCTATGCCTATGAAAAATTTTCATGCTCACCAAATAGAGCACATGGCAAATGTATTACAGCAAAAAGGGATTTGCTTTGTCTTGCTTCATTTTTCCACACTTAAGGAAACCTATCTACTCCCTGCTAATGAGTTAATTTCATTTTATCAGATTGATAAAGGCAATAAATCAATGCCTATTGATTATATCAGAAAAAATGGATTTTTCGTAAAGGAGAGTGCCTTTCCTCAAGTCCCTTACTTAGATATTATTGAAGAAAAATTATTAGGCGGTGATTACAATTAAAAAGGAATCTGTTATCAAACTATTGAAGTATGCTTTTGGCATTATAATGGGATTTATTATCTTAGCTATTGTAATAGGTGGGCTCCTATTTGCATACTACGTTAGTCGTTCTCCGAAATTAACCGATCAAGCTTTAAAATCCGTTAACTCTAGTTTGGTTTATGATGGTAATAATAAACTTATTGCCGATTTAGGCTCAGAAAAGCGTGAAAGTGTTAGTGCGGATAGCATTCCACTAAATTTGGTTAACGCTATCACTTCTATCGAAGATAAACGTTTCTTTAAACATAGAGGTGTCGATATTTATCGTATTTTAGGTGCAGCTTGGCATAATCTTGTTAGTAGTAATACGCAAGGTGGTTCAACCCTTGATCAACAGTTGATTAAACTGGCTTACTTTTCTACCAATAAATCTGACCAAACGTTAAAACGTAAATCACAGGAAGTTTGGCTTGCGCTTCAAATGGAGCGTAAATACACCAAAGAAGAAATTCTTACTTTCTATATTAATAAAGTTTATATGGGAAATGGGAATTATGGTATGAGAACAACAGCTAAATCATACTTTGGTAAAGACCTAAAGGAATTATCTATTGCACAACTTGCTTTGCTCGCTGGTATTCCTCAAGCACCTACACAATATGACCCTTATAAAAACCCAGAATCTGCTCAAACAAGACGTAATACCGTTCTTCAGCAGATGTATCAAGATAAAAACATTTCTAAAAAGGAATACGACCAAGCTGTTGCAACTCCAGTAACTGATGGCTTAAAAGAATTAAAGCAAAAATCTACTTATCCAAAATATATGGATAACTACTTAAAACAAGTTATTAGTGAAGTTAAACAAAAAACTGGTAAAGATATCTTTACTGCTGGGCTAAAAGTGTATACTAATATCAACACTGATGCACAAAAACAACTATATGACATCTACAACAGTGACACTTACATCGCTTATCCAAACAATGAATTACAAATAGCATCTACCATCATGGATGCGACTAATGGTAAAGTCATTGCACAATTAGGCGGGCGTCATCAGAATGAAAATATTTCATTTGGGACAAATCAATCTGTCTTAACAGACCGCGATTGGGGTTCTACAATGAAACCTATCTCAGCTTATGCACCTGCTATTGATAGTGGTGTCTATAATTCAACAGGTCAATCATTAAACGACTCAGTTTACTACTGGCCTGGTACTTCTACTCAACTATATGACTGGGATCGTCAATATATGGGTTGGATGAGTATGCAGACCGCTATTCAACAATCACGTAACGTCCCTGCTGTCAGAGCACTTGAAGCCGCTGGATTAGACGAAGCAAAATCTTTCCTTGAAAAATTAGGCATATACTATCCAGAAATGAACTATTCAAATGCTATTTCAAGTAACAACAGTAGCAGTGATGCAAAATATGGTGCAAGTAGTGAGAAAATGGCAGCGGCTTACTCGGCTTTTGCAAACGGCGGAACTTACTATAAACCGCAATATGTTAATAAAATTGAATTTAGCGATGGAACCAATGATACTTATGCAGCGTCTGGTAGCCGTGCGATGAAAGAGACTACTGCCTACATGATGACGGATATGCTGAAAACAGTACTAACATTTGGTACTGGTACTAAAGCAGCTATCCCTGGTGTTGCACAAGCTGGTAAGACTGGTACTTCCAACTATACGGAAGATGAGTTAGCTAAAATTGAAGCAACTACTGGTATCTACAATAGCGCCGTTGGTACAATGGCTCCTGATGAAAACTTTGTCGGCTATACTTCTAAGTACACAATGGCAATTTGGACTGGTTATAAAAATCGCCTTACACCACTTTATGGTAGCCAACTGGATATTGCTACTGAGGTTTATCGTGCAATGATGTCCTACCTAACTGGCGGATACAGTGCAGATTGGACAATGCCAGAAGGGCTCTATCGAAGCGGAAGCTACTTGTATATCAATGGGACAACTACAACCGGCACTTACTCTTCTTCTGTCTATAAGAATATCTATCAAAATTCTGGACAGTCAAGTCAAAGCAGTAGTTCAACATCCTCTGAGAAACAAAAAGAGGATAAGAATACAGCAAATGATGCCAATTCATCATCCCCACAAGTCGAAACACCTAATAATGGTAATGCTACTACCCCTAATAATTCCAATCAAACTGTGCCAGGAACTGGACATGGTAATGGTAATGGTAACAACAATACAGTACCTAACGGTAATTAAAAAACTGGATATATTATCCAGTTTTTTAATTTATAATTACTATTACTAATTAGCTAATGCTCCCATCGGATCCCACGGCGCTAAAGTAATTGGCTCTGCGTTGTAAGCCTCTAATTCTTCTTTAGTAAGCAATTCTTTACGAACGACTATTTGGTAAGTATATTCATCCATCCAAGCATCTGAAGCTACAAAATAACCATCCTTACCAACTTTCTCTCCCCAAGAGTTCTCAACTTTCCATTTTAAAGGTTGTCCAGATTCATCAAGGTCTACTCCCGTTAAGACCATAGCATGTGTCATTAAACTTTCACTATAATCTAGGCGGCCCGCTTTGTCTTGGCTAAGTTTAATATCCATAGATGAATTAAAATCATAAGTCGTAGTTGCTAGGATACCCTTTTGACGATTTGATACTTGACCTACGTCTGAACCAAACCACACAGTTTCTCCTGATTTCATTTGCGCAATCGCTAACTCTTTAAACCGTTTCATATCAAGGTTTAAATATTTAACAGCTGGCCCTCCGACAACATTTCCAAGCATCTCAACTGTATAGGATTGTCCATAAGGCTTATCTACAGTTGGAGCATTGATAATAGAAACATAATCTGATAGGTCAAGATTAACATATTTTTGATAAAATGCTTTCGGTGTAATATTTTTATCAGACTGATAATGATTGTCTTTATCACGATAAGCAAAATCAAAAGATTGCGGTGGCAAGCCAAGGTTCATTGCTAAAAAGTTAAAAATTTCTTGAAGCAATTCTTCCTTTTTATTTTGAACAGTTGCCCCATCTGCTCCCTGTGCTATTAATTCTCGTAGAATCTGTGCATCTTGGCGTAAGAGTTTATTCAAATATTGATTTAGTTCACGACTAGCACTTGATGAAACAGATTCAGGATAAACTGTTTTAGGAACGACACCATATTTCTCAAACAGAGCAACCACCATGTCCCATTGTCCTCCATCTTGTTGAGGTACATCTAATAGGAATTTCACCTTACGACTACTCAATTCCTGATTTGCAGTCGCAATAATTTGTTCCATAAACCAATTTGATTTTTCATACTTATCCCAGAAAAATGTATGTGCCTGAGATAATTCAAAATTCTCAAGTTTAAAATCTGAAATCAGTTTATGACGAAATGTATTCAGTGCAGCAAACATCCAGCAACGTCCTGATTGTTTCTGATTAGAAACTTCATCTTTGGTCAAATCAATTGAAAAGACATAGTCGTTCTCAATCTCACTTTGACGAGTCTCTAGAGACTTCAATAAACCATTGTGAGTTACTGCATTTTCAATAGCGCTAAATTTTGTATTTGCTTGGTAATCAGCAAATAACTTATCTGTAAATGTTTGAGTTAATTTTGACATAAATTCCTCCTTTTATACTTAGCTACTATTATAAACATTCTGAATATTTCTGCAAGTCTGAAAGTAATTTATTAGAGAAACAAAAATAGCTAGAATATTCTAGCTATTTTTCTTATTTCCAGAAATCATCAAAAATTGTGATTGGAAGATGACGTTTATGTTGACCCTTATACCACCAATTTTCAATGATACCTCGAGACTTGTCCGAAACCACCTTCCCTTCAAGATAAGCATCAATTTCTTGGTAGGTTACTCCAAGGGCTATTTCATCAGCGATTCCTGGTTTATTTTCTTCTAAATCTGCGGTTGGAATCTTTTCGTACAAGGCTTTATCAGCACCAAGTTCAGCTAATAACTGTTTCCCCTGACTTTTATTAAGTCTAAAGAGAGGTAATAAGTCAGCACCTCCATCACCAAATTTGGTGAAAAAACCTGTAATATTTTCTGCAGCATGATCAGTACCAATAACCGCTCCAGCATATTGACCTGCAACTGCATATTGACTAATCATTCTTTGACGAGCTTTAATATTTCCTTTATTAAAGTCTGTAATCTCTACTCCTGCTGCATTAAGAGCTCTAACTTGGCCATCAACAGCTTCTTTAATATTAATGGTCAAAGCAATATCTGGCTTGATAAAATCTAATGCTTTTTGTGCATCTTCTTCATCGGCCTGAATACCATATGGTAAACGAATAGCTATAAATTGATAGTTTTCCCCTGTATCAGCACGCAACTCTTCAACTGCTAGTTGAGCTAGACGTCCTGCTAAAGTTGAATCTTGCCCCCCTGAAATACCCAGTACATAGGTCTTTAGAAAACTATGTTTTAATAGATAGTCTTTTAAAAATTCTACGGAACGACGGATTTCTTGACTTGGATTAATAACAGGTTTTACACCGAGTTCTTTGATAATTTGATCTTGCAAAGTCATCTTACTTCTCCTTTTGCCAAAGCTTCTTTACGGATACGATCAATCAGGTCCATTTTATTTTGCCAAACATCGCGTGCCAAATCAACTGGGTAATCCTGTGGATTCAGAACACGTTTATACTCATCCCAAAGCTGATCAAATTCTTTGCGTCCGTACTCTTGAATTTCTTGAAGACTTGGTAATTGATAAACTAATTTCCCTTTGTCAAAGATATCTACCAGTAAGGGTACTGCGTCAAAATCACGGACTGTTTTATTGATATAAGTATAAGTTGGATGAAACATTTCAATTTCATCTAATTGTGTCACATCAGTGTCTGCAAATGTGATGTAATCACCCTCAGATTTCCCTTTAGCTCGACTGGTGATACGCCAAACTTGCTTTTTCCCAGGTGTTGATACTTTTTCAGCATTGTTTGATAGTTTAATTGTATCTCGCATACTACCGGCGTCAGTCTCAATAGAAACAATTTTATAAACAGCACCTAGCGCAGGCTGATCATAGGCTGTAATTAATTTTGTTCCGACACCCCAAACATCAATTTTAGCTTTTTGCATTTTTAGGTTGAGGATTGTATTTTCATCTAGATCATTCGAAGCATAAATCTTTGCATTAGGAAAACCGGCGTCATCTAACTGCTGACGAACTTTCTTAGACAAATAAGCTAAATCACCTGAATCAAGGCGAACTCCCAAGAAATTAATCTTTTCGCCCATCTCTTTTGCAACTCGAATAGCATTAGGCACACCTACACGAAGGGTATCATAAGTATCCACTAAAAAGACGCAATCTTTATGAGTTTCTGCGTAAGCTTTAAATGCCTGGTAATCATCGCCATAAGTTTGAACTAAAGCATGTGCATGCGTTCCTGATACTGGAATATTAAAGATTTTACCAGCACGAACATTGCTCGTTGCGTTAGCACCACCAATAATCGCTGCCCTAGTACCCCAAATGGCTGCATCCATTTCTTGAGCACGTCGTGTCCCAAACTCTAATAGCGGTTCATCTTCAATAACAGAACGAATACGAGCTGCTTTTGTAGCAACAAGTGTCTGGTAGTTGATGATATTTAAAATCGCTGTCTCTACTAACTGACATTGTGCTAAAGGACCTTCAATTTGAACTAATGGTTCATTAGCAAATACAAGGTCACCTTCCTTGGCTGATTTGACAGTCAGTTCCATTTTTAAATTTTTTAAGTAATCTAAAAATTCTTCAGGATAACCTAACTCTTCTAAATAGGATAAATCACTATCAGAAAAGCTCAGATTTTCTAAATAACGAACAATACGCTCTAAACCTGCAAAAACAGCATAACCATTTTCAAATGGAACCTTGCGAAAGTAAGCTTCAAACACCGCTCTTTTATTGTGAATACCTTTATTAAAAAAAACTTGCATCATATTGATTTGATATAAATCAGTATGTAGTGTTAAACTATCGTCTTTATACATCAGACAATCTCCTTTTAATCATGAGCCTAGGATAAGGCTATATGTCTAACATTATAGCATATTTCTATCTCGGTAGTTCAGTTTATCACCTTACTTTCATGAAAATAAAAAGAAAGACTAATCGTTTTTCGATAGTCTTTTCTACTTTTAGTATTTCTTAGAAATGCTCAGTTATATAGTTATAGACACCCTGTCCAGCGATAGCACCTTCACCAACAGCAGTCGCAATCTGACGTAGATCTTTTTGACGAACATCCCCAATAGCATATAGTCCTGGAATTGATGTTTTCATATTTGTATCAGTTAAGACCCAGCCAGTCTCGTCCGTAATACCTAATTCTGAGACCATGCTAGAATGTGGTTTCAAACCAACGTAAATGAAAACACCTCCGAAAGTCATCTCTGAGATTTCTCCAGTCTTTAGATTTTCAACAGTTACACCAGATACTTTAATCTCATTTCCTTTAATCTCTTTGACCACTGAATCCCATACAAATTTTATTTTTTCGTTAGCAAAAGCTCGGTCTTGAAGTACTTTTTGAGCTCTCAATTGATCACGTCGGTGAATAATAGTAACACTTTTAGCAAATTGAGTTAAGAAGACAGCTTCTTCAACAGCAGAATCACCGCCACCCACAACTAAAAGATCCTGATCACGGAAAAATGCACCATCACAAACCGCACAGTAAGAAACGCCACGACTAGTATATTCCTCTTCACCCGGAACTCCTAAAAGGCTGTTTTTAGCTCCGGTAGCAAGGATTACTGTTTTGGCTTCATACGATTCATCTTCGGTGATAACACGCTTTACATCACCATCGTTCTCAACTCTTTGAACTATACCATAAATATGCTCTACTTCAAATTTTTCCAACGGCTCATACATCTTCATTGATAATTCTGGACCTGAGATATGATCGTAGCCTGGATAGTTCTCAATTTCAGCAGTATTATTCATCTGTCCACCTGGAGCACCTTGTTCAATTAACCCAACTTTAAGGTTTGAACGTGCAGCGTAAAGCGCTGCTGTCATACCACCAGGACCTGAACCTATTATTAAAGTATCATACATTACTATTTCTCCTTTGAATCTTATGGTTTTATTCTATAGCAAAGCGTCTATATTTCCAACTAATCTGACTAAGCTTTTATCATTAAAATGATAGCTACAAATGCAAAGGCAAGTATTGGAGCTGTCATAAGAGCTATCAGAAGGACATCATAAAGAACAGATTGGCGTTCTCTAGCTGTTTTATCTATGTTTTTCTTGGCACGCCAAAAGACCCAAATTATACCAACTAAAATAACAGTTATGCTGGCAAGCCCTAAACCTTGTAAATAAACTTTTGCTATTTCTAAAAACATCTCTATCCAACAAGCGATTGTCAAAACATATCGCAGCTTTCTTATATACTTAGCCTAACTCAAGAATAATTAAAAATGAAGATTAGACATTCTAACCTTCATTATATCAAAATATTTTAGCTTATAGGTACGATTTGTTATAACTAGCGAAGAATTCTTTTGTACGTTCTTCTAAAGGATGGTTAAATAATTGTTCAGGCGTCCCAGACTCTAAAATACGACCTTTTTCCAAAAATAAAACTTTATCTGCTACTTGGTAAACAAAATTCATATCATGACTAACAAGTACCATGGTTTGCCCCTGCTTAGCAGCATCTGCAATAGATTTTTCAACTTCTCCAACTAATTCTGGATCAAGTGCTGATGTCGGTTCGTCTAAAAGAAGAACATCAGGTTTCATGGCTAATGCGCGTGCCAAAGCAACACGTTGTTTCTGTCCACCTGATAAATGTCTTGGATAATATTTTTCACGATCTGCAAGTCCGACCTTTGCCAGTTCGTCTCTTGCAATCCGTGTTGCCTCTTGATCTGACATCTTTTTGACAATTTTCAAACCTTCTTTTACATTATCCAAAGCTGTACGACGCTCAAATAGATTGAATTGTTGAAAAACCATGGCTAACTTACGGCGTAATGTTAGTATGTCATCTTTACTGATTGATTTAAAATCAACTTTAAAATCATCAATTTCAATTGTTCCATAATCAGGCTCTTCTAAATAATTCATACTACGAAGAAAGGTTGATTTTCCTGCACCTGAAGCACCTACTAGAGCAACAACTTGACCTTTTTCAATATCTAAATCAAGTTTGTCTAACACTTTTTGACCAGAAAATGATTTAGTCAATTGTCTCAATTTTATCATTAGCGTACTCCTCCTGGAATCTCATCAGTTAAATGGCGTGGAGCCTTAATTGCCATTTTTCGTTCAATAGCATTTCCCAATTGTTCAATTAAGAAACTAACCGCCCAGTAAACAAGTGCCACAGAGATATAACGTTCAAAATAGCGATAATCGCTACCACCCATAATTTGTGCTTGGGCAAACATTTCAACAATACCAGCATTAAAAGCTAAAGAGGTTCCCTTAGTTAGACCAATTAACGTGTTTATCAAAGTAGGTGTTGCGACTACTGCTGCGTTTGGAATAATAACACGACGATAAACTTGCGCTGAGGTCATCCCTAAACTACGTGCTGCCTCAATTTCACCTTGATCAACCGACAAAATCGCCGCTCGTATAGTTTCACTTGTATAAGCCGCTTCATTAAAAGCAAATGCAGTAATAGCAAATACAGAAGCCGGTATAGCATTAATGTTCCAATCAAAACCATATTTTTGGTTTAAAAATTTCAAGAAAAGTGGAATTCCATAATAACTCAGCATTAATTGAACAAGTATTGGAGTCCCACGTAAAAAACTAACAAATAAAGCTTGAATCGGATATAAAATTTTGACACGGTTAATTTTCACTACTGCAAAAATCAAAGCTAAAATGAGTCCAAATAAGGCTCCTGCTACTGTCAATAATAGTGTTATGGGTAATCGCTCTAAAATTGAGGGTATTGCATCTAAAACAGCCTTCCAACTAAATAATTTCCCCGCTGGAACCTGACTAACCAAATTATTATACCAAGACCATCCACCCGTCAAGATAAATTGATTCATTCCTTCTACTTTCCTTTTCTAAACTTTCTTATCTCCGTTATTCTATCACGCAAACTCTCACATGTAAAAAGATAAAACTTATAGTCTCACTGATTTATTTATCAATGTTTGAAACGTAATCTCCACCGAAATATTGTTTACTTAAACGTGCCAAAGTACCATTTTCTTTCAAAACTTTAATACGCTTATTTATAAATTTCTGTAGAGTTTTACCTTTTTTATCTTTTGGTAAAAGGAGGTATTCTAGTCCATCCTTATTATTACCAATTTTACCTTTCAAAGGAGAAACGCTTAAGTTTAATGATTGGTCTTTTACAATATAGTCGGATGAAATGGCATCATATAGGATAAAGTCAATTTTCCCACTCTCAATATTTTTTAATCTGCTAGTAACACCAGTTGTCCCAGAAACATATTTGATTTTTATTGGTTTTTTATTAGGATGATTTTTATTCCAATTTTCTAGAACCTGTGCATAGTTAACGCCAGATAAAACTTCGGTTGATTTTCCAGAGAGGTCACTTAATGATTTGTAATGGCTCCCCTTCTTCCCTACTACGGCATAATTTGAACGGGATATAGGATCTGAGAAGAGATATTTTTCTGCTCTTTCTTTATTGTATGAAAAATCATTAGCTGATAAATCAAATTTCCCTGCATCAATACCTGTTGAAATAGTATCAAAAGGAACTGTCTTGAAGGTTACTTTGTACTTACTACCTTTAAAAACAGCTTTGACAACATCAACATCATAACCTTTGAATTTCCCGTCTTTTTGATAAGTAAATGGTGCCGTGTCAGAATCTGTAGCTACTTTAAGTTCTACTTTCTCTGACGCCTGAACTGATACTGCTAGGCTGGCGGTTGCGGCTATAGTTGCAATAGATAATATTATTTTTTTAAACATAAGAATTCTCCTAAAATATCATATTACTAGTCTAACACTCTAAAATCTATCTGTATAATAGTATTTCCTTATCAGGTGATAAAGATTTTATATCAATAAAAAAGCCTGAAACGAGCTGATTTCAGACTTTAATAATTTTAAAAACTTTGTTTTTTAGCTTTGCGCTCCGCACGCCCCTTAGCACGATTACTTGCTCTACGCTCTTTGCGACGCTTTTCATCAACTTTCCATTGAATTTTTTTCTTGTAACCTGGTTTTATTTTTTCCTTTTTCTTTTTCACAAGTCCAATCATTTCTGTATCTAATTTTCGATAGGACTTTTCACGGTTATTACGACGATCACGGTCGTATGTATCTTGAAATTCACCGTTTTTAATGACTTTAGGAATAAAATTAATACCTAGTTTTTCAAGTTCACGAATATCAGAATCGTCACTTGGCTGATATAAAGTTATAGCAGTACCAGATAAGCCATTACGGCCTGTGCGACCGACACGGTGGACAAAGAAAGATAGGTCTTGAGGTATGGCATCATTGATAACATGGCTAACACCTTCAATATCAATACCACGCGCTGCTAAATCTGTTGCAACGATATATTCAAATTCGAGGTTTTTAACCTGATTCATAATACGTTTACGTTCACGAGGTGCAATCCCACCATGAATTTTAGCTACTTTTAAGCCATTACTAGAAAGGTACGAATGTAATTCGTCTGCACGCTCTTTCGTATTAACAAATATCATTGCAAGATAGGGCTGCATTAGTTTAGAGAGTTCCAAAATTTGTGCATTTTTATCACGTCCTTTAGTGGACAAAAGCCAGTTATCGATGGTATCAGCGATAACTGTTGCTGTTTTGATTTTTTCCATTACAGGATTGGTCAAATATTTCTTTAAAAATGGCTGTAATTTTTGTGGAATCGTTGCTGAAAAGACTAAAATTTGGACATCCTTGGGTAAAGACCCTGCAATCTTATCAACGGTATCAAGAAATCCCATATCTAGAGTCATATCTGCTTCATCAACAACAAAAGTATGCGCCTTATGAATAGCTAAATCACCTGACTTCACCAAATCATAAATTCGTCCTGGGGTTCCAATGACAATATGAGGTTGGCTTACTTTCAACTTTTCAATTTGACGTAATTTGTCAGTACCACCAACATAGTTAACCACCCGTATTTCTTGCTCTGAATGCTCAGCAATTTGTTTAGTTGCCTGATAAATTTGTGTTCCCAACTCTCTACTTGGTGCAGTAATAACAACTTGAACATCATCACTACTTTCATCTAGCTTCTCAAAAATAGGAAGTAAAAAGGTGTGGGTTTTACCAGAACCAGTTTTCGATTCCCCCACAAGATCGCGGCCTGAACGAACAACTGGAATCAATTTAGCTTGAACATCAGTTGGATCGACGAATTTTAACTCATCGAGAGCCCTCTGAATGTATGGTTTAAAATTAAAATCTTTAAATGACATGTCTATTTCCTTACTATTATTATGTTCATTATACCATTAAAGGCTACAAGAAAGCAAAAGGGAATCTGGCAGTCCATACCACATCCCCTAATAAAGTTTAAAGATATAAAATAGCAAGTGTAATAGCGCTCATGAAAATACCAATAGCCCATAAAAAAGCATCTACTTTCCATTCGCTCCATTTATTACCTTTGCCAGACACACCACCTAATTCTAAATGGTGATGAAATGGTGTCATGCGGAAGATACGTTTCCCAACACCAGTTTTCTTCTTAGTATACTTAAAGTATGCTACTTGCAACATCACTGAAGACGTCTCAAAAACATAGACAAAGCCGATAAAAAGCAAGGTCCATTCCTGACGTAAGGCAATTGAAATGGCTGCTAACATAGCACCCAATGCAAGTGAACCAACATCTCCCATAAAGACTTTAGCTGGTTTATGATTAAAGACAAAAAAGCCAAGTAAAGCACCAATCATGATAACGATAATCAATAAAATATCAAATTGCGTTTGATTATAAGCAATGATTCCATAAGTAATCAAACTGATAACAACCGAAATAGAAGCTAGACCATCAATTCCATCTGTTAGGTTCACAGCATTTGAAAAACCAACAACCCAGAAAAGAACAAAAAAAGCGTATAAGTATCCTACTTCAAGGTAAAAACCAAAAATATTTATCGCAGATGTGCCACTTGGTAACACATGGACAAAATAAAAAATTAGACCCGCAATTAGTTGGAGCGACATTTTTTGCTTTGGAGTCAAGCCCTCATTGATTTGTTTAAAAATTTTCAAAAAATCATCTAAAAAACCAATAATTCCATAGATGAGAACAACAGATAAAATACCAAAAGTTGCACCTAAATTACCACTATTTTCTTTAGATAAAATAATACTAAAAATAAGTGAGACAAGAAGAGCAACAATCAAAAATACCGTTCCTCCCATTGTCGGCGTACCTGCTTTGGCTAGATGTTGTTTGACATCTTCATGCATTTGTTGCCCGCCAATTTTCTTCAATTGGTAAAACTTAATGAAGCGCGGAATGGCAATAACTGTCAGGACAAATGCTATGACACCTGCCATTATACTTAAAAACATGTTAATCTCCTATTGTAATTTTGATTTTTTTAATTTTATTGATGGATTTTCCAACATCAATACTTTGTTTTCTTACTTTACCTGAGGTTGAACCTTTATAGGTCACTTTTATACCTGTCCATTTAGCAAACTGTTCAACGTTTGCTTTAGACCAACCATACATATCAGGTAATTCAGTCAGTTTATTTGTTAATACTAGTAGCTGTTCATTCTCAGCAAGATTAGCTCCTGGTCTTTTAGATACTTTAGAAACTTTACTACCATTTCCTAAAATAATTGGCTGAACCAGATTACGACGTAATTCTTCCGCTACATGACCTGGATTTTCACCAACTATTTTTGATAGTTTATATTTTGTCTGATGTTCTGAGTCATTCAATCCCGGTTTTAATATCGTTTCTTTCATTGCTGTTGCTTGTTCTAAAACAGGATTAACAACATCTTTCCAGAATGTGATACTAAATTTTTCGGGTTGTTGGATGGTAACATACATGATGAAGTCAGGATTTTCCGATGGCACCATAGCCACAACTGAGTTAATAGTATCATTTTTTCCTTGCAGATAACCACCACCACCTTCCTGGGCGATTTGGGCAGTACCAGATTTTACTGCAACTGATTGATTCCCCACCTGAATAACTGGGGCACCTGCTGCGTATAATGTACCATAATAAGGATCTGTCCCAACAGTAACCATATAATCACGTGTTTTACTAGCTGCTTCTTTGGAAACTGGTTTTCCAACGACTTCTTTTCGTGCTGTACGAGAAGTCCCTGTATTTGGATCATAAATACTGCTAATAAACTGTGGTTGTAACATAACACCATCATTCGAGATAGACGTAAATGCGCGCAACATTTGAACTTGCGTTACACCAATACCTTGACCAAATGAGCTCATAGCGATAGTTACTTCATTGTCAGATGGGAACAAACCTCCACTTTCATGAAGCATCCCAAAACGTGTTGGGTAACCAAATTTAAACTTAGAAAGATAGTTTAACCATTTATCTCGTCCCATTTTTTGTTCCAAGGTTACCATACCAACGTTACTGGAATGTGCAAACCCTTGTGGAAAAGTCATATAACTACCAGATGATAACCCTTCATTGACATCCCAATCTCGAATAATCGCATCTGCAATTTTATATTGTGCACTGTTATACACTTCAGTAGAGTTAAAATGCTTAGAATCAATTGCAGAGGCTAGAGTCATTACCTTCATTGTTGAACCAGGTTCAAAAAAGTTATCATATAGTAGTGTGTTATAGGTACCCAAATTTTTCTTATCGTAACCTTTAAGGGTAGAAGGATTATAAGTAGGACGCTGACTCGTTGCTAGAATTTCACCCGTTTTAGCGTTGACAACTGTAGCACTCGCAAATTTTCCTTTGGTTTTTTCTGCGAAAACATCCATCTGAGTCTCTAAAACAGTCTGAATAGGCTCTGATAAAGTTGTGTAGATATCCTTACCATTAACCGCCCTACGTTCTGTTGTTGCAGTACCTAAAAGAACATTCCCACTACGGTCTTTTTCGTATGTTACTTTACCATCAGTACCTGATAATACCTTGTTAAGTGCCGCTTCAAGGCCTGTATTACCAACTAATTTTTTTCCATCTCCATCATCCTGAGGAAGAGTAAATCCTATAAATTGTGAAGCAAATATCCCATTTGGATAAATACGCCCCGGACTGGTAGAAAAACCAATTCCTTTGATATCTGACTTTTCCATCGTTTTCTTGATGTCAGCCATCTTGGTATAAGACAATCCTGAACCTGAACTTCCAAAGGAAACTTGAAACAATTTCTTTTGATTGAGTTGTTTTAGGACAAGATTTTTCTTCATGCCCAATTTATTCTCTAAGATACTAGCTACTTTTTCATACTGAGAAGGTTGTACATATAGTTTTTGACCTGTAGCTGTCGTATAGTTCTTTGAGATAATAGCGTAGAGACTATAGGTCGTAGCATCCTCAGCGATAGGATTTCCATTACGGTCGTAAATTGTCCCACGCTTCGCCTGTACTGTCATACTTTGTTGATAGACTTTCTTGGCTTCCTTGGATAAATTAACCCCAAATTTACTATCTGTACCAACGATGATGACAAAGTTGATGATAAAAATGAAAAATAGGAAAATGGTTAAAATCATCAGATTTTGACCTACTCTTTCCCTATTTTTCTGCGGCGAACGCCTATCTCTTATATGGATCACATAATCAAGGAAGATTTTTTTTAGCTTTTTAAAAAAAGTCACAGACTAGTCCACCTTCCGATAAATATTGTCGTTTTGAATTGTTAAACCAGCATCTTTAGCAATTTTAGTAATTCGATCACGATTAGAAAGCTCATTTACTTCTTGTTTAGCATTGTCAAATTCTGTCTGTTTATCGTTGATTTTACTATTTAATTGATTTACTTCTTGTTTAACTTGTAAACTATTACTTTGCAAGTAAATAATACCGACTGCCATGATAATAGCAGTAATTACAATAGCACCATAAAAAGCTTTCTCAATACGAGAGAAAGTCTTGATGTGACGTTGTAAAGTTTGTGTTACTGCTTCAGTTCGTTTTTCATTTGTCATAAGTTTCTTTCTTATTATCGAATACGACGCGCTACTCTCAATTTCGCTGAATGGGCACGATTGTTCGCTTCTAGTTCTTCTTGACTTGGTAAGATGGGTTTACGATTAACGAGCTCCATCTTAGGTTGTAAATCATCTGGTATAAAAGGAAGACCTTTAGGTACTTCTACTGTTGATGCTTCTTTAAAAAGTTGCTTAGTAAGACGATCTTCTAAAGAATGAAAAGTGATGACAGATATACGACCATCAACAGCTAATAAGTCCATTGCTTGTTGTATAGATTCATCTGCAGCTCCTAGTTCGTCATTGACTTCAATACGAATAGCTTGAAAAATTTGTTTAGCTGGGTGACCTTTTTTCTTCAGTTCTTTGGCAGATTTAGACGATTTGATAATCTCAGCCAATTCTGTTGTTGTAGATATTGTTTTTTCAGCTCGTACTTGCTCAATTTTTCGAGCAATTTGTTTTGAAAATTTATCTTCGCCATACTTAAAGAAAATCCTTACTAAATCATGATAACTATAAGTGTTCACAACGTCATAAGCTGTAAGACTCTGCTCTCTATTCATTCGCATATCAAGGGGGGCGTCTTGTTTATATGAGAAACCGCGTTCACGCTCGTCCAGCTGTGGGCTTGATACACCTAAATCATAACAAATACCATTAATTTCCGACACTCCTAATGCTTTTAAGTTAGAAGATAGATTTCTGAAATTATCTTTGATAAAGGTTACTTGACCGGTATCCACATATTTCTTTAAACGTATATGAGCATTGTCAATAGCCTTCTGGTCTTGGTCAAATGCGTAAAGGTGCCCATCTGGGCCTAATTGTGAAAGAAGATATTCGCTGTGTCCTGCCCCACCTAAAGTAGCATCTACATAGATACCATCCGGCTTAATATCAAGCATATCCACAGTCTCGTGCAAAAGCACAGTAATATGATGAAAATCGTTTGTCATAACTTTAATTGTACCATAAATCCTAAACTTTAGAAAAGTAAAAGAGAGACCGATAAATGCAATCTCTCCTATTATAGGTCAACTATTCCCTTACTTGACCAGTTCCATTAATATAGTATTTTGTACTTGTTAAAGCTTCTAATCCCATCGGTCCACGCGCGTGTAATTTTTGAGTCGAAATACCAATCTCTGCTCCGAGTCCAAAAACGAAACCATCTGTAAAACGTGTTGAAGCATTAACATAAACTGCCGCTGCATCTACCATATCCTGAAAAATTTCTGCCCTACTGATATTATTAGTAATGATAGCTTCTGAGTGATGACTACTGTATTTATTAATCCAGCTAATTGCTTGTTCAAAAGAATCTACTACTTTTACTGACATAATATAGTCTAAAAATTCAGTAGCATAATCAGACTCACTTGCAGCAACAGCATTTTCTAAAAGTTGCAAAGCTTCCTCATCGGCACGAAATTCAACTGACTGGTTCGATTCTTTGAGCATTTTCTCCAATTGAGATAAAAATCCCTTAGCAATAGCTTGATGAACAACTAACCCTTCGGCAGCATTACAGACACTAGGGCGTTGGGTTTTAGCATTAATAACAATCTTAGCTGCCATATCTAAATCTGCAAATTCATCAATATAGATATGAACATTTCCAACACCTGTTTCGATAACAGGAATCTTTGACTTTTCCTTCACCGTTTGAATTAATTTTGCACCACCTCTTGGAATTAAGACGTCCACGTAGTCTGTTGCCTGCATTAACTCCTCTGCTACAACGTGACTAGTATCTTCAACTAATTGTACTATATCTGGGTTGTGGCCTGTATCTTGCAATGTTTGGCGCATACAATTAACCAAGGCAGTATTTGAAAAAATAGCATCTTTACCACCACGCAAAATAATAGCGTTCCCTGTTTTAAAAGCTAAACTAAAGGCATCCACCGATACATTGGGACGACTTTCAAATATCATTGCAATAACCCCTAAAGGCACTCTTTTTTTAAGGATTTTTAAACCATCTAAATTTGTATAACCACTAACAACTTGACCAATCGGATCTGCCAAATCTGCTACCTGATAAATACCGTTTGCTATCGCCTGTATGCGGTCTTTGTTTAGTCGTAGACGGTCCACCATAATTTCTGAGATACCATTATCTTTTGCCTTAACAACATCGCGAGCATTCTCAGTCAAAATGGTTTCAGTATCAGCCACTATGTTTCTCGCTAAGTCCCTGAGTATCTCATTTTTACTAGCTGTACTTAATCGTGCTACTGATTGACTAGCTTTTTTAGCATTTTGCCCTAATATTTCAATATACGTCATAACTCAATCTCACTTTCCTTGAGCAAAATAAGTTCCAATATTATGCCCATCTAACACCTTTAAAATATCACGAGGATTGGCGCCATTCATCAATATCATTTGTCCATTGTTATCAAACACCATTTGTGCACTTTTAATTTTACTAAGCATGCCCCCAGTACCAAATTTACTTCCTGCTCCTCCAGCTGACTTGATGATGTCATCGGTGATTTCAGAAACATGACTACGTAAAACAGCATCATCATAAATATTAGGATTTTTATCAAAAAGACCATCAATATCTGACAGCATAATTAATAAATCTGCTTTAGTAATTTTAGCAACGACAGCAGAGAGACGGTCATTATCCCCAAACTTCGTTTTATGATCCATCTCATCCACGCTGACAGCATCATTCTCATTGACGATTGGCAAAATTCCCATAGAGAGCAGACTCTCAAAAGAGTTTGTTACATTTTGCAAACTCTCTGGAAAAACCACAACGTCACGTGTTAATAAAATTTGGGAAACATGAGTTTGATAGTGCGAAAATATCTGAGAATAAAGACTCATCATGGCTACTTGTCCTACGCTAGAAACTGCTTGTTGTTGTGATATTTCTTGAGGACGCTTATCCATTTTCAAAATGTCTAAACCAAACCCCATAGCACCAGATGATACTAAAATCACCTCCATGCCTCTATTCATAAGACTAGAAATAACAAATGCTAAATGGTCTATTTTACTTAAATTAATTTTCCCGCTTGTCTGTACGAGGGAACTGGTTCCTACTTTAATAACAATTCTTCTAGTTGTCTCAAAATGTCTTTTCATAAAAAAATTATATCATAGGCCCTTTAGAAATGCTATCTGAAAACATCATTGAAAATTCACAAGCATTTCCAAGTGTTTTCTTTTATTACTATGCTATAATCTAGAATCGGAAAACGTTTTATAAGTATTAAGGAGATATTATGTCTAGAGAATACATCACCTTGTCAAAAAATATCATCAAACACCTTGGTGGACAAAATAATATTAACAATGTTTACCATTGTCAAACACGCCTTCGCTTTAGTCTCAATGATCCGACGAAAGTAAACCTTGAGCAATTAAAAACTTTAAAAGAGGTAAAAACTGTCGTTATCAGCGGAGGGCAACATCAGATAGTGATAGGGACTCATGTCGCAAAAGTGTTTGAAGAAATTAACTCCCTCATTGAAACTAACTCAACGACTAAAATAGAACAAACCAAAAAAGCCAAAGCAGTTAGTCGAATTATTGATTTTGTTTCTGGGACTTTCCAACCGATTTTACCTGCTTTATCAGGCGCTGGTATGATTAAGGCATTGCTAGCTTTATTACTAGTATTCAAAATCTTGACACCGTCATCTCAAACATATATATTACTAAATCTTTTTGCAGATGGTGTTTTCTATTTTTTACCTATCTTAATCGCCATCACAGCTGCTCAAAAATTGAAAGCTAATCCTATTTTAGCTTTGGGAACTGTTGTCATGCTCCTTCACCCTAATTGGGCTAATTTAGTAGCTTCTGGTAAACCAGTATCCTTATTCCATACGATCCCATTCACACTTACTAACTATGCATCAAGTGTCATTCCCATTATTCTAATTATTTGTGTTCAGGCTTATATAGAAAAATATTTAAAGCAAATTATTCCTAAATCACTGCGTTTAGTGCTTGTTCCTATGTTAATATTTCTCAGCATGGGAATTTTGTCGTTCTCTATATTGGGACCAATGGGTACTATCGCTGGCCAATATTTAGCTGTTATTTTTACTTTTTTATCCAAATACGCCAGTTGGGCACCTGCTTTTCTAGTAGGAGCATTTGCTCCTATCCTAATCATGTTTGGTGTTCATAGTGGAATTGCTGCATTAGGAATCACACAACTAGCGAAATTAGGGGTTGATTCTATTTTTGGACCAGGCATGCTCTGCTCAAATATCGCACAAGCAACTGCAGGTACAGTGGTGACTCTTATAACAAAAGAAAAAAAACTTAAAGAAATTGCTGGACCTGCTGCCATAACAGCTTATATGGGAATCACCGAACCTATCTTATATGGTGTCAACCTTCCGAAACGTTATCCTCTAATAGCCTCACTTATTGGTGGTGGTCTTGGAGGACTCTATGCCGGTATAATGAACGCTCACCGCTTCGCTGTAGGCTCTTCTGGTCTACCAGGTCTGTTTCTTTATATCAGTCATACTTCAACACATCTTTTTATTACCATGCTTATTGCAGTTATCATTACTGTAAGCACAACTGCTATATTGACATTCATTCTAGCACAATATTACGAAAAACAAGTTAGCATCAGACAAAGAGACTAGGTTATCCCTAGTCTCTTTGTCTGATAAGATATAATAGATAGCAATAAAAATCAAATATTTTAGAGCTAAAACTAGCGTTATTAAACAAAGGATTACAGTGGCTGCCTTCCAACCGTAAAGTCCACAACAAGCCTTTATTTTATCCGCTATAACTATCTCAGTTATTAAGCATTATTCTTACTGTATGATTTTTCTAAAACCTTTTTACTAAACAAGCTTCTTCCAAAAATTTTTTAGCAGTAAGTATTGGCAAATTGATAATATGAGCAACCCAATGATAAGGATTATGATATTGACAGCTACAGTATTCCATACCATTGACCAAAAAATACTTATTCCAATAAGAAAACTACCTATTATCATCATTCCAAACAATGAACCAACTAACAGCCATTGGCCTAACCCTCTATTAAATAGTTGCGTAACCTCTTGCCAATTCAAGAACAAATGTTTATAGTCACGTCTATAAATAAACTGGCCTTCGATAAGTCCCATGAAGACTAGACCTAAAATGAAGCTCAATAAAACGAGGATTGATAGTTTAAGTAGAAAGAATCCTACCAAGAAATAAATAAAAGTAGGAACTGCAAGTTGTAAGGTTATCAAAGTTACAAATTTATGCTTCAAGAAATACGAAAATGATATAGGCAAACTTTTTATAAAGTAGAAATTACTTTTTTCTAAAGAAATACCTACCCCTACAATGCTAGCTGGCATCACACATAAACTACCTATTAATATTCCTGCTAGAAAAGCTATCCCAAAATAATTTTCATTAAAAAATCGACCAATCTCTTTACCATTATTCAAAATTGGAACAATGAACATTGCTAGATATAATAGTGGCATTAAAAATGTATTTGTCAATAATGTCGCATTTTGTAAACTTGATAAATGGTGTTTAACAAGAGTTTTATTAATTGACTCACGTTTACTAAAATCGATTTGACGATGGACTTTTCTCTGCTTGACCTGTCCATACAACAACTCCTGATAGTAGCGTGGCATAACCCATTTATAAATAGCACCTATCAAGAATAAAATGATTAAGAGCGGGAGATAATAGTTGAGGAGACTCTCCATACTAAATGGCGCTGTAACAATATCATAATAACCTCTGACATAAGGGATTGGAGCGATATCTTGTAATTTCCCTTGTACCATCTTTTGACTCGTCATATTCACAAATAATAAGGGAACTATTGCTCCAAATGTAGCTAGTGAAATTAATATAGTAGAAATAAGTTTCCGATTAGCACTTCGAATAATGGCACGGCCTATTAAACTATTAATATACAATGAAATCACCGTTACCGATAAAAATAAAATAGCAAAATTTATGATTGCTAGGAGGACCGCAAGTGGGCCACCTATTATACGCCAATAAGCCACAATCATTAAGGTTAGGATTGGCATTAGAAAAGTTACAGACATCCCAAATGTTGCAAAAATTTTAGCAACATAGAGCTCTTCAGATTTAATAGGCAAATAAGCATATTGTTTAACATCGTCACTCTCATAGAAAACACTGTACATCGCAATAAAAGAGTAGATAATGGATACTAGTGTAAAGATACCAATGTAGAACGTGAAGTAGCCCGGATATTCTTTAAAATCAAGTGATACAAAGAGAAATACATAAATTATTGAAAAGAGCAAAATCTGAAATAACTGATTTCTAAACATGGATTTATAAGCTGAAAATTCTTTTTTAGGATGTTTTTCTTGCTTTTTTCTTAGTGCCGATAGAGTCTGAGGGTTTGAATAAAGGATATTAATTTTTACGAGTTCCCAGATACGTGACCAATTCATACTTTATCCCTCCCTACTAGCTTGACGTCCTGCTAATTCCAAATAGATAGTTTCCAAATCTTTATCTGGATATTTCATTTTTAACTCACCTAAGCTACCGACAAAGATTAATTTCCCTTGTTTCAAAATACCTATTCTGTCGCATAACTGTTCTGCAACTGCTAAGACATGTGTTGAAAAAATAACTGTTTTTCCATTTTTAGCATGTTCTTTCATCATTTCTTTCAAATCAAAAGAAGCTTGAGGGTCTAAACCAGTTAACGGCTCATCTAGAATCCAAATGTCAGGATTTGGAAGAAGGGCACCTATAACAATGACTTTTTGACGCATACCATGTGAAAAACTTTCAATAGGATTATAGCGTTGCTCCTCTAGTTCAAATATGTCTACCAATTTTGTGATACGTGCTTCAATATCTTCTGGGGCAACGTCATAAATTTTAGCTAAAAAGTACCAGTATTCCTCTGCGGTTAAATTTAAGAAAATATCTGGCGAGTCCGGTACATAACCTATTTTTTTCTTAATTTGGTCACGATGTTCTGTCAAAAGTAGGTCATCAATATAGACTTGGCCATAAGTTGCATCAATAATAGATGTTAGAATACTAATTGTCGTTGTTTTTCCTGCTCCATTGTGACCTATTAATCCAAAAATCTCACCATCTTTAACAGAGAGGGTTAAATCACTGAGAGCTTCTTTTTCTCCGTATACTTTCGAAACATGTTCAAACTTAATCATAAAAATCTCCTTTTATCTCCTAATGATTTCCAAATACTTTAGAAAGCAATCCCGTTGTTACCTTATTTTGCTCATATCTCTCAGACAATTTTTTAGCAGATTTTTTCAATTCCTTAACTGTAGCTAATGACTCGAAAGATTTTTCTATCTCATTATTTTCCAATTGCTGAGTTAACTCATAAGCAACACGAGGTACATCGCTAGTTTTTATCAAACCATTCGATGCTGATAATAGTATTGATGATAGCACTGCATCTTCACGGACAGATATATCATTGTAAGTATGCTGTATCTGCCGATAAAAATCACGACACTCCTTCTTCATAAACAAACCTTTCTAAAAAGATAATTAATAATAGTTGTATTATTTTATATATACAATAGTTTTATCAATTATACTGCGCTATGGAATGTTTGTCAAACGTTTTCAAAAAAGAGTGCTTTCCATCACTTATCAGTCTATCAAAACTATTCTCAAATCCATCCTATATCTTACAAAAAAGAAGTTGAGGTATCTTTCCCAACTTCTTCATGCTCTTAAAGTTCTTTATATAGCGATACAGCATTCTCAACTGTAAAGCCATACTCTTCGAAAATTCTGTTACCTGGTGCTGATGCTCCCCAAGTATCAATAGTAAGTGTTAGCCCATTTAAACCAACATATTTACCCCAACCGAAGCTTGATCCTGCCTCAATAGCAAGACGTTTTGTAACAGCTGATGGAAGCACTTGCTCTTGATATGAAGCCTCTTGTTCATCAAAAATGTTTTGTGCTGGCATAGATACGACGCGAACATGGATGCCCTCTGACTCAAGTTTGTCTTGAGTATCTAAAGCTAATTTAACTTCTGAACCTGTTGCAATGATGATACCATCAAGTTCACCTTTAGCTTCTGATAAAATATAAGCACCTTTATTAACCCCTTCTTGGGCTAATTCTGATGTTCCTTCAAGAACTGGTAAGTTTTGACGTGTTAAAACAAGCATCGTTGGTCGATCTGTCTCTGATACAGCTCGTTGCCATGCAGCGTTTGTTTCATTACCGTCTGCGGGACGGATAACGTTCAAATTAGGCATTGAGCGCACTGATGCTAATTGTTCTATTGGCTCATGAGTTGGCCCATCTTCTCCAACAGCAATAGAATCATGTGTCATAACATAGACAGTTGGCAAGTTTTGAAGTGCAGCCATACGTACTGCTGGTAACAAGTAGTTTGAGAAGACAAAGAACGTACCCCCATAAACACGAGTCCCACCGTGAAGCGCAATTCCATTCATTGCAGCAGCCATTGCAAATTCACGTACACCAAACCAAATATTACGCCCAGCGTAGTTACTTGCTTGGAAATCTGTTTCTGCTGCTACCATTGTGTTATTAGAAGCTGAGAGGTCTGCTGACCCTCCCCAGAGGTTCGGTAATTGAGTCGATAATTGTTGAATAGCTTGTTGGCTTGAAACACGACTAGCCACTGATGAACCTAGGTCATGAGCTTTCAGTTCAACTGTCTCAGCTTGGCCAGCAAAAGCTTCTTTGTATTCAGTTGCTAATTCTGGATACTCAACTTCATATTTAGCAAAAAGATCATTCCATGCCTCTTCTGCCTTCGCACCACGCGCTTGAAGATCTGAGGCAAATCGATCTGCAACTTCAGCAGGAACAGTAAAGTCTGGATATTCCCATCCATAAGCCTTCTTGGCAAAAGTAATACCTTCTGCACCAAGTGGCGCTCCATGAACTGAAGATGTTCCCTGTTTCTCTGCGCCAAATCCAATAATAGTTTTAACTTCAATAATGGTTGGTTTATCAGTTTCAGCTTTAGCAGCTTCAATTGCTGCAGCAATCGCTTCTAAATCATTACCATCTTTAACTAAGATATGTTGCCAACCATATGATTCAAAACGTCCTTTAACATCTTCTGTAAATGATTGAGATGTTGGACCATCAAGTGAGATATCATTTGAATCATAAAGAAGGACCAATTTACCAAGTTTTAAGTGTCCAGCAAGACTGGCAGCTTCTTGGCTAACACCCTCCATCAAACAACCATCACCATGAAGTGTATAAGTGTAATGATCAACTAAATCAAAGCCTGGTTTATTAAATTTAGCAGCCAAATGAGCTTCAGCCATTGCCATACCAACAGCATTAGCAATACCTTGCCCTAAAGGTCCAGTTGTTGCTTCTACACCATCAGTATGGTTAACTTCTGGATGTCCAGGTGTTTTTGATCCCCATTGGCGAAATTGTTTTAAATCATCAATTGATAAATCATAGCCAGCTAAATGAAGTAGGCTATAAAGAAGAGCTGAACCATGCCCAGCTGATAGCACAAAACGGTCACGGTTTGTCCAATTGCGACTTGTTTTTGGGTTTACATTTAAGAATTTATTCCAAAGCACATAAGCCATAGGCGCAGCTCCCATAGGAAGACCTGGGTGCCCAGAATTTGCTGCTTGGATAGCATCAATAGAAAGCGTGCGGACTGTATTAACCGCTAATTGATCAATGGTGTCAAATGTCATGATAAAACCTTTCTGTTTTTAACAACTAAATTTAAAATTGTTCGTCTTTGATATTATAACATAAAATACGTAAACGTTTTAACAATTTCTGGAGGGATTAAAACCATTCAATTAAGTAATGGGATTAATTGTCATAAATAAGTGAATCTATTTCCTGTAGTTCTCGCTCTGAAGCACCTTTATTAAGGCAATAGGTTAGTTTGGCTTTATAAGGTCTTGAGTGACTCTGATAAATAACCATATCAAATCCCTTTCCTTCGTCATAAGGTTCGACTTGAATAGAATTATTACCAGAGAAATGTTGTCGAATGCGATATTCCAACAATGACTGTTCCACAGCATTACCTGTCATATCTAGACCAATCCTAAAGGGCATTTTTTGACTATTTTTCGAGAAAATAAGCAATTCCAACAAATGTAAAGTCAGCAAAGAACAACCATCTTCTGTTAAAGGTCTAATTCGATTAACATTTGCAATAATCTTCTTTGAAATATGATGCAACTTATCCCTCATATTATGATCAATAAGTCGATACGTTTGTTCTAAATCAGGTTGTTCAACTAAAATATGACCTTTAAAGAAATAATAATGGCTATATAACTGACCAAGTTGGTAAATAACCTGATCTGATGTCTCGTCAGCTAAAATACTCTCCTTTTTAAAGTAGATGATTGTTTCGGTTACACAATCAATAATCGGGCCTCCAAATCCCATGATGTATTCCATTGTATTGATTGGTAAAATATTTTGTGAATGTAGAAAAGCAAAAGTTGCCAGAACTTCTCCTTCCCTATACTCAAGAGCAAAACGACTCATATACAAAACTAAGGCTGCGTCTAACCGTTTATAAAAAGCATTACATTGATAATGTTTCACAATAGGCTTGAGATTATCAGATATTTTTTCCATAGCAAGGAGACGATGATGACAAATACTAAACCAAAGTCCCAGATTTTGATGAGCTTCTCGAGTTAAAGTATGTTGAGCCAAGCGCTCTATTAATAGAATTAATGAGTCTAAGTCTAATTTCTTTATCATATTTTGGCACTTGTCATAAGACCATAGTTGCTTGAATAATTCATAATAAAAATAACGCCATTGCAATTCATCACCAATCTGTTTTCCTTGTGAAATAGCAATATCAAATTCCGCTAACAATTCATTGAGATGAGCAAGATGACGATTTAAAGTAGCCTCACTAACCATCAATTCTTGAGAAAGACCAACGATTGTGAACTGACGCTGATTAAATAAAGATATTAAGATAGTGTATTTAATACTATCTTTCATCAGAGCTTTCAACACTTCTTGATTGGATAAGTTATAATCCTCTTCTAAAAATAACTTATCCTTATAATAAACGATTCGACAATTAACTTTTTCTTGTTCAAAGTAGCTATTAAGATTATTGATATATTTAAGAAAAGTTGCTCGACTTAAACCAGTTTCTAATAAAGCTAACTTCAGTGCTATTGCCTGAGGAGAGCCTCTTAAAAAAGAAAGTAGCCGATATTGAACACGCCTTTCTTTTTCCATTAGAGCTTCTATTCGCATAGCCCAATCCTCTTTTCATAAAGGTTGATAGCTGCTTGATGCAACATATAAGCCATCTCAGATTCTCTAGCTGTATAAATGAAATCTTGAAAAGCCAGATCAAAATCTGTCATATCACACGATATAGCTTGAACAAGCTGATTGGCAGTAGCCAAACAATTTTCCTTTGAGATTAATTGAGCCCCCAATAAATGGCCCGTTTTTTGGTTAGCAATCAATTTTATCCTTAAATCATACTGTTCTTTAGGGAAATAAGTAACACTAACGGTATCCTCGTAAAAACCAGCTTCCAATTCAGTTAATCCAATGTTAGCTCTATAATAGCCAAAGTGTTTAGATCCTGTAGCGCGTGTTATTTTTAATTTTGGAACAGCATGTCCCGATAAATGGTATGCCAACATTTGTGCCGAACGGATTGCTTGGTTAATTAAGGGCATATAATAAGCACTATTAAGACCTTTAAAATACGACCAAATCAAATCGCCAATAGCATAGATATTAGGGTCACTCGTTTGGAAATAATCATTTACAACAACACTATTATCAACACTTAAATCAACCAACCCAGTTAAAAGACGACTATCCGGACGAAAATTAACAGCTAATATGACAGCATCAACTGTAAAGGTGTCTCCTGTTAGCGTTCGCAAACAAAGTTTTTCTTCTCGGGTTACAGTAATTTTCTCAACCTTTTGATTTTGGAAAAAATGTAGTTTTGATTCAGCCATCGCATCAAGTAAAGGAAGGGACATATCAGGATCTGTATGCCTGAAGTCTGGTCTTTCTTGAGCTTCTAACAAAGTGACCGCCTTCCCTGATTCATGTAAACTATAAGCAATATCTAAACCGATGATACCTGCCCCAACAACTGCTACCTTATGACTTTTATCTAATACCTGCTTAGCATTTTGACTAGTTGCATAAGTTTTTGTTGTTAAAACACCTTGCGCATCAGCCCCATCAATATAAGTTGATTCTGCTTGGGAGCCCATGGCACAAATCAATTGATCATAATAGACAGAAGAACCATCTGATAACATTAATTCCCTATCTTCTTTATTAATTTTCTCAACTTTTAGACCAAATAGACAGCGTATATTCTGCAACCGTTGCTCTTCTTCTGTCTGCCACATGGCCTGATTTAAACCACTAATTTCGTGACGATAATACCAATTTAAGCCATTTGGAACATAATCTGGATGAATTTCTTTATCAATCAAAACGATATCCCAATTAGGATTTAATTGGCGTAATTTCTGCGCACAAGTCATACCAGCAAAAGAAGCTCCTAAAATGACAATTACTTTATTTACATATTTTTCTGTCATAATTACTTATTATAACAAAAGAAGTTATTTTTGAAAACGGTAACAAAAAACTGAGACCATAAAGTCGGTCTCAGCATCAAAAATCTCTTACATCATAGCAAATATTAAGGCTGCTAAAATAGCTCCTACCATAGGTCCTACTATCGGAATCCATGAATAAGTCCAATCAGAATCACCTTTGTTCTTCATCGGTAACAAGGCATGCAATAAACGAGGACCAAAATCACGTGCAGGATTAATAGCATAACCTGTTGTTCCACCGAGCGATAGACCAATCCCAACCACTAACATACCAACACTCATCGTACCAACTCCTGGAGGCATATTGTATTTTCCGATGGCAAAAATAGTAAGTACAAGAACAAGTGTTCCCAATACTTCACTTAAAAAATTGGAAAAATTATCCTTCAAAGCCGGACCAGTTGCAAAAGTTCCAAGGATGTCTGCTCTATTTTCTGCAGCCTCATAATGGGGTCTAAATTGCAAATAAACAAGAAGTGAACCTAGCATTGCACCAATAATCTGTGCAATCATATAAAGAATAGCTGTTCCCCAAGCTAAATCACCTTTGATCGCAAAAGCTAATGACACAGCTGGATTCAAGTGGGCAGGGCTAATATTGCCAGATACCAACGCTGCAATAGCTACAGCAAGTCCCCATCCAAATGTGATAACAATCCATCCAGAATTATGATTCTTCGTTTTAGGCAAAACAACACCTGCTACAACACCATTACCAAGTAAGACTAAGAGAGCTGTTCCTAAGAATTCTCCAAAAATATCCATTATTATCTCCTTCAATTATCCTTCAAAGCTGCCAAGTCATTGTCTTTTAGAGTCTCATGTAATTCTTCTTCATAGAAAGTTTTGTCTTGATCAGACCATTGATAATGTTTAGCCATCTCATCAATAACAGGCTGAATCAAAGAATCTAAATTATCTCTCATGAAAAGCATATGGTTCGTACGTCTTAAGAAGAAATCCGTTGGGCTAAGCGCCATTTCATAATCCATAGCATAGTGAAGTGACAACGTTTCTACCAAGCTCAGACCTTCTGCTTCTGTAATTTGGCGTGTCAATGCAAATAATTTTGGTGCATTTGACCCATAAAGGTTAGCAATATAACGTGCATCCTCAATACTTAAACCACTTAGTGTGCCCAATTGAGCATAAGCTTCAATTTCAGAATCAACATTAGATGGGTTAATCTCTCCTCCTGAAACAGGATAGGTTTTAGAATTGATTAGTTTAAACTTGCGATTATATTCTTTATCCAAAATGTTAATAATAGTTTCCATGGCACCTTCTGCCATTTTTCGATAATCAGTAATTTTACCACCAGCAAGTGTTAATAGGCCATTATCATCACGCTCAAAACTTGATCCTCGAGAAACAGCTGATGGGTCCAATTCTTTTTCAGAAGTACTAGATTCTACATGAGAAATAGCTTTTTCAACATCCTCACGATGATTTTTATGTGCAATATAATCTTTAACGGAATCAATTAATTCTTCAAAACTTTCATCGCTTAGTTTTCCACTATTGCCTCCATTATAGTCAGAGGCACTATTCCCTGATAGTAGTGGACGCAAACCTGCCCATGAACTCTCAATATCATCAATAGTAAGCTCTGCTTCTGGGAAGCGTTTGTTTACAATATTAAGGAGGTAGTCAACATCTTCTTTAGTTACCGTAGGATGTTCTAAGTCTCCATGGTAATCAGTATCTGTAGTTCCAAAATAAGTCTTATCTTCACGTGGCAAAACAAAAATCATACGACCATCATTCAGGCCTGTATCAACATAAACAGGTTGAGAAATATTTAATTTTTGGCGATCTACAACTAAGTGAACTCCCTTAGTTGGACGTAATTGATGAATTTGTTTACCTTCATTGGAGAAGTTGCGAACGGTGTCACTCCAAGGTCCAGTTGTATTAATAACAAGCCTAGCTTTTATATCGATAACTTGGTCAGTCAACAAATCACGCGCACGTACTCCTATAATTTGATTGTTGTCATCAAATAAGAAGTCCTCAGCTTTGACATGACTGGCAATATAGGCTCCATCCCTATTAGCGCGTTTAATATTTTCAATCACTAGGCGTGCATCGTTATTACGGAAATCTAAATAGACCCCTCCGCCTAGCAAACCTTCTTTTTGTAAATCAGGCTCACGCTTAAGAACATCTTCTGCGCTTAAAACTTTATTGGCTGCGGGTGTGTTTGTCACACCTGCTAATAAATCATATAAATCCATAGCCACTTTAAGGCGAAACATACTAAAAGTAGAACCCGGCTCATCGTAAACCGGTAAAAGCATTGGATCTGGCTTAGGAATGTGTGGTGCAATTTGCTGCACGACTGCACGCTCTGATACTGTATCAGAAACAACTTCTACATCAAATTGCTTCAAGTAACGAAGACCACCATGGACCAATTTTGTTGAGCGACTACTTGTCCCTTCTGCAAAATCTTGCATTTCAATAAGTCCAGTATCTAATCCACTAGCTGCTGCTTGTAAAGCGACACCAGCGCCTGTGATACCCCCACCTATGATAAGTAAATCCAGAGTACGATCTTGCATTCTTTGTAAGGCTAAACGTCGTGTTTCTCGTGAAAATTCCATCTCTACACCCCCTTAATCCTCTTGAGCAAATACTTGTGTCGCTTTGACAGCTTTTCTCCACCCTTTATACAGTTTTTCTTTTCGAGACTCATTCATTGTTGCTTGGAAAAGTTGTCCTGTTGCGTTCAGTTCTTTTAGTTCATCCATACTTTCCCAATAGCCAACTGAAAGTCCGGCTAAGAAAGCTGCACCCAAGGCAGTAGTTTCAAGGTTCTTCGCACGAGCAATATCAATCCCTAAAATATCCGCTTGGAATTGCATTAATAAATTATTCATTGCAGCTCCACCATCTACACGAAGTTGTTGGATATCAATTCCTGAATCAACTTGCATAGTGTCAATAACGTCTCGTACTTGATAAGCAATTGACTGAAGTGTAGCTTTAACAAAATCTTCTTTACTTGTCCCACGAGTTAATCCAAATACTGACCCTCTAGCATTTGAATCCCAATACGGTGCACCCAAACCTGTAAAAGCTGGAACCACATAAACCTCATCGTCACTTGTTGATGATTGAGCAAGGCCTTCTGACTCACTTGACGTTTCAATCATTCTAAGACCATCACGTAACCATTGAATAGCGCTTCCTGCAATGAAGATTGATCCTTCAAGTGCATAATGAACCTTACCATTAATGCCGTAACCAATCGTTGTTAATAGATTATTTTGAGACAGTTGCATCTCTTCGCCCGTATTCATGATAATGAAGGAACCTGTACCATAAGTGTTTTTTACCATACCAGGTTCAAAGGCCAACTGTCCAAATAATGCTGCCTGTTGGTCACCAGCCATACCAGAAATTGGCACCTCTCCACCGTAAAAATGGAATGGAGTAGTTTTCCCATAAACTTCAGAATTAGATTTTACTTCTGGTAACATTGCTTTAGGAATATTTAGTAACTCTAAAATTTCATCATCCCATTTAAGTTCTTTAATATTATAAAGCATCGTACGAGCAGCATTTGAATAGTCTGTAACATGGATGAGACCATCAGTTAACTTCCAAACTAACCAAGTATCAATTGTTCCAAAAAGCAACTCTCCTTTTTCAGCACGTTCCTGTGCTCCAGGAACGTGGTCTAAAATCCAACGAACTTTTGTTGCTGAGAAGTAAGCATCAATGACAAGACCAGTTTTTTCATGAATCATGTTAGTATGACCTTCTTGCTTCAATTGATCAGCAATCGGGGCTGTTTGTCGCGATTGCCATACAATAGCATTATAAATTGGAAGACCTGTTTTTTTATCCCAAACAACAGTTGTTTCACGTTGATTGGTAATCCCAATAGCCTCTATCTGTCCAGGTTTGATGCTTGATTCAATAAAAGCTCCAGCAATGACAGATTGAACAGAATTCCAAATCTGATTAGCATTATGCTCTACCCAGCCTGCTTGAGGAAAAATTTGGGGAAATTCTTTTTGGCTACTCGCAATTTTTTCACCTTTTTTATTAAAAATAATTGCTCGAGAGCTTGTTGTTCCCTGGTCAATCGCCATAATGTATTTTTCTTCTGAAGACATAAACTTCCTCCTTAAAAGTAAGCGTTTTCTTTTTGTAATTCTATTATACCTAAATCAGTCTATCCTGCACTATCAAAAATTTAATATGCTCCTAAAATTTTTGATAAGATATCATCAATAACACCAAATTAGCCAAATAATAGCTAAATCAATAATCATTCCGATATACCAAACTAGTCTGAAATACCATTTAGTCGTTTTATGACGAAAAACTTCTCCACCTAGGAATGCACCAAATCCCCCTAATAATAAACTCTCTATCATCAATGTTTTCTCACTAATACGCCATGCCCCTCTAATTGCACGCCTTTTATCAATAGCATAGGTTGCAAATACTAAAATATTCCATAACAGTAATGCTAATAGTAATTCAATCATTATTTTTTCCTTCCTAATAAAAAAGGCGAGACAAAGATTATCTTTTGCCCCACCCAAGTGTTGACTTTAATCTAAAATTGTCTCACCATTAAGAATTTGGATCATCCAAACTACGACCATGTAGTCCTTTTTCTCTCTGGACTTGACGAAGTTTTTCCGGGGTAACATCATTGCCCTCATCATCCACTAATTTAATTCCTTCAACGTGGTGACGGACTGATCGGCGGAAACCTTCAATATACTCTTCACGGAGCTTTGCTTGTTCAACCTTCTCTTCTCCGGTCAATCCAACTGTTTTTTCCTTTTTTGAAAGCTCGTTAATACGAGCAATTTTTTTAGGATCCATAAAATGCCTCCTTATTTTGTGTTTAATAAGTTAAAAGCAGCGACTGTTCTTGCCTTTGCAACAAGGCTATTGAGTAAAGCCAGACGATTTTGTTTCATTTTTTCATCATCTGTCATTACCATTGTATTATCAAAGAAATCATTAATAATTGGACTAAGTGCGAAAAGCTTATCTAAGTTGTCATGCATATCCTCAGTCAGTTCAAGTGACAAAATAGCTTGATATAGCGCCTTCTCTTGATTATTTTCAAACAATGAAGAGTCCACCAATACAGAATGAGTAACTTTTTCAGCTAAATTAAATGCACGTGACAAACTTTCAACGGAAACTTTATATTGAGCATCCTTGCTCTTTTGCACCAATGCTTGACTAGCTTCTAGAATAAGGCTAACAATATAAGTGTCTGATTCTAAAACGGCTTCTCGAATATCTTTAGGGACCTTAGAGCCAATCATCTTTTCAATACGAGCTGAAATAAAGGCCATGACCTCTTTTTGATTAGCATAATCTAAACTAGCAAACGATAGACCATAAAGGTTAGTTACTAATTCATCAAGTGGGATATCCCAACCAAAAGCTTCCAAAATACGGACAATCCCCTGAGTAGCTCGACGAAGAGCATATGGATCATTTGAACCACTTGGAATCAAACCAACTGAGAAGAATGAAAGTAAGGTGTCAAATTTATCAGCTAAAGCTAGAATTGCACCAACTCTGGTTTCTGGAAGCTCTCCATCTGCAGATGTCGGCATATAATGTTCACGTATCGCTGCTGCTACTGCGGGCTGTTCCCCTGCAAGTAAGGCATATTTCTCACCCATAATACCTTGTAATTCATCAAACTCATCAACCATTCCAGTTAAGAGGTCAAATTTATAAATACTTGCAGCTCGAAGCACAGCTAATTTTTCTTCATCAGAAAGATCTGCCTTCTCAGCCAAATATTGTGAAATAACTTTTACACGATCCATATGTTCATAAAGTGAACCAATTTTTTCATGGAAAGTTACTTGTTTTAATTTCTCAACTAAATCTGCAATATTAAGTTTCTGATCTTCTTGCCAGAAGAATTCACCATCTTCAAGACGAGCCACTAAAACTTTTTCATTACCTTTTATAACATTTTCGATATGCTCAGCATTTCCATTACGCACAGAAATAAAGTTTGGTAACAATTTTCCATCCCTGTCGCGAACAACAAAATAGCGTTGATGATTTTTCATTGAAGTGACTAAAACTTCTTCAGGTACATCAAGGTATTTCTCGTCAAAAGAACCCAAGAATGCTGTCGGATACTCAACTAAATTAAGCACTTCATTTAGTAAATCTTCGTCAATTTCAACTGAAATATTTTTCTTTTCTTCGATAGCATGAATTTGATTAACAATCATTTGCTGGCGTTCTTTTGCATCAGCAATAACAAATTGTTGTCGCAAGTCATCTTCATACGAACTGGCAGATGAAATTTCAGTGTCAGAACCCAAGAAACGGTGTCCTCGACTAATACGCCCTGAATGAATATCAAGGAAGTCTAGCTCTAAGGCTTGATCATCTAATAATACCACTAAAGTGTGAACTGGACGAATATATTCAAAACTATTATTTGCCCAATGCATGTTCACTGGGAAAGTCAATTCTGTTAATACCTCTGTCACACTCGCTAAAACATCAATCGCACTTTTTCCAGTTTCATGCTTAGTGACATAAACATATTCTTCTCCCTTAACTTCACGAAATTCGATATCATCAACACTTAAACCTTTTCCGCGAACAAAACCTTGGGCTGCTTTAGAAAAATTCCCTTCTGCATCCAAAGCAATTTTCTTAGAAGGACCCTTGAAATCTTCTGTTAAATCTGTCTGCTGGTCTGCCAATCCTTTCACACGAACAGCCAAACGACGTGGAGTTGAAAAAATTTGAACAGTTTCAAATGATAAACGATGATCCTCTAAAAACTTGACCATTTTTTGGCCCAATTGCTTCTCACTCGGTGTCACAACATAAGCTGGCAACTCTTCAAGGCCAAGCTCCAATAATAAATCTTTAGTCATTTCCTACTCCTTACTGTAAAACGCTTCAAATGCTTCTCTTAAATCCTGATTCATCTTATCAAGAACAACTTGCCTATCTAAAATATCGGTACCTTCTGCACGAACAACACAGAAATCATCAAAAGCCATAAAATCTTTAAAGATAGCTTTTAAATAATGAACAGGAAATTCATATGGACTATACTGTCCTTTAGAATAAATAGAACCCGCAGATTCTAACATAAGCAGACGATAGTCATCTGTCATTAATCCGACTGAACCATTTTCAGTGTACTTGAAAGTCTCACCTGCAATAAAAATATTATCAATATAAGTTTTTGCTCTAGCAGTCACATTGTAATTGTGCATTGGAGAAACAAAGACAATACGGTGATGTGACTTAAACTGTTCAAGTAAATCTTTAGAGATTTTAGCTTGAACAATCTCATCGGCTGTTAATTCCAAACCCTTTCTTTGTTTAGACCAAATCGAAAGTAGTACTTCTTTCGTAATTTCTGGCAAAACACAATCATATAAATTTAAAATAGATAACTGATGGTTAGGAAAATGCTCATTATAAAGTTCAATAAACTTTTCTTGTAGAATAGTTGTAAATGAGTACGGATTCGAAAAATCAGGATGACTATTAACAATGAGTGTGTTCATTAGTCTTCCTCAGCAAGTAATTTGATACGAGTTTCCTCATCCAAAAGTGGGAAACCAAGTTTTTTACGTTCGGCAACAAAGGTTTTAGCAACAACACGTGCTAAATTCCGGATACGTGCAATATAGCCTGCACGCTCAGTAACAGATACTGCTCCACGTGCATCTAATAAATTAAAGGTGTGTGAACATTTAAGGACGTAGTCATAAGCTGGATGAACAAGTCCTTCTTCTAAAGCACGTTTTGCTTCTCTTTCAAATTTCTCAAAGTTTTCAAGTAACATTACTTGGTCTGATATCTCAAATGAATATTTTGAATGCTCATACTCTGGCTGAGTAAAGATTTCACCATATTTAACACCTGGTGCCCACTCAATATCATAAACAGAATCTACCTCTTGAATATAAGAGGCTAAACGCTCTAGTCCATAAGTAACTTCAGAAGTTACAGGACCTGTTTGAAGTCCACCTACTTGTTGGAAATAAGTAAATTGTGTTATTTCCATTCCATCAAGCCAAACTTCCCAACCTAATCCAGCTGAACCTGTAGATGGATTTTCCCAGTTATCTTCAACAAAACGGATATCATGCTCAAGTGGATTGATACCTAGTAATTCCAAAGACTTCAAATAAAGTTCTTGAATATTTGACGGCGAAGGCTTCATTACCACTTGAAATTGATGATGTTGGTAAAGACGGTTTGGATTTTCGCCATAGCGGCCGTCAGCTGGACGACGTGATGGTTCAACGTATGCAGCATTCCAAGGCTCAGGGCCTATAGCACGTAAGAAAGTATAAGGGCTCATTGTCCCTGCTCCTTTCTCATTATCATAAGCTTGCATTAACATACAGCCTTGGTCATTCCAAAACTGTTGTAAAGTTAGAATAATTTCTTGAAAAGTTAATTTCTTAGACATCATTTTCCTTCTTTCACACTTTATTACAGCTGTTGGGAAGGTGACAACAATTGACTTAAAACGGACAAATGATAAAAACCACGTCCTACACCACCTATGCCCAACAGCACAGGGGCGTCAAAGACGCGGTTCCACCCTAATTTATTACTTCATTTTTGATTGTACTTTTACTCACTAAAAAGTGCCAATATTCATCCTATTCTACCCAACTTTCACTACCTTGAGCTCGCTAAAAAAACAGCTGATGAACACCTCTTCTTACTGAGACAGTATAACAAAAAATGACTTTTATGTCTACTATTTATCTTATTCTTAATATACCCTAGACTTTTTGATTCCATTTGGAATAATGATCGTTTTTAATAATAAGTTTTCTTCACGAATTCTTAAATAAATAACAAAAGCATAAATTGGCAAGACAAATAATGCTGTGTATTTAGCATGACACAATAAAGTTACACCTAAAAGTTCAGGAGCAATATTTAAGAAATAGTTAGGATGCTTAACAACCCTAAATAACCAGTGATCTACAAATTGATGATTTTTATCTACCATTAATTTCACTGTCCAAATACGACCAAGTAAACGTGTTACTGTATGTAACATAAACACAGAAAAAATCATCAAGCTAAGCCCGATTACGCTAACAAAATTAAAACTTGCTTTTGTTAGAATAGCCTCAGTTACAGATGAAAAATAAATGATAATATGAAGAACTGTGATTGCTTTTGAAACACCTACACCATATTCTTTAGCACCATTTTTTCTTAAGGCCTTTTCATTAGCTATAGATAGCTTTAAATAAGCTAAACGAATAATAAACATAGCGGCCATTAACCCAATAATAATTGACATTGTAAACTCCTATTGTTTTGTATTATATTACAACATTATAAGAAAAAATAGTTTTATTGTCAAACTATATTTCATTAAAAATTAATAAATTAAAAAGAACTAGTAAAAACTAGTTCTTTCAAGATTGCCAACGTTTTTCCCCATCAAGGTATGTTGCAACTAAATCTAGATGTTTATCTAATACAATAAAATCCGCTGCATAACCTTCTTTTATCTGTCCACAGACATTATCAATGCCTACAGACACTGCCGGAACATAACTCGCCATACGCACTGCCTCTTCCGGAGTAGCAATTCCCCATTCTACAACATTTTTTAATCCATCTTTGAGCTTAAGAATAGAACCAGCTAAATTACCTCCATCTTTCAAACGCGCAGTTCCATTAGACACAACCACGGGCAATTCCCCTAACATATAATCTCCATCAGGGGCACCTCCAGCTGCCATACAATCTGTTATTAATGCCACATGATTATGGCCTTTTTGTGTCATTAAAATGTCACAAGCAACAGGATCAACGTGATGACCATCGCAAATGAGTTCGGCATAGGTATTAGGTAAATTATAAACCGCACCAACCATACCTGGTTCTCGGTGTGTCAAACCACGCATACCATTATACGCATGTACCCAAACTGAGGCACCCGCCTTCACTGCCTTTTTAGCTTCTTTATATGTCCCATTAGAATGACCTAAAGCTACCGTAACACCTTGCTTTGTGATTGCTGAGACAAATTCCTCAACTCCCTCACGTTCTGGTGCCAAAGCAATTTTTGTAATCAAGCCTTTTGCAGCCTTCTGCCATTGAGCAAACTCTTCCAAGTTTGGATTTCTCATATAAATCGGATTTTGAGCTCCTTTATATTCCTCAGTAAAATATGGTCCCTCAAAATAGATGCCTTGAATTTTTGCTCCTTGTTCTTTGCCCGCTACTGCCGCAACTGATTTAGACGCCTCTTCTAGTCGCTTTGTATCTGAAGTTAGGGTTGTCGGCAAGAAAGATGTGACTCCAGTAGATAGTAAGCCAGCACTCATTCGCAAAATTCCTTCTGAATCACAATCCATAACATCAGCGCCAGCAAAACCATGAATATGTGTATCAACTAAACCAGGTGCTATTTGATAACCTGAATAATCTAAAATCTCCTCTTGTCCAGAAATATTTTCTATCCATTTACCAAAGTGATTATCTTTTATTTCTAAATAACCGTTTTCCTTTACATGATCAGCATAAAAGAATCGGTCAGCCTTGATGTACTTCGTCATCTTCTTCCCCCCATTCACTCTCATTATAACGCTTTAAGGTATTTTTGTAAATGGTATATACCTATTTTTTGACAAGTCATGGTTTATTCTAAGAAAGAACTGTACACTTGTTATAAACCACTTCACTTGGTTGTATTTTTAAGGTTTTAATTGCTGTTGCTCATAATTCTTTTCCTTCTTCAAAACTATCAATTGCTAATTCTCTTATAGTTTTTGATGAGAATGGCTAATTAAAAAGCATAGCAAAAAAGTCTAGTAAAACTAGACTTTCAGGATTTTACTGAGCAACACCTGTCCCATTAGTAGCAGGTACAGTACCAGTTCCTGGAGTCGGAACAGTATTGTTAACCCCTGGAGTAACTGGTGTATTATTCGCTTGCGGTTGCTCATAAGTTGGTGCTACATTCTGATTAACGTAACTAGAAGTATCCTGACTAGCAGGATTAGCTGTCCCTTGTTCTGTAGTTTCAGCTACTGAACTAGAGGGAGTTTGATTCCCAATCAAACCATATTGTGTCTTAACAGTATCAATACGTTTTTGTAAAGCTTCTTTAGATTCTTTGACAGTTAACTTATTGACTGCTGCTTCAGCTTTTAACACATTTTCTTCTGAAGGGGCTTGTTCTAGAATTTCTACTAAATCTGTAGCATCTTTGGTAGCTTTCTTATCTGCTTCGTCTTTAAGATACTTATCTTTTGCTTTCTTAAAACGTTTTTGCAAAGCTTCTTTTTTAGAAGAATTGGACAATTTATTTAAAGCAAGTTCGACATCCTTCAATAATTTTTCTGAAGGTTTCTTCTCAAATTTATCTAACATATCTTGTGCCTCAGTTAATTGAGAATCACTGACATGGTTAACACTGCTTTCTACAGTATCCATTTGAGTAGTGCCATGATCTTTAAATAAGAAAAACGTAACAGAAGCAAAAATTAATAAAATAATACTAGCAATAAGTGCTAAAAGTTCTTTTTTATCTATTTTCATACTCACTCCTAAAGTTTCTTCACATTATTATAACATAAACTAAAGGACATAAACAAACCTATTTTAGAAGAATCATCGTCTATCACTCTTATTTTCTACCGGTAACTTAGTTATATTTGACATCTCAACTACTTTGTATTACAATGTAGCTATACCAGTAACTTGTATTACAATATAGACAAGGATATAATATGATTCCATCGCAAATGCTAAAAGGATTACTTGAAGGAGCTATCCTAAAAATCATACAGCAAGAGGAGACTTATGCTTATGAAATCTCAAAAAAATTAAATTCTTATGGTTTTGGAGAAATTTCCGAAGGGACAATCTACCCCATTATCTTAAGACTACAAAGCAATAAATATATAAAAGGACAACAAAAGCCTTCCCCTCAAGGACCTAAGCGTAAATATTATACGTTAACCAATGAAGGCGTGGAGCAATTAGCCCAATTTAAACAGAATTGGGAGTCACTTAGTAAAGCATTAAACAAACTACTCTAAAAATTGGAGAGGAAACTAGCATGGATAAACTGAAAAAATTACAAAAAGAAAATACGCTATTAGAAGGAAGAATTGATAACTCTAATAACCAAACCTATACAGATATGATTGTCTATTTGCGAGGTGCTAGCATTAGCCCCTACCATCAGGAGCTCATTCGAAATGATATTGTCAATATGTTATTAGAAGCACAAGAGCGACAAGCAAGTTTAGTTAGTGTATTTGGAGAAGATAGGCATGACTTTATAAACCAAGTTATTAAATCTACACCTAAAATCTCTAAGAAAGAAGAAACATTACAACGTTGGGATTTAGCCATTTTACTACTAACTATCCAAATGATTATCTTTTTAGGAGGATATCTCATTACTGAAGCACTTCAACAGTCAGTACCAGATCTAATCCCTATTACTCTATTAGATGTTCTTTTTGCAATCTTTATCAGTATTATTGCTGTCAAGATAGCTGATACCATAATATATGCTACATATAACTTCGATAAATCGAAAGA
Organism: Streptococcus sp. FDAARGOS_520; assembly: GCF_003812685.1. Taxonomy (NCBI): domain Bacteria; kingdom Bacillati; phylum Bacillota; class Bacilli; order Lactobacillales; family Streptococcaceae; genus Streptococcus; species Streptococcus sp. FDAARGOS_520. Next base: position 1,250,983 of record NZ_CP033810.1, on the reverse strand, counting down.
AAAGAAATATTTCTTTCGATATATATTTCTAATTCTTTCGCTTATCATAGCTTATATCCTTATAGGAAAATATTATCATCTTCCTTTCATTAATATCCCCCTTTGGATTTATTTAATTATACTGGGACTTAGCTTCTCTCTTCATATCATTGTTAAAAAATACCTGAATAAACATTATTATATTGAATTTTAAAAGAGGTATAACTATATAAAAAATAAAACGACAAGGATATTCTTAGTCGTTTTATTCTGTGCCCATTTTCACGAATGCTCTCCATGCAACTGATTTTTAAGATAAAAAATTAGTTATCTCAAATAAGCCATTTTATTGACTATTATGGTATATTAACTTCCTGTCAATTCTTTTATTGACAAGCCTGTCTTTACACACTATAATATATGATATCAAATAAGTGAGTAAACACTCACTCACTGAGAGAGGAGCAAAAAGTTATCATGAAAAAAGTCATCGATTTAAAAAAACTACAAAAAGCATATGCCTCAGAAACCGTTTTAAATAATATTAATTTGGAGGTGTTTAAAGGCGAAATAATTGGATTAATAGGACCCTCTGGAGCAGGGAAATCTACCTTGATTAAAACTATGCTTGGCATGGAAAAAGCAGATAAGGGAACAGCTCTTGTTCTTGATACTCAAATGCCAGATCGTAATATTTTAAATCAAATTGGCTATATGGCTCAATCTGATGCCTTATACGAGTCTTTAACTGGCTTAGAAAATTTATTATTCTTTGGAAAAATGAAAGGTATTCAAAAAACTGAATTAAAACAGCAGATAACTCATATTTCTAAAGTAGTAGATCTAGAAAACCAACTTGATAAATTTGTCTCAGGTTACTCAGGAGGTATGAAAAGACGGCTTTCTCTAGCCATCGCCCTACTTGGAAACCCCACAGTTTTAATCCTAGATGAACCTACCGTTGGAATTGATCCATCCTTGAGGAGAAAAATCTGGCAAGAGCTAATTAATATTAAGGATGAAGGACATTCTATCTTTATTACAACCCACGTTATGGATGAAGCAGAATTAACAAGTAAGGTTGCACTACTATTACGTGGAAACATTATTGCCTTTGATACTCCATTACATTTAAAAAAACAATTTAATGTGAGTACTATTGAGGAAGTTTTCTTAAAAGCTGAAGGAGAATAATCATGAGAATTATTGCAATAACTGAAAAGGTTATAAAAGAACTGTTTCGTGATAAAAGAACACTTGCTATGATGTTTTTAGCACCTATTTTAATTATGTTTTTGATGAATGTTATGTTTTCTGCGAATAGTAATACAAAAGTTAAGATTGGAACTATTAACGTTAACACGAAGGTCGTTTCAAATTTAGATAATATTAAGCATATTCAAGTGAGATCATTTAAATTTAACTCATCTGCTAAAAAAGCACTCAAATCAAATAAAATTGATGCTCTTATTTCGGAGGACAATAAATCTTATACTGTCTTCTATGCGAATACAGATTCTTCAAAGACGACTTTAACAAGACAAGCTTTTAAAACCGCTGTTAATACAATGAACAGTAAGGAACTGATTTCGCAAGTTAAAATTTTAGCTAATAAGAATCCGAAACTAGCACAATCCTTACAAACTCGCTCCAAATATATCAAAGAAAAATATAATTACGGAAATAAAAATACAGGCTTTTTTGCAAAAATGATACCAATACTAATGGGATTTATGGTCTTCTTCTTTGTTTTTTTAATTTCTGGAATGGCTTTATTAAAAGAGCGTACTTCTGGTACACTTGATCGACTCCTTGCAACTCCTGTTAAACGTAGTGATATTGTATTTGGATATATGTTATCATACGGCATTCTAGCAATTATTCAAACGATAGTTATCGTTTTATCAACTATTTGGCTACTAGATATTCAAGTTGTAGGTAGTATTTTTAGTGTCATCATTGTCAATTTTATTTTGGCTCTGGTTGCCTTATCATTAGGAATCTTAATGTCTACTCTAGCAAAATCAGAATTTCAAATGATGCAATTTATTCCCTTAATTATAATGCCTCAATTATTCTTTTCAGGAATAATCCCTCTAGAAAATATGGCAAGTTGGGCTCAGACAGTCGGTAAAATTCTACCGCTCTCCTACTCTGGTGATGCACTTACAAAAATAATTATGTACGGTCAAGGATTACCTAACGTTTCTTCAAATCTTCTGGTACTTCTTCTATTTTTAATTATTTTAACCATCGCAAATATCTTTGGACTAAAACGATACCGTAAAGTATAATACCATTTGAAAAGGAACTAAGTATGAAAAATAATATTATTTTTTCTATTGAACAGTATATTAATGACCAAGAGATGCCAAAAGGAAAACAAAAAGTTATTTTATCCGCTATAGAGCTCTTTGCCTCACAAGGCTTCCATGGAACTTCCACTGCTCAACTAGCTAAAAATGCAGAAGTTAGCCAAGCAACTATATATAAATATTTTGAAACTAAAGACAAGCTTTTGGTCTTTATTCTCGAGTTAATCGTACAAACTATTGGACGCCCCTTCTTTACAGAATTATCTACATTTTCTACTAAAGAGGAACTAATTCATTTCTTTGTACAGGACCGTTTTAAATTTATTGAAAAAAATAATGATCTCATTAAAATATTGATGCAAGAATTATTAATCAATAGTGAAACATCAACTATTTTTACTAAGCTAATAAATTCAACTGATCCAAACATTACTAAAATTTTCAACTGTTTAAGTGAAGGAAATTCGTTGAATAAAATGGAAATACTTCGAGCAGTAATCGGACAGTTCATTACTTTCTTTATTCAATTATATATCCTTAATATAAAGCCTGAAAATCTAGAGGAAGAACTAAAACAAATAGAAAAACAAATATTAAAATTACTGAGCTAGATAATACTTCTAAATTTAAAGAAAGCATTCAATCTACTCTACATCTCATTAAAAATACCATCGTATACTCTACTCTATCAAAAGATACATTTAAATAATTCACCATTATTTCTTGTTCATGTTCTTTAGGTAGGCTAACTGTTCTTTTTTATCATATTTTTACCTTTCTTCACTTCTGATTGCTTGCTATTTTTTACTTCGTTTGACTGACTTTTAGGTCCCCTATTCATTTGACAGCCTACTAGTAACATCCCAATAATAGATATGGGAATTAACCATTTTATATATTTTTTCATCATGCTCTCTTTTCTTAAAAACTACTTCTTATGTCAAGTACCTAATAAAAATAATTATTTTTTACAAGATTTTAAAACCAATGTTAGTCTAACAAAATTTTTACGATTTTATATTATTATTTAGAACTAACATATGAACTAAAAACAAGTTTATTATTTTATCTTTAATTTTTACCATCACCTGATTTTTAATATATATAAATTATTTTTTTATGTAACCAAAGCTCTCTTTAATTCGTTATATTAATGAAGAGGGTTTAATATAATAGCGAAAGGAGGTAAAATGTCAATTTTAGATGACTATGAAAAAGAATTACTAGTTATTTCACATCAAATAATAGCTTACCTTATTAAGTCAGGTGTTAATCCTAGTCAAGCACAGGATGTTACTCAAGACGTCTTTTTACAAATACTAGAATCTGATTTCTCCCTTCCACTTGATAAAATAAAAGCTTGGATGTATCGTACTACAATTAGGAGGTATATTGATCTTTATCGAAGAAATAAACGCTATAACGAAATCCTGCAAAAAGAATTCTTTATAGAAAATAATTTGTATTACACCGAATCAGAGAAGTTTTTTGAATTACATGAAGCAATATTACACTTGAAGAAAGATTATCAAACTTTAATAGATTTATATTATTTTAATGATTTTTCAATTAAAGAAATATCTGAAATTACTGGACAATCACAAAGTACAATTAAAATAAGACTTATGCGAGCTAGAAGAGAAGTTAAAAAATATTTAGAAAAGGATAATTTTAAAATATGATAAAAACAAAGTTTAGTGATCCACTGGAACAATTAGCCAAAAAAAGGAAAAGGAAAACATTATTCAAGACCGTAGTATTGGCATTAATAACTGTACTATTAGTAGTTGGAATAGCTTTTAAAGGATTTACATATTTAACTTCAAAAAATGGTCAAAAAACATATCATAACTTTGAACTACTTTCTGAAATAGCATATCCAAATATTTCCTATGATAGTCTCTATTACCAGCCAAGCGGTCAGTTTACTGGTAAAGTACATGCTGATAGATTTAAAGATATCGATGGGGTTCAAATTCCATATTCTAGTTTTGAAGAAAATTATAGTATCTCAGGTACTTTTGGCACAAATGCTGATGAAAAATCAGAAAAGAATGGCTTGTATGATCGAGGTACTAGACAAAAAGTTCCACAATTTTTCAATAAAAATGTTAAGTATAAAAAAGGAGAAGCCAAAACAACTCCAACAAATGATTTAAAATATGTAAATAAATTGAATAATGATCTTATTGAAATTGCAATAACTTTTGATAAGTCCTATAGTTACAAAGAAATAAAAACAATGATACCAAATAATATAAAACAAAATTGGTTATGGATAGGTACAAGCACAGAATTAGATACATCATATTGGCCAACAAAGTATCAATTCGGTACAGATCCTGAAACTTTGAATACACCACAAATATTCATAGATAAAATAAAAGAAAACTTAAAAGGTAACTCAAAAGTATACTTTAATAATATAAATATCTACTCAGATTTAGAAAAGTATGCCAAAAAATACGACAAGGTAAATAATAGCGACAAATTAAAATTTTCGGGAATAATATTAACAGGTAAAGCCGAAAACTTTAAACAACTTAAAGAAAAAGAATGGGTACATGCTTCAAGTATAGGGGCAAACATAGAATATAAGCCCTATTATAAATTAGATAAAGAATGATAATTAATTGTTAAAAAATTTATTTGGTAATTTTATGTAACTTTTACAGTTAATAACTCATAGAAAAAAAGACAAGATAATAATCTTGACTTTTTTCTTTGATGCCCGCGACCAAAGTCGAGCTGGCACGTCCGTGAGGACACCCGATTTTGAGTCCTACCATGCACCTTTAAAAGTTAATAAACATTTATTTAACAAAGTTTAAGATGTTAGCTAAAAAAACATGTAATTTTGAAATTTTAGTGATTAATGAATGACTCTATTTTGTCTTCTGCTCAATGCTTGATAGTGATCTGATTTGATACCCATTTACAGCAAAGTTTGAATCATCTAGCCATTTTTCAAACCGTGTTTTTTTCTCTGGCCACTCTTTATCTAAAATAGAATACCAATTTGTATCTCTGTTACGACCCTTATATACGACAGCTTGTCTAAAAGTTCCTTCAAAAGTAAAACCAAGTCGTTTTGCAGAATTATTAGATGGTGCATTCAAACTATCACATTTCCACTCATAACGGCGGTAACAGAGTTCTTCAAAAACATATTTCATAACCAAATATTGAGCTTCTGTTGCTATCCTTGTTTGTTTTAGTTTTGATGAATAAACCACCCATCCCATTTCAACAACTCTATTTTTTGTATCAATACGCATTAATGAAAAAGTCCCTAATACTTTACCAGTATTATTATCAACAATAGCTAAATAATAAGGATCTTCTGATTTTAATAGAGTTTGGAAAAAGACATCAAATTCATTCTTACTATTAAATTTGCTAAAAGATATATAAGTTAAACTATCTTCAGTAGACAATTCTCCATAAACTTGAAATAAGTCTTCAAAATGATCTGGATTTATTTTTTCTATTCTAACTGTTTTCCCATTAAGTGTATCAATCTTCGGATTTTTACCTTCCGTAAAATTTTCAACGACATCACCCACTGGCTGATTAAAAAGATTATATCTAATTCTCTACATCTCAGACTATTTAGTATTAACTTTATTAAAATATTCTTCTTTTAAAATAGAATAATACGCTCTTGTTTTCCACTCACCTTTTGGATTTTTTGCAAGATGACGAAGCTCGCCTTCTTTTTTCATACCTATCCGTTCCATAACATTTCCAGATTTTTTATTATTAATGTCAAATCTAGCATAAATTCTTTCCAAGTCTAGATGTTCAAATCCAATTGACATCAATTTTGAACAAGCTTCTGTCATATAACCTTTTCCATTATAATTTTTATTTAAAATATAACCAAATTCTGCAGAAAATTCATCTCTGATTTCTAATTCAATAATACCTATCATCTTCTGTGATTCTTTTTCAATCATTGCATAAATTCCTAATGGTGATTTCATACAAACATTTGCTAAAACGACTTGTGCTTCTTCTACGGTATTAGCTTTATAACGTTGCATATAGAATACTGTTTCAGAATCAGATGAAAATTCTAAAAAATCATTTACATTAGTTAATTCAACAGGCTGGAGTCGTAATCTTTCCGTTAGTACTGTGTTGCACATTGCTAATTTACAATATAGTGTATCCAAATTATTCATTTCTAATCAATATTCCTTCCTTAATTATCTATAAACCACTTCAATAATCTCCAAAAATACAATATTATAAGCTTTAAATTTCTTTGTAAGTCTATAAAATTATTCTAAATTATTATTATGTAAATTTATACTATAAATCAGTTTATCTGTCCATTTTCCATTCTCAAATGAAAAATCTTTTCGAGTTGTCTCATAGGTTAATCCCAATCTTCTAACCAACTTTTCCGATCGTTCATTCCCAGGAGTAATCTGTGCTTCAATATGATGAAAACCCAATTTTTCATAAGTACTATTAAGTAATGCCAAGATTGACTCAAATGCATAGCCATTACTCCAAAATTGATTATGAAAAACATATCCCAATTCTCCCCATTGCATATCTGCTCTTGCAAGGGTAACAATATTTAACATTCCTACGTGCTCACCGCTTTTTAGAAAAACACCAAATATATATACTATGTCACTTTCCCATTCTTTCCTTTGTAAATTTACTAAATTTTTAAACCAATTAATGTCACACATAGACATATCAAGTATCCCATCATCAAATGGAGTTAAAGATGGTCCACGATTCATAAAACTAGTATACCAACTATCATAATCACTTTCTTCTAGTGGCCTTATAATAAGTCTCTCTGATTCTAAAAAAAATTTATTCAATTTTTATTTCCTTTCTTCCAGAGTAAATAAATAAGTGTGTTTCAATTAAAATTTCCATAATATTACCTCCTTGAAAAGTTATTAACTACATTATAAAAAATACAATAATAAAAAACAAATATAAGTAATTTTAGGTAACTTTTCACAATAAATTATCTAACAAAACAAAAAAGACGAGGTCTAGAAACCTTATCTTTTAAAGTATACAGGCGGCCGGGGTCGAACCGGAACGTCCGTGAGGACACTGGATTTTGAGTGCTACCAAGCACTTTTTAAAGTAAACAAACACTGATTTAACAAGATTTGTGTTTTGGAAATCAGGTTAAAAACTAAGAAATTTTGAGATTTTAGTGATTTTTGAGTAACCAATATATTTTATATACCTATTTCAATTTCTCCAAGTCATTTATATAACTTCTAGCAATAGTACCACAATTTCTACAAATATCATGATGTACTTCTAGGCCAGTAGCTAATATCCTATTAAGAGGAAGCAATCCTGCGTACCCCTTATTTTATTTATAAGTTATAAAATCTTTTCCCCACAAAACGAACAAATTACTTCCTTCACCTTAATCCTCTTTCCTTAATTGAAAAATATCTTCTATCTTCATGTCGAAAATCTTAACAATTTTAAGTGCCATCTCTAGAGAAGGATTATACCTGTTATTTTCTAAATGACCAATTGTTTCTCTCCTAACACCTATCCGAATAGCTAACTCTTGTTGAGTCATTCCGATATCTTCTCTAACCTGTTTTAAAGAACTGATAATTTTTGTTTCTTTCCCCATTATTATCTCCGTCCCTCAAGAAAGTAATATGTAACAGCAAACATTAGTAATAATAAACCTACCATAATATAAAGGTAGCCTGATTTTAACTCTAACGTTCCATATATATTAAGGTAAATAGCTATAAGAATTAATAACATTATTGATATCAAAAACATCAAAGAAGCTGACAATGCTAAATTACTATAAAAGCGTTCATCGGGACTTTCGTTAATTTTTTTTAATAGAAAATAAATGAAGAAAACTACTTGTATTAAAATGCCAACTCCAAGAATTGATTCTTTAACATTGTATGGGGAAGCTGGCGTCACATTCCATATCCCAATTGTATAAAGAATAGTCGAGAGAAAGAGTACAATAGAATAAAATTTTGCTTTTAATCCAAATGGTTCTTTCTTATATTTTTGAGGAGTCGGAACTTTTATCATTATAAAAATCGAACAAAATTCTGCTATACTGGTTACTAATAAAATTAATAATTTGATTGGTAAACTTAAACGATTCCCGCCAAATAGTAAGCTAACATCAATTACGATGATAGTAAAAATAAGTAAAATTATAGTCCATTTGTTTTTATTGTTCATAAAATCTCCCAAGTTTATGTTATAAATATATCACATGTATTATGTTATAAATATATCACTTAATGTTATAAATAGCAAGATAAAAAAGCTTGAAAATTTTCAAGCTTATGTCTTTATATCTACTAACTCATGGAATAGATCTTCTTCTTGGAATAATAAGTAATGCAACAAGTCAAACTTTTTAAAATAATTTTTCCTCCTTTATTTAAAGTAATTCCATTAATAACTTCACAAAGAATCCAATAATTTGAAACAATAATAATCTTTTATATAAACTCACCAAACAATCTCCAGTTGAATTAAATTTTTCAATAGTATACAATCTTTTTCTGTTCATCTATTGAGTAAAAATTTTATTTATCGTGAAATAAACTCCCAGTATTTAAATAAATATTTACTCATTATCTCTATAAAACTATTAAAGTACAAAACAAAATGAAAATTATGAAAGAATTAGACAATATAGGAATTAACCGTAAGAATCTTTTTCGGGATCATGATAATATAGCAAAATATCTAATTGAAAAAGTATAAAACTATAAATGGTACCCTTATGGTTATTGATTTTAAAAAATAATAGAAAAAGACAAGGTTTCTAAACCTTGTCTTTATAAGTATACCGGCGGCCGGGGTCGAACCGGCATGTCCGTGAGGACAATGGATTTTGAGTGCTACTGAGCACTTTTTAAAGATAACAAACATTGATTTAACAAGGTTTGAGTATTAGACATTAACTTAAAAACCAAGTAATTTTGAGATTTTAGTGATTTTGTAGTGACTGTTCGTCGTGAAAAATAAATACTCATTTTACTGCAAGATTCTTTATTTTTCATATTTATATATATTACTTGAAAAAATTTTTATCCTTTTTTTGCTTCGTTTTGCTTAGCCTTCTGATACAATTCATCTACTCTATCATTATAAACTCTTCGAAGATCTATTTCCTTTTCTTCAAGCTTTTCCATATATTCATTGAATTCTGATATGAATGTATCCTTATTATCATCCATATTATATAGGTGTGCATGAGCTTCTTGGGGTAATTCCCAACCTTGTCCTAAAGTTGCTTGATAGACAGACTCTTTTAGGCTGTCTGTTCTTGCCATAAACAAGTGAAAGTCATCTTCTAGTTGCTCTCTGTTACGATAAATGTTTCTGAGATTTTGATCATATTCTTGATCGAGTTCTTGCAGTTTTTTTGTATCTATCATACTAGCCTCCTAATTGACTGGATTATCTAACTCTGGTTTTGGAAGTTGTGTCAAGAAATCAGATGCTGCTTGAGCTGACTGGCCTTCAAGACCATCCGTGATATTGGCGTTATAGGTGGATGCATAGTTTTTTAGGTCTTGGGCATCTGACTCTAAAGTTGCTTTTAAATTTGTTCCAGTATCCGTAATAGTGCTTTTTGCTGTAGCAACTATTGCCTTAATAGCTATTCTTTCTTGTTCTTTCAACATTTCATTCAAGGGCAATTTCAATTCTTTGGACATTCATTTAATCTCTCTATTTTAGGATAAGTTCGTGACAATATCACCAGCTAGTTGCTCATCTTGAGCTGTTAAATTTTGTGCAACTGTTACCAAATTGGTCGTAAATGTGGTCATTTTTGTTTTATAGTGATCAAGTGCTTCATAATCAGAAGTCTCTACGCCATCATTCCAAACTGTTGACATTTTTATATCTGAAACCAGAGCATCAACTTCTGATTGGTCAAGGTGCATAGCCATTATTTCAGCTGATGAAATAGTGGATGTCGATATTTCTACAATCGTATCCTTAGCTTCACTAATATGTTTTTTTGTTGCAGAGACTTTTTCTGAAACATCTGATTCTGCTAATTGCGTTGCCATATAGAGCATTTGAGTTCTAAGTAAAATCCGTTGACTGCCTGATGCTGATTTGATCCTACTATGGAAGCTTGCGATGTTTTTGCGATCCCACTCGAGGCCATCTTTTTTAGCTTTGGAAATTATGGCTTTGTAGTCTTTTTGGAAGTTATCGTACAGTTTTTTAGCTTCGTTTACAGTGACACTGATACCACAAGCTTTTAATGTTGCAATTAGTCGAGTCAGGTCCCCAGTCAGAGCGCCTTTGAGTACTGGTCCTAGCTTATCCGAATCATAATGCTCTCCTAAAAGATTCTTTATGAATTTTTTTTCGAGTCTAGCTAAGTCTTGACCAGATGTTAATAATTCTGGATGATAGCTTTCAGAAGCAACTAAAGGATTTCCGCTACTATCAATTTGGAAGGCACCAAAATCGTGAGAAGATTGCTCATCAAAAGTACCCGTATATTTACTAGGAACAATGACATTTACTTTCCCGAATTGGTCTTTCCATGGCTTTTCACGATTAAGCATACTAACTATATCAAAGGGATTGACATAGTAGGTAACATGCTTCCCAGCTTCTTGGATTTTTTTAGCAGAAATGCCTTCCATTTTTTCCAAGCTTCTTGATACAT
>NZ_CP033810.1:1065000-1235000 GCF_003812685.1 Streptococcus sp. FDAARGOS_520 | reverse complement strand
TCGCATCATATCGTAACTCGCCGGTTCATTCTACAAAAGGCACGCTCTCACCCATTAACGGGCTCGAACTTGTTGTAGGCACACGGTTTCAGGTTCTATTTCACTCCCCTCCCGGGGTGCTTTTCACCTTTCCCTCACGGTACTGGTTCACTATCGGTCACTAGAGAGTATTTAGGGTTGGGAGATGGTCCTCCCAGATTCCGACGAGATTTCGCGTGTCTCGCCGTACTCAGGATACTGCTAAGGTTAATCTATCATTTTAAATACGAGGCTGTTACTCTCTTTGGCTTACCTTCCCAGGTAATTCTTCTATAATGATTAATCCTATATCGCAGTCCTACAACCCCGAAGTGTAAACACTTCGGTTTGCCCTCCTGCCGTTTCGCTCGCCGCTACTAAGGCAATCGCTTTTGCTTTCTCTTCCTGCAGCTACTTAGATGTTTCAGTTCACTGCGTCTTCCTTCTCATATCCTTAACAGATATGGATACTAGTCATTAACTAGTGGGTTCCCCATTCGGACATCTCTGGATCAGCGCTTACTTACAGCTCCCCAAAGCATTTCGTCGTTAGTCACGTCCTTCTTCGGCTTCTAGTGCCAAGGCATCCACCGTGCGCCCTTATTAACTTAACCTTATTAACCTAGTTTCTTTAAAACTAGAAAACTCATTAAATATTCACAGCGTTTTCGGTTTATTTTCTTGTTACTTTCTACAATCTATTTCTAGATCGTGGAATTTGATATAGATATTCAATTTTCAATGAACAATTTGAACCTTTCGATTCAATGGAGCCTAGCGGGATCGAACCGCTGACCTCCTGCGTGCAAAGCAGGCGCTCTCCCAGCTGAGCTAAGGCCCCACAAGACCTCTCAAAACTAAACAAGACGCAAATGGCAGGTTTCCTTATCCTTAGAAAGGAGGTGATCCAGCCGCACCTTCCGATACGGCTACCTTGTTACGACTTCACCCCAATCATCTATCCCACCTTAGGCGGCTGGCTCCTAAAAGGTTACCTCACCGACTTCGGGTGTTACAAACTCTCGTGGTGTGACGGGCGGTGTGTACAAGGCCCGGGAACGTATTCACCGCGGCGTGCTGATCCGCGATTACTAGCGATTCCGACTTCATGTAGGCGAGTTGCAGCCTACAATCCGAACTGAGATTGGCTTTAAGAGATTAGCTTGCCGTCACCGGCTTGCGACTCGTTGTACCAACCATTGTAGCACGTGTGTAGCCCAGGTCATAAGGGGCATGATGATTTGACGTCATCCCCACCTTCCTCCGGTTTATTACCGGCAGTCTCGCTAGAGTGCCCAACTTAATGATGGCAACTAACAATAGGGGTTGCGCTCGTTGCGGGACTTAACCCAACATCTCACGACACGAGCTGACGACAACCATGCACCACCTGTCACTTCTGCTCCGAAGAGAAAGCCTATCTCTAGGCCGGTCAGAAGGATGTCAAGACCTGGTAAGGTTCTTCGCGTTGCTTCGAATTAAACCACATGCTCCACCGCTTGTGCGGGCCCCCGTCAATTCCTTTGAGTTTCAACCTTGCGGTCGTACTCCCCAGGCGGAGTGCTTAATGCGTTAGCTGCGGCACTAAGCCCCGGAAAGGGCCTAACACCTAGCACTCATCGTTTACGGCGTGGACTACCAGGGTATCTAATCCTGTTTGCTCCCCACGCTTTCGAGCCTCAGCGTCAGTTACAGACCAGAGAGCCGCTTTCGCCACCGGTGTTCCTCCATATATCTACGCATTTCACCGCTACACATGGAATTCCACTCTCCCCTTCTGCACTCAAGTCCTCCAGTTTCCAAAGCGTACAATGGTTAAGCCACTGCCTTTAACTTCAGACTTAAAGAACCGCCTGCGCTCGCTTTACGCCCAATAAATCCGGACAACGCTCGGGACCTACGTATTACCGCGGCTGCTGGCACGTAGTTAGCCGTCCCTTTCTGGTTAGTTACCGTCACTTGGTAGATTTTCCACTCCTACCAACGTTCTTCTCTAACAACAGAGCTTTACGATCCGAAAACCTTCTTCACTCACGCGGCGTTGCTCGGTCAGACTTCCGTCCATTGCCGAAGATTCCCTACTGCTGCCTCCCGTAGGAGTCTGGGCCGTGTCTCAGTCCCAGTGTGGCCGATCACCCTCTCAGGTCGGCTATGTATCGTCGCCTTGGTGAGCCTTTACCTCACCAACTAGCTAATACAACGCAGGTCCATCTCACAGTGAAGCAATTGCTCCTTTTAAATAACTAACATGTGTTAATTACTCTTATGCGGTATTAGCTATCGTTTCCAATAGTTATCCCCCGCTATGAGGCAGGTTACCTACGCGTTACTCACCCGTTCGCAACTCATCAGTCTAGTGTAAACACCAAACCTCAGCGTTCTACTTGCATGTATTAGGCACGCCGCCAGCGTTCGTCCTGAGCCAGGATCAAACTCTCATTAAAAGTTTGAGCTTTGCTCTTTTCTGTCTCGCTGACAGATTTATTGTTTTTTTGTCATTGACGGATTTACAATGTAAATCCACCCTGCACATTCGTTCGTCTTGTTCAGTTTTCAAAGGTCTTTGCCTCTCTTGAGACAACTTCTATATTCTAGCAAACTTATTCTGCTTTGTCAACTACTTTTTTTTAAGTTGTTAACTACGCGTTACTAGAAGCTGCTCTCTCGAGACAACTTATTTAGTTTACTACATCATCTCTTACTTTGTCAACTCTTTTTTCATACTTTTTCTACATTTTCTGAAAATGTAGATCAGACTCAAGCTTAACGATTCTTTTTAAAATCATTAAATTTTAAAACAAATTTCAGACATGTTGCCAAAGTTTTGATATTATTACTATAATATAGTTTGTAGAGGAGAATAATATGGGCCAAGAACCTATCATCGAATATCAAAATATCAATAAAGTGTATGGGGAAAATGTTGCGGTTGAAGACATTAACCTTAAAATTTACCCTGGTGATTTTGTTTGTTTCATCGGTACGAGTGGATCAGGTAAAACAACATTAATGCGTATGGTTAACCATATGTTAAAACCAACAAATGGTACTCTATTATTTAAGGGAAAAGATATTTCTACTATTAACCCCATTGAATTAAGACGCAGAATTGGATATGTTATCCAAAACATTGGTTTAATGCCTCATATGACCATTTACGAAAATATAGTTCTTGTACCAAAATTATTGAAATGGTCAGAAGAAGCTAAAAGAGCTAAAGCAAGGGAACTTATTAAATTAGTTGAATTACCCGAAGAATATTTGGATCGCTACCCTAGTGAGTTGTCTGGCGGTCAGCAACAACGTATCGGTGTCATTCGCGCTCTTGCAGCAGACCAAGATATTATTTTAATGGATGAGCCTTTTGGAGCTCTGGATCCTATTACTAGAGAAGGTATTCAAGACTTAGTCAAGTCTCTTCAGGAAGAAATGGGGAAAACTATCATCTTAGTTACTCATGATATGGATGAAGCCCTCAAGTTAGCAACAAAAATTATTGTTATGGACAATGGTAAAATGGTCCAAGAAGGGACACCCAATGATCTCTTACATCATCCTGCTACTAGTTTCGTTGAACAAATGATTGGAGAAGAGCGTCTCCTTCATGCGCAGGCTGATATTACTCCTGTTAAACAGATAATGTTAAATAATCCTGTTTCAATAACTGCTGAAAAAACACTAACTGAAGCTATTACACTAATGCGCCAAAAACGCGTTGACTCACTTCTAGTAACCGATAACGGTAAATTAATTGGTTTTATTGACTTAGAATCTCTAAGCAGTAAATATAAGAAAGATCGACTTGTTTCTGATATCTTAAAACATACTGATTTTTATGTTATGGAAGACGACTTACTTAGAAATACTGCTGAGCGTATTTTAAAACTTGGTTTAAAATACGCTCCAGTTGTTGACCATGAGAATAACTTAAAGGGCATTGTTACTCGTGCATCCCTAGTTGATATGTTATACGATATTATTTGGGGCGATACTGAAACGGAGGATCAATAATGGTCAATTTCTTATCACAGTATGGCATGCAAATATTAGTAAAAACATGGGAACAAGTCTATATCTCATTCTTTGCTATAGCACTTGGGATTGCAATTGCTGTTCCATTGGGTGTGGTCTTAACACGTTTTCCCAAAGTAGCCAAAATTATCATTGCTATAGCTAGCATGTTACAAACTATACCAAGTTTAGCCTTATTAGCTTTAATGATTCCATTGTTTGGAATTGGAAAAATCCCAGCTATCGTTGCTTTATTTATTTATTCCTTGCTTCCTATACTAAGGAATACTTATATAGGTATGAATAATGTCAATCCAACACTTAAAGATTGTGCTAAAGGGATGGGAATGAAACCTATTCAATCTATATTTCAAGTTGAGTTACCTTTAGCTACTCCAATTATTATGGCTGGTATTCGCTTGTCTACTATTTATGTTATTGCTTGGGCTACATTGGCTTCTTATATAGGTGCAGGTGGACTTGGTGATCTCATTTTTAGCGGGTTAAATCTTTTTCAGTCCAAATTAATTCTAGGGGGCACAATTCCTGTTATTATCCTGTCACTTATTATAGATTATCTTTTAGGATTACTGGAAACAGCTCTAACGCCCAGAACAACAAGAAGGGAGGCTTAGATATGCTTAAAAAATCGCACTTTTTACAGATATTTACACTTTGCTTAGCCCTCTTAACGATTTCTGGTTGTCAATTAACCGATACTAAAAAGTCTGGTCATACCACAATTAAGGTTGCTGCCCAAAGTTCTACAGAGTCTAGTATTATGGCAAATATTATCACCGAATTAATTCATCACGAATTAGGATACAACACAACTTTAATAAGCAATCTTGGTTCCTCTACGGTTACTCACCAAGCTTTGCTCCGTGGTGATGCTGACATTGCTGCCACACGTTATACAGGAACAGACATCACAGGGACTCTTGGTTTAAAAGCTGTTAAAGACCCTAAAGAAGCTTCTAAGATTGTAAAAACTGAATTCCAAAAACGCTACAATCAAACTTGGTATCCTACTTATGGTTTTTCTGATACTTATGCATTCATGGTTACTAAAGAGTTTGCCAGACAGAATAAAATCACTAAGATCTCTGATCTTAAAAAATTATCAACAACTATGAAGGCAGGGGTTGATAGTTCATGGATGAATCGCGAGGGAGATGGATACACTGATTTCGCTAAAACATACGGTTTTGAATTTTCACATATTTACCCTATGCAAATTGGCTTAGTCTATGATGCGGTTGAAAGTAACAAAATGCAATCTGTATTAGGCTACTCCACTGACGGTCGTATTTCGAGCTATGATTTAGAAATTTTAAGGGATGATAAAAAATTCTTTCCTCCTTATGAAGCCTCTATGGTTGTCAACAATTCTATCATCAAAAAAGATCCTAAACTAAAAAAATTACTCCATCGACTCGATGGTAAAATCAATTTAAAAACGATGCAAAACCTTAATTATATGGTAGATGATAAACTTTTAGAACCTTCAGTTGTTGCCAAACAATTTTTAGAAAAAAACCATTATTTTAGAGGAGATAAATAAATGAAACAAATGAATACTTTCCAACAATTTATCTACTACTTCCAACATAATGGTAGTTATATCTTAGAACAATTTATCCACCACTTTTTAATTTCAGTTTACGGCGTTATTTTAGCTGCAATTGTTGGTATCCCTCTAGGTATCTTCATCGCTAGACGTGGTAAAATTAAAACCTTTGTTATGGGAATCGCAAATGTCATCCAAACCATTCCTTCTTTAGCTATGATCTCTATCATTATGTTAGGTCTAGGGCTAGGTATTAAAACAGTAGTTGCAACTGTCTTTCTTTATTCTCTTCTGCCAATCATCACAAATACTTACACTGGTATTAGAAATGTTGACTCCGACTTACTAGATGCTGCTAAAGGAATGGGCATGACTAAGCGTCAACGTTTATTTATGGTTGAGTTACCACTATCTATTTCCGTTATCATGGCTGGACTTAGAAATGCCCTTGTTGTAGCAATTGGTATTACAGCCATTGGTGCTTTCGTCGGGGGAGGCGGACTTGGAGATATCATCATAAGAGGAACTAATGCAACAAATGGTGGTGCTATTATCTTAGCAGGATCTCTTCCAACAGCCCTTATGGCAATTTTCTCTGATTTAATCCTAGGCGGTATCCAACGCATGCTTGAACCAAGAAAATAACTATTAAAAACTTGTCAGTAGAGACAAGTTTTTTTGATGTTTCAGAATAATTTCTTAAGTTCTAAAATTGTTTTTTACTATAGCTAAATCCTAATCCTCCCAATATAGCAATGGCACATCCTATAACAATAAAGCTAACATTTGATAAGGCAAATGAAAAGATAGTCATAAATAGTGTTCCTATAGGCATAAACATAATAGCAATAGTAAATATAGTCGACATCACACGCCCCATATACGCTTCATCGACCCTGATTTGTACCTGACTGAAAAAATGAATATTAAACATTGTCAGAAGACTATTAAAAAGAAAACTACCACTGTAAGGTATCCATATCGGTAATTCAAATAGAGATGGGAATCCCATAACTATGACTCCCAAACTACTGAATACTAGCATAGATAGCATAGAATTAATACTAGATTTAATTTTTCTAGCAATAAGCGCTCCAATAATTGATCCGATAGCTGATATACTAAGTATTGTTGCATAAGCACCTGAAGTTTTTAATAGGGAGTTAGTAAAAGGTAAAAGATAATTGAACATTGCTAGGAAAGTGTTTAATAAAGCAGCAATAATTAGAAAAAACATAATTTCTTTTTCTTTTTTGATGTAAGTAAATCCATCTGCAATATCAGCTAAAATATTTTTTATCGCTACCTTTTCTTGTTTTGAAAGCTGTACCCTTTCCACTTTAATAGCATAAAGAAACAGGAAAGAGATCAAAAAAGTAATCGCATCAACAATTAAAGTAATCCTAATACCAAAATTATTAAAAATAAGGAAACCTAAAACAGGGGAACTTACACTAATAATTTGCACAATGGTTTCCAGATTAGCATTATAGGTAATGATATCAGCTTTATCTACTATTTCAGGAATATAAGATTTATAAGCCGGAGAAGAAAAAGCATTGGAAACCGCTAAGATAGCATTAGCAACTATTAGACCATACACCATTACTTTATCATCTCCAATAAAAGAAAGTAAGAAACACATGATAGCACAGATAGCATCTGTTATTAGTAAAATTTTTCTTCGTTGAAAGCGATCAGCTAAGGCGCCTCCAAAAGGGTTGAGGACAATAGAAACCAACAACTCTACTATCTGATAAATACCTAAAATCTTTTGTCCTAGACCACCCATCGAAGCAATCCAAGTACTATTTCCATAATCATAAAACACATCACCAAGTTTACTGACTGCTCGACTAGATAGTAATTTTATACCATTAATATTCATAATTCCCTCCTTAGTTCGACATTATAGCAAACCAAAAGGAGAAATATTAAAAAATCCCATAAATGGGATTTTTTATAATCTTGTTACCCTATTAAAGTGTTCCTGAAAATTTTCAACATGATGTTTAGAACCAATTGCTTGGAAGCAAAAAATAGCTTGCTTCATGCTTTGTATTCCTCGACTATCCCCTTTAGCATAGGCAAGAAATCCTTTTTCATAGAGTAAAATAATACGGTGATAAGCATTCCGCTCATTATTTAAAAGTGCTTCAACTTTCTCTAGAAAAAACGTTGCTTCTTCTAGAGCGCGCCGTTCTATTAGTGTCTCTACCACATTTAGGAGGGTTGCTTCGACAACATTGCGGTTTGTATAAATATCTCGATAATATTCCTTTTGATTGATAACCTCTTTAACAAGTTGGCAAATATGCCTTGTGTTGTAATACCGGTAAAGATTTCCAATCAAAATATAGTCACTAATTTCCCAACTATCCTTTTGAAAGAGGTAATCCGACAAAAAGCAAAGGTCTTCTTCCGACATTTTTCTTGAGGAGTCACATTCACATATCATTCCTCTAAAAAGAACTATGTTTAAACGACAACGTATATCTGAACTATCCTTTTTTAGTTTACCTTCTTCCACAGAAATCATCTTTTCTAACCCAGCTACGTCTCTTTGATAATGATATTGAGCCATCTGAGACATTAAAGATATCTGATCAGATTTTTGATATTTATTTACTCTATCCATAAATTCGCTAATTGATAAATCAATTGCCTCTAAAGCCCCTAAAAATTTTGTTAATGATAAATCTGATTCACCCCTCTCAAATCGTGATAACTGAGAAACAGAAAGTTCATTTGAAGCAACCTGTTTAAGAGAAAACTGTCGATTAAGTCGAAATTCCCTAAAAATAGGGACATATTTAAACATTAGTATTCCTTTCTAACCGTAATCTCATTGGTAAACTTATGAGGTAATTTCAATAATTTATATTTACCAACTTTAACCAATATATGAGCTGATATATAGTCATTTTCTTTTATTTGTAATATCATATCACAAGTTCTTCTAAATCAACATATGTTAATTTATCTGGGAATTTTTCTCGTAAGGTTACTTTCATATATTGAGTACTTACCATACAAAATTCCTCCATCATATACTCTTTTTTTCAATTATAAATTAAAATAGAATCATCTCATCTAACTTTGTCATTGCCTTTGTGCTATTTAAAGTAGTTATTTAAATTTACAATGGTTTCTCAAGTATTTAGAAGTTTTAAAAATGACTTTAGGACAATTTTTGAATATTACACAAAAAACACCCCATGGTGTGAACCATGAAGTGCTTCCAATCGCTGATATATAGGTATATATTAACGTTTTGAGGATTGTGATGCTTTACGGGCTTTTTTTAAACCTGGTTTTCTCTGACAACTGTAATATATGGTGTTATATGGTATAAACTAGCTAAAAATCAACAATTTATATCCCAAAAGTGCACTATGTATTACAATATGTTCGCGGAGGGGTTATCAAAAAATTTGTTTTCGGGGCTTATAAAATAAAGAAATTAATTATTTATAATTTGATTGAGATACTTATCATTTTTAGCTTCATTTTTATCTATTGCTTTACCAAAATGTAAATAATAAACTTTGTTATCCTTCATGTAAAATGTTATGTCTTCTAATCCAACTTGATTATTTTCATATCTATAATAACTATCAGGATAGTAAGCTTCCTCAACATTTTCACTCGATTATAAATCATCATAACTACCTTTATTTAAATCTACCTGTGCCTTTACTTTTTCCCCAAATTGTCCTACAAGTCCTGAATCTATTTGATTTGCTATCGTTTTAATTGATGATTTGGCCGTCTCAGAAACATTATCAATCTTGTCACTATAAGTCATCTTAATAGAATCAGCTTCTTCTACTATTTCAGGGGCATAGACAATCCTTACTAAAGCTCTTTGAATTTGCTTTTTGAATTCTTTGTCTTCTTTGGTTCCTTTCAATACAGCGCCTATTAAACTCATTTATTGCCTCTTTCACTTTATAGTCCATCTGAATTAGTAGTATTTTCTTCCTTCTAAACTAGAAATGTCATTTTCTAATTTTACTCGGTCTTTTAGAAACTGTGTCCGACTATTTTCCTCTTGGACAATGATAGTCTGTTTATAGTTTTCATATTCATCAATTAATTCCATTTGATAACTTTCAATTATTCGATTTAAACTCATAAAAGTCGAACCATCTGAATCATTTTGTCTCAAAAGGTGACTTGTCTCTTCATAGACTTCTTGTAAATAAGTCTCTAACTCGTTCTTTTTATCCTCAAGGCTATATAATTTATCTTCTATCTCCATATTTTCGCGATGATAATTATCTTCCAATTTCCCTAGGTTTATTTTTAGACTATTAATTTTGTTTTCATTTTGATCTAGTACTGTGACCATTCCTTAAATTCTCCTGCTAATTTGGAGTCCTCTTCTAGCAATTTTTGGACACCAGATTCAATTTGTTTTTGAAGATTAATATATGAAGTTGTAATCTCTTGTGCATTAGTAACTTTTTCATCAAAGAAAGTTTCAATTGGTGTTACTATGGTGTCCTCTCTAACTCCGCCCTCACTATATGTATCAGCTAATTCTTCCGGACTTAAATCTGTTATACCAGGAGGCATCACTTTAGTTTTTGCAAATAGTTCTGATGCTTTTTCTTTAACTAATTCAGCATTCTTCTTGATATCATCAGAAGCTGTTTGAGATGCCGTGGTTAAACCGTTAGCAATAAATATAGCCTGTTCAGAATCTAAATATACTTTTTCACTATGACTAAGTTTGCCTCCAGATTTTTTTAATTTAGCTTTAGCTTTTTGAAAATGAACTTCTTCATAAAGAACAGACTGAACAGCTGGTGACTTAGGATTTACGATGTTACCTTTTTCATCTTTTAACTTACCATCATCAGTAAATTTCCAACTCTCTATTTTATGACTTTTACCATTTACCCATTTCACGGTACCATAATCTTTATCATCTAGTTTATTAAAATCGTTCCACCAAGTTACATTATCCTCTTTATGTCGAAAATTCACAAAATATTCAGGATGCTTAGCCATGAATTTTTTTCATCTTCATTTAAAGTGCTATACCTAAACCATCCATTAAATACTGTAGTCGGGATATGATATTGAGCACCTAATTTTAACATATATGCAGATTGAGAATAGCCTGAAAGCTGAGTCACAGTCCATTTGTCATGTGACTGTACGTCTTTTAAAAATTTATCAGCTGATTTTAACTGAGTCGAACTTTGATGTGGTTGAGCAGATGAAACTGCGCCAATTAAATCTTTATAATTACTTGAATCCGTTGCGGCGGATATAACTGCAACACTGTTATAATCTACTTTACCCTTGATAATTGGTGCAACTGCCATACCCTGATAGCCAGACATATCGTCAGGAGAAGTTTTTAATACCTTAAATTTTTTTCTATCTTCTGTTGTAATAATATTTGTTTCGTTATCTTTCTGGGGTAAATCCGTTATGACAGTTGAATGATTTTTTTCTGCATAATCGGGGTTAACTGAATATACATTATCTCCAATATTGAATTCACGAAGTTCTTTCTCGGTATATGTAAATACCATTATTGTATCTTCTCCTGACCATCTGAAAAAATAATTTTTATAGTTTTTTTGTTTTACCAATTCTTGAATCAAAAAAATTCATATTTTTTTCATTAAATTTTCCGCTATAATTTTTTTTCGATTCCAAATTATGTGTAATATTATAAACAATAGATTTTTTATCATTAAATGAAATCTTTACAGTACAATGCCAATCTCCAGGAATTTCAGTTGAAACAGGATGTGTGATTTTTATTTCTTCTATATTCTCATAGGAATTTTTCAATGCTTTGACTAGACTAACTTCATATTCTCGATTCCGTTTTAGTTCTTCTTTTCTTTGTTGTTCTTTCATATAAAATCCTCCGCTAAAAACAAGTATGAATAATGCAACTATTAGTAGTATTATTTGGGTACTCTTTTTCATTTTTACTCCTTTATGAAACAATTACAT
Source organism: Streptococcus sp. FDAARGOS_520 (assembly GCF_003812685.1). NCBI lineage: Bacteria > Bacillati > Bacillota > Bacilli > Lactobacillales > Streptococcaceae > Streptococcus > Streptococcus sp. FDAARGOS_520. Next base: position 1,223,416 of record NZ_CP033810.1, on the reverse strand, counting down.
CATCTAGCTATAATATATCAACTTAGGAGAGCTTATGCCTTCCTAAGTTAAACTTATGAATTTGAATAAGCCAATTATTTATTAATTTGTGAGGCAATATCTGAGTCTGTTTGTTCGACAACATCCGCAACTTTCAATAATTGTTGATTTATATCTTCTAATAATTGTGCAAATTGTGTGATTTTTGGAGATAATTCATTGAATTGGGCTTCAAAGCTATCAAATGCTGTACCATCCCAATTTTCATCAATAACAGCTTGTTCTTGAGTCAAAACTGTTAACACATCTGTAATTGATTGTGATCCTGTTGTATATTTTTGTGCTGAAATACGGAGTTCTTCAGGTGTTAGTTTAATTTGTGACATCATTTGCTCCCTATTTTTTTAACTGCAGTATAGCATATTTAGATGTTCCTTACACAGATAAAACTCATAATAGGTTAATCTATTAAAAATACAAACAGCGATTTATATTACATTTACCTTACTTTCAAAACAGAAAGGGTTATCAAAAGGTTTTAAAAAACACCTTGCAAGACTTGCAAAGTGCTTTGAAACGTTGATATAATCGTACTGATTAACATTTTGAGAATTGTGAAGCTTTACGAGCTTTCTTAAGACCTGGTTGGTGGCACCTACATCTCTTTAAATACTAAAAGTCTTTATTACCGCACTTTTGTCACTATGTACTTTTCACTTTATGTTATATAATTTCAAATAATTTCTTTTAAATAAGGTAAATTTCTCAACACTTCCAAAAAAATAGAATACTGAGCTAGAGGTTATCTTATTAGACAAGGAGCCTTTTTTATCTCAATTAAATGAAAAAATATAAAATTGCTCAAAACAAGGAAAAAGGTCTTCAAATCAATGTTTGAAGGCCTTGAACTATACCGGTACCGGCGGCCGAGATTTTAATACTTTAGTTAAAATTACTTTATTGATTTTAAAGCATTTGGGCAATCTAGACTACTTAAAAAGTAGCTTATTTTTTAATTTTTTGGGAGAAAAATTGAGAAACTTTTATAAGCTCTGATTTAATCAATCTAAATATGTACCAAAGATTTACAATAAATCTTTGATACAAGATATTCTATAAAATTTCAACTAATTTGATTTAAATAAAGTAATTCTTTTATTATTATGACTTTATAATTTCTTTAGAAAGTCTGTCATAGTATTCACTTTTCAACAGTGGACTTTCTATATTTACTTGACTAACTCTTGAATCAATATACTTCAAATTATCTTTGATAACTGAAAAGAATGTTTGACTTTTTAAATTTAAAAATTTTGTATTTATCGCAGAAAACATCTTTTCCAAAACCTTTTCATCAGTCTCATTTTTTACAAATGAATCAATAGCAAAAGGCAGACTGATGTTAGATTTACTATCTATTAAGTTCATATAAACAAGGAAAAATGTCAATAAATCCTTATTTAAATTTGTTCCACTTCCCTTTAATTTATCAAAATTACGAAATTTTTTATCAGTAATTCCTGCAGAACCGATTTGAACAGAGAGCTCATTTTTAAGTTCTTCATACTCTCCTTCAATTTCTTTAGCCCTCTGGTTAAGTTCTTTTTTTAGTTTGATGACTTCTTTTTTGAGTTCACTAATATTTGAATCAAGTTTTGTTTTTTCTAGATTTTCTTGAATTTCTAACTTTTTCAGTTCCGATAAAACATTTTGATTTACATATTCTTCAATATTAGATAGTTGTTTTAACTCTGCTAAACGTTCATGATACTGATAAAATTGTTCTTCCAGTCGTTCGATTGCCCCTTCTTTTTCCTGAACTTTTCTTTCAGATTTGTCAATTTGTTGGGAAATTTCATCCATTCTAACGTTGGTAGCAAGTTCATTATCTGCTAACTCCAATCGCGTTAAGGATTGTTCCCTTGTTAAAATCGAATGACAATAAACGCATTCGTGTTTAATATTAGAAAATCTTTTCTTAGTCTTACTTGATAATTTCTTGAGTTCCTCTAAATCTTGTTGTAAGATATCAAGTTTTATTCTTTCTTTGGATAGTTCACCTATTTTTTCAGTAATCTCTTTTGAAAACTTATCTGTTTCCCGAATATAAAAGTTCAATTCTTTTTTCAGTTCTTCAAAATTTTTAGGGACTGTTTCTGTAACATTCTTTTGAGAACGATATGTTTCATATACAGATTGAATTTGAGTAATTTTTCCATTGACTAAATCCAACTGTTTTGAATACTCATTCTTTTCACTTTCTTTGTCAAGAATCTTACTATCAGAAATGTTTAAATAATAATCAATAACATTTTTTGGAAAGTCACTTGGTTTATATCGTCCTAAACCTTCAAATGAGTCTTTAAATAATTTCCCGTCCCATGATTTATCTTGGTCAATATACATTGGGCTCAGAAGAGCCTCAACAGATGCTAAACTAGGGGTGTCGCTATTTTTACTAACCAACTCCAGATTCATGCCCAACTTTTTTTGAAACCATGAAGAATATTCTTTGAAATTTTCAAACACCTGAACTCTTCCATTGTCTGAAATTGAAATAACTTTATTGTGTCTTTTTATCAAAAAATCCTTATCATCAATAGAGACTTCCAGCTGAAAGATATAATCGCTATTGTTCCAACCTTTTGGGAAAGACTTAAGATTGGCTCCCAAAGCATAATAAATTGATTTAACTAGACTAGACTTTCCCTCGCCGTTTGTACTACTGACTATTAGATTTGCTGAATCAGAAAATCTAAATTTATTAGCTTTTTTGTTTTCATAGTCTACTATCAAAAGACTTTTTATTACTAGTTTATTCATTAGCAATCCCCTCCAAAATATCGCAGTACGCTGATATCCCAATAGCATACTTACTATTCTCCGATAATGTATGCATTTCAGATAAATCAAACGATTTGGGTATCAAAATAGTCATTTCTTCGTTTTCTAATCTGTCTTCATCGCTTTTAAAAAAACTAATAACAGCTTTTTTAGCAGTCATATATTCTAAGATAATCTTTTTTTCTTCTCGTTTAATCTTTTCGTTTTTTATAGATGTAAATCCAAATTTTTTTAACTCTTTATCAAACCTTGCTTTTGCAGTTATTTTTTGTAAAATTAGATTTAATTCTTCTGATGTAATCTTTTTAAGTTCTTTATCAGCATCTGAGTGTATTTCTTTTTCTGATTTTTGGATAATTTGCTGTAATAATTCATCAAGGATTACATCATCTCTATTATCAATAGAAATTTTCTGATTCGCTAGTTCCCCTTTTAAAAATGTCCTAGCAGCGCTGATATTGTTATCAAAATCAGTTTTCACTAACGAAAAGTTTTTTGTTTTAGGATTGCTAACTTTATTTTTCTGACTATCAGATAATAGCCATGAGCTATAGAAAAGTTCCTCTGTATCTATTTGCTCCTGCATTTCCTTCAAGTCTTTTTCATTAAAATTATACACCACAATCTTATACTTAGAGTCATCTGTACCAGACGATAGATTTTTTTCAAAGATTGACGGTTTATTATTAGTGGTACTCAATAATTTTTTAATACTCATGCCTTTTTGTCCTTTAACCTGAATATAGGCATGATAATCATCATCGTACATAACTTCAAAATCTTCGTCTGCCTCTACATATATTGAAAAATTAGGTTTTTTGTAATTTCTAATTGCAACTAAGGACACAACACAATTTTGATAATTGAATCCCTTTTGTGCAATTGCCCCACCATTATCTTTTGCCATAAAATTTCTCCAAATACTAAAAACTTAAATCAATTACTTCTGTACTACCAAATAACAAACCTCTTTGCTTATTTTTTATCCGCCAAGCGTTACCGTGATTCTTACCTACATACTTTCCTGCTGGTGTAGTATAGCCTCGCCAATCATAAGTAATTGCTCCTGATTTTATCAGAGAAAGAAAAGTCATAAATTGTGGTGAACGAGTTAATTCTGCTTCAACGTACTTGAATTGACCTACTTCGCCGTCCATTTTAGATTCAACTTTCACCCATAAGGTGGCTGGGTGTTTTTTATGTAATTCTTCCTCTAGAGCTTCAAATGTCCAAAAGGCAGTTAAAATACTCTTTTTGTTTTCCTGTTTCCGTAGCTCAACAATATTATCGCTATCATTAACTTCCAGATAGAAACCTTGATTGTTTTGAGGATTTTCTTCTGAACCTATTGTAATGTATAAGCTCTTATATCCCAAATGCTTATCTGAGTCATAGCCATACAGACGAGCAAACGCCGACACTCTACTCCTATCATTCGGTTCAAATTCTGCTACGGGCGTTCCTTCGAAATTTGGACGTAAAGTAAATAGGGTATCTAGGGTTTTAGAGGATTTTGATTTTAGCTCAATGATTCCTTCAAAATCAGCTTCTTGGCTATTATTGGTTTGAATTCCCAAAAGTGATTCTAGGGTATCTCCAGCGTCTTTCGGTGCAATCTTACCTGCCCCCTTAGAATTATTATGAAAGCCTTGTCTTGCTATGGCTTTAATCTGTGGAATTAATCTATTTAGTGAATCTTCAACTTTATCTTGTCCAAATAGTTCTATAATAGTACTATTTTGTGGAATGCTATGTGTAACATTAAATAATGTAAGTTCTTTTTGATTATTTACGGTTATATAAATCAAGTCGTTTACATTGATTTGAGATGACTTAATGAACTTCCCTAATCCATATATCCAAAATCTTTCATCTCCTCTTTTGTTAGCTTTATAGAAACTTATTTTTACCCTATGCTTTTGGTTGTCCAGTACAAGATTAGCTGTCAAATAAACTTTATCAGTCAAGTTCCTAAAATCTAACAAGTCATTATCTAATAGCAAAGTTCTTAGAAATCCATTTGCATCAATAATACTTTTATTTAGCATAGTTTGTGTCAATCTGATAACAGTGTAGTCATTAGAATTATACTTATGTAGATTATTGATAACCTCTAACTCATCATCATATGGAATAAATTGCATTAGCTTTCTCCCCTCTTAAATAAATCAGCAAGCGGAACTTCCATTTCCTTAGCAAGGCTTTCTATTGTTGAAAAATATACGTCTGAGTATTTACCATTTACAAGATTACTTATCGTAGATTCTCTTACTCCACTGGAATTACTTAGTGAAAATTGTTTCCAACTTCTCAAATATAATTTCACATTCTGTATAAGTGTATTTTGATATTCTTCTACAGAATTTAGAGTAAAGTTTATAGAAGCACTTAATTTATTGCTTCTAATAAGGAGCTCTGGAAAATTTATTAATAAGACATTAGAAATTGCTATTAAAGTTGAAAGTTTAGGACTATACTTTTCATTAGAAGATAATAGTTTATTAACAGTTTGCCTGCTAAGATTCGCCTTATCAGCTAACTCATTTTGCGTTAATCCGCTTGTGTAAAGTAACCGTTCAATATTTTCTTTAACATAGCGTTCCATATCTATTTTCTCCAACTATTGTTTTTATTTATATTAAAGCTTTTAATTATAATAAAATTCATTTTACTTTACATTTTGACTGGTTTTAGAAAAAATTTACTCATGTATAAAGTAGAAAAGTAGTAACACCTGGACTTTTCAATGAAATTCTGATATACTACTAAAGTAATAAATACATAATTCGAGGTAAATTATGCCCTATGCAATAGACTTATTCTGTGGTGCTGGCGGATTCAGTGAAGGAATTCTACAAGCTGGATTTGATATTATCTTCTCTAGCGATAAAAGCCCAATGGTAGAAGAAACTTATACAAACCGACATAAACAACTAGGTTTAGTAGAAGGTGTTGATACACACTTTGAACTCGCAGATATAAAAGAATTAACTTCTGATAAAATTTTTCAATCTATTAACTCATTAAAATACGGAAATATTTTTGAAAGAGGGACTATTGATGTCATTTTTGGTGGTCCTCCTTGTCAAGGATTCAGTCGTTTAGGAAAAAGAGATTCCAAAGACCCTAGAAATATGCTCTTTCATGAATATTTGCGTATTATAAAAGATGTTATGCCACGTTATGTTGTTATGGAAAATGTAACTGGTATTTTAGATATGCAGATGTTAGACTTCCCTAGCGTACTCAATGATAGAATCTACGGGGGACAACATTTGGTTCAGTCCATTCTTAGAAATGAGCTGGAAGAATTAGGATATACTTTACTTGATGTGCAGGTTCTTAATGCTGCAAACTTTGGTGTCCCACAACAAAGAAATCGTGTTGTATTTCTAGCATACCGTAATGACGTAGCACCCATTCAATATCCAGAAAGTGATAATGATATTCCAAACGCTACTGTCTATGACGCTTTAGGAGACCTTTATGGTGGGGAATTTAGCTATGAAACAAATTATTCCCTACAAAGTCGACTGGGTAGGACTCCTAATACTGATGGTCACCCCATTACAAATGATAATCCGTTGAATATGGAAATCTCAAGACACGATGATATTGTCACACAGCGATTCTCACTATATCAACAAGGAGAAAATAGAGCTAAAGCCGTTAATAGAATCCAATTAGAAGGACTAGAATTAAAAAGGGACTATCCAAACCTATTTATTGAAAGTCTATTTCAAATCAATGGTAAAGCTAACCAGCTTCACATTATCAAGCAACTAAAAAAACAGGATTTGCTTCAAGAAAGTTTTAAATCCGAGAGATGGTTACAATTTACCAATCGTCAGCTTGGGTTATTATCAATGAACGATACGGATAACTCTGCTAAACAACATATTTTAAAATCATTAGCGCTTAGATTAAAAACTTCATTTGAGGAGGCTGAACTATTTTGGAATGAAATCAAGAACCAGTTGAATTCAGATATTACGGAAGATAAGTTTTCAAAAATGCTAAGAGATGGAGATTTAACTCCTGAAGCAATCGAAGCCATCTTTACTAAAAAGAGTATTCGAGTTCGTCTTGACCAAAATAGTGTCTCACCAACTATGGTAACATTACCAGATGACTATATCCACCCATTCTTTAACCGTGTTTTAACTGTTAGGGAAATGGCTCGGCTGCAATCTTTTGATGATAGTTTTGAATTTCTTGGGAAGCGTACCACTGGTGGAGATAAACGGGCAAAAGAGACACCACAATTTACTCAAGTAGGTAATGCTGTCCCACCATTACTGGCTAAGGCAATTGCTGAACAGGTGATGATTGCTCTAAACAATGATTAAAAAGCTTTTTATATACTCCAAATATTTCATTTTGAATTATGTCTGTAACATTTTTCTAGTATAATACTATAAAAGGAGGTTTGGAAAATGAAAAAAATACTTAGTCTATTACTTTTAGGAATTACTGCTATATTTCTAATATCTTGTTCCAAACAAAATAGCCTTTATGGAAAATATTATGATATCTATGACGGTAAAGCTAAACTTATTTTAGAGTTTAATGAAAATGGTGGGAGATTTTACGAGAATGAAACCCGTGCTATAACGAATATTGATACTAAAAATAAGACTTTTACATTTTCTGTTAACGGTCGTGACGTTGTTGTTACCTACGATTTAAAAGAAAATGGCACTTTAAAGTATGATACAGGTAGTTATTTTACTTCAGGTAATGAAAATATTGCATACAAAAAGGATAGTGAAGCCTATAAAAAGGCACTGAAAAAATGACTTAGAGATTTTCTCTAGGTCATTTTCTTGTTATTAAAAGAAGTTTTGCATGTCGTTTAGCTTCTACTTCTGTCACTTGTTTGGGATTCCAAGCATAGCTAATAGATTGCCCCTTATCATACAATCCCCAGATTTTGAACTTTGGATAACATTGTTTTATCAAAGAGGTGAATTGAGTATCTGCTAACTCTGGTAAGTCAATATCTGAAATGAAGTTTGATTGATTTATTAAATAGTTGAACTTATCTAATGCGCTAGGTTCAAATTCATTGTAATCAGAGATGATATAGTCTTTCACTTGGTCAAAGTAGCCGACAATGTGTTTGTTTTTTCTAGTTAGGTAATCCTCTACAATCTGTTTTGCGGATAGTCTATTGATGTCTAATTCAAAATTTAAGAAGTCTGTCAAACGAGTTTTGAGAGCTTGACCAGAAACTTGTAGTGTTGCTTCTACCTCTTGAAAAGCCATTTGCTGGTAAAAAATCTTAGTTAGAAGCACAATATCAGGCATTAAGAGAAAAGCTGAGTAAAAATTAGCCTCTCTTTCTTGTAGAGAATCATCATGAAAATCAGTGAATACTCGCCCACTGTGATGTAATAAGATGTGCCCTAATTCATGACATTTTGTAAAATTTTGACGAGTAATAGAATCACTATCTTGATAGGAAATCGTTAAAACATCATCATTGATATTAAAACCTGCTATATCTATCCGGATATGGTGAGGAATAACAAGTATATTTTTCTTGTCAACTTCATAATTAAAGTAATCCTGAAAAGTATAATAAAGAGGATGTACTTTATTTAATTTCATGAATGGATAAAGTGTTTGTTTGACACGATTCCAAACATTAAAGTAAATTCTTTGCACGAAACATCAGTCTTTCTTTTCTTTATTCATAGCCCTAATGGCTTTTTCTCTCTCTAACAGAAATTCTCTCAAATCTTCTTCTAGTATTTTTTTCTCTTCATCAGATAAATTTTTAGAAGTTTTCCGATATAGAACTTCAAATGTTGATAAATCAATCTCATCTGAATTTTTGTAGTCAGATTTACCCATTAAATAATCAATGGATACATTGTAAAAATTCGCTAATTTAGTAATAACTGATTGTGTTGGGTTAGCTTTAGCATTTTCCCATTTAGCATAGGCTTGCTGAGAAATCCCAAATTCTTTTGCTACATCGCTTTGTGTTAGATTGGCTTCTAAACGCAGAGCTTTTAAGCGTTCAGGAAACATTTTTGTACCTCTTTAAAAAAAATTAATTTTTTTACAAAAAACCCTTGACAATACAACCTATAAGTTGTATTATATATTTACAACCTGAAGGTTGTGTAAGTCTTGTTAATACTAAACCTAAAATTATGAAATAGATAAATTTAATAAAGTATGAAAAAGGTCGATATTAACAAAAAGATTTAAATTTGTCCTTTGAAAATTGAATAAAAAAGTGCGTCAGACAACCTCACTCAAGCTTAGCTGACCAACACACAATAATCATTTAGCAATTATTATTGTACAGGTTTTATCGCAAAAAGTCAAGGAGGTTGGAGTAGATGAACAAAAAAATCCTTTGGAGTTATCTCACGCACTCGGCTTTTTGCCCCTCTTGACCGGATAACAAAGGGGAACTGCTGGCGCTGGTGGCGTCGGAAATGCTGACAGGTAAGATACGTTCTGCTGGGGTAAGCATAGGCGGTTAATCGTGGCTATAGTGAAGTGAGATGACTATAATAACAGAGATTAGTCAAGTACAGCTATATAGAGCGGTGATAACAACACTGAGTGTGCGACGATACGAGCACGCCCTAAACAGAGGATTCATCTGTTTAGACGAGTAGAAAACACTTAAAAAAATACAAATGATTGACAATGTAAACTATATGGATTACAATAAATAATGAAAGGTGGTGGCATTTATGGCAACTGTACCAACTCAAATTCGGATTGATGAAACTGTAAAAGCCCAAGCAACTTCATTATTTAATGACTTGGGAATGGATATGTCTAGTGCGGTCAATATTTTTCTTCGTCAATGTCTATTGCGTGGTGGACTTCCTTTCACAGTTGAAGTTCCTAATTATAGTCAAAAAACCTTAGAAGCTCTGGCAGAAGCTAAACGAATCTCTCGTGATAAAACGATCGCTTCTTATGACAATCTAGCAGATTTAAAGAAGGCTCTGGACGCTTAGATGTATCAAGTCAAGTTCACCTCTACTTTTAAAAAGAGCTATAAAAGGATTAAAAAGCGAGGCTTAGAGATGACACTCTTAGATGAAGTGATTGAAAAACTCCGTCTAGGTCAGACACTCGAAGAAAAATACCGTGACCATGAACTCAAAGGAAACTTTGTTGGCTTTAGGGAATGTCATATTAAACCAGATTGGCTCTTGATTTATCTGATTGAAGACGATATTTTGACTTTAACCTTAGCCGACACAGGCAGTCATGCGGATTTGTTTAAGATGTGAAGACAGTTCTTTGTGAGCTGTCTTTTTTGTTTTCTACTCCTTTAAGCTGATGAATCATTAGCCTATCCATGTCCTTTCAAACGGACAGTTCAAAAAATTGCCATTCTAAAGGAAAGCGAGGAAAAAAGATGAATGATTATGAACAAAGTTTTCGCCGTATTTATGAGAACTTTGTTTTTTCTTTGAAAATCTATCCGGATAAGCATTATCAAAAGGTCTTATGTTATCAAGTGCTAGAAAAAATGGATAAGTTGTTTCACGACTACCAAAAACTAGGCTTGCCAACAGTTCAATTAGTCCAATGGAAAAATCACTACAAATTTAAAGTTCAACATGATTACATTATGAAAGGAGGTACAACATGAATTATTTTGAACAACGATTCCAACAAATCTATGAGAAGTTTCTTTTCTCCCTTAAAATTTATCATGCTAATCCTACACATTGTGAAACATGCTACCGAGACTGTCTGAATGAAATGGATAGTCTTTTTTTACGCCATGATACTCATGACCAGTTTGCTAAACAGCTTTTGAATTGTAAAAAGACTTTTCAATTTAAAGTTAAAAAAGCCTATTTTGGAATGTAAGGAGGACGGTATGACCAGAGTAAGAGCACCTGCCGATTAAAAAGATGAGTTGATTTTTTGACCTAGACAAGTCATAAAACGGTCTAAACAAAATAGAAATTGAGGTAAACATAATGGAAATTACAAAAGTATTCGTTGACCAAAACCAAGTATTAGGAAATGAAGTCTTTGTATCAGGTATGGAAGAAGTCCGTGCCAATGATTACAACCCTGTCTCTTATCGTATCTTTGAAATTTCAAGTCGAAAAGAGCCCTCTGCCTTCCTCATTGTAGAAGGTTTTAAAATGTCTGATGTCCCAGAAGGTCGTCAAAAAGTCGTCTTCCCTCGTGGAATTGCCATTGAACGCCGTAACTTCCGCTTTGGAGGCAAACGTAAACATGAAAATGTCATTGTTGCTGAAGAAATGCGTACAGTAAAGTCTAAATAAGAAATAGAATAGGAGAAACACTATGACTGTAAAATTTGCTGCTGATGTGATTGAAACTTTTGATACTGTAAAAACTCTTGGAACTCTAAATTTCCTTGAAGCTATTCCCTTTATGCACTGGGAAGACTATGTGGAAGAAGGAACTGGTGAAGAAAAGCGTCGTGAAACAGATAAGGTTGATTATGTAGATGTGAAACTCTACTCCTCTGCGGTCAATGGGGATATTACCGTAACCGTTCCACCTGAAGCAAAAGTGGCTCAAATGACCGCTGAAAAGAACTACAATGATGAAGTAACGCTTGTAGCTCCTACTGCTCGTTTTTGGTCAAATGCAGAAACCATTAACAATCGCCGTATCACCACAAGCGGGGTTAAACTACGGGCTAAAGACGTTGTATTAGTGGGGAAACCTGAACCTAAAAAGGAAGGATAGTAGCCTATGAAACTGTTCACCTATCGGGGAATCCGTGTTCGGAAGTTTCATGAGAAAATCAAACAACTAACTTTTGCTCTTTTTCTTCTGCCCTTTCTCCTTGGAGGGGGTATTTTAGCTTACCTGCACCAAAACCAGCTTCAAAACCAGTTTCAACGTGACCCGCTAACCTACGGGATTCTTTTTGGTGGAAGTGTATTAGGATTATTGCTACTAGACGGCTTAGTACAGGTGATTTGTTACCGAAATTTTCTTTTCTTTAGCCGTCTAGATAGTTTACGGATTCTTTCCCACTTTTTACTTGATAATAACTTGTATAAGGTCAATAAAATCAAATCGAATCATCACACGAGAGAACGGATTCTATTACCCAAAGTGTATTTGAAGCGTGACCATTTTAGTATTACCGTTTCACTCCACCTTCAAGGCAGCCGATTCCAAGACCGCTTTATTGCCCTTGAAAAGCCTCTTGAAATTATGTTTGACGGAGACTTCATGAACAAGCAATTTACCAAAGGCTACGTTTCTTATACCATTGCCATTGACCAATTTTCTGGTCGCTTATCTATCTTTGATGTTAAGATGACAGATAAGGGAATCCGCCTAATGAAAGATGTCTATTGGGATTTCAATAAACACCCACACTTGCTGATTGGTGGTGGAACGGGTGGCGGTAAAACGGTTCTCTTGATGATTTTGATTTGGGTCTTAGCTCAAATTGGTTATGTGGAAATTCTTGACCCTAAACGCTCTGACTTTGTCGGATTGAAAAATATTCCTGTCTTTAAAGGTCGGGTTTACTGGGATAAAAAAGAAATGCTAGCCTGTTTAAAACGTGCTGAGCAAGAAATGGATAAACGCTATGATTACATGACCAGCCACCCTGATTATCAAGCAGGGAAAAAGTATTATGCTTACGGGTTAAAACCTCGTTTTATCGTCATTGATGAGTTGGCAGCCTTAGCGGCTAAACTAGAGCGAGATTACCAATCATCTGGAGACTTTATCGAATACCTAACAGAATTGATTTTAAAAGGGCGCCAATCCGGAGTCATCATGATTGTTGCTATGCAACGTCCTGACGGGGAATACCTCAAAACGTCTTTACGTGACCAATTTATGAAACGGATTTCTGTTGGTCACTTAGAAGATACTGGTAATAAAATGATGTTTGGGGACGCTAACGCAAATAAAGTTTTCAAAAAGATTGATGAAATTGACGGAGAGGAGATTTTCGGTCGTGGTTATATTGCAAACGGTGGGGAGGTGGCTAGAGAATTTTATTCACCTACAGTTCCCTTTGAGGAAGGCTTTTCTTTCTTTGAGGAATACAAGAAACTACCCGTCTTAGATGACCCACTATTAGAAACAACAGAAACTACTCAAACGTCATCATCTGACTTGTCCGTTGAACAAGCAGAATCTCCCCTCCTTCCTCTGAATGACTTTGCCAAAGAATTTGATGTGCCCATTTCAACCTTACGAAACCTTGTGAAATACATAGAAGAACAGGACTATACATTCAGAAGAGAGGATAACCGTATTCTGCTAGATGAAGCAGATAGGGCTTTGTTGGAGGAAATTGTAACAGAGAAAGAACAGGCTGACTTGCCCTATAAGCAAGTTGTCCTTCAACACTTTGAAACACCTCCTGAGCCAGCGTAGGCACGAAGGTCAAGGTCAGGGCTACGCCCGTCCGACCTGCCCGACCGAGCTGACAAGCGGGCGTTTTGGGGTGTGCCCTAGGCACGCCCCAAAAGGGCTTAACCTCCCGATACTAATAGGGGGGTTAAAACTAACACAAGTCCTTAAAAGGCTGTTAGATTCCCTATTCTTCCCGTCACTAGAACAAACACAAAAAGGAGGTGGAAAAAGAGTGATAAGCAATACCGATTTAAAGCGTATCAGGCTTGAGTTAGGATTTACTCAACGCAAAATGGCAACTATGATTGGTTATAGTTACTACAACTACCGAAACATTGAACAAGGTCAACGAAAAATGACCAAAGAGTTTGAAGAAGCACTCTTTCACTTTCTGAATCGCAAATCAGAAACCAAGCTAGAAAGCACGGTGGATTGGTTAAAAATTCGCTTCAAAACACTTGATTTTAAAGCTGTCATCACACACGTTCTAAAATTAAAACTAGCTGACTTTTTTTATGAAGAAAAAAGTCTATACAGCTATTCAGATATGATAACCTATGGTTCAATTCGGGTACTTTACTCCCATTCTGAAAAGAAGGCAGAAGCTGGAACGCTGATTGACTTAACAGGAGGGGGTTGTCGTGAGCTTGAATTGTTATTAAAACAACAAGGTCGGAATTGGTTTTCTTTTCTTCACGATGTCTTTCTCTTTGCGGAACAAGAACGAAAAGATAGACCTTTGGAAGTTTTTTTAGCCTTTCCACGCTTTGATATTGCCCTTGATGAATTATACAAAAAATCAGGGAATCTTGACTTATTTGATATTAAAAATCGGATTTTTGACAATAAAATCATCATGCGCAAACTCCGCACCTTTACCGCTATTGAAGGCTTGAAAAAAGTTGAAAATCGCTTTGTCAATCAAGGTTTGACCTTAAACTTTGGCAGTCGTCAATCCAATCTCATGATTCGCTTTTATCAAAAGGATTATGAACAAGCCCTCTTAAAAGACGTTTCTGTTGACTATATCCATGAAGCTTATAATTATAAAAACCGTTATGAGATTGAACTACATGATACCAAGGCGTTTGATATTTTAAAAGAATGGTATACGTTGGAAACTGACTTGACTAAAATAGGCGCTCGGATTTTAAATAACTATTTTGAAGTGAAAGATTGGAATGGCAACTATGATAGTGAATGGGATAACCTGCTTGGCACACAAGCGGGTTTTAAATTTGTCACACGTCCTCGTCAAATTAACTATGCAAGGACAAAACATTGGGTTACAAAACAAGTCTCTAGTGCTTTGAAATTGCTGAAAATCGTTGATATGGTTTATCAGACAGATGAGCTTTCAGAAATCATTTCTGAAGCCTATTTGAGTAACAATCATACGAAATTAGCAGAAGAAATTTGTGAACGAAATGGAGTTGATTTTAATGTCATTGTCGGACAGATATAAACCATTCAATGTTCCCGATAAATTCAATCGCCCTCTTCAAACAAAGACCTTCCCAGTCGGTTATGAAGAACTCTACCTATCGTTTTACGATTTTGAATTGGTCAAAGATTTGATTGATTATTGGGGACTCTTATATTATCAACCTAAAAAAGATTCTGAATTGAAATATGCAGAACAATTTAGAAAGCAAGCCTTTAAAGATGAAAACCACCAACAAAATGCGATTAAAAAGGCGACTAGGCAAGAAGCTAGACAACCTTTTTTTGAAGAGTTAAAAACAAAACCACTAAAAAAGATGAGTCAAAACGCTCGTTGGGTGGCAGAAATGCTCGTACAGACGGGCTATGCTCAATTGGTACTATAAAAATGAAAGGAAAAATGAAATGGAATATAAAGTTGAATTGAATAGTCTGGACAATTTCAGGGCTTGGTCAGGTGCACGCAATACACTAGCAACTGTCCGTGAACGGGGAGATATGGACAGACTAACCTCACTTGGTGAAGATATTTTTTCAGGAAGTATCCCTACAGAAACAGAAATCAATGATTGGCTTTGGTTTGATTCTGATGACATCTATCGATTCCTTGGCTATCATGATTTGGTAGAAGATGACGTATGAAGCTTGTAAAAAAAATTTACGAGGGAATCTCCTGTTTCCTTGATAAAAACGAATTCTGGAATCTCTACATTGTCCTAATGAAAGAAAAAGAGTTTTTCTTAGACGCTTTTGCACGGAAAACCATTGACCTTGAATACCCCGCCCACTACCAACATGCTTATTTCACACTGGATGGTCAAGTGTTAGACTTCAATCAACACATGACGACACAACTTGTCACTCTTTTTAGACAGGTTATCTTAGAAAATCAAATAACATTTATGGAGGAACTGATAATGGCAACACAAAACACACTTGAAAAGAAAGTCAGAGCGGTCTCATTGGAGCTAGGAGAATTGATGAAAGCCCATGATGATAAAGAAGCTTGGAAAAAAGCAGGTGAATTGCACGGACTTCTCAAAAAAGAAGAGGTGAAACAACTCCCTGAAGCACTGGTTGAAAGTCTTCACGCTGAATTGCGAGGTTACTATTATGTCAATAGTGAACTTAATAAACTTCATAAACAACTTTATGCGAAAGGAAATAAATTGATTGAACTAGCCAATCAGTAAGGGGTACCTATGAATACAGTAAAACTTATCTATCATCAATTAAAAACTTATCTTGGAAATTTTACCAAACGTCCTAAAAAGAAAGGAAAACCAACATTAACCCTTGCCAACAAAAAAACAGTCAATCTTGCCGTTCTATCAGGATTGGCTTTTATTTTGCTTGTAGGGCTACTAGGAGGCATTCGTGCGATGACAATGTCTAGTAAAGTCACCAATCTTGAAAAACTGATAGTTGCTAAAAAAGCTACTTCTTCTCCCTCTTCTGCTTACCAAACAATAGATAATCGCCTGCAATATTATCTGAATGATTTTGTAGAGTGCTATTTCACGATTCCTGCAGATTCAGACGGTCAAACCAAACAAGCTAAGCAATTAACGAGCTTTTACGGTTCAGAGCCTGATATTCAAGCACAAGGTCAAGTCAAAAATCCTAGTCAATTGAGTTGGTCACGCCTGCTAACCGTTACAGATAATGTGGCAACGTATGAGGTGCATTACAATCAAACGGTAAAAAATGGGGATAAGACAGAAGAAAAAGAATTGGTAACGGGTTTTAATATCCCTTATGCCAAAACAAAAACGGGTTACTATGTTACGGGCTTACCTTGGTTTTCTAGTTTATCGACCAATCAGGCAGATAAGAAAAGTACCGATACAGAAGTCAAGCTCAATCAGTCAGATAGGGTTTCAGAGAAAACAAAAAAGAAATTGGATAAGTTTCTCAACGTTTTCTTCACTAACTATACGACTGACCAAGATAATTTGGACTTAGTGGCTCACAATGTAACAGTTGTAAAAAATGCCACTTTTAAAACCTTAGATTTTAGTTACTACAAAGCAACCGATAAAGCAGTTATGGCTTATGTTCAAGTAACATTTGAAGTCGCAGGCTCGACACATGCTGAAAACTTCACCTTGACCTTATCAGAAAAAGGGAAGTCCTATTATGTGGAGAAAGTCAGCCATACAATCCCTGCTAATTACGCAGATACAAAAGAATAAAAGGAGAGTTTAATCAATGAGTTCATCTAATTTACAAACATGGTTACAAGGAGACGGTTTCTGGTTCATTACCTTTGGAGCGATTATCCTGATTATTTTAGCTTGGAGAAACAGCTCTTGGGGGCGACTATTTACCACGCTTGTTTTCTACGCAGTGATTGCCTCTTTAACAGGAGGCGGACGACAATTACTTCACGTTATCGGTTGGTTCCTCCGTCTCTTTGGAATTGAAACGGGGTTGTGACATGGAAAAAGAACGATTGTATGATTACGCTAGAGGGATAAACGCTCCCTACTGGATTCAAGAAGTAAAAACACAAAAAGGAAAACGTATTTGGTATTTTGCAACACCCATGCAACTTTCCTTTTTTGTGGTTTTTGCACTGGTCTTGATTTTAATGTTGACAGTGTTTAGCTCACTTCTTCTTCCGTTGAACAAATTAACGCATTCCATTTCATGTTATCTTTATTGGTATATCCCTTATAAACTCGCTAAATTTTATACAGAGTATGAACCACAAGGAAAGAAAATGCACGTTTTCTTATGGGATTATATCTGCTATCTTATGGATTTTCGCCTCAATCGTAAAGCGATTTATCATGAAGATAGAATGAAAATGGTGGATGAAGAAGAAATTGTTTTTGAAAAAACAGATTTATAAAGGAGGTCTAATGGTTCTAAAACTTGTCTATCCGATTCTTAAAACACAGGATAATATAGCTTTAACAACAGATAAAATGGTGATGAGTTTTTATCGTATTCCCAATACTCCCATCACCATTACAGATAAAGCAAAGAAACAAAAACACAAGCTGACAACTGCTCAGCTGATAAAAAAACTGGTTAAAAACAAGTCCTTTGAAGTCTCCTTGATTCCAAAGGACTATTTGTTAGAAGAAAAGATGAAAGACTTTTCTCATGCCTTGTCTCCCGATAGTCAAGCATTGGGGGAAGAACTGTTGCAGTATTCGACAGACAAATTGACACAAGAAATGGAAATTCCCTATCAATTTGACTGGTTGATTGGTGTCAATCTTTTAAAAGATGACCAAAACACCACCGTTCAGGATATGGCGGTTGAGCGCTTCTCTGAAGTCTCTGAAATGATTGCCAATAGCGTGGGCTTTCAATATGAGATTCCTGAAGATTGGGCGCAAGAGTATCTGGTTAGTGAAGCGACCGTCTATCAAATCCTTTCCGCTCTTCGGGCACAACGTTTGACCAATGAAGAGCTCTTTTACTATCAACGCATGCAGTACTTGCGCTATATTCCTCATCTAAAGCAAGAAGTCACAGCCAATCGGGCACTCTTTAATGTGACTGATACGGTCTTAAGACCAATGGCTGGGGGCTTTATGAAGTTAGACAGCCCCTATGGTTCTTCTTTTCTCACCATTCTTCCGATTGCTAAAACACCCATTATTTTTAATGGCTTTCATCTAGGGGAATTTACCCAACGCTTTAATTTCCCTGTAGAACTACGGATAAAGGCAGAATTTATCGAAAAGAACTCTTTAAAAGGGCGAATGGCACGTTCTAACATTCGTTATCGAAATATTATGAATGAAGCTGAAAGTACAGATACTGTCCAACAAGATGAAATTATTCTGGGGGCAATGTCTCTCAAAGACTTGATGAAAAAGGTTGGTGGGAAAGAAGAAGTCATTGAATATGGAGCTTATCTCATTGTTTCTGCTTCTAGCCTATCCCAATTACGACGTCGCCGTCAGGTAGTCTTAAGTTACTTTGAGGATATGCACGTAGAAGTGAGTGAAGCTAGTCATGATACGCCTTATCTCTTCCAGTCTCTCCTCTATGGTCAACCACTTGAAAATAAGACCAGAACGTGGACACACTATGTCACTCCAAGAGGTTTTGCAGAACTAATGCCATTTACCAACACAGCTTCAGGAAACCATATTGGCTGGCATATCGGACGGGTGGATAATTGGACAGGACGGTGGGAAAGTATTGAAAAGGCACAAGAAGCGTCTAAAAATATGGTGCTCTTTAATGCGACCGTTGGAAATAAAGAAGGGATTGCAGGAAAACTTACAAAGAATCCGCATATCCTAATTACTGGCGCAACGGGTGAAGGAAAATCTTTTTTGGCAGAACTTATCTTTCTCCTAACCTCTCTTCAAGATGTGAAATCTTTGTATGTTGACCCGAAACGCTCTATCCGAAAACACTTTGAAGCAATTGCTCACCACCCAGACTTTGAAAAACGGTTCCCGCTTCTGGCTGAACATATCAAACAGATAAACTTTGTCACTTTGGATAGTAGGGTGAAATCCAATCATGGGGCTCTTGACCCAATTGTCATGTTGGATAAAGATGACGCTGTTTCAGTTTCAAAAAACATGCTCAATTATCTTATTTTCTCCAACAAGCGAATGAAGGTCACAATGAAGCAAATGACCGCTATTTCGAGAGCAATTAACAAAGTGGTGGCTCAAAGACAAACGGGAGAAATCGTGGGGTTAAAACATGTTCTCAAAGAGCTCACCAATAATCCAGATAGCACTATCTTTGAAGTAGGAGATTATTTGACGTCCATTGTCGAAAATTCCATTTTGGAATTGGCTTTTTCAGACGGTAATGTAGAAGGATTGTCTTATGATAAACGGGTGACTGTTTTAGAGGTAGCGGACTTATCCTTACCAGATAGTAAAGATAATCAACAAGATGTCACCCCAGACGATAAAGAAATCAATTCTACGGCGCTGATGTTTGCTTTGGGAGCTTTCTGTACACGCTTTGGAGAACTCAATCGTTATGAAGATACCATTGAATTTTTCGACGAAGCGTGGGTACTGATGAAGTCGGCAGAAGGACGAGCCGTTATCCAATCCATGCGTCGTGTTGGACGTTTCTTTAATAATGTCCTCTGCCTCATTACTCAATCCGTTCATGACGCTGAAGGAGATGATGATACCACAGGCTTTGGGACACTCTTTGCCTTTAGAGAAGACAATGAACTTCCCGATATTTTAGAACACGTTGGACTAACGGATAATGAAGAAAATCTGGAATGGATTAAAAATATGATTTCAGGGCAATGCCTCTATAAAGATGTTTACGGCAATCTCAATATGATTTCCATTTATAACATTTTTGATAGTATCGACCCGCTTCTAAAACCAATGAAAGCTACTGTTTCTTCTAATCTTGAAAATAAATACGCATCTTAAGGAGGTGAGCTTGTGCAAGAAGCATTTGAAAAATTAAAAGGCATGGATATTTTTTCTTTAAAATCCTACATGATAAAAACTGGCTTTGGAGATTTCAGCGGTGTTTGGGTGATGTTCAACGAAATCTTTGTCAACTTCCCTTTTTTCCTCCTCAACCTCATTGTTGGTTTCTTCTCTTTGATGATTCGGATTTTAGAAAACGTCCGACTTTATGACACTTACAAGCAATATGTCTTCAGTGGAGCTCAATCCATTTGGCGAGGCTTTACAGGAGCTACTTCTGGTGTGGCTCAATCATCATTAGTCTTTCTGATTCTCCTTTGCTTGGCTTTTTATCTCTTTTATCAGCTCCTCATGTCTAAAGGCAATTTCTCTCAAAGATTGCTTCATGTCCTTCTGGTTCTCTTTTTAGGCTTTGGTTGGTTTGGGACAGTTGCTGGAACTTCTGGTGGATTGTATCTGCTCAATACAGTAGACAATGTCGCTAGTACTACGATTCATCACATTTCTAATGTCTCCGTCTCCTACGGAAAAAATCAGTCTTTAAAAATAGGGTCTTCCGTAGCTGATTCTTATATCGCAGAAACCTCTTATAAAGCCTATCTCTTTGTCAATACAGGACAAGAAAACGGAAAATACAAAGACCGTCAAACAGGAAAAGAAGAACCGTTTGAGGATTCAAAAGTTCTAGGAAGCTTGGATAAATCAGGCAAGTTTAAAGCCGTTTCTACCGCTGATAGGAATAAATATTTAGAAATAGGAAATGGAGCAAGTGATGATAATGAACATAACCGTTGGGTATCGGCTATTCCTGATTATATCCCTGTTAAGTTCTTCTATATCCTTTTTAAAATGGTTGAAGCGATTGTCATTGCCATTCCTATTGTCTTAATTCAGTTGCTCAATGTCCTTGCACAAGCCCTTGTCCTTATCATGATTCTTCTTTTTCCTATTGCCCTTTTGGTTTCCTTTATTCCCAAAATGCAAGATATTCTTTTTGGAGTTTTTAAGGTCATGTTTGGTGGTCTTGCTTTCCCAGCCATTACAAGCCTGTTAACTTTGGCTTTACTTTACCTTGAAAAAATCAGTGAAAACTTAGTAAGTAGTGGCTTTGATAAGGTTATTGGAGATTTTTCTTCCTTGTCTACTTTTAGCGCTCTCTTTGAACTAATCGTCTCTGTTTGTGCTAAAGGAGTGATTTATTGGTTGCTTTGGAAATACAAAGGAGAATTGATTGAATTGTTACTCGGTTCACGAGCAAAGATTACGTTTGATGAGATAGATACCAAAGTCAAAGAAACCGTTACAAATGGGCAGGAACCCCTGAAGCAGCTGCCTACAAAAGCTACTAACGCCTTTGAAATGGCTCAAACATCCGGAAACTTTTTCCTTGCTGGAGCGGGATTGGGAGCGGGGCTCTTCATGAATGCTGGTAAACAGATGAAAACTCTTTTTTCAAATCCCCATCCGACTTCAGAAGGAACGGAAGATTCAACGCCTCCAGAAAATGACGAGGAGGAAACACCCACTACTTCTTCCTTTGAAGAAACAGGCGCTCCCGACGAGGTAACAACACCGTTTCAAGAGCCAGATATGCCAATGGAGATTTTTGAATCTGCTATTCAGGAAGAAGACACAAGCGTTCAACCTTTTGACACAGAACCTTCCCCGCTAATGGATACAAAGCAGAACAGAGAGCAGAAAGAGTTTGAAGAGCGCCGTCAAAATCGCCTTTCTTGGAGACAAAAACATCACATCAATAAACTTGAAAAGGAATTAGAACCATACAAAGATGATGAAGCACTATACCAAGCGCAAGGTTCAAATGCCTTTATCAAGAACTATCGTAAAACCTTGCCGAAAGACGATAAATTGAAAGCCAATATTAACCGTAAACATCAGATAATAGAGGAATTAGCACGATTGAGAGGAGGAAAGGAATAATGAATATACGCATTTATTCTAAAAGAGGTTTTAACAGACGGTGAACAATGCGGTTGCCCTTGCCTATAAAAAGAGAAAGCCTTCTATTGACTTTCTCCTTTTATTTTCAGTAAAAGAGATTGAGAAAGAGCAACTGTTAGCAACTATCAAAGAAAATCCTCTTATTTTGACGGCTCAATGGCGATTTGAAACGGTAATGATGACTGTCTATGTGAAAACTTAGGAGGGAAGATGAAGAAAAAACTAGTAATTGTTAGTGCTTTAGGTGCTCTGGTCTTACCTTTATTCTTGGTTGTTATTATCATGGGAGCTTTTGCGGGTAGTACGTCTTCTAATGGACAAGCCAAAGGACTACAAACCAAACTAACGGCTAAAGAAGTAGCTCAAAAAGCCAATATTTCAGAAGAACGGGCAAGTGATGTCATCAAAATTCTCAACTATGAACTCTCACAAGAACAATTTACTCTCGCAGGAGCTTCTGGAAGTTTAGCGGTTGCAGAACGTGAAAGTGGCTTTGACCCTAAAGCCGTCAATACAGGTGGCGGTGTGGCTGGTTATTTCCAGTGGTCAGGCTGGTCTTCTACTGTCAATGGCAATCGCTGGTCAAAGGCAAAACAAAAGAAATTAGATTCTGATATTGAACTAGACCTCTTATCTACAGAGCTAAATGGCTCTTATAGCAAAGTCAAAACAGAAATGCAAAAAGCGACTGACCCTGAAGAAGCAGCTCTTTATTGGTCAGAATATTATGAAGGGGTCGCTTTATCAGACGGTCAAACCAAAACTAGTGACCTGAAGAAGAATGCGAGAAAATGGTATAACCTCTTCAAAGACACTTTAACAGGGGATACAACTAATGCCAAAACACGAGACGGTGGAGGCGTAACTTCTGATGGAGTGCCTGCTGGATATAGCCTTACAAAGGCAATCAACACTTCTAACTATACTTCTGCGACCTATCCTTGGGGACAATGCACGTGGTTTGTCTATAACCGAGCCAAAGAAGTAGGCGTTAACTTTGACCCTTACATGGGCAATGGTGGGGATTGGAAGCAGAAAGCAGGCTACCAAACCACACATACACCAACTGAACATAGTGCTCTCAGCTTTTCTCCTGAACAAGCTGGCGCAGACCCAACTTACGGACACATTGCGTTTGTGGAGCAGGTCAAATCAGACGGGTCTATTCTCATTTCAGAAACCAACACCAAAGGACTTGGAGTTGTTTCTTACCGCACATTTGATAAAGCAACAGCTAACCAATTTACATACGTAATTGGAAAGTAAAAATTTGACAAAAAACTACATTTGTCGTACAATTGAAGTACAAAAGAGGTGATTGTATGACTAAAAAAATGTTTCAAAAGCGAGTAGATTCAGAATTATTAGATGAAGTATCGGTACTATACAAATCCTTAGGAACTTCTGTAGGTGACGCTTTCGTGATGTTCTTACAAAAATCAAAGGAGGTGAATGGATTGCCATTTGATTTAAGGAAACAAGTCCATGCTATTTCTGATAATCCTTTAGAAAGACTAGCTTTGGCAAACTCAAATGTTATCAAAGTGACTGCTTCTAATCCAGAAGCAATCGCAGATTTCTTTGATGAAGACTATCCAGAATACGAGGAAAGACATGGACAACTATAACCCATATGATATTCTGGTAGCAACTATCGCTTTTAGTGATGGGACAGGAGCTAAAAGACGTCCTGTTCTAGTCATTGCAAATAATGAAGAAGTTATCAGAACCTACCGTATCACTAGTCAGTATTCCCGTAAATCATCTTATATCCGTTCAAAATACTTTGAAATAAAAGAATGGGAAGAGGCAGGATTAGTGAAACCATCTTGGATTGATACCGTTCAACTTTATGATTTAGACGTAGAACTTGTTCAAGTTCGCTTAATCGGAAAGTTAACAGAAAATGACCAACAGAGATTTGAAAAATTTTTAAGAGAAAATTAAGATTATACGATTATATTATAAATAATCCTAAAACTTTTCTTTTTCATAATCTCCTTAAGGTAAGGGCTTTATAGCTCTTGCTTTTTTATTGCCTAAAAGGGAGGAAAATTATGCAAGTTATTTTACCAGAAGAACAAACAAAAGAAATTCAACTTTTTGTTGCAAATCTTATTAAAAATGAGATTGAAACCGTTAAAGAAGATTCAGGACAAATTAGTCCTTTTTTAAATAAAAAGCAGGCCTGTCAGTATCTGGGAATTTCAAATAACACGCTGGATATCTGGATAAGAAAGGGAATGCCACATATTCGGATTGGAAAAACAATTCGATTTGATAAAGACAGTATCCGTAGATGGATGATACAACTGGAAAATCACTTTTGATTTCATTATAATAAAGTCAGGGTAATTTTCTAGCTCAGTAAAAAGGAGATTACTATGACAATTACAAAAACCTCAAATGGTTCTTATCGTTTAAAACTCTATGTTCCAACAGAAGCTAGACCTTCTTTGGGAATTTCAGGAAACTACTACGATAAGCGTTTCAAAACAAAGAAGGAGGCTAAAGAAGCTGAACTACAAATTTTAATAGATATTAACACTATCCAAAAAGGGGGTGCATTACCACATCAAGCAATCAATGGTGATATTCTCTTCAAAGATTTTTATCATAATGTCTGGTGGGAAGCCTATAAAGCAGGTCAAACGACTTCAACAAATAAACCACCCACTCTTCCAACAGTTAACAATACAGAAACTGTTTTTAGATTACATATTTTACCAATGTTTGGAAATTATTCCATTAAATTTTTAAATCAGAATAAAACGGTTGTTTTAAATTTGATGACTGTTAAAGCAAATGAATATGCCAATTTCAAGGTCATACGTAGTTATGTTAATTCTATTTTTGACTGGGCAGAGGAATTAGAATATATTGAAATGAATCGCCTATCTAAAACAATCAGTCGTATTAAAGCGACTAAAAAAATCAAATTACAAGAAGCTAAGCGTGATGAAGATTTATACCTTACTTTAAGTGAGTTACGGGAATGGTTTGAAATGTTCCAAGAAGACCTAGAAAACAAAAAATTGTCGCTTAAAGACTATGTTTTATTTTTTACAACTTTTATCTTAAACGACCGTAAATCGGAAAGCTATGCTTTACAGTGGAAACATATCTCCTTAGATACATCTGAAATTGGTTTAATTCAAGCCTTGGATAAATATAAGAAGCCTAAGTCTACTAAAGGAGAAAAGAAAACAATTTTTGCTATTCCTCAAGAACTAACTGTTCTCTTATATCAATGGAAAATTCAACAAAAATCAGAATTAGCAAAATTTGGTATCATTCAAACTCCAGAACAATATGTATTTACTTATATTGACACTAAAGGCAATGTGAATAGCCCTCTGCATGCAGATTACCTTAATAACAAGATGAAATCTGTAGAACGTCGCCATAAAAATCTTAGGCATGCCACTCCTCACATGTTAAGGCATACTGGTGCTACTTTAGCTAAGAAGGCAGGAATGTCTCTGGAATCCATTTCAGAAGCTTTAACACATAGTGATTTGAGTACAACAAAGATTTATGTTAATACTTCAAATGTTGTTCCACTTAGTGCTGGCGAAACTGCTTACAGAGAGCTCAAAAATAAATAAGGTAAAAATAAGGTGAATTTTGAGGTGAGTTTTTCAAAAAGTGCACGAAAAAACACCCAATGAGGTAAACATTGAGTGTCTGTAATCGTTGCTGTAAAGCTGTTCTTAACGTTTTGAGAACTGGCTAGCTTTACGTGCTTTCTTAAGACCTGGTTTTTTACGTTCAACCATACGTGCGTCACGTGTAAGAAGTCCAGCACGTTTCAATGAATCGCGGAAATCTGGGTCAACTTCTAAAAGTGCACGTGAGATACCATGACGGATCGCACCTGATTGACCTGCATATCCACCACCTACAACGTTAACAAAAACATCGTATGAACCTTGAGTTGAAGTAACTGCGAAAGGTTGGTTGATAACAAGACGAAGGTCTGCGTGTGGGATGTACTCTTCTACATCTTTTTTATTGATTGTAATTTTACCAGTACCTGGGACCAAACGAACGCGTGCAACAGCGTTTTTACGGCGACCAGTACCTGCATATTGTGCTTGTGCCATTATATAATGCTCCTTTCCTCTTAGATAAGTCCTGAGATATCAAGTACTTCTGGTTGTTGTGCAGCATGTGTATGCTCACCGCCAACAAATACTTTCAATTTCATACCTTGTGCACGTCCAAGAGTGTTATGTGGAAGCATGCCTTTAACTGATTTTTCAATCAAACGAACAGCATTTTTAGAACGAAGTTCACCTGCTGAGATTTGTTTCAAACCACCTGGATACATTGAGTGAGTGTAGTAGATTTTATCTGACGCTTTTTTACCAGTTAATTTAACTTTTTCAGCATTGATAACAATCACAAAGTCACCTGTATCAGTGTGTGGTGTGAAAGTTGGTTTGTTTTTTCCGCGAAGTACGCTAGCAACTACTGCAGAAAGACGTCCAAGAGGTACATCTGCTGCGTCAACAACGTACCATTTGCGTTCAACTTGGCCTGGTTTAGCCATGAAAGTTGTTTTGTTCATGATTTCTCCTATACGAATTCGTTTTTGTTTACAGGTGTGGATGTTCCGGTCCACGAGAGTATTTGAAAGGTTCCGGGGCCTTACAAATGGGGTAAACAATACCGCTTATAATCATATCAAAATAAGGTAGCATTCGTCAAGTTATTTCTTTTATTTTATCAATTTTCATCCCAAAATAAATCATCTACAGTTTTATTCAAAGCTTGACACAATTTAATCGCTTAATTATAGTCTCCTTTTTCAATGGCGGCTATTGTCTGACATGATACACCGACCTTTTCAGCTAGAGACTGTTATAATAAATCCATACTAGCTCTAGCCGTCTTTAAGCGTAAATTTTTCATATTACTATCTGTCCTTATACTTATGGTAGTACACTGAAATTCCCATAGCTATCAATGATATTCCTATAACTGCTAAAATTGCATCATCTCCCCTTGAAAAATAAGTAGCAATATCAACCTTCCTAGTAAAAGCATCAATAAAATAGTTATTCCTATGAGGG
Organism: Streptococcus sp. FDAARGOS_520; assembly: GCF_003812685.1. NCBI lineage: Bacteria > Bacillati > Bacillota > Bacilli > Lactobacillales > Streptococcaceae > Streptococcus > Streptococcus sp. FDAARGOS_520. The sequence continues at coordinate 1,196,352 of NZ_CP033810.1, read as the reverse complement.
CAAATGCGCCAGCAACAAAAACATTTTCCAAAAACTTTCATCAACAAACGGAGAGACGCTTTTTAGATTAGAAGTCGTAACAAAATAGAAATACCACTAAATAAAGTTAATATTATTATAAAATCAGGTAACACACTCCCCTTATTAGCTTTCCAAAAACACTTTCAAGCCATAAGATAAAAACCATCGTCTAAAAACATTTTTGATAACTTTGTAAAACCAATTGTTGTTGTCGTTTATCATATTGAGGATAGTTCTTATTTTATTTTTTATAATAGGTCTCCTACTATTTTATAGTTTCATAGCATCATATAAAATACATTTTATAAAATGTATACTAAAAGAACATAACGTACTGTTATGCCCTTTGATTTGTTATCGGTTTTCTTCCCCTAAAGAGAATAGAGCTAAAGCACCTGAGCCCACATGAGCTGAAATAACTGGCCCTAATGGACGAATAATAACTTCTTCAATACGCTCATCTGCTAATAACTGTTCTTTCATAACTTGAGCTGAATCTTTCTCTCCACTATAAGCAATAATTAAAGTGCTATAAGATAGTGTTTTTGTTGCCTGAGTCACAATCTCTTTAATACCTTTTTTACGGCCCCTTGTCTTGGCAAATGGTACTAATTTACCCTCACTATCTAACTTAAGTAATGGTTTAATCTTAGCAACACTTCCAATGATAGCTGCACCTTTTGATAAGCGACCACTACGCATTAAATGGTTGAGATCGTCAACTAAAAAGTATGTGTTTAATTTAGGGAGAAGTGATTCAATTTTTTGTTTCACTTCTTCTAAAGATTTACCTTCTTGTCGCTCTTTAGTTGCTAACATCGCTAAGACACCCTCACCACATGAAGCTGCCATCGTATCCACAATCTCAATTTGAGCATCAGGATATTTGTCTAAGACCATCTCACGCGCAATAGTTGCACTCTGGTAAGTGCCTGATAAATGTGAAGATAGCGCTAAATATAACAAGGCATGGTCATTTTCTGCATAGGTTGAAAAAACTTCTTCAAACTGACCAACGTTAATTTGGCTTGTTGTAGGCTTTGCTCCCTCTTGCATACGCTCCAACAAGAAGTCACTAGTAATTTTTTCGTCTCCGACTGTCTCATAAGTCTTTCCATCAAGTTCAATGGTTAAACCTATAATATCGACATTGTGCTCTTGAGCCCACTTTTCATCTAAATCCGATGTCGAATCCGTTAGTATTTTAAAAGTCATTGTTACCTCAATCTATTATTTTTATTTGATAATCAAAGTAGTTCCAATATTATATCAAAAAAATTGTTGGCTGGCTAATAAAGTGTTAGGTTTTACATACCATCTAAAAAATCCTTGAGTTTTCCTAGTTGTTCATCATTCCACGGCCTTAACTTTGGCGTACTCAAATCGATTTGACTGGACATCTTATCCAAATCTGATTTTACTGTCGCTACACGCTGTTCCAATTCTCTAGCCGAGACACGTAAAGCACCCTGAGAAAATATAGTCCATTGTTCATTTAAATCACTGGTAGCAACGGAGACTAAATTTAACACAGATTGATTAAGTTCTGCCGCTGCTCGTTCAATATAGCTATCCGCAGTTTCGTCCTCCTCAGTAAAGATAACGGATATTTTGTATTGGTCATAACGTTGACGTACACCAGGAACATACTGTGCATCAAATACACAAATAATATCAATGTGTTCGAAATGTGCGTAATGATTTAGCTTTCTAAGTAATACTTCCCTTGCCTCTTCTAAACGATTGCTTTTAAAAAGCTGTCGAGTATCTTTCCAAAAAGCAATCATATTGTAGCCATCAACGAGTAAGATAGAATGTTTTTTCATAGGCGGTTTCTAAATACTTCATACATCAAAATAGCGGCTGCGACACTGGCATTTAAACTCTGAACATGACCATTCATGGGAATTGTAATCATTTCATCTACTTGCTTTTTGATATTATGAGAAATACCTTTTCCTTCATTACCAATAACTAGGGCTAATTTACCTTTGGTATTCCACTTATGCGATGGTGTCCCATTCATATCAGTGCCAAATATCCAGAACTCCTTATCTTTTAAAGTATCCAAAGTTTGACTGAGATTAGTTACCCTTGCAATAGGAACATGTTCAACAGCTCCTGTAGATGTCTTTGAAACCACTGGGGTCACTCCAACAGAACGATGTTTGGGGATGATAATACCTGTTACATTGGTTGCATCAGCTGTGCGTAGAATAGAACCTAGGTTGTGAGGGTCGGTCAGACCATCAAGGATTAAAATGAGAGGATTTTCTTCATTCTCTGCCTTTGTCATTATCTCTGATAAATCCGCATAGGCAAATTCCGAAACTTTTAGAACGAATCCTTGGTGAACTCCACCATTTGTCATGTCTGATAAGGTTTTTTTAGGAGTCCAGGAAATGGATACTTTTTTTTCAGTCGCTAGTGCTTTGACTTTATCAACGTTCTTTCCTCTTAAGTCATCTTGCAAGTATAATTTATTACCAGTATTAGCTCTTAAACTCTCTGTCACAGCATGTAAGCCATAGACAAGGTCACTTGATTCTTCTTTAAATTGTTTATCTTTCATAGTCATATTATATCATGAATGCTATAGCATAAAGCTTTTTATAGCAATATTTTACCAACAAATCCTAATGTCTCTATAAAAAAGAGAGGATATAGCCTCTCTTTTTGTTTATTTTTCAATGGTTTCAATACACCACTGTATTAGAGTTTCCAAGCGCTTTATCTGACCAGTCATATCCAAGTACCCCATAAGAGCCTCAAAACCTGTAGACATACGATAGGTAATAATATCAGCATTTTTAGCTTTTGTATGACTATTCGCATTACGTCCTCGTTTATAAATTAACTGCTCTTCATCAGTTAAAATATTTTCTTCTAACATGGCATTAATTAACAATGCTTGGGCATTAGCAGAAACATATTGGGTTGCTTTCCGATGTAACTGATTAGGTTTGGTAAAACCCTGCATAATTAAATGGCGTCGGATATACAAAGAATAAACTGCATCTCCTTCAAAAGCTAAAGCAATACCATTAATCAAACGAACATCAATCACGAGTCCACCTCACGCCATCCTTAGTATCTAACAATTTAATTCCTTGTTTTGCTAATTCATCTCTAATACGATCAGCAGTTGCAAAATCACGATTAGCTCGTGCTTCTTGACGTTGTTCTATTAAAGATTCAATATCAGCATCAAGAACTTCCTCTTGGAATACAATACCAAAAATTTCTAATAATTCAGCAAAGGTTTCCTTAACTCTTGAAGTATAGTGTCCTGAATTAATCCATTTTGCCATTTCAAAGATAACAGTAATACCGTTTGCTGTATTAAAATCATCATCCATCGCTCCTTGAAATGCTTTCACAAATTGCTCTAATTCTTCATCATTAGCATTCTCTTGGATTGGTAAGTTGAAAGTATTTTTTAAATATTTAAGGTTAACTTCCGCATCATGAACGGCCTTTTCAGTGAAATTCACGGGTTTACGATACTGTTGTGTCGCTAAGAAAAAACGTATTACTTGTCCGTCAACGCTCTTCAACATATCGTGAACAGTAATAAAGTTACCAAGAGATTTAGACATTTTCTCGTTATCAACGTTAACAAAACCATTATGCATCCAGTAATTTGCAAAGGTCTTACCTGTTTTAGCTTCAGATTGTGCAATCTCATTCGTGTGATGTGGAAATTCTAAATCAGCTCCTCCACCATGGATATCAATAGTATCACCAAGGATCTCAGTTGCCATAACAGAACATTCAATATGCCACCCTGGGCGCCCTTTCCCCCAAGGACTTTCCCATGAGACTTCCCCAGATTTAGCTGATTTCCAAAGTGCAAAATCTAAAGGATTCTCTTTAATCTCTCCTTCACCATCAACACGACCACTTGCACCAATCTCTAAATCTTCCAAAGTTTTATTGGCTAATTTTGCATAATGATGTGATTTACTTACTCTAAAATAAACATCTCCATTAGCTTCATAGGCAAATTCCTTATCAACTAAAACTTTAACAAAATCAATAATCTCATCCATATAGTCAATAACTCGAGGATTTTTTGTAGCAGGTTTGACACCTAATGCAGCAACATCTTCCATAAATGCTGAAATAAACTTATCTGAAAAGGATTTTGTATCCATACCTGCTTCAGCTGCACCTTTTATAATTTTATCATCAACATCAGTAAAGTTAGAAATATAATTGACTTGGTAACCACAATACTCAAAATAACGACGAATAGTATCAAAAGCTACTACACTGCGGGCATTCCCGATGTGTATATAGTTATAAACTGTTGGCCCACAGACGTACATGTTGACTTTACCTTCATTGAGAGGTATAAAATCTTGTAAACTGCGAGTCATAGTGTCGTAAATTTTTATCATGGTTTTTCCTTTTTCTGTTTTTGATAAGCTTTATACAAACGAACAACATACATTAAAACAAAAGCAGCCCAAATAATTCCTAAGAGAGGGTTACCTTGTGCAAACTTTAAATAGCTTAAACAAGCTGCTGCTAGTATACCTAAGATTGATAATATTTGAGTTGTTACATAATCCTTCACAAATACCTCCTAAAGTTTGGACGAATAATAACTTTCTTCTCGATCATGTTCAATACTTCGGATTTGAAGATCATCCTTTTGACCATGGACACGGACAACTTTAGCTGGAACACCAACTACTGTTACGTCTGCTGGCACATCTGCAAGGACAACTGCTGCAGCACCGACTTTAGCATTTTCTCCAACCTCAATTGGACCAATGATTTGAGAATGTGCTGAAATTAGCGCTCCTTTACGTATGGTTGGGTGTCGTTTGCCTTTGTCTTTACCTGTGCCACCCAATGTAACCCCATGGTATAGCATAGCACCTTTCTCTACAATGGCAGTTTCTCCAATGACCAATCCTGAACCGTGGTCAATAAAAACCCCTTCCGAAATCGTCGCTCCGGGATGAATTTCAATTTGTGTCCAGAAACGCCAAAATTGACTGTGCATACGTGCTAACAATTTAAAATTATGATTCCATAAAAAATGAGATAGCCTATGAGCTGCAAGAGCTTTTATTCCTGGATAAGTTAAAATAACTTCTAGAGAACTACGAGCAGCTGGATCTTGTTCTTTGACAATAGCTATACTTTCTTTCCACCACCCCATAGTTATCCTCAATCGTTTTCTACATCAGACCAATCAACTAAAACTTGTTGTTCATCAAATGGATTGATGGCTACTCCAAAGGTATCATCAATCTCATTTTCTCCATTACGCGGTTTATAAATATCGTCAATCGTCCAGGCTAAAATTACTCCTTGTGCTTTCCTAAAAGCACCACCAAAATCATTATGGTTATACCATTTTTCAAAACTTAAAAGGTTTGAGAATACTGGAACATAACTTTTTCCTTCGGGGGTAGACATTGTAGGGAAAAGACGGTCAAAACTACCTTCTTCACGTGGATGGACAAAGGCAGGTACCAAGTAGGTTTTATCCATGATATCGGCAACAATGTTATCTTCATTTAACAACTGATTTAAGATTGTGGTGTAATTATTCATAAATTGCACCATATCTTCACAGTAGAAAATAGTCGAGTTCCCAAAATCGCCTTCTTTTTTTAAATTATAGACCAATCCTGCTAAGCCATGTGAAATAGCTTCATCAAGAACGTCTAAACTACGACGACTCTCCCAAAACATATCTCGAGCACTTTCTTGCTCCTCTTTGAAATGATTAAGGTCAGTAATATCCGTAAAAACAGGAACAACTTCTTGACCATCTACTTGAATAGCATAGGGTTCCTTGCTTGCCCAAACCGTAGAGTGGTGCAAGGCATTCACAAGACCTATACTATCTAAAAAATTATCCGGTGCATTGATAAAAGCACGCAATCTAATGTCTAACTCGTTTGTACTTGTCATATTAAGATTCCTTTTTAGGATTGTCAGCTTTTGGAGGACGTGGTAACAATGCTTTCATAGAAGCATCAACTCGCCCTTTATCATCAATTTTGATGACTTTCACATCAACTTCTTCACCAATTTCAAGAACATCAGCTACATTTGCTGTACGTGTCCATGCAATTTCTGAAATATGTACCAATGCATCTGTTTTATCAAAGAGGTTGACAAAGGCACCGAATTTCTCGATACGAACTACTTTAGCATGGTAAACTTCTCCCACTTTTGCTTCACGTACTAAACTTGCAATAATGTCTTTCGTACGATCAATAGCAGCCTGATCACTAGAGAAGATAGATACATTTCCTTCTTCATCAATATCAATCTTAACACCTGTTTCAGCGATGATTTTATCGATAGTTTCGCCACCTTTACCGATGACAACTTTAATCTTATCAACATCGATTTTTATCATATCAATCTTAGGTGCCGTTGGTGCTAATTGTGGACGTGGCTCTGCGATAGCTCCATGAAGGACATCAAGAATTTCAAAGCGTGCTTTTTTAGCTTGCGCAAGAGCTTCTTCCAAAATTTGAGGGGTAATACCTTCAATTTTAATATCCATTTGAAGTGCTGTAATCCCTTCACGTGTACCCGCAACTTTAAAGTCCATATCGCCAAAATGGTCTTCTAATCCTTGAATATCAGTGAGGACTGTATAGTTTGTTCCATCTGATATGAGCCCCATGGCAATACCAGCAACTGGAGCTTTTATAGGCACACCACCTGCCATAAGAGCAAGCGTTCCAGCACATATAGAAGCCTGAGATGATGAACCGTTTGATTCTAAAACTTCTGCAACTAGTCGGATAGCATACGGAAACTCCTCCAAGCTTGGAAGGACTTGTTCTAATGCACGCTCTCCTAAAGCACCGTGACCAATTTCACGACGCCCTGCAGCTCCATAACGTCCCGTCTCACCAACTGAATATTGTGGGAAGTTATAGTGGTGCATAAAGCGTTTCTTATACTCTGGTGTTAGCCCATCAATGATTTGTGCTTCACCCATAGGTGCTAACGTTAATACTGATAATGCTTGGGTTTGTCCTCGTGTAAAGAGACCTGATCCATGAACTTGTGGTAAAAAATCAATCTCTGCGTCTAATGGACGAATCTCATCCACACGACGTCCATCAGGACGAATCTTATCTTCTGTAATGAGGCGACGAACTTCTGCATGTTCCATTTGTTCTAAAATTTCAGCAACATCACGCATAATGCGATCATATTCTTCATGTTCAGCGTAACGTGCCTCATATTCACCTATAACTACTTCTTTAACTGCTTCTGTAGCTGCTTCTCTAGCCTTTTTCTCTTCAACTTGTACTGCAGCCTGTAAAGCTATGTTATGAGTAGCAATAATTTCTGCTTGAAGTTCTGGATCAACTTGAAGAAGTTCTACCTCGGCTTTTTCTTTACCAATAGCAGTAACAATCTCTTCTTGAAAGGCGATTAATTCACAGACAGCCTCATGTCCTTTAAGAAGAGCCTCTAGCATGATTTCTTCTGAAAGTTCTTTCGCTCCAGATTCAACCATGTTAATCGCTTCTTTAGTACCTGCAACCGTTAATTCTAACGCAGAAGCCTCTTGTTCTTGTGCTGTCGGATTAATAATAAAATTACCATCAACATAAGCAACTTGAACTCCAGCAATTGGCCCATTGAAAGGAATATCGGAAATCGATAATGCTAATGATGAACCAAACATAGCAGCCATTGGTGCGCTAGCATTTTCATCAAATGAAAGAACAGTATTGATGACCTGTACTTCGTTACGAAATCCCTCAGCAAACATCGGACGGATTGGTCTATCAATAAGACGTGCTGTTAAGGTAGCATCCGTACTTGGACGCCCTTCACGTTTGTTAAAGCCACCCGGAAATTTCCCAGCAGCATACATTTTTTCTTCGTAATTGACTTGAAGTGGGAAAAAATCACCTGTTGACATTTTCTTAGACATAACTGCTGCTGTGAGTACAGTAGAATCTCCATAACGAACGACAACTGATCCATTTGCTTGTTTAGCCACTTGGCCAGTTTCAACAACTAATTTTTTTCCAGCAAAAATCATTTCAAAGACTTGTTTTGACATATTATTCTCCATATTTTTTTGTTTACGCGTTTCCTACAAAGTTCAATCTAGCTGTTCTAAACTCAACTTTGCATAAAACCACGTATAAGCTTTATTCTAACATAATTCTATAAAATTGAGTAGCGAAAATCCGTGGAGGAAGCTGTATTATCATTCATTAATGTAAACGTAAAAAGTCTGATTATTAATACTAGCAATCAGACCTTGTTACAATGATTAAAATAAATTTCTAGGGTTAATCTTAGCTTGCTTAATAACCCTCTTCATAGGTTAAAACACTTTCTTACTGCTGGCCTCCTCAAAGTACTTACGTTCATAGTGCGTTTAAAACAAAAAACACTAGAAAATTTTCTAGTGTTTTTACTTGACTCTGTTGTCTATTAACGACGAAGTCCAAGTGATTGAATCAATTCACGGTAACGGTTAACATCTGTACGACGTAGGTATGCTAATAAGTTACGACGGTGACCAATTTTTTTCATCAATCCACGGTAAGTAGCGTGGTCTTTTTTGTGTTGTTTGATGTGGTCGTTAAGGTGGTTGATTTCCCAAGTAAGAACTGCTACTTGAACTTCAACTGATCCTGTATCACCTTCGTGACGTGCATATTGAGCAATGATTTCATTTTTTTTCTCTTTTGAGATTGCCATAATATATTCTCCTTTTATTGCTTCATCCGAGTCTTAGGATTGGCACTCCTAAAACCAAGAAAAAGTTGGTTTGTCTTATAGACCCTCTTATTTTATCAAATTAGAATAAACTTTGTCAAAAGTTTTTAATAGAAATATGGATAACCAACTGTCTCTAAAGGAAAATCCTTCATAGACTAAACGAGACTTTGCATCTTTTTGCCGAAAGACCTTAGCATAAGTAGATGTCATACTAGTTGGCCCACACATAAATATTGTTGGTTGTCCTTCAAAAACAGACTGACTAAAATCAAGTCTTCCTTTGAGGCTACTATTATTTAAGTGAAGTTTAAAATTAGGATTGGCTTTAGCATAGGATTCTAACATATCTTGATAAATCAAATTGTCTTGATTTGAAAAGGTATAAAAGAAGTCAACTCTCTTAGTCAAAATACTATTTTCTCTAATAAATGAAATGAAGGGAGTGATGCCGATACCTCCTGCAATCCAAACCTGTTCTTTCTTGTCTTTATCAAATAACATATGACCATAAGCTCTATCTAAGGCTATTTTTGTCCCAACTTTTAGCTGTTTGTAAATGGATTTCGTATAATCTCCTGAAGCTTTAACAGTTAAAAATATCACTCTATCATGACCACCTGATATCGAGAAAGGATGAGCTGCTGATTCAAAGCCAGCTTGATAAATTTTAAAAAAAGTAAATTGTCCATAGTCATATCGATAAGGACGCTTCATTGCTATTTCAATCTCAGTTGTATCATGGTTAAGATGAGTAACCTTTTGAACGTACCCTACACGACGAAAACGCATTCTAGAATATAGGAAAATAATATAAAATCCAGATATAACCCCAATGACAGCATAACCTAATACGATTAAACTGAGTAAAGTATTTCCTAGTATCCTATCTCCTAAAATCATAAAAGTATGTACCAATCCCAAAATATAAGCTAAATAAACAAAGCGATGAATAAAACGCCAAATTTCATACTTTAAAAAATTTCCGAAATAAGCTACAAAAACAATACTTAGAAAAAGATATAATCCCGCACTGCCAATAGTCTTTGCAAACTCACTTCCATGTCCGCCTTGTCCAAGACCAATTTTGTGCAATAGAAGCAAAATCATTGAAAATACAGCCATTACCTTGTGGTAAAAATACATATTTTCAATACCTTGAAAGTAACTTTCAAGTATCCTAAATTTGGTTGATAAGAGGAATGTTAGCGATAAACTTGTCAAAGCTAATCCTGGTACAACAAATTCACTTAATCCTGCATTTTGCCATGCTACTAGTGTCACCACTATGCTAGATAAAATTAAAACAATACCTTTCCAAGCTCGCATAACGACCACCCCTTTATTTTTAGTAAGGATAAAATACCACAAGATACTTATACAAAACTTAAAAATTTCAGAAAATAACAAAAAGGCAACTCCAATGTTGCCTTTTTGTTATGATTTATAAATTGATTTGCAATGCTGTACTATATCTTTAACAGCGAGTCCATACTCCTCTAATAAATATTCCATCTGACCTACCTGACCAAATCGCTCATCAATACCCATACGACTAACAGTAGTGTCTTTCTCCATACTAAGCCATTCGCATAATGCACTTCCGATACCGCCAATACGGTTATGATTCTCAATAGTTACAATGGATTGATCTATCAGTAATGGTTTCAGTTCTTCTGGAAGGGGCTTAATTTTAAAAAGGTCGATAACTGAGGCCTCAATCCCTAGTTCTTTGAGGTAGTCGGCTGCTTCTATCGCTCTAGAAACCATAATACCACTTGCTACAAGAGTAATATCTTTTCCCTGGCGTAATTGTATAAAACCCTTTGAAAAATCTTCGCGTCCCTCATAAACTGCAGTGGGGGCCTTACGAATAGTTCTAATGTATTTTAGGCCATCAATACTTAATGTTTGTTTTAAAATTGCTTCAAACTGAATATCATCACTAACCTCAAAAATAGTCGCTTTGGGAATTAACCTTAGTAGACCTAACTCTTCAAAAGGCATATGAGTTCCGCCATTCATTTCTGCGCTAATTCCTGCATCTGAGCCAATAATCGTAGCTGATAATTGTGAGTAACCTAACGATAAGAATACTTGATCAAAGACACGCCTTGACGCGAAAGGACCAAAAGTATGAAGGTATGGCTTGTAACCTTTAATGGCGAGCCCTGCTGCAAGGCCTACCATCTCAGCCTCCATAATACCTAGATTAATATAACGTTTTCCAAATTCTGATGCCAGTGCATTTGTTGACATTGAACTCGACAAATCGGCTTCTAAAACGGTAATTTGTTTATTTTCTTGATTAGCTTGAAGGAGGAAATCACGATAGACAAGCCTCATTTCTTTGGTTGAACATCTCATTCTACCACCTCCAAACTTTCTCTCAAGCTTATCAACGCTCGCTCTAACATTGTTTTTTGTTGTAAATCTGGTCGTAAATGATGATTAGAAGCTAACTCCTCCAACTCTTTCACACCTTGTCCCTTGATGCTATCTAAAACAATACATTTTGGTCTGACACTATTTGAATCTTGAAAAGTTTTAATAGCTTTGTCAATTGCCTCAATGTCATCTCCTTTTACACGTACTGCATCAAATCCAAAAGCTTCAAATTTAGCAACAAAGTCTCCAGGATTACAAATATCAGCTGTCAAACCATCTAATTGTTTTTTATTATCATCTACAAAAACAATTAAATGGTGCAGTTGATGATGCGCAGCAAATTGTATAGCCTCCCAACATTGTCCTTCATTTAATTCACCATCACCTACAATAGTATAAGTATAATAGCTTGAATTCTCAATCTTTTGAGCATAAGCAATTCCCGTTGCAATACTAATGCCTTGACCTAACGAGCCTGTCGTTACATCTATACCAGGAGTTAAATTGCGGTCAGGATGCGAAGGTAGTTTGGTACCGTTTGTATTGAGCGAATGAAGGAATGTTTTATCAAAAAAACCTTTTAAATAGAGTGTACTATACAAGGCTGGACCAGCATGTCCTTTTGATAAGACCATATAATCCCGATCACTTTCTTTGAATTTTTCAGGATTTATATCCATAATATCACCATACAGAACAGCCAAAGCCTCAACAATTGATAAACTACCCCCATAGTGACCGAATCCTAAATGGTTTAGCGTTTCTAGAGTATTTAAACGAATCTCCGTTGCAAATCGTCTTAGAGATGAATATCTTTCTTCTGGTGATGTCATTATTAACCTTCCTTATGGGTTGATTTTCCAACAAATGAAATGCCAAAAAGTCCAATTAAGATAACTACAATACCAATAACAATAGCTATCGCACCGCCGACATGATTAAGAGCGCCAAGAATGATACCGGTCAAACCAAAATCAGCATCTGAGAATGTTGACCCTTTGAAACCAAGTCCACCTAGTACAGGCATCAAGAAAATCGGCAAGAAACTGATGAGGATACCTTGAACAAATGCACCAATAGTCGCTCCTCTCACACCACCAGAAGCATTACCGATAACACCTGCCGTTGCCCCACAGAAGAAATGAGGAACGACCCCTGGTAAAATGACAGTAGTGCCAGTCACAATCATGACTATCATACTAACCAATCCACCAACAAAACTTGAGATAAAACCAATCAATACTGCATTAGGTGCATAAGGGTAAACAATTGGACAATCCAAGGCTGGTTTTGAATTTGGAACCAATTTTTCTGAGATTCCCTTAAAGGCTGGTACAATTTCACCTAGGATAAGGCGTACACCTGCTAAAATAACGAATACACCTGCCGCAAATTGCCCAGCTAGTTGGAGGGCATAAACAAGACCATTGACACCGTTACTTATTTCTTTTGCAATATAAGCCTCACCAGCAAACACTGCAACGATAAGGTAAATAATTGCCATTGAGATAGTAATACTTACGGTACTGTCACGTAAAAATGATAAACTCTTTGGAAATTTAATATCTTCTGTTGATTTTGATTTATCTCCAACAATTCCACCAATAAATCCACTCAACCAATAGCCTAAAGAACCAAAGTGCCCAAGTGCCACCTTATCATTACCTGTCAGTTGAATCATGTATTTTTGCACAAATGCAGGAGATACGCTCATAATAATCCCTAACGCTAGACCTCCAAAAAGGATGAGCGAGAACGAAGTAAAGCCTGCTACGGCAAAAATAACAGCAATCATACAAGCCATATACAATGTATGATGTCCTGTCAGAAAAATATATTTAAATTTTGTAAAACGAGCAATTAAAATATTAAAAATCATTCCCGCTAACATAATCAAAGCAGTTGCTGAGCCATACTTCGTAAGAGCTACTGCTACAATGGCTTCATTATTAGGAACTACCCCCACCAAATGAAAAGCATGTTCAAACATTTTTCCAAATGGATTCAAGGAATTTTGGACTATCCCTGTACCTCCAGAAACCACTAAGAAGCCAACAAATGTTTTTATTCCACCTTTTACAATATCAGGAACGCCTTTTTTCTGCAGTACTGAACCGATAATGGCTATCAAGGCGACTAAAATAGCTGGCGTGCTGGCAATATTAACTAAAAAATCCAATAGACCTTTCATGGCATCAACCTCCTAGATTAAGCCTTTTTCTTGGCAAATACCTGTCACTAATTCTCTCAATTCATCCATATCAATGATACTGTTTAAAATACGAACATCCCCCAGGTGACCAGCTGAATCCTCCAAATCACGACCAACAATCCAAACATCTGCTGCACTTGGATCTGCTCCACCTAAATCATAATGTTCAACTTCAACATCAGAAACCCCCAAATCCTTCAAAATAGACTCAATATTCATTTGTACCATAAAACTTGAACCTAAACCTGATCCACATGCTGTTCCAATTCTTAACATCTTTAATCCTCCTGTTTTATAATCATTTCAATATCTTGATACCTACGTGAAGCTAACAAAGCTTTAACATTATTATTATCACGAAGTATTGTTGTCAAATGCGATAGAGCTTTCAAATGCGTTTCATTATCAATAGCTGCTATGCATAATAAGAGATAAATTTCCTGTTTGGGGTCATCCAATAAATAAATAGGCTGTTCCAAAACAAGCATTGACATACCGACAGAGTTTACCCCATCTTCTGGTCTGGCATGTGGAATAGCAATACCTTTACCAAGATTGATAAAAGGACCAAACTCTTCGACTTTTTCAATCATAGCTTCTGGGTAACTTTCCGTAATTTTTCCAGAAGCTAACAAGGGTTTTGCCGCTAAACGAATTGCCTCTTTCCAATTCATTTGTTCAGAACTTGTCTGATAAGTTTCCTCTGTTATAAGTTGGTGCAACAAGGGCCTCACATCCTTTCTAAGTATATCTTGTTTTACCATTGTCCTCAAAGCCAATTTTAATTCCTCTTCACAATGAACATGAGCGTATTTTTTTATAGTTGCTATTAATTGATCAAGTTGGAAATCGTCAAGGCAAGCCTTGGGAAAATCTGAAATAACCAGTTCTTTGAGCTGTTGTACTTGCTCTGCTGTCATCATCAGCGAAACTAGATAATTAGGTTTTTTTGTTTCTACAAATATAGTAGAAAAGACCATATCGTAAGTTTGATTGTCAATCAGTTTCAGCTGCTCAATTTTAGAGACACGATGAAAATGAATTTGAGGAAATAATCCACGCAATTTTTCCTTAATCACTAAGGATGAACTAACGCCGTTTGGACAGAGTATCAAAGCTTTATAAGACATTGATTGTGTACCACCTGATTGTCTAAGATAGCCTCCAAAGTGAATCACGAAGTAAGAAATTTCACTATCGGGTATTAATCCTACTTGCTCTTCCAAAGGACGTAGTGCCTTTTTAACCAATAGAAATAAATCACTGTAATGCTCTTTAATATTTTGTGTATAACCACTATCGCCAGTTAAACCATATTTCAATCGGAAATAAGCTGGAATAATATGACGCTTCAGACCTTGTAATAACTCTTCTTTATTGGAAAAATTAAGAAGTGAAACAGTTTCCATCTCATCAACGATTGCTTTTGCCAATGCTTCAAAGAAATCATCATCTTTAGTTCCCTCACCTTCAAAACAGCCAGATAAGATCAAGGTAATATAATCTTTTTCTTTCTGATCTAATGGTTTAGATAAGGAAATATCCTGACTTAAATTAGTCACAATAATAGTCGTTAACTCTTTTAATTGTTCAGAAACAATAGGAGAACCCTGCAAAACACGATCTACTGACCTTTGATAACGACACAGTATTAAAATGATAAAATATAAAGATTTCTCAAGCCTATCTTGTATTGGAGAAAGTTGAAAAGATTCATAGAAATATTCTACCGTCTTTTCTAACTTCTCATATGAGAGAGCGAATTTCCAAGAAGACAAGATATAATTCAAAGACCAAAAACCAATGGGAGATTCTAGTAGTTGAGTTATCATCTGAAAAGCAACTTGATGCTTATCCATCTCATCTCCTACTAGACTATATCCCTTTGCTCTTGTATAAGTGAGTGAGATACCTCTTTTTGCTAATTTAGAACGTAGCATCTTGATATCTGATAAAGTAGTATTCTTACTTACTTTCAAAAAATCTTGATAATGCACATTGGAGACAAACTCTCTTCGGCAAAAGCTATAAAGGTAAATCAGACATACCCTTTCTTCCTGGGTTAGGTAAAATTGCTCAGCTTCTAATAAGGAGACAATTTTATCATGCTCTTTTTCATCTCCTAATAACTGATAACGTCCAGCAGAGTGAGCAATAGCTGGTAGGTGATTTTTTGCTAAAAAACTATTGAGATAGTTAATTTGCTCTATGATAACTTTTATTGAAAACTTTGTTTGCACTGTTAACTCATACAAGGAAAGATTTTTCCGAGCTAAAAATACCAACATTATCACAACAGTCTTATTATCAACCATTTGTTTTCCTTTCTATTTTTATTTTATAGTAACCGTTTACATTTTTCTAGGTCATTTGAGCCCAATCTGGCACTACTATCAATTGAATGAATTTGGGCTATTGTTATAGAGTAAAGAAAAAAGAAAGAAATTGCAAAATCTAGAGCAAGATTCCTTTCCACAAGCAGCACTTTAAAAACCTTTACTTAATTGAATAAGTAAAGGTTTTTAAAATGTTATGACACTAAGATAGCTAAAGTTTGATAAGGTTGCAAAGTAACCGTTTCATCAAGAGTAACATCCTTATAATTTGATAGAAGAACTTGTCCTTGGAGATAATTCTCCGGTAATTTTATCTTAACTTTCTCAGCAAAGAAATTATTTAAAACAAGAAGTTTTTCCTTATCAAGATGGCGTTCAAAAGCATATACTTTTTCATTATCTTTGAAAGCTGCTTTATAATTCCCGTCAGCTATTATTGGCAGTTGTTTACGTAGCCTTATCAACTCTTGATAGAAAGTAAATATCAGCCCTGTTTTCTCCTTTGCGACATTGATTTCTTTATATGATTTTCCTACTTTCAACCATGGAGCGCCTTCAGAAAAACCTGCATTCGTACTATCATCCCATTGCATTGGTACTCGAGAATTGTCTCGAGATTTCGCTCGAATAATGCTAAATGCCTCTTCTTGTGACTTGCCTTCATCAAGCATTATTTGGTAGGCATTCAAACTCTCAATATCCACATAATCATCCATAGAACTGTAATCGGGATCAAGCATTCCGATTTCTTCACCCATATATATATAAGGAGTACCACGCGATAAGTGGATAGATGCTGCTAACATGGTTGCTCCTTCATTTCGAAAACGTTTCACGTCTACAAAACGATTTAATGCTCGCGGTTGGTCATGATTATTATAGAATAAAGCATTCCAACCATTTCCTTCGCTCATCCCTTCGCCCCAACTATGGAAAAGGTCACGTAATGCAGGAAAATCAAAAGCCATAATGGTCCACTTTTGCCCATCTTTATAATCTACTTTGAGGTGGTGAAAATTAAAAGCCATGGATAACTCTTCACGTTCTGGTGCAGTGTAAAGAATGCAATTTGCAATTGTCGTTGAAGACATTTCACCAACTGTCATGAAGGAATCATCTTGTCCAAAACTAGCATTATTCAACATCTTGAGATAATCATGTGTTATTGGACGATCAGTATAAGCTGGTTTTCCATCATTAATTGGGCAGTTCTCAAGTATCTCATCTTTCCCAATTAAATTAATCACATCAAATCGAAAACCTTTAACCCCTTTATCACGCCAAAAATTGACAACTTTAAAAAGTTCCTTGCGAACATCGGCATTGCGCCAATTAAGGTCAGCTTGAGTGATATCAAAAAGATGAAGATAATACTTCCCTGTATCACCAAATGGTGCCCAAGCATTTCCACCAAATTTAGATACCCAATCTGTTGGATTATCACGTAAGATAAAGAAATCTTGATAGTAGCGATCTCCTGCAAGTGCTTTTTTAAACCACTCATGTTCTATTGAACAATGATTAAGCACCATATCAAGCATAAAATCTATACGGTATTGACGTCCCACCTCAATCATTTCTTCAAAATCGTCCATCGTTCCAAAATCAGGGTTAATAGCTGTATAATCAGAGATATCATATCCATTATCTCGTTGTGGACTTGGATAAAATGGGTTGAGCCAAACCATATCAATACTAAGTTCTGCTAAATAGGGTAATTTTTCGATAATACCACGAAGATCACCAACCCCATTACCAGTTGTGTCTTTGTATGATTTTGGATAAATTTGATAGACAACTTTACGTTTATCAATCGTCATATTCTACTCCTTTCCCAAAATGCTGCTGTATTTAGCAGTCTAACTATAACATCAACTATCATCAAAAATATAACATTTTTACAGTGATATTTGTTCCTATGAGTTTTTTCTTATGTTCAAAATAATTCAAGGAGCTAATGTATTAAGCCCCTCAAACAATTCCTCAAATTACCTCTCATTTTATAAGAGTGCTCTTTTTTAAAAAGAATACCTAATTACTTTTAAATTTTCTTGGCAACCATTAATGCTTGTCCACGTTTTATCTGTTTGGGTAAATCTATCAATTCTTCTGGTCGGAATTCTTGTTGATTAGTAATCAGAATAGGAGTTTCCACAATGTATCCTTCTTCTTTTATCATTGGAATATCGAAAGTAATGAGTTTATCTCCTACTTTTACAGTGTCACCTTGAGCAACATGAGAGGTAAACCCTTTTCCTTCTAAATTAACAGTATCCATACCAATATGAATAAGAAACTCAACCCCCTCTGATGTTAACAATCCAATAGCATGTTTCGTAGGGAAAAGAACTGAAACTGTCGCATCGACCGGTGAAACTAGTTCTCCATCACTTGGATCGATAACCACTCCCTTCCCCATAATTCCTTGTGAAAAGACAGGATCACTAGCTTGATCCAGTGGTTTAGCTAAACCTGATAAAGGGCTTACTACACTAAGCTTTGTACCTGATACGACAGCTTTTTCTTTTGCTGATTTTGTTTCTGTTGTTGAAGCAATGACAGCATCAGGTACTAATTTTTCCTCTTCAGTTTTTGTCAAAATACCTGATTTTTTAAAGAATAGTGTCAAAAATAAAGGAATAAAGATAGCCACTGCCATACAGATAAAGAAATATCCCATATATTTAACGTTAATTGACAGGAAGCCTGGAAGACCGCCTACACCAATAGAGTTAGCTTGGACATTAAAAGTTGTCGCCAAAAGACCTGCCACACTTGAACCAATCATACCAGCAACAAATGGATAAATGTATTTAACGTTTACACCAAAAAGCGCCGGCTCTGTAACACCAAGGTAGGCTGAGATAGCAGCTGGAAGTGATATTTGAGCCTCTTTTTCATCATGACGATGCATAAAATAATAAGCTAGTACAGCTGAACCCTGAGCAATATTTGAAAGAGCAATCATCGGCCAAAGGCCAGTTGTATGTGTTTTTGTATCTGCTATGAGTTGAGTATCGATAGCATTTGTCATGTGGTGCAAACCAGTAATAACAAATGGGGCATACAGGGCACCAAAAATAGCACCAAAGAGCCATTTTACAGGACCAGTCAATCCAATAAGAACGATAGCAGAAATCCATTTACCTAGTGTCCAACCAATAGGTCCAAGGACAGTATGAGCCAAGATAATAGCTGGAACTAAGGATAGAAATGGCACAAAAATCATTGAAACAACTTCAGGAATATGTTTTCTCCAGAAGATTTCTAAGTAAGACAGGCTCAAACCAGCTAACAGAGCTGGAATAACTTGAGCTTGATAACCAATTTTTTGTACTGTAAAGTAACCAAAATTCCAAGACCAATTTTTAGCAATGTCTGCTGCTGAAGTACTAGCTACAGAATAAGCATTAAGTAATTGTGGCGACACTAGACAGATACCTAGAACAATACCGAGGATTTGAGTAGTCCCCATCTTACGAGTCACAGACCATACAATACCAACTGGTAAGAAATGAAATATAGCTTCACCTGGTAACCATAAAAAAGAGTCTACTCCGCTCCAAAACGTTGAAACATCTACTAGAGTATTCCAAATTGGATGCCCAGAAGAGTCTACTTGCCTGACACCATCAACAACTTTTTGACCTAAAAATTCAAATGGAACGGCATCTAAAATATTACGAAAACCAAGGATCAGACCACCAACAATAATGGCTGGAATAATCGGTGTAAATATTTCAGCCAGCATTGTCAACACACGCTGTAAAGGGTTTTGATTTTTTTGGGCAGCCGATTTTGCCGCCTCTTTAGACACACCCTCAATACCAGAAACGGCTACAAAAGCATTATAAAAAATAGGGACATCATTACCAATAATGACTTGAAATTGCCCAGCATTGGTAAAGGTACCCTTGACTGATGGTAACTCCTCAATTACCTTTACCTTAGCTTTACTACTGTCATTCAAAACAAATCGCATGCGTGTAGCACAATGTGTCACTGCACTAATATTTTCTTTACCCCCAATTGCCTCTAACAAGGCTTTGGCATCATGTTTAAATTGTTCCATCTGTTTATCCTTATCTATTTAACGGAGAGTCTGTGACTCCAAGGCAGAAACTTAAATAAGACTAGCTTACAACATAATTGTAAACGATTACATATCCCTATGCAAATCCTTAGCTTATCTTTTTAAAAAATCTATAAATTATAAAATAAATTAGTCAATAATACCCAAAACATTAGAATTTCTCACCAACGTTACCAAAATGTTAGAGTCATGAGTAGATCAGTCACCCTCAATACTCTCTTAATAAAAAACACCTACTAATTGATATAGTAGGTGAGTTTTTTAATCTCCATTGAAAGATACGATACGATTCTCTTCAATCATATAGCATTGGTTACAAAGTTTCTCTAACATAGCGAAATCATGACTAATAACGATGAGACCTAAATTTCTATCCTTTACAATCTCCAACAGGCTTTTCCATACACTAGCTTGTGTAATGCTATCCAACATAGTAGTCATTTCATCTGCAATAAGGTATTTAGTCTCTGGATGTAATGAACGCACAATCGAAAAGCGTTGTAATTCTCCTCCCGAGAGTTCACTAGGTCGACGATTTAGCCATTTTTCTTGAATTCCAAAAGCATCTAGTAAATCTCGACTTGGGTAATAGGCTTCTTCCAAACTTTTTTTCATAGGCCATAAAGGATTCATCGTTTTTTCAGGATGTTGTTGAATAAGTTGTACAGGTCTAAATGCTTTGCTAGGCAAATTACTGCCATCAACTAATACTTCACCAGATTTAGGATGTAAAAAACCTGCAAGCACCCTGGATAAACTAGTTTTTCCACAACCACTTTGTCCAAATATACCTAAAACTTGACCAGGTGCTACCTCTAAATTAATCTCCTTAAAAAGCCATTGATCTTTTTTATGATAAAAGCCAAGCTTTTTAGCCTCTAAGGTCATGAGTAACTCCTTTCAAAAATTCTTGCTGTGGGAGAGAGCGCCATAAACTTCTAGCAAATTCTGTTTGTAACTGCTCTCCATTTCCGCTAAAGAAACTAGCTGGAGCTGTTTCAATAGCTTTTCCCTCTTTAAAAATAGTAATACGATCAGCAATTTGACTAGCTGCTACAATATCATGAGTGATAAATATAACGCTTATTCCTTTATCTGCAAAGGAGCGTAGTTGGTCTAAAACCATTTGCAGAGCATCTGGATGTAATCCAGGGGTGGGCTCATCCGCAATAATCAAAGAAACCTTATCACTAATACACGTTGTAAACAAAACACGTCGGAGCATTCCGCCAGAAAGTTGGAAAGGATACAAGTCACCATCACTTTCTTTTAAACCAAACTGTTGAAACAATCCTTCTTGAGTAGCCTTTGAATTTTCTGAGATACCTAAGCGCACCTGATGTTTGACTTTCGTAGATGGATCTAAATAATTAACTGATTGTGGAATCAACGTAATATCTTTTCCTCGCAACTGTTTAATGCGTTTAGAATTTAGTGATTGACCACGATAAATCATATCTCCTGTTACAGATGCATTTTTAGGAAGAATATCCATAATAGCATGTGCTAATAAACTCTTCCCTGAACCACTAGCACCTATAATAGCTAATAACTCACCTTTTTTAATTTCTAAATTCAGCGCTTGTATCGGTGTTGATTGAAATGGTTTTAAAAATCTTCCGTATTGAGTGAAGGTGATGGAGAGGTCTTTAATGCTTAATAATGTTTCTGTCATATCTCTACCTCCTAAAAATGATCAGTTTGAGGGTAAAAGAGTTTCTTTAAAGATTCTCCGATAGTATCAAATGCATTGACAACCAAAATAAGATAAAGTCCTGGAAAGATAACCAACCACCAATTTCCAAGAGAGATATGCTTAGCTGCCTCTGACAGAATGATACCAACCGAAGGTTGTTCGGCAGAGAGCCCAAATCCTAAGAAAGTCATTGATGCTTCATGTAGGATGACATGTGGAAATAAGAGGATAAAACCAATGAAAATTTGAGAAGCAATCAAAGGCAGGATATGATGCCTCACAATATAATAAGGCGTTTTTCCCATACTTTTAGAAAGTTGGACAAATTCTTTATTCTTTAGATGATAGACTTCATTGCGGATAAGCCTTGCTAAAGAAGGCCAATGTGTAACAGCCGTTGCAATGATGACCCCTTGAGCACCTTTCCCAACAACAAAAGAAATGAGAATCATAAAAATCAAATGAGGCATACCAATAAACAAATCAACTAACCATGCTATTATTTTATCAATAATGCTATTTCCTAAACCTGCAAGCACTCCAAAAACTGTCGCCAGAATGACCCCCATAAGGGCACCTAATAAGCCGACTTGTAGAGAGAAATAAAGTCCTTTAATCGTTCTGACAAACATATCCCTACCTAAACCATCTGTCCCAAAAAGATGGTTTAATGAAGGAGCAAGGTTCCGTAAAGCTGCATTGGTTTGCAAGGGAGTACTATGGAAATAAAGATTTAAGGCTAGAATACTAAGAATGAGAGAAATGGCGATACCCAGTTGCCATAAAACAATAGTTCGACGTCTCAATATCATACTTTTCTCCTTAACTGTGGATTGATTATGCTGTTTAAAATATCCGCAATAAGATTGCCCGCAAAAACAAATAATGTCCCTATCATCACAATAGCTAGAAGTAGCGGTGTATCACTTTTAAGTCCTGCTTCAGTTAGGGTAGACCCTAGTCCTGGATATGAGAAAACTTGCTCAGCAAGAACGGATCCTCCAAACAATTCTCCAAAATAGGAAAAATGCAGTGTAATAGCTGGTACGATAGCATTTCTAAGACAATGATTTTTAAAAATTTGCCATTCCGTTTCCCCACGCGCTCTGGCAAATAAGACATATTCACTAGAAAGTACCGACATCATTTTAGTTCTAGTATGAAGAGTTACATTGGCAATGCCTAGAATACTTAGCGTGAAAACAGGTAAAATAAGGTGCTTAATACGATCAGCTAACGTAATATCTTGACTCAAAGTACCTATCGGGGAAGAAATACCAATCGGGAACCACCCCAGCTGGACAGAAAAGATTAATAAAAAAATGAGCCCAATCCAAAAAGTTGGTACTGATATCTGAAGGTAAGAAAACCACCTTACAATTCGATCAAGCAATTTCCCTTGATGGAAAGCTGATAAAGTTCCTAAGATAAATCCAATAAGACCCGATAAGACCCAGGAGAGTCCCATAAGTATGAAAGAGGCACCTGCCCGTGATCTAATAATATCAATAACAGGTTGCCGATAAACTAGTGAAGTCCCTAAATGTCCCTGTATAAAATTTTTTAACCAAATAAAATACTGGACCGGAGCTGGCTTATCCAAACCATAGTGGTGAGCAATCGCTTTGTACTGAACAGGGGTTAGTGACGTGTCATAATTGACACTTGCCATGACTGGATCAACCGGTGATTGTTTTAGTAAAATAAAGGTCAAAATTGATACTCCAAAAACGAGTGACAAACACCTAAGTATCTTCCAGATAACTACAGTGGTAATATGTTTCACAGATAAATCTCCTTAATTGTTAAAAAAGGAGTCGAGGAAACCATTCACACCATAAGGTGTACATTGTTTTCTCTGACTCCAAACTTAAAGTAGCCTACATTAACTAAATTAGTTACTTAGCAGATTCATCCCAAGTCCATTCAGCAATGTTAGTCAATAATGACCAATCATGACCATGACTATGGACACCTTGTTTACCTACATTGATACGTTTATCACCAATATAAGTATGGTTAAGACTCACCAACCATACATTTGGTAAATCTCCAAGAGTGGAAGCACCTGTTTTGCCATCCCACTGAGCTAACTTCCAATATTTGTTAGCTTTATCAAGGTCAGGAGATGTCATTGCTTTGTCAAGGTACTTAGTCACAGTAGGATTGTTATAAAAAGTAATATTGGTCCAACCTTTACCAGCTAAACTTGGGTAATGTGATTCATAAAATTGCTGCGCATGATGACGTCCTCCCGCATAAAGTAAGGCTGAATCATGTGACTTAGTTGCCATTTCATCCCAGTTACTAGCCTTGAGTTTAATAGTAATACCTAAGGCTTTAGCTTGCTCCGCTACTTCAACGGCTAAGTTTGCTCGTAATTGATCATTAGTAGGGTAGTAAAGGTCAAATTCCGCTTTAAGATTTCCTTTTTTACGGCTACCGTCTGCTTGTTCTTTCCATCCAGCTTTTGTCAAAAGTTGCTTAGCTTTAGCTACTTTATTATCTTTAATTGCTGTTTTTGGATTCCAGAATGGTGTTCTATCAATAATTGAATAAGCTGGTTTACCATAACCATTTAAAACAGTATCCAGAACTTTTTGTCTATTTAAACCAATAGTCAAGGCTTTTCTGATTGCTGGATCACTAGTGACATCATTTCCTACTGGATAACCGTCTGGTGAATTTTTCACAACACCTTTCTTCACATAAGGCAATGACAGTCCGCGAACGTCGTTTGAAGCAATATCTAGAAGACGTGTTCCTTTGACTTTCTTGCTAGCAAGCTCTGGCGTTGCGTAAATCATGTCAACATCACCAGATTCTAAAGCAGCTAGTGCTGTATTTTCATCAAGTAATACCCAAGTCCACTTTTTAAAATAAGGCTTTTTACCGTGCCAATAGGGATTTCGAACGAAGATTGCTTGTTCTCCAGCCTTATATTCTTTCACCATGTAAGGTCCTGAACCGATAGGATTGCTCTTATACTTATCATTGTAATGTTTTTTAGGGACGATTGGGATTTCTGTCAACTGTGCTGTAAATGTCGAATGCGCCTCAGTCAAATGAATATTTACCTGGTTTTTCCCAACTACTTCAACATTCTTAATAAAGGTCAAATCCCAAGCTTTTCCATCTGCTTTCAACATATCATAAGTAAACTTAACATCGTCAGCAGTAACAGGCTCACCATTGGAGAATTTAAAATCATCATTTAAGTCGAACGACCACGTTAAGCCATCCTTAGAGATTTTATATTTTTTAGCAAGCTCTCCTTTTATATCTAGTTCAGGAGAACGTTTCAATAGGGTGCTATGAGTAATATTACCTTCATTATGGATTCCATAACGGTCCTTTGGATCGAATTCATGAGGAAGCTTTGCCCCCATAGAAACAACCAATTCATCTTTGGGTCGTTGTTTTCGCGTTCGCTCCTTGGTTTGTGAATTTTGATTTTGACAAGCTACTAAAAAGATACTCGCCAGAAACAAAGCAACAAAAGAGATGTACTTCAAATATTTAGTCACTATTAAACCTCCTTTTTTAATTGATAAATAATATTTTTGACAACTTTTTTCATTATAACAAGAAAAAAGTAGGAGAACAATTACTTAACTGGTTAATTAGAAAATTTGTTATTTTATCATTAATAACTTAAAGTTAGGTAAAACACAATTCTAGACACTAGCTCATAAACCATGTTAATCCAATGTATTTTAATAGACATCATAAAAAGGCTGAATAAATTCAGCCTTAACCACGCTATTAGTTATAGCAAACCAATCAAATGACTAAAGATAGGAATAACCAAATCAACTACCAAACCGATAACCACCACAGCTATAGCTGCCATCGCACCTTGCAGTTCTCCCAATTCCAATGCAAAGGCTGCTCCGACTGTATGACCAGAGGTCCCTAGACCTAATCCTGCACCAATCTTACTATCATTCAAATGGAAAAATGACACTAATTTTTTACCTAATGCATAAATAATAACTGCATTTAAGATACACGCCATTGCTGTCACAGCTGTGTTCCCTCCAATTGCTGCTGTTATTGGAAGAGCAATTGCTGTTGTTGCTGCTTGTGGCAACATTGAAGCAATTCCGACTTGACTAAGCCCAACCATTTTAGAAATAGCGACGATAAGTATAAGGGAAACAATCATACCGATTACTAAACTGCTGAGAATTTCTACCCAATATTTTTTAACAACGTCATTTTTCTTATAGAGAGGAACTGCAAAAGCAATTGTCGCTGGATTTAAAAACCAAAATATTAAATCACCACCTGGTTTATAAGCTTGTGTATAAAATGTCTTAACATCGGTTCCTAAACCTTTTGACATAAGCCAAAGAATGACAATACCACTAACCATTGCAAAGAAAAGAGGCTGCAAAAGGAAGAAACCTTTACTCTTCTTAAATAAATGTTCTCCTATCGTATAGAGTATTAAAGAAAAGCAAATACCAAAGATGGGTGTTTTTAAGAGTTCCATATTATTTTTCCTCTACTTTCTTACTATAGTGGTTAGGTAATATCTTTTTAAATAAATCTGTGACACTGAGTTCTCTGATAGCAAGTATTAATCGTGCAACATATGCTACCACTACCAACATAACAACAGTTGAGATTGTAATAACAGCAACTAGTTGCAAGCCTTCAGCTTTTAGGATATCAAGATTCGCTGCTACTGATATTCCTGAGGGGACAAACATAAAACCAATCATGCTTATCATCAAAGCCCCAAAAGAGTCAACCCACTCTACCTTGATAATTTTAGCAGTTAGCAATACATACATTAGCACCAAACCAATAACCGTCGTTGGGATTGGTAGTGATTTCGGTAATAACATTGAAATCATTTGTGAAACTAATAGAATAGCTGCATATATTGACATTTGAATAAACATTGGAGCTTCTTTTGTTTTGGTTTCTTTACTGGTGTGTTTCATAGTCACTACCCCTTCCTTTTATTACAATGTTTTAACTTGTTTTATTGATAGCTATATTGTACTTCAAAACAAATAAAACGTTTTCATTTTTAGTCTCAGTTACCAAAAAAAGAAGCCGAATTGCAAATTCAAGCTTCTAAACAACAAAGGGAAGTTCGCAAAAGCACTTTTACATGGTTAAATGCTCATTTAGGTCTTTTAAATACGATCGACCTACTGGAAATTTCTCTCCATTAGACATAATTAGTAACAAAGTATGATTAAACCAAGGTTGAATTTCCTCAATCATCTCTAGATTAATCACTGTGTTTCGATGAATCTGGAGAAAATATGGTGCTACAGCGCGTGACTTAAACCAATTGAGTGTCTTCCGAATAGTGTAAGTTTTC
Source organism: Streptococcus sp. FDAARGOS_520 (assembly GCF_003812685.1). Lineage (NCBI taxonomy): Bacteria > Bacillati > Bacillota > Bacilli > Lactobacillales > Streptococcaceae > Streptococcus > Streptococcus sp. FDAARGOS_520. The sequence continues at coordinate 1,169,526 of NZ_CP033810.1, read as the reverse complement.
TGAACTGTACTAACAGTTAATTCGCCATCTTCAACACTAGCTGCAACAATATCTTGCATTTTAACAACAACACTGCGATCTGATAATGTCAAGGTTAACAATTCAACACTGGCTTTTTTAGGTATTGCTTGCTCTACATCTGAAGCAGTGGTGAGTTGGCTCAATTTCTTCACTTTTGATAGAGCCATATCAACGCGCTGTTGTTCAAACGGTTTCATGATATAATCAACAGCGTTACTTTCAAAAGCTTTCACAGCGTAGTTATCATAAGCTGTCGCAAAAACAACAAGTGGGGGATGTGCAAGTTGGCTCAACTGATTAGCCAAAGTAAAGCCATTTTCTTCACTAAGCGAAATATCTAAAAAAATTAAATCAATTTGCTGTCTAAATAAGATTTTTTCGGCTTCACTGATATCCTCAGCCTGAAAAATCTCAGGGTTGTCAACCTCCTGGCTATGTTCAACTAAAAACGATAATTCTTGTCTGGCAAACATTTCATCATCAAGAATTAAAATTTTCATGCTCATCCTCCCTTATTCTATTAGGTATTCGATACCAAACTTTTGTACCATTCTTGTCGCTCGAAAAATGAAGGCAACTTACACTACCATATAATAAATTCAGCCTGTTATTTAGATTAACTAGAGCAGTACCTGTACCCTTACTCTCTGCAACTGTTTCTTGACCTAATTTATCAATGATAGTATCTGAGATTCCTTGTCCATTGTCACTAACAGAAACACAATAATAATGACCATCTGGCTTTATTTGAACCAATATATGGTTGTCCGTCTTACGTTCTTTGAAAGCATGTCGAACTGCATTCTCTACCAGTACCTGTAAACCAAAAGGTGGTAACTTCATTTTTTCTGGTGCACTAATATCATAAGATAACTGATATTTATCAGGGAAACGTAATTTTTCAACATTCATATAAGCATCCACATGTGATTTTTCTTGCTCAAGCGTTACCTCACGATCCTGACCACCCTGCAAACTTGTTCTAAAAAAAGTACTTAACTGCATCAGTGCATAACGTGCTTTATCAGAATCAATACGGATTAATGCACTAATTGTGTTAATGGCATTAAAGAAGAAATGAGGGTTGATTTGTGCTTGTAAAGCCTTTATCTCTGCCATACTGGCTAACTTATTTTGTTCCTCTGTTATCCCCATTGCCAGTTGTCCTGAAAATATTTGCGCTAAACCAAGGACTAGGTTTTCCTCCACCTCAGACATTGTCTTATCTCCTGCAAAGTACATTTTTAAGGCACCCACAGTTTTATCATTTATTTTTAGAGGAACTACAATAGCAGAATTTAACTGACAGTTGTGATCTGGACAAGAAATCGCCGCTTTATCTTGCGCAATTCTTGGTTCGCCATCAAAAATAACACTTTTAGATAAGTCTGTTTTGACCGGTTGTCCTGCAATATGGTGATCATGGCCAACACCAATATGAGCTAATACGTTTGACCGATCTGTTAATCCCACAGCATCAAAGTTAGTATGCCTCTTTATAATTTCGCAAACGCTCCTAGCAGATTGCGGTGTCAAACCTTGTCTAAGGTAGGGCAGAGTCTGTCGAGTCAATTCAAGAACATCTCTCGTTTGAACTGCGCGTAACTGACTTTCATTTGACAAATAAGTTTTCAAAATCGCAAGGAAAAGTGTGGAACCTAAACTATTTAAAATCATCATTGGAATGACAATCATTTTGACAAGTTCCCATCCTGTAAAAATGCCAACAAATAGCATCTGGATACTTTCGGCAATAATACTAATTAAAATAACTTGGCTTGTTGAAGGGTAGAGATGGTTTTCCTTAAGCTTATCACCAATCTTTCCGCTAACAATGCCGACTAGAACTGAACTGACAATATAGAAAGAACCTGAAAAGCTTCCTTGAAAAAAGCGATGAACTCCTCCAATAAAACCAACAATTGATCCAACCAGAGGTCCACCAACCAAACTTGCCGTTGTAATAACTAAAGTCCTTGTATTAGCAAGTGAGTCAGAATGAGAAATCGTTGTTAGAAAAGGGCGCTCGACCAAACTTCGATCCCCTTTTATTTCAATTCCTGTTATATTAGATATAATAACAAACAAGCCGAAAATGATGACAAGGACTACCGTTTCACGTTTAGACCGCTCTTCAATTAACTGTCTAAAATAACTATTATTTACCAATAAAAAGGCTAAAATCATAATAATTCCTAGCCTTTGGAATAACAACACCATCAACATATGCTTATCCTCCTCAAGATACCATTTTACTCCGGAAGATAAATATAGATATCTTGATAATCTGAAATAACCTTGTCTGCCATTGATAAATCTTGCGGTGGATAATCAGGATTAGCAAAGCCAAAGCAATACATTCCTGCTGCCTTAGCAGCTAAACTCCCATTTCTTGTATCTTCTATAACTATACAAACTTTAGGGTCTACATCTAAAAGCTCTGCAGCTCTAAGAAAAACATCTGGTGCTGGTTTAGAAGACGATACATCTTCTCCTGTAACCATGTATTCAAAGCATTCTGTCACACCCAACTCTTTTAGATTACGCTTAATATCTACCATTGGAGATGAGGACGCAACTGCTAAGCGATAGCCATGTTGGTGTAACCAATGAATCAGTCGCTGAGCTCCTTTGATGGGCCTAACACCATCACGCGCCACAATCGCTTGTCGACGTCTGTTCATCTCAGCAATATACTCTTTTACTGTTTTCGGTAAGCCAAACTCCTCTTTCATAGCTTGCCACATGAATTCAAAAGTAGTCCCCATGTACTGGTATTGATACGAGACGTCCGTATCAATACCCTCCTCACGTAACATTTCTGTCTTATTATCTAAAAACGTGTACTCGGAATCAACAATAACGCCGTCCATATCAAAAATAATGACTTTTTCCATCTTAAACCTGCTTTCTATCCCCTTTATTGTAATCGTTTGCCTTTCTATTTTCAATAAAAAAAGGTTGCTTTCTGTGAAAAGCAACCAGTATATTTAGAAATGATATTTTGAGAGTGATTTTATTTAAAAGGGGAGCTCCTCTTCTTCCAATACTAAATCTGACAAATCACCAGAAACGTTATTTTCACGCATAGCACGTTGGGCACGGCTTTCTAGCAACTGAAATGATGATGCTAATACTTCAGTGATATAGTGCGTTTGACCATCCTTTTCGTACTTGCGCGTACGCAATTCACCATCTATTGAAATTAAAGAGCCCTTTGTCCCATAGCTCGCAAGGGTTTCCGCTAGACGACCCCACATAACCACATTAATAAAATCTGCTTCACGCTCACCATTACTTCCTTTAAAGCGTCTATTAACAGCAACAGTTGCACGCGTCACTGACTTGTCAGTTGGTGTTTTTACCATCTCAGGCTTTGCTGTTAGACGCCCAATCATAATAACTTTATTATACATTGATTACCTCCTCACTATTATTATTCGAAAATAAGGAAGAAAAATGCTAAAATATATGAAATTGTTCTGGGAGAATTAAGATGACAAATGTAACTAGTTATAAAGAAATGCTGGCTAAACCTTGGGGAAAAATACAATATGAAATAACTTTTGCTCAATTAAGCCATATCAAAAATCAGAACGTTTTAGATTTTGGAGCTGGTTTTTGTCTCACCGAACAACATCTAGCAAAAGAAAACAATGTAACTGCTATTGAACCCAATCCTAAACTGCTTTACGATAATCAAAGTGACAATATTTATAAAATCCTAGGTTCCTACGAAGCATTAAGAGATTTGCCTGATCAAAGCTTTGATACTATTATTTGTCATAATGTTCTTGAATATATAGACAAACATAATCATCCTGCTTATTTTGACGAATTTTCTCGACTTCTAAAACCCAATGGAGAACTATCTCTCATCAAACATAATATAACCGGTAAAATATTACAATCAGTTATTTTTAGCAATGATACCTCCACTGCGATGGAACTCTTAACAGGAGAAGCAAACTTTAAAAGTGCCAGTTTTGACCAGGGAAATATTTATACCTTAGAAGAACTAAAACAAAATACAAATTTATTAGTTGAACGTTATCAGGGTATTCGTACCTTCTATTCATTACAACCAAACCATTTTAAAACTGAAACTGGTTGGCTAAACAAAATGCTTGCTATCGAGCTAAGTGTTGCTGACAAAGCTCCTTATAAAGATATTGCTTTTTTGCAACACATCACACTTAAAAAGTCATTGTAACTTCTTAAGTTTACAACTAAAAATCAACTTAGCTGAAGCTAAGTTGATTTTTACTAATTTTTCCAATGTTTATTGGCGTCGAAAGACTCTCCAACAATTACCTGATCAGATAATTCAATGATACCTCTGACTTGAGGAGCATTTGGAAGAGCTAACTCGCGAGCACTACATAACATTCCAAAGCTATCTTCTCCACGAAGTTTTCCTGGGAAAATAAGGCTACCATTTGGCATCATAGCTCCTGGAAGAGCTGCAACTGTTTTAAGACCTACTGAAGCATTAGGTGCCCCACAAACGATTTGGACCGTCTTCCCATCGTTGATTTCTGCTTGACAGATATGTAAATGGTCACTATCTGGATGATCAATCATTTCTTTAATTTGCGCCACAACAAATGTAGGTTCAATATTATTAACAAGAGAGTCTTCGAATCCTTCTTTCAGTAGTTCTGCATTAAGGATTTTAATATCTTGATCAGATAAAGTTATTTGACCTGCTCCCTCAATAACAATTAAACTTGACACTTCAAAGATATTCCAAGCAACTGTTTCTTTACTATCTTGCAGATAGACGCGTGCTACTTGTCCGCGACGATCAACATCTAGCTTAGCTCCTTGACTATCCTTAACAATAACCATTAAGGTATCACCAACATGCTCTCTATTATAAGTAAAAATCATTTATTCTCCTTTAAATTTTGCTATTTTCTGTCTTATTTATAGTTAATTTCAGCGAGAAATTTAGTAATTTCAGCCTTTGTTTTGCGATTCTTATTAACCAAACGACCCAGTTCCTGACCATTTTCCACAACAACGAAACTCGGAATCCCAAAAATATTCCACTGCTGAGCTAATTCTATATAGTCATCACGATTAACACGTACAAAGACAAAATCTGAGAAATCTTTTTCAATTGATGGCATTACTGGATATATAAATTGACAATCTGGACACCAATCTGCTGTAAAAAAGAAAACAACTTTCTTAGTGCTATCAATATAGGCTGCTATTTCTTCATAAGATTCTGGTAAAATCATTTGCTCACCTCCACATAATCAAGAACACCTTGACGATAAATGAATTCGAAAATTCTGCCATCTTCCAAGACAAGACCACCACTGGTCATTTTAATATCAGATTCAAATTCATTAAAATAAAATACCTGAATATCACCCATCTGACTAAAAAATTCTCTTAAGGTCTGAGTGATTTGCTGACGTTTATAATCTGTTACTTTTTTAGTTAGGGTATAACCAGCAGCTGCCAGTAAACCCACACCAGCAAGGCCAGTCCCAAATAAGATTTTTTAATTTTTCATAACTGTTATTATACCATACCCCCCGGAATTAGACACAGGAATTGATGGAAGAAATCCACATAACAGTTATGAAAAAAAACAACTTATTCCTTGTGGTATAATAGGATGACATTGTCTTAAGATACCATTATGGTTAATCATTCAAACAGAAAGAAAAAACATGAAAGAAAAATTATTAGTACCTGCTTTAAATTGTTTGCTAGGTCTACTCTTCCTAGGTGATCACTGGTTTTTATTTCGTCTTCAAAATGGAGAACTTTTTGCTATTGTGACGCTAATACTGCTTTGCACAACTTCATTTTTAATCAATAAGAATCACCCCAAAAATTTGACTTTAATTGCTATGGTTATCACTTTTTTAGCCGTATTATCTTTTCTATCTACCTTTTTATTAGCTTAAGCCGATAAACATTATCTCCGTTGTATTCAACCCAGTTTTCACTATAATAGGCTTTGTCAGTCATAACAGTCTTCCGGTAGTACTTGATATTCTTTTTGAAAGTCTTTATATTGACTGAAACCTGTTCTGTTCTTTATTTTTAATTAAAAGGTGCTAAAATAGTATTTGTAGAATTGAGGTAATTATGTCAGATTTATTTAACAAAATTAAAACCGTAACTGAGCTTGATGGGATTGCTGGCTATGAACACAATATCCGCAACTTCCTTCGTCAAGAAATAACTCCTTTAGTTGATCAAGTTGAGACAGACGGACTTGGTGGAATTTTTGGAGTTAAAAATACTCATGAGACTAATGCTCCTAAAGTCATGGTTGCTGCCCATATGGATGAAGTCGGCTTTATGGTTAGTCATATTCAGCCAGATGGAACATTTCGTGTACTTGAGGTTGGAGGATGGAATCCCCTAGTAGTCAGCTCACAACGCTTTACCCTCTACACACGTTCTGGTGATGCTATTCCTGTTATATCAGGCTCAGTTCCTCCTCACTTTCTTCGTGGACAAAGCGGTGGAACAACATTACCCAAAATTAGTGACATTGTTTTTGATGGAGGATTCACAGATAAAAATGAAGCTGAAAGCTTTGGCATTGCTCCTGGCGATATCATTGTTCCTAAATCTGAAACCATTTTAACTGCAAATCAAAAACATATTATGTCAAAAGCTTGGGATAATCGCTATGGTGTGCTTATGGTGACCGAATTGCTAAAAAGCTTAAAAGATCAAAGTCTTAGCAACACACTTATTGCTGGGGCAAATGTTCAAGAAGAAGTCGGACTTCGTGGCGCACATGTTTCAACAACTAAATTCAACCCAGATATCTTCTTAGCTGTCGATTGTTCCCCAGCTGGAGATATTTATGGGGAACAAGGCAAAATAGGAGAGGGAACCTTAATCCGTTTTTATGATCCCGGACATATCATGCTTAAAGATATGAGAGATTTCTTACTTACAACAGCTGAAGAAGCAGGTATAAAATACCAATATTATGCTGCAAATGGTGGTACCGATGCTGGGGCTGCTCACCTAAAAAATAGTGGTATTCCTTCTACAACTATCGGTGTCTGTGCACGCTACATTCATTCTCATCAAACACTCTACGCTATGGATGATTTTCTACAAGCACAAGCTTACCTTCAGGCCATCGTTAACAAATTAGACCGCTCGACGGTGGATATTATTAAAGGTTATTAAGATAGAAAGGATGGGAGTTTCATAAGGTAGACACATTTTAGTATCTCCTTTCATCCCCATATCAACATTATGAAAATTGGAATTATCGGCGTCGGAAAAATGGCCAGTGCAATTATTCAAGGCCTCAAACAAACCCAACATGACATTATCATATCCGGATCTTGCTTAGAGCGTTCAAAAGAAATTGCAGAAAGACTTGATGTTACTTACGCCGAATCTCATCAGTCATTAATCAATCAAGCTGATATTATCATGTTAGGTATTAAACCTCAACTATTTGAAAAGGTTCTTCTTCCACTTGATATCACAAAACCAATCATCTCAATGGCAGCAGGAATCTCCTTAGCGCGTTTAAGCCAATTAACTCGTTCTGATTTACCATTGATTCGTATTATGCCAAATATTAACGCACAAATACTTCAAAGTTGCACAGCTATTTGTTACAACAATCATGTATCAGATGAGTTACGACAATTAGCCAAAGAAATTACGGATAGTTTTGGAAGTAGCTTTGATATAGCAGAAACCAATTTTGATACCTTCACTGCTCTAGCAGGTTCTAGCCCTGCCTATATCTATCTATTTATAGAAGCCTTAGCTAAAGCAGGTGTAAAATATGGATTTCCAAAAGAACAAGCACTCTCTATTGTAGGACAGACTGTCTTAGCTTCTAGTCAAAACCTATTACAAGGACAAAATAGCACCTCTGACTTAATCGACAACATTTGTAGCCCAGGCGGAACTACTATTGCTGGCCTTTTAGACTTAGAAAAAAATGGTCTGACGCATAGTGTTATTTCTGCCATTGATGCTACTATTGAGAAAGCAAAAAAACTTTGAGCAAATTGCTCAAAGTTTTTTTAGTTATTCATCATTGTACTGATTAACACGCTATAAGCAAGAGCATTGTTAATAAAATGAATCATTATACTATATTCTAAGTGCTCAGTTTTATAATAAACAAAAGATAAAATAGCACCCATCCCAGCATAAATAATAAAACTACCTATATCAGAAGGGGAATGAATAAGAGCAAAAGCTAAAGTACCGATGACAAAACCCCATTTTTGATGTTTCGCAAAAAGTTCTTTAGGGATAATATAGCGAAATATAATTTCTTCCATAATAGGGGCACCAATTATGGCAAAAATTAACATCAAAGCTAGTGGAAGTTGCTTTGTTAATTCCATAATTACTGTTTGATTTGCTGTATCTTTAACCCCTTGCATAGTCATAATGAGGTAACCAATAATTTGTGGAACCCTCAATGATAACCAACCTAAGAGAATAGTAACTAATGCTTTCCTTGTCAATAATGCTTTCCATCTGATTATTTGTTTAACCTTGGCATAATAAAGGAAAAGAGCAATAATAAGTAATTCTAAGCCAATCAACAATATACTAGTAAAAGGCGTTTGATAGTGATTCTTTAGGAGCCACACAGCCAATATAGGAACAAGTTGATTAATAACTAAAAATGCTATTAGCAAAGCTAAAATTTTGCCTTTTCTAATAATAAATGACACAAAAACCTCCAAAATAAATTATTAACTTTTTTCTATCATAACATATTTTCAAATCTTATAGACTTATCTCACAATAACTTCTGTAAAATAAAGTAAATTAATAAATAACCATATAAAATAAAAGAGAGTATCAATAGCAAGAACTTTGCATAGGAAAAAGTTATACCAAACCAGACATTAATCAGACACAATACCACTAAAACAAGGACAGATAAAAGGAAAAGAAGTCGACAAGACATATTAGCAATAAATTGATTACGCTCATCAAAAACTTTGGTATAGTAATGTTGAAATCGCTTTTCACTAAATGTTATCACCAAAAAATAAAAACTTCCTGCAAATAAGGCAATACCTGAACCAAAGGAAAAACCTTTAGTAAAATTAGATTCAAAGGTATGTAGAAATGATGATACTATCATAATCAAACTACATACACTAAAAACAAAAGACAAAACTCTCATATATACTTTGTAATCCTTCGGAGATACTTTACTATTGGGTGACAATAATCCTTTTATTAACATAGAATACTACTTTCTAAAACTTCAATTTAATCATCAGCTATTATATCGTTTTCTTCAATGAAGCATAGCGATAAATAGCAAAAATAGACATCGCAATGCTAATACTAATAGTAATGATAAAAACATATTGCTGGTAAACGATTGGTGGACAAAAATCAATAGTCCACATCCTTGACATATTACAGATTAACTTTTAACCTTTTGTCTTTTGTGGACTGTATTTTTCCATTAAAATTCTATCCTCCTTCACTTTCTGTATAAATAAAAACTTCCTCAATTTGTTTATCAAAATAACGCGCTATCTTAAATGCTAGCTCCAAAGATGCCGTGTATTTCTCTTTTTCTAGAGAAATAATAGTTTGCCTAGTAACTCCAAGTGCAACTGCAAGTTCTGCTTGACTTAATTTCCTAGATTTTCGTAACTTTTGTAGAGAATTTTTCATATCTTACACCTTTTTTGTATAGTTAGCTTTACATTCATAGTATAGTTAACTATACATTTTTTGTCAAGTACATTTTACATATCTGTTCAAAAGACAAAAAAGTTGATAGTTAAACTATCAACTTTTCTGGTCTTATCAATTTTTTGATAACTTATTTAGCTTTAAGGCGCTCAACGTCACGCGCAATCATTAATTCTTCATCAGTAGGAATAACTAAAACCTTCACTTTTGAATCTGGTTTTGTGATATCTCCAAAATAACCAAAAACATTTTTTTCTGGATCAAGTTCAATGCCAAACCATGATAATCCTGCGATAACATCTTGACGCATTAATGGCGCATTTTCTCCCATACCTGCAGTAAAAATAATAGCATCCGCGCCATTTAATACTGCCAAGTATTGTCCAATAAATTTCTTAATACGGTCAATAAAGACATTATAGGCTAACACTGCATTTGGATCTTTACTTTGAAGACCTGCTTCAATATCTCGCATATCACTTGAAGTTCCTGATACTCCAAGCAATCCTGATTGTTTGTTAAGCATATTAACAACAGCTGCTGCATCTTCCAATTCTGGATCATTAGCTACAAGATAAGGGATAATCGCAGGATCAATGTCTCCTGAACGTGTTCCCATCATTGGTCCTGCAAGTGGTGTGAATCCCATTGATGTATCAATAGACTGTCCATGATAATTTGCTGTAATAGAAACACCATTACCCACATGTGCTGTGATTAATTTTAATTCTTCTAAAGGACGTCCTAATTGCTTAGCTGCTTCTTGTGCAACGTATTGGTGGCTTGTCCCGTGTGCACCGTATTTACGTACTTTATAATCAGTATAGTACTTTTGTGGGATTGGATATAAGTAGGTATGAGGTTGCATTGTTGTATGGAAGGCTGTATCAAATACACATACACTCGTGATATCTGGTAAGATTTCTCTAAACGCACGAATCCCTGCTGCAGCTGCTGGGTTGTGGAGTGGAGCTAAAGCTGATAATTCTTCAACCTGTTCTACAACTTTATCATCTACTAAAGCAGACTCTTTAAAATATTCACCACCAGCAACGACACGATGACCAACACCTGTAATTTCATTAAAGTCTTTGATAATACCATGTTTTGTTAGATCTTCTAAAAGAATTTTAACAGCTTGGGTATGATCTACGATATCTAAAATTTGTTCATCTTTTTTATCGTCAAATTTTACAGTCGAAATAGAATCTTTCAAACCAATACGTTCGATAATCCCTTTGGCAACTACTTTCTCCTCTGGCATTTCATATAATTGCCATTTCAAACTTGAACTTCCAGCATTAATTGCTATTGTTTTTGACATAATTTACCTCTCTAAAGCGTTTTCACAATCTCTATTTTATCATATTTTTTGAGTAATGACTATTTTCTCTGCTCCATTTTTGAAAATTTTCAATGAAGTTTGCCATATTCTCACGATTTTGCAAATCTGTCAGCGGATATACAAAGGTTTCTGGTTTTTGTTCTGCTTGCTTCTTGAGAACAAATATAGATTTCGCATTTTGACGACTTCCAAAAATAGTTTCTGGTAGAGTTAAAACGGCAATGACATCTGCATATCCTTTTAACCACTCCTTCAGCAAATCACTTTGTGGACTTGTTAAAAGGTTTTCGGGTGCTAAAAATATAGCGATTCCATCTTTTTTCAAATATTTAAGAGATTGCTCCATCAATAGATGGTGAGCATAGGTGTGCTCTTTAGAACTTGATACAGCATATCGTTTAGCAATACCATCATTAGGATAATAGCCAACTGGTAAATCACTAATGATTACATCGCTTTCTTTCAAAATTTGTGGTCTAACAGCATCCTCTTGGATAAATTGGGCACTAGAACCTATAATTTCAGCAATGCTTGCTGATAGATCAATCAAAAGATCATCAACTTCAATGCCCATATAATTTAACTCTTTCGAGCTGTTATTGAGGAGAGTCTGAGCTAAATTCCCAGTTCCACTTCCAATTTCCAAGACATCCACTGTCTCTTGACTCGTTAATTCTTCCAAAAGAAATAACAAGATAAAACCAATACTATCTGGCGTAAACTGATGATTAGCTTGTAATTGCTCTGTTTGCGCAGATTTGATAAAAATGAACTGGAAAGTGCGACGCCATTCTTCTTGACTTAAGTCAAGTTGACGTAATTTTTGGTTATTCACCACAACCATATCTAAATCACAACTTGAACCAAGGTAATAAGAGTTCTGTTCAATTAAGGCATCATAAATATGAGTTTTTAATTGGTTCTCAATCGTTTGGATATTTTCTAAAATCAGCTCATAGGCTGTCTCAATTTTTTCAAAATTCATGATTTCCTCCAGAATTTATCATAACAAAAAACACAGCATCTGAAAAGAGAAGCAAACAAAAATCCTGTTTTTAAGCAAAACCTTGTCTTACTAATATTTCATCACTGTATATTTTTAATGTTTATGGCTTGCTTTATTATCATTAGACTTGAGAGGTACTTGGAGAGTGTCTGTTTTACGATAAAACTTATGGTTATAGTTTCCTCCCTTATCCAATGTAACCTTAACTTGTAAATAGTTCCCTTCTTGGAGGTATGAAGCATATCCTCCTGTAAAATAACATTTTCCTGATATGGAGTCACCTTCTATTGTTTTATAAGCTAACTGCGCTGTTAAATAAGCTTTACTTGCTTCAATTTGGCTATGATACTGTCTTTCTGTTGCCAATATTCTTGCTAGATAAAACTGTAAGACGAGTGTAAATACAGCAGCCAATACAATAGCTTGCAAAAGGATGCCAGCTTTAAGTTTCTTCTTTAAAATCATAGTAAAATGTCCTTTTTAACCCGTCCTTAAAATAAAAAACAAGTTTTACCATACTTTTGGTCTGACTCATTTGACAATTGTCTAACCCATAAACCATTGGTTGATAACCTCGACCATCATAACCTGTCTTACGGAAATCATCTTTATTAGATTTGCCAAAGGTTACAATCTTATCTTGCTTACGTAAATAAAGTTTGTTCTGTCTTAAATATTCCAGATGAGCGCCTTCAAATTCTGCATTTAGTTGCTGAGTTAATAACACCCATTCAGACTGACTGGAAGAAGACATCACTACTATCTGTTGAGCCAACAATTTTGTCAGTCCTTGATAAACTAGTAAAGCTCCTGTGATTGTAACCAATGCTACCAAACATTCTAAAAGTGTAAATGCTTTAACCTTCTTATCCTTACATTTTAACAATAAATTTTTCATGATAATATCTCCATATTTTGATACATTGGTAACAGCATTGCTGCATAAATCATAACAATGATAAGAGCTACAAAAATAAAAATAACGGGTTGGATTAACTGGGTCGCTCTAGCTAATTTTGTAAAAAAATCCTCCCACTTCTCATCAGCATATATATCTAACTCTGTTCCTAATTTCGCCTTAACTTGGCCATATTCAATCATTAAACTAAGCTCAGTTAAGAAAAACGGATAGTCTAATACTTTTTGGTGAAATGCTTTACCTGATAGAAAACCTTCTTCCATGTCATATCCTATTTCCCTAAAAAGTTTGGATTTCTGATTTTGCATTACTTTAACAATTTGGTCCAATTCAATACCTTGACTTAATAAATTTCCCCACTCACGGGCATAGTAAGCAGTTAAATAAAGCTTAACATATGATCCAACTAAGGGAATTGTTGTTAAAAAACAAGCTACTTTAATGCGCGACAATCGCTTTTGAATAATATAAAATATTAAACTAAAAATAAGTACAACTGCTAAAAGTAATAAGAAAATATTCGGCACATTTGTAATCAGTCTAGTTGCAAAATTATTTTCTCCTAATTGGGGCATTAAATAATTCCTAAGGCCAATCATAATTAGCACCAGAAAAGACAATAATATCAATGGGTAAGTAGCTACTTCTATTACTTTTTTTCTAACTAACAAAAGATTAGCTAAATAAGACTCAATCTTTAGTAGGCTCCTTGAAATGTTACCATGCAAATCAGCTAATGCAACCTGTGTGATAACAGTGTCAGAAAAACCTAACTCTCCTAACATTTTTGATAAATCTTTTCCCTCTAATAATGCCTTATTCATACTATCTGTATAACAATCAGACAATAACTTACTCCTCTTTAAGAAGGTGACCATATCAGTTAAAGAAAAACCACTAGCAAAAAGATTATTAAAAAGTTGGACTACTTTCCGTTGTTTCTTGAGGGATAATTTTTTCGACTTGTGCCTGTTTCTTACTGATATGTCCTTCTTCAGCCAAGATATCCACTTGTCTATTCCACTTGTCTGATGAGTGTTTTTTAAAATTACCTGTCTCAAAGTCAATTAGGCTTCCTCCTCCAATTAAACGTTGATATGCTATTAATTTTAGACTATTTTCTAACTCTTGATAGTTAACCCCTAATTCTATAAGCCTATCATAGACTCCGGGAATACTTTTAGCATGAATAGTAGAAAAAACCATCACTCCCGTTAAACTTGCACGAATAACAGCACGGGCCGTCGCTTGATCTCTAATCTCTCCGATAATTAAAATATCTGGACGATGCCGTAAAGACAGTTTGATTAAAGCATCATAAGTCATTCCAATATCCTCATTCAATTGGAGTTGTAACATCTTGTCATTCTTGATTTCTACCGGATCTTCAATCGTGATAATTTGCTTATTTTTAAATACTTCTGAAGCTAATTGATACATGAGAGTTGTTTTACCACTCCCCACAGGGCCGGAAAAAAGATATAGCCCTCTTATACCCAGTACTTCCTTCATTTGCTTTATATTATCAAACCAATATTTTAAGTCCTGATGACCTGAATACAAAATACGAATAACTAAAGATTCTTGACCACGATAATCTCCCACACTCGATAGTCGTAATGAAACCAGTCTTCCCTCTGACAGTTCATAGTCACAAGAACCTAATTGACTTCGTCTTTTTTCTCCAACGTTCATGCCTGCCACAAATTTAAAGTGACTAATAAGACTAGCCATCCTATTAAACTCAAAAACATCAATAAACCGCCTTTCATCATCAATACGCATATAGAGTTCATAACAATCACCTTTGGGAATGATATAAATATCTTGAGCATTTACTTCTACTGCCTGATGAATGACTTGCTTTGCTAATGATTGAACCATCCCGTAACCTCCTTAACCATATATTCGAAAATAAAATAAAAAAATCTCACCAATTGGTGAGATCTTTTCAATGATTTCTTGAGAGGTAGTAACATAAATATTATGAAGCAGAGGCTGAACAAACCTATTATATCTCCATAAAAACTATCTAACTTTTTTAAACTACTTTTAATTACAAATTTAAAGAACATGCCGATGGCAACTCAGCTATCTTATTAAATACTTCAAATCGCTCAATAGATTCTTCCTTAGGAATTTCTTGCCATTCTTTCAATAACATTAAGGAATGATACTGTTGGAGGTACTCATCACATTCTTCACACCAACGTTTTTCTTTTATACTCCAAAACGTTGCCAACAAACTAGACTTACTTTGAAAATAAGGCCACTTTTCCTGTCCCCTATCCCACTCCTCTTGAAAATAGAGCAAAGCTTCTGATAAGGTATCATACTCAGCAATTTCAGTAATATCTTCCTCCCAACCTTCAATAAACCACCATGGTTCCCAATCACCAAACATTTTTACAACTTGATACATAATACACTTCCTTTAGAGAGTATTATATAAAAAATAAGAATAAAATAAAAAATATCTGCTCATTCCAAATTCTTGTAAAAAAAGAACCTGAGTTAAACTCAAGTTCTTTTTGATTAATCTTCTGTTGTAGGTGTTGATACTTCCGTAACTTCTGCATCAACAGGAGTTCCTTCAATAATCTCAACTTCATTAACAGCAAGTGGTTCAATATTACGGTAACGAGCCATACCAGTACCCGCTGGAATGATTTTACCGATAATAACATTTTCTTTAAGACCAAGTAAGTGATCTTTCTTACCACGGATAGCAGCATCTGTAAGGACACGTGTTGTTTCTTGGAAGGATGCAGCTGATAAGAATGAATTAGTTTCAAGGGAAGCCTTAGTAATACCCATAAGGACAGGACGGCTTGTCGCAGGGATTCCACCAGAAATAACAATATCTTTGTTAGCATCTGTAAAGTCTGAAATATCCATAAGTGTACCTGGAAGAAGATCTGTATCTCCTGGATCCATGACACGAACTTTACGGAGCATTTGACGAACCATTACCTCAACGTGTTTATCTCCGATTTCTACCCCTTGGCTACGGTAAACTTTTTGTACTTCAGCAAGTAGGTACGTTTCAACAGATAAAGTATCACGAACTTCAAGGAGACGTTTTGGTTGGATAGATCCTTCAGTTAAGGCCGCACCACGAGCTACTTCATCACCAACTTCAACTTTCATACGTGCTGTAAATGGAACAACGTATTCTCCCTCACCTGTCTGACCTTTAACGAATACTTTCTTAGTACGTGTTGAAGAGTCTTCTTCAATTGCAACGACTTCACCCTTAACTTCAGTAATAACTGCCTCACCTTTAGGGTTACGTGCTTCAAAGATTTCTTGGATACGTGGGAGACCTTGTGTAATATCAGTATTTGAAGCAACACCACCGGTATGGAAGGTACGCATTGTAAGCTGTGTCCCTGGTTCACCGATAGATTGAGCTGCAATAGTACCAACTGCTTCACCAACCTCAACAGCATCACCTGTTGCCAAGTTAATACCGTAACAGTGACGACAAACACCATGGCGAGTGTTACATGTAAATACTGATCGGATAGTTACTTCCTCAACGCCCGCTTTAACAACTTTAGCAGCCATATCTTCAGTAATTAAGGTATCTGCACCAACGAGAATTTCACCTGTCTCAGGATGTTTGATTGACTTCTTAGTATAACGTCCTATCAAACGCTCTTCAAGTGTCTCAGTAACCTCTTTACCATCTGTAATTGCTGTGATTGTCAAACCGCGGTCTGTTCCACAGTCATCTTCACGAATAATAACATCTTGGGCAACGTCAACCAAACGACGAGTAAGGTAACCTGAGTCGGCTGTCTTAAGGGCCGTATCAGTCATACCTTTACGCGCACCGTGAGTTGAGAAGAACATTTCCAAAACACTAAGACCTTCACGGAAGTTTGATAAGATTGGCAATTCCATGATACGTCCGTTAGGAGCAGCCATCAAACCACGCATACCGGCAAGTTGTGAGAAGTTTGAGATGTTACCACGAGCTCCTGAGTCCATCATCATAACGATAGGGTTCTTTGGATCTTGTGTCTCAATAAGACGTTTTTCAAGTGCTTCTTTAGCTTCACGCCATGTTGTTGTAACAGCAACATAACGATCTTCTTCAGTCATCAAACCTCGACGGAAGGCTTTATTGATATCTTCAACTCTGTGGTGAGCTGCATCAATAATCTCAGCTTTATTGTCAATAACTGGGATATCAGCAATACCCACAGTCAAACCAGCAAGTGTTGAATGATAATATCCAAGGTCCTTCAAACGGTCAAGGAAAGCAGAAGTTTCTGTTGTACGGAAACGTTTAAAAGTTTCTGCGATAATATTACCAAGATTTTTCTTCTTAAAGGGAATATTAATCTCTAAGTTATCAATAACTGCTTGAATATCCTGACCTGGCTCTAAGAAGTATTTATCTGGAGTTTTTTCTGTCAAGTTTGCATTATTAGGTTCAATTAAGTACGGTAAATCTTCAGGCATGATATCGTTGAAGAGAATCTTACCAACTGTTGTAACCATGATTTTATGTTTTTGCTCTTCTGTCCAAGGCTTATTCGGCATTGAATCAACAGCGATACCAACACGTGTATGTAAATGAACATAACCATTTTGATATGCCATAACTGCTTCGTCATGATCTTTGAAAATCATGCCTTCACCTTCACGACCAGCATCTTCCATAGTCAGGTAGTAATTTCCTAAAACCATGTCCTGAGATGGTGTTACGACTGGCTTACCATCTTTAGGGTTAAGGATGTGCTCTGCAGCAAGCATCAAAAGACGAGCTTCTGCTTGGGCTTCTTCAGACAATGGAACGTGGATGGCCATTTGGTCTCCATCAAAGTCAGCATTGTAGGCCTCACATACAAGTGGGTGAAGACGAAGCGCCTTACCATCAATAAGGACAGGTTCAAACGCTTGGATACCTAATCTGTGAAGAGTAGGTGCACGGTTTAGAAGTACTGGGTGCTCTTTAATAACTTCTTCTAAGATGTCCCAAATACGCTCGTCCCCACGTTCAACCATACGTTTAGCTGCTTTAACGTTCCCTGCGAGGTCACGAGCAACGATTTCACGCATTACAAAAGGTTTGAAGAGCTCAATAGCCATTTCACGTGGTACACCACATTGGTACATTTTGAGTGTTGGACCAACAGCAATAACGGAACGTCCAGAGAAGTCAACACGTTTACCAAGCAAGTTTTGGCGGAAACGACCTTGTTTACCTTTAAGCATATGGCTTAATGATTTCAAAGGACGACTACCTGGTCCGGTAATTGGACGACCACGACGACCATTGTCGATAAGCGCATCAACAGCTTCTTGTAACATACGTTTTTCATTTTGAACGATGATGCCAGGAGCATTTAATTCCAACAAACGTGCCAAACGATTGTTACGGTTAATAACACGGCGGTAAAGGTCATTCAAGTCTGATGCCGCAAAACGACCACCATCTAATTGAACCATCGGACGAAGATCCGGTGGGATAACCGGTAAAATGTTAAGAACCATCCATTCTGGTTTATTTCCAGATTTTTTAAAGGCATCTAACACATCCAGACGACGAACTGCTTTCACACGTTTTTGACCTGTCGCTGATTTCAACTCCTCTTTAAGAACTGCGATTTCTGCATCTAAATCAACGCGTTTAAGAAGATCTTGAATGGCTTCAGCACCCATTTTAGCAACAAACGAACCGTAACCGTACTCTTGAAGTTTTTCACGGTATTCACGCTCAGTAAGGAGTGACTTCGGTTCTAATGGTGTGTCCATTGGATCGATAACAACATAAGCCGCAAAATAAATAACTTCTTCAAGTGCACGAGGACTCATATCCAATGTGAGCCCCATACGCGATGGGATACCTTTGAAATACCAGATATGAGATACTGGTGCTTTTAACTCGATATGTCCCATACGTTCGCGACGAACTTTTGCACGGGTTACTTCAACGCCACAACGGTCACAAATGATTCCTTTGTAACGAATACGTTTGTATTTTCCACACGCACATTCCCAATCTTTTGTTGGACCAAAAATAACTTCATCAAAAAGTCCTTCACGTTCTGGTTTCAATGTGCGGTAGTTGATTGTTTCAGGTTTTTTAACTTCACCATAAGACCATGAACGGACCTTACTTGGTGATGCTAATGTGATTTGCATACTTTTAAAACGATTTACGTCAACCACTAGTTTTACCTTTCTTCGATTTATCATCATACTAGCCCAGCTAGGATTTCAATAAATCCTAGGACTAGCATTGCATATCAATTCTATATTCGCTTCTAGTTATAAACTAGATAAATTTAATCTTCTTGAACGACTTCAGATACTTGTTCAGCTTGTTTTTCTTCAGCTTCTTGTTTCACACGTGCTTTTTCAAGGTCATCAACGTGCATCACATCATCATCTTCACCTTCATCAAGATCACGGAGTTCAACTTCGTTGTCATCTTCATCAAGGACACGCATATCAAGACCAAGTGATTGCAATTCTTTTACAAGAACACGGAATGATTCTGGAACACCTGGTTTTGGAATTGGCTTACCTTTTGTGATAGCTTCATAAGCTTTAAGACGTCCTGTAACATCATCAGATTTGTATGTTAAAATTTCTTGAAGAACATTTGAAGCACCATAAGCTTCAAGCGCCCAAACCTCCATCTCACCAAAACGTTGTCCACCAAATTGAGCTTTACCTCCAAGTGGTTGTTGAGTAACAAGTGAGTATGGTCCTACTGAACGGGCATGAAGTTTATCATCAACCATGTGGTGAAGTTTGATCATGTACATGACACCAACTGACACACGGTTATCGAATGGTTCACCAGTACGACCATCATAAAGAACAGTCTTAGCATCTGAATCCATACCTGCTTCTTGAACAGTTTCCCAAAGGTCTTCTGAAGAAGCCCCATCAAAGACTGGCGTTGCAATATGAATACCTAAATTACGAGCAGCCATACCTAAATGAAGCTCCATAACTTGTCCGATATTCATACGTGATGGCACCCCAAGTGGGTTCAACATGATATCAACTGGCGTTCCATCTGGTAAGTAAGGCATATCTTCAACAGGAACAATACGTGAGACGACACCTTTGTTTCCGTGACGACCGGCCATCTTATCACCGACTTTGATTTTACGTTTTTGAGCGATATAAACGCGGACAAGCATATTAACACCTGATTGCAATTCATCACCATTTGCACGAGTAAAGATTTTAACGTCACGAACTACTCCATCGCCACCGTGAGGTACACGTAGTGAAGTATCACGAACTTCACGTGATTTATCACCAAAAATGGCATGCAAGAGACGTTCTTCAGCAGATAAGTCCTTTTCACCCTTAGGTGTTACCTTACCAACAAGAATGTCACCTTCTTTTACCTCAGCACCAATGCGGATAATTCCCATTTCATCGAGATCACGTAGTGAATCTTCACCAACATTTGGAATTTCACGAGTAATTTCTTCAGGCCCAAGCTTTGTATCACGCGTTTCAGATTCGAATTCTTCCAAGTGAACAGATGTATAGACATCTTCTTTCACAAGGCGCTCACTCATGATAACGGCATCCTCGAAGTTATAACCTTCCCAAGTCATATAAGCAACAACTGGGTTTTGTCCAAGAGCCATTTCACCATTTTCCATAGATGGTCCGTCGGCGATAAAATCACCTTTTTCAACGAGATCACCAACTTTAACTAAGGTACGTTGGTTATAAGCAGTACCTGAGTTTGAACGGCGGAATTTTTGAACATGATAAACATCAAGAGAACCATCTTCGCGACGCACTTCAACTTTTTCAGCATCTGAAAAAATAACACGACCATCATGTTTAGCAATCACAGCTGCACCTGAATCGTGGGCTGCTTGATACTCCATACCAGTACCAACATATGGTGCTTTTGGATCAATCAATGGCACAGCCTGACGTTGCATGTTGGCACCCATCAAGGCACGGTTAGAGTCATCATTTTCCAAGAAAGGAATACATGCTGTTGCGACAGCAACTACTTGCTTAGGTGACACGTCAACAAAGTCAACAATGCTTGAAGGAAACTCTTGGTTATTACCTTGATGACGACCCATAACGATTTCTTCTGCAAATGTACCGTCTTCGTTAAGCTTAGAGTTGGCTTGTGCAACTGTAAATTCATCTTCTTCATCAGCAGTCAACCAAACAATTTCGTTCGTTACCGCACCAGTAGAACGATCTACTTTACGATATGGTGTTTGAATAAATCCATATTTATTGAGGTGTCCAAATGAAGATAAGTTATTAATCAAACCAATGTTTGGACCTTCAGGTGTTTCAATCGGACACATGCGCCCATAGTGGGTATAGTGCACGTCACGAACTTCATATCCAGCACGGTCACGTGTCAAACCACCAGGTCCTAAGGCAGAGAGACGGCGTTTGTGCGACAATTCTGATAGAGGGTTGTGTTGGTCCATGAATTGTGACAGCTGTGATGAACCAAAGAATTCTTTAACGGCGGCAGTCACTGGACGAATGTTAATGATTTGTTGAGGTGTCAAGACTTCATTGTCTTGTACAGACATACGTTCGCGGACATTGCGTTCCATACGAGCAAGTCCGATACGGAATTGGTTCGCAAGTAATTCACCAACTGCACGAATACGACGGTTACCTAAATGGTCAATGTCATCTACCTTACCGATACCCTCTGCAAGGTTTAAGAAGTATGACATCTCTGCTAAAATATCTGCAGGAGTTAAGGCACGAACTTTATCTTCAGGATTTGAGTTTCCAACAATAGTAACAACACGGTCTGGATCAGTTGGAGCAACAACTTTGAATTTTTGAAGAATAACTGGTTCAGTAACTACAGCATAATCATTTGGTGTGTAGACAAACTTGTTTAAGTCTCCATCGATATGCTCTGCAATTGAATCAATGACATCTCGTGTCATAACGGTTCCAGCTTCAACAAGAATCTCTCCTGTTTCACCATCAACTAAATTTTCAGCGATTGTTTGGTTCAATAGGCGTGTTTTAAGATTCAGTTTTTTATTAATCTTATAACGACCAACAGCCGCTAAGTCATAACGACGTGGATCAAAGAAACGTGCAACTAAAAGACTACGTGAGCTGTCTGCAGTTTTTGGTTCACCTGGACGAAGACGTTCATAGATTTCTTTAAGTGCTTCATCTGTACGAGAATCACTTGGATTTTTATGAATGTCTTTTTCAATAGTATTGCGAACAAGTTCACTGTCACCAAAGATGTCAACAATTTCATCGTCTCCAGAGAAACCAAGTGCACGGACTAGTGTTGTAAATGGAATTTTACGTGTGCGGTCGATACGTGTATAAGCAATATCTTTTGCGTCTGTCTCAAGTTCCAACCAAGCTCCACGGTTAGGGATAACAGTTGACCCATAACCAACTTTTCCATTTTTATCTACCTTATCATTAAAGTAAACACCAGGAGAACGGACTAATTGTGAAACAATGATACGTTCACCACCATTGATGATGAAAGTACCCATTTCAGTCATAATTGGAAAATCACCAAAGAAAACTTCTTGAGTTTTAATTTCACCAGTTTCTTTATTAACTAAACGGAAAGTAACAAAAATAGGTGCTGAGTAGCTAGCATCATGGATACGAGCTTCTTCCAAAGTATATTTAGGTTCTTTTAATTCATAACCAACAAATTCAAGATCCATAGTATCTGTAAAGTTTGAAATTGGAAGTACATCCTCAAATACTTCTTTCAAGCCAGCATCAAGAAAATCTTGGAATGAATCAGTTTGAATTTCAATTAAGTTTGGTAAATCAAGAACTTCCTTAATTCTTGAAAAGCTACGACGTGTACGGTGTTTTCCGTACTGAACTTCATGTCCTGCCAAGTTTTTAGCTCCTTTTTAAAGATAGAGTGACTAAGTTTTTATCTCATAAAACTTAGTGAGTTTATTTCATTTGCTCGCCTAACAAGAACAAGCTTATAGATGTCGTTTGTGGTAATTTTCAGAAAGTTTAAATATATATTACAATAACCTTTTTTCTTAAAATTAGGCACAAAAAGAGCAGCTAAATCTCACTTTATCAAGTTGATTTAACTGCTGTATATCTAGGTCGGACAATATTTCAACCTAGACAGACGACAAATAGTTACGTACATTATAACTTATTTTCACCAATAAATCAAGTTTTATTCTCTTGACTTCAAGGAAGCTTCTAGAATTTCAATTTGTTCATCAACACCCTTGAGTTTTAGCATAACACGATGATTTTTAAACATAGCATACTGGTGTTTTTCTAATTCTTTGAAAGAAGACTATACAAGAATTAAATCATATTATCTTGGAAAAAATAAAAGGAGAACAGATCACTCTATTCTCCTCAAATAAAACTATCAGTATCGTAAACCTG
Organism: Streptococcus sp. FDAARGOS_520; assembly: GCF_003812685.1. NCBI lineage: Bacteria > Bacillati > Bacillota > Bacilli > Lactobacillales > Streptococcaceae > Streptococcus > Streptococcus sp. FDAARGOS_520. The sequence continues at coordinate 1,146,138 of NZ_CP033810.1, read as the reverse complement.
TTATCGTTTTCCACCCAAAGTAGACCAAGCTTTTTGATAATCACTATCAGTTCCCCCAATAGCAAAACGATAGGTCATCGTTCCAGGTCCATTTTTTGCCCAATAACTTGTTGTGCTTTCACCTCCAACAGTGATTCGACGACCGTTTACTGTTACTACACCTGGCTGTAAACCTGTAGACTTAAGAACTTTAGCTTTTATAACGCTATCATCAAGTCTAAACCTTTCTGACTTACCAAAAGTATTGCCATCTGCATTATTAATAGCATTAACCAAGTGAGCCATATAATTAGCATTATTATTGTAACCTGTCAATTTCGCTAAAGAGGCATTATTATCATGTCCTGCCCATCCACCTAAAGTCACTTTAGGTGTAGAAAGCATCAACCAAACATCAGAAGTTGAGTTAGTAGTACCCGTTTTTCCAATCCAATCTACCCCAGCTAAACCACTATTTAAACCTTGTAAGCGATTTTTAAAGGTTGTAGTCTTTCCGGAGTTAATTGGTCCATGTAATAGCTGCTGTAAGATAGTAGCTGTTGCTTTCGAAAAGACACGGACAGGTTTACTTTCGTGATTATAAATCACTTTCCCATTACTATCCTCTATACTTTCTATCATATACTGCTTATGATAAACACCACCATTTGCAATCATTTGATAAAGGTTTGTTTGCTGAGCAACTGACGTATCAATACCACCACCAAGTGGTAAACTTTCTATACCAAAGTTTTCAATTGGATAGTCTAATTTCTCCATATAGTTTTTTACATCAACGCCTCGATCTCGTAGCATCTTGTAAGTCCAGAAAGCTGGAATGTTCCAAGAAATGTCCAATGACTCTTGAAGGTTAACCATAGCAGTACCTTCTTCATCCGCATGCATAATCTTTTCGCCACTTGAATATGTCGTTGGATAATTTGAAAGAACACTACCACTTCCTAACATCCCTTGATCAATAGCAATTCCGTAAGGTAATATCGGTTTAATACTTGACCCTGGAGAGCGTGCCGTATCAAAAGCATGGTTATTTTGATTCTCACTATAGTTACGACCACCAATAAATCCTATAATAGCACCACTAGAATTGTCCGTTAGTACATTTCCCATTTGAACCTTGCCAGTACCATCATCTAACAACCCTCCGTATTGAGCTGCAGCATCCTGCATGGCTTGATAAACAGATTTATTGATAGTAGTTTTAATAGTATACCCTCCCTGTTGAATCTCTTCAATAGCGCGGTGTCTGTACGTCGCTCTAGTCTCATCATTTTTTAAATCATGCTCTGAAACATTATCCTTTTTAATGAGGTAATTGTACATCACTTTTTGAGCTTCAGATAATGCCGAGTAGTAAAGATAATCATGATGATTTGTTGTCGCCACTGCAGGTTTGATAAAATCTTTTTTGATGTCATAATCTTTGTAGGATTTGTACTCATCTTTGGTTAAAGCTCTCGTTCTATACATATTGTATAACACATTTTTTTGGCGCTTTATACCAAAACTAAGATCTTTATCTGATTTCAACTGGGCATCTGCAGTATAAGGAGAATATACAATAGGACTTTGCGGTAAACCTGCAAGGAAAGCTGCCTGAGGAATTGTTAAATCTTTTGCGGAAACTCCAAAAATCCCTTGTGCTGCTTCTTCAATACCTGCAATATTCTGTCCTTTGTTATTGCGACCAAACGGTGATACATTTAAATAATCTGATAAAATCGAATCCTTATCCATGTAACGCTCTAATGCTAGAGCATAAATAATTTCTTTTGATTTGCGTTTAAATGACGGATCATCTCCCAAAATTTGCTGCTTTAATAATTGTTGTGTCAGCGTTGAACCACCGCTACTCTCTCCAAACCCCAGAACAGATCCCGCTGCAGCACGTAGTACGGCTTTGGGAACTACACCTTTATGGTCATTGAAATTTTCGTCCTCTGTTGCAATGATAGCCTTTTTAATATTATCAGATATAGCATCCTTTGCCACTGGTGTACGTTGTAAATCAGTGGCAATCTCTGAAATTTGTGATTTATCAGAATAAGTTAACCTAGACACCCTAGTAAGTGTATTAACTTGTGTCACTAAACTATTTTTACTTGGTACTTTAACAGAGTCAACTTGACTAGCAAGATACCCTACTGCAAGTCCTACTCCGAGCATAACAAATAGTAAAATAATAACATAGATGAAATCTGATAAAAGCTTTACAATTCTTAAAAAAATAGAACCAAATTCAAGTGGTGTGTAATCACCTAATTTAGAACTATTCAACTTCTTATTACCTTTAAACATGAATAATACCTCATCCTACATTATATCAGATTTAATATAACTTGCATATCCTAAAGAGTTTTGATATAGTTGACATTAATACACAACAAGTTAATAATTAGGAGAAAAAGATGAATATTTTTGATGAACTCAAAGAACGTGGACTCGTTTTTCAGACAACTGACGAAGATGCTTTACGCAAAGCTCTTGAAGAAGGTTCTGTCTCTTACTATACTGGCTACGATCCTACGGCTGACAGCCTTCATCTTGGACATTTAGTTGCTATTTTAACCTCTCGTCGCTTACAACTTGCTGGTCACAAGCCTTATGCACTTGTGGGAGGCGCAACTGGACTTATTGGGGACCCTTCATTTAAAGATGTTGAGCGCAGTTTACAAACAAAGAAAACTGTAGTTAGTTGGGGTAATAAAATCCGCGGTCAATTATCTAATTTTCTAGAGTTTGAAACAGGTGATAACAAAGCTGTATTGGTAAATAATTATGATTGGTTCAGCAATATTAGTTTCATTGATTTCTTACGAGATGTTGGTAAATATTTTACTGTCAATTATATGATGAGTAAAGAATCTGTTAAAAAACGTATCGAAACAGGGATTTCCTATACTGAATTTGCTTATCAAATTATGCAAGGATATGACTTTTACGAATTAAATAAGAACTATAATGTCACTTTGCAAATTGGTGGTTCTGACCAATGGGGCAACATGACTGCTGGAACCGAACTTATTAGACGAAAATCAAATGGTGTATCTCATGTTATGACTGTTCCATTGATAACAGATTCTACAGGAAAAAAATTCGGAAAATCTGAAGGAAATGCTGTTTGGCTTGATGCTGACAAAACCTCTCCTTATGAAATGTACCAATTTTGGCTCAATGTTATGGATGCTGATGCCGTTCGCTTCCTTAAGATTTTTACATTCCTAAGCCTTAAAGAAATAGAAGATATACGTATTCAATTCGAGGAAGCACCTCACCAACGCTTAGCACAAAAAACACTAGCACGTGAAGTTGTAACTCTTGTTCATGGTGAAAAAGCTTATAAGGAGGCCGTTAATATCACGGAACAGCTATTTGCTGGCAATATAAAAGGATTGTCTGTTAAAGAGCTCAAACAAGGTTTACGTGGAGTACCAAATTATCACGTTCAGACGGAAGATAACCTCAATATCATAGACCTTCTAGTCACTTCAGGAGTTGTCAATTCTAAACGTCAAGCTCGAGAAGATGTCTCCAATGGAGCTATTTATATTAATGGAGATCGTATTCAAGATTTAGAATATACTATCTCAGAAAATGATAAGCTTGAAAATGAAATTACAGTCATTCGTCGTGGAAAGAAAAAATACTTTGTATTAAACTTTAAATAGACTTGAAGTGTAATCGATACTCTGATAATAATATTTCAAGACAATAAAAAGTGTAGTCAATTGACTACACTTTTTATTAATGAACAACATTCCTGAAGAGACAACTTTTAAATTATAGTTATTATACATGACTACCTTATTTTTATTAAGAAATAACACCAAACAAACAGCTTAGAATTTTTACCATAGAGTAAATAGTTATCGAAAAAATATACATATCTAATACCCACAATTTTTTCATAAAAACAACAAATATCGTCTGTCTAACACCAACGAATTTATTCTAACCTTTACATGTTATAAATCAAGAAAATATGATTAGAATACCTTAACTTTGTAATCAAAATCAGCTAAAGAAATAATCCATTAAAAAATCTAATAAAATAACAAATCATATAAAAATTATTATGTAATAACAGTATATCTATAACATTTAACTTTAATAACTATCTAGTTAAATAACATAATCTCCAAAAAAATTAACTAGTTATGTTTTTTTATTACTTTTTCCCAATAAAATGATAAAATTATACTTGTGAAAGGCCTTCACAAATATCATTTAGAAGAGTTTAGGTTTATGAAATTATCTAAACAATTATACAAATCACTCCCACTATTAACTGTCGTACTATGCGTTGGGGCATTACAACAGAATGTTGAAGCTAAGGCTAAACATTATAAGACGACATCCCATGTTGAGACACAGTATGTAAGTACTTCTTCAAAAAAATCTTACCGTTTACTCATAATAAGCAAATCAAGGTAGGTTCATTAGATAACTTAGAAAGAGCAACATATTCTCACATACAATTAAGGGATGCAGATGAGCCTAAGATAAAAAGAGAAAGACTGACGTATAATCCAACCGGTTGGCACAACTACAAATTTACTACTGAAAAGGGTAAAACAACTTGGCTTATAGACCGAGGTCACCTCGTTGGTTATCAATTTTCAGGAATGAACAATGTTCCTGAGAACCTAGTTACTATGACCAAATATCTAAATACAGGATTTAGCGAAAATAATCCTGATGGTATGTTATACTACGAAAATAGATTAGATAGTTGGTTGGCAAATCATAAAAATTTCTAGCTTGATTACAAAGTGACTCCAATATACGAAGGAAATAATTTAGTACCTAGCCGAGTTGAACTTCAGTATGTTGGAATTGATAAACAAGGAAAACTTCTAGAAATCAAATTAGGCGGCGGCAAAGAACAAGTTGATGAATACGGCGTCACAACTGTTACATTAGAAAATACGTCTCCACTCGCAAAAATTGATTACAAAACTGGTATGCTAATCAAAGAAGATGGGAAACAGGCAGAAGAAGGTGAAGATCCAAATAGCGATGCTGATGAAAACGAAGCAGCTATTGAAAGTGCATCTGATATAGAAGAAAATACTAACACTAATACTTCTGAATCAGATACAAATAATGTAGCTCCCCAAAATAGAATCGTCTACGTTGCAAATAAGGGTCGTTCAAATACTTATTGGTATAGTTTAGAAAACATAAAAAATGCAAATACCGCTAATATCGTTCAAATGACTGAACAAGAAGCGTTAAATCAACACAAACATCACAGCACTACTGAAGCACAATAATTACAATTTACTGCCGGCAAAATTGCCGGTAGTATTTTTTATCCTAAAACGCAAAAATAGATTCACATTGCCCCTTCTATCAACTTAAGCCAGAAAACTTAGTAGATACCTCATCGAGATAATTTCTCAACTGATCCCTCATAAAATATATTCGAAAAAAACAGGGAGATAAATAAAAAATCTATCCTAGAATAAGATAGATTTTTTTATTTAACGTTTGCGAAGCAAGCCTACTAAGCTAACTAATAGGAAAATGCCAATAAAAATCATCGTTATTGTTGCACTAGCAGGTGTCTCCCAATAATACGAAAGGAAAATACCAGCTACCATTCCCACAAATCCAATTAACATACCCAGAAAAATAACAGTTTTAAAATTTCGACCTAACCGCATAGCAATACTAGCTGGTAAAACCATAATAGTTGACACCAATAGAGCACCTGCGGCAGGAATTGTTAATGCAATAGCAATACCTGTAACAACATTGAACAAAATAGACATTGTACGCACAGGCAATCCATCTACAAAAGCTGTATCCTCATCAAACGTTAATATATACATTGGTCTAATAAATAGGATGGTTAAAATAAAAGTGATTAATGCAATAACAAACAAAGCAATCACTTGTTCCTTCCCAATAGTAATAATAGAACCAAATAAATACTGTTCAAGACTGACATTACCAACATTATGAGCTTTACTCATAACGATTAAAGATATAGCCAACCCCATCGACATCAGGATAGCAGTTGATATTTCCATATAATGTTTGTATACAGTACGCAAATACTCTAATACAACTGCCGCCAAAGTAACAACGAAAATAGTTGACCATGTAGGCGAGATACCTAAAACAACGCCTAATGCAACACCGGCTAAGGAAACGTGACTCAAAGTATCACTCATCAAACTCTGACGACGTAAAATTAGGAAGATGCCTAAAATTGGAGCAAAAATACTAATAGCCACAACTGCTAAGAGCGCTCGTTGCATAAAATCATAGGAAAGCATATCAAGTAGCATCTGATTCAACCTCCATTTCGTTTGTATGGACATTGAAACAACGCCATGGTAAAGATTGGTTCCTAACAAGATGAATATTTCGGTCAGCATACCCCTTTACTTCATCAGGATCGTGAGTAATCATCAAAACAGACTTACCATGCTTATGAGCATTATGATGCATTAACTCATAAAATTTCTCAGTAGTCCCTGCGTCCATACCAGTTGTTGGCTCATCCAATACAAAAATATCTGGATCAGAAGCAAACATCCTAGCAATGACAGCCCTCTGCTTTTGACCGCCAGATAAACTTCCTATCTTTTTATGGCGATTATCCCACATACCAACAGCTTCTAAACTAACCCTAATATGTTCTTCATCATGTTTAGTCAGTCTTCTAAACCAACCATTTCTAGGGTATCGTCCAGATTTCACAAATTCATAAACTGACGATGGAAAGCCAGCGTTAAAACTTGCAATCTGTTGAGGTAAATAGGCAATACGTAATTTTTTTCCTTCTTTGTTTTCTTTAGAGATATTAACTGTACCCACTTTGGGCGTTAAAATACCTAAAGTAGCCTTTATTAAAGTTGATTTAGCAGCCCCATTTTCACCTGTTAAGGTAACAAACTCCCCACTGTCTAAATGGTAATTAACCCCTTCCAGCACAGGATCGCTATCGTACTGAAAAGTAAGACCACTAACTGTAATATATCGCATGATTACCCTTCTAATTCTCTAGAGAAAAGATCAAGAAAACGTTCTAAAACGACCTTTTCGTCCTTTGAAAAATGATTTACTAATCTTCCGTAAACCCCTAACGTATTGTCATGATGATGTGTGTGTTCATCTGCAATGGGTTTAGCAAGTTCAGATAACTCAAAATAAGTAATACGAGCATCTTTAGAATCTTTATTCGCTTTCAACATATCCTGAGAAATTAAACTTTTTACTGCTTTAGTTACAGCTGCCTGACTAATATTTAACTTCTTAGCTAAATCAGAATTTGTCAACTGCTCTTGTGATAAAAGCATCAGAATGTGTTCTTGCGTATTAGTCAATTTAACATCACTTTGACAAGTACCAAACAATAATTCATGTTGATTTTCTGCTTTAAGCAAGATTTGACTCACTAAATGGTCTAATTTTTGTTCTAAAACTGTCATATATACCTCTTTTTTGTTAACCAGTAAATTATATCACGAAGATATAGAAGAATCAATCATAGATAGGTGAAGAAGATAAAACCTTTTATCTCAACAACCTAACTTTATAAACTTCTTTGCAAAAACCTTTCATACTATTAAAAACACGATCAGCTTTTTTCTCTGTAGAACACATTGAAAAAACAGTTGGTCCACTTCCTGTCATTAATGCAACATCGGCTCCAGAATTTAACATACGTTCTTTTATTGTACTTATAACTGGATTTTTAGTAATTGTAATATCCTCGAGTGAATTTCCCATAGATTTGACCATTAACTGATAATCTGATGACAAAATAGCAGACTTTAATAAATCAATATCAACTCTACTTATAGACTTACAATCAATATCTCTAAAAATGGATTTAGTTGAAATACCAAAATCCGGCTTAACCAGAACTATCCAACATGGTCTCAATGTCGGTAAGGGTTTAACAATTTCACCTTTACCTAATACTAACGAACATCCCCCACCAAGACAATAAGGAACATCACTACCAATTTTAAAACCAATAGCAACCATTTCGTCATAGTCCATTTGAAGATTCCATAATCGATTAAGAGCTCTTATTGTAGCAGCAGCATCAGTAGAACCACCCCCCAGTCCTGCACAGACAGGAATGGATTTTTCTAATCTAATATGAACACCTTTATTAATACCATATTGATTTTTGATTATATCTGCAGCTTTAAACACATCATTATCATTATTTAAAGGCATTTTGCTACTATCAGAATCGATAACAATACAATCTTCCTTTAGCTCAGAAATGGTAACGTAGTCATTAAGATCAATACTAACCATAATCATAGCTAATTCATGATAACCATCGTCACATCGTCCTTTAATATCTAATCCTAAATTAAGTTTGGCAGGAGCTTTCTCAAAAATTTTCATAAAACCTCCCTAATAAAATATAGAATATCCATATTATAACATAACAAATGACAAATTCGGACAATTAAGATGTTAGCCAATCTTAAGGATAATAATTCCAATAAAAAAAGGCTAACCAAAGTTAGTCTCCCTTTATCTACTCCGCCAGTAGGACTCGAACCTACGACATCATGATTAACAGTCATGCGCTACTACCAACTGAGCTATGGCGGATTATAGCTAAGCGACTACCTTATCTCACAGGGGGCAACCCCCAACTACTTCCGGCGTTCTAGGGCTTAACTTCTGTGTTCGGCATGAGAACAGGTGTATCTCCTAGGCAATTATCACTTAACTATTGAGCCTTATTCACTCAAAATTGAATATCTATAGTCTAACAAGAAACCGTAACGTTGTCAATATCTCTTTTTGGATAAGTCCTCGAGCTATTAGTATTAGTCCGCTAAATGTGTCACCACAATTACACTCCTAACCTATCTACCTGATCATCTCTCAGGGCTCTTACTGATATAAAATCATGGGAAATCTCATCTTGAGGTGGGCTTCGCACTTAGATGCTTTCAGCGCTTATCCCTTCCCTACATAGCTACCCAGCGATGCCTTTGGCAAGACAACTGGTACACCAGCGGTAAGTCCACTCTGGTCCTCTCGTACTAGGAGCAGATCCTCTCAAATTTCCTACGCCCGCGACGGATAGGGACCGAACTGTCTCACGACGTTCTGAACCCAGCTCGCGTGCCGCTTTAATGGGCGAACAGCCCAACCCTTGGGACCGACTACAGCCCCAGGATGCGACGAGCCGACATCGAGGTGCCAAACCTCCCCGTCGATGTGAACTCTTGGGGAGATAAGCCTGTTATCCCCAGGGTAGCTTTTATCCGTTGAGCGATGGCCCTTCCATACGGAACCACCGGATCACTAAGCCCGACTTTCGTCCCTGCTCGAGTTGTAGCTCTCGCAGTCAAGCTCCCTTATACCTTTACACTCTACGACTGATTTCCAACCAGTCTGAGGGAACCTTTGGGCGCCTCCGTTACCTTTTAGGAGGCGACCGCCCCAGTCAAACTGCCCGTCAGACACTGTCTCCGATAGGGATTGCCTATCTGGGTTAGAGTAGCCATAACACAAGGGTAGTATCCCAACAACGCCTCAAACGAAACTGGCGTCCCGTTATCATAGGCTCCTACCTATCCTGTACATGTGGTACAGATACTCAATATCAAACTGCAGTAAAGCTCCATGGGGTCTTTCCGTCCTGTCGCGGGTAACCTGCATCTTCACAGGTACTAAAATTTCACCGAGTCTCTCGTTGAGACAGTGCCCAAATCATTACGCCTTTCGTGCGGGTCGGAACTTACCCGACAAGGAATTTCGCTACCTTAGGACCGTTATAGTTACGGCCGCCGTTTACTGGGGCTTCAATTCATACCTTCGCTTACGCTAAGCACTCCTCTTAACCTTCCAGCACCGGGCAGGCGTCACCCCCTATACATCATCTTACGATTTAGCAGAGAGCTGTGTTTTGATAAACAGTTGCTTGGGCCTATTCACTGCGGCTGATCTAAAATCAGCGCCCCTTCTCCCGAAGTTACGGGGCCATTTTGCCGAGTTCCTTAACGAGAGTTCTCTCGCTCACCTGAGGCTACTCGCCTCGACTACCTGTGTCGGTTTGCGGTACGGGTAGAGTATATGTATCGCTAGAAGCTTTTCTTGGCAGTGTGACATCACTAACTTCGCTACTAAACTTCGCTCCTCGTCACAGCTCAATGTTAAAGATATAAGCATTTGACTCATATCACACCTCACTGTTTGACCAGACACTTCCAATCGTCTGGTTTAGTTAGCCTACTGCGTCCCTCCATCACTATATACTCTAGTACAGGAATATCAACCTGTTGTCCATCGGATACACCTTTCGGTCTCTCCTTAGGTCCCGACTAACCCAGGGCGGACGAGCCTTCCCCTGGAAACCTTAGTCTTACGGTGGACAGGATTCTCACCTGTCTTGCGCTACTCATACCGGCATTCTCACTTCTATGCGTTCCAGCGCTCCTCACGGTACACCTTCTTCACACATAGAACGCTCTCCTACCATGACACTTTTGTGTCATCCACAGCTTCGGTAATATGTTTTAGCCCCGGTACATTTTCGGCGCAGGGTCACTCGACTAGTGAGCTATTACGCACTCTTTGAATGAATAGCTGCTTCTAAGCTAACATCCTAGTTGTCTGTGCAACCCCACATCCTTTTCCACTTAACATATATTTTGGGACCTTAGCTGGTGGTCTGGGCTGTTTCCCTTTCGACTACGGATCTTAGCACTCGCAGTCTGACTGCCGATTATATCTCGTTGGCATTCGGAGTTTATCTGAGATTGGTAATCCGGGATGGACCCCTCACCCAAACAGTGCTCTACCTCCAAGAGACTTAACATCGACGCTAGCCCTAAAGCTATTTCGGAGAGAACCAGCTATCTCCAAGTTCGTTTGGAATTTCTCCGCTACCCACAAGTCATCCAAGCACTTTTCAACGTGCCCTGGTTCGGTCCTCCAGTGAGTTTTACCTCACCTTCAACCTGCTCATGGGTAGGTCACATGGTTTCGGGTCTACAACATGATACTATGACGCCCTATTAAGACTCGGTTTCCCTACGGCTCCGTCTCTTCAACTTAACCTCGCATCATATCGTAACTCGCCGGTTCATTCTACAAAAGGCACGCTCTCACCCATTAACGGGCTCGAACTTGTTGTAGGCACACGGTTTCAGGTTCTATTTCACTCCCCTCCCGGGGTGCTTTTCACCTTTCCCTCACGGTACTGGTTCACTATCGGTCACTAGAGAGTATTTAGGGTTGGGAGATGGTCCTCCCAGATTCCGACGAAATTTCGCGTGTCTCGCCGTACTCAGGATACTGCTAAGGTTAATCTATCATTTTAAATACGAGGCTGTTACTCTCTTTGGCTTACCTTCCCAGGTAATTCTTCTATAATGATTAATCCTATATCGCAGTCCTACAACCCCGAAGTGTAAACACTTCGGTTTGCCCTCCTGCCGTTTCGCTCGCCGCTACTAAGGCAATCGCTTTTGCTTTCTCTTCCTGCAGCTACTTAGATGTTTCAGTTCACTGCGTCTTCCTTCTCATATCCTTAACAGATATGGATACTAGTCATTAACTAGTGGGTTCCCCCATTCGGACATCTCTGGATCAGCGCTTACTTACAGCTCCCCAAAGCATTTCGTCGTTAGTCACGTCCTTCTTCGGCTTCTAGTGCCAAGGCATCCACCGTGCGCCCTTATTAACTTAACCTTATTAACCTAGTTTCTTTAAACTAGAAAACTCATTAAATATTCACAGCGTTTTCGGTTTATTTTCTTGTTACTTTCTACAATCTATTTCTAGATCGTGGAATTTGATATAGATATTCAATTTTCAATGAACAATTTGAACCTTTCGATTCAATGGAGCCTAGCGGGATCGAACCGCTGACCTCCTGCGTGCAAAGCAGGCGCTCTCCCAGCTGAGCTAAGGCCCCACAAGACCTCTCAAAACTAAACAAGACGCAAATGGCAGGTTTCCTTATCCTTAGAAAGGAGGTGATCCAGCCGCACCTTCCGATACGGCTACCTTGTTACGACTTCACCCCAATCATCTATCCCACCTTAGGCGGCTGGCTCCTAAAGGTTACCTCACCGACTTCGGGTGTTACAAACTCTCGTGGTGTGACGGGCGGTGTGTACAAGGCCCGGGAACGTATTCACCGCGGCGTGCTGATCCGCGATTACTAGCGATTCCGACTTCATGTAGGCGAGTTGCAGCCTACAATCCGAACTGAGATTGGCTTTAAGAGATTAGCTTGCCGTCACCGGCTTGCGACTCGTTGTACCAACCATTGTAGCACGTGTGTAGCCCAGGTCATAAGGGGCATGATGATTTGACGTCATCCCCACCTTCCTCCGGTTTATTACCGGCAGTCTCGCTAGAGTGCCCAACTTAATGATGGCAACTAACAATAGGGGTTGCGCTCGTTGCGGGACTTAACCCAACATCTCACGACACGAGCTGACGACAACCATGCACCACCTGTCACTTCTGCTCCGAAGAGAAAGCCTATCTCTAGGCCGGTCAGAAGGATGTCAAGACCTGGTAAGGTTCTTCGCGTTGCTTCGAATTAAACCACATGCTCCACCGCTTGTGCGGGCCCCCGTCAATTCCTTTGAGTTTCAACCTTGCGGTCGTACTCCCCAGGCGGAGTGCTTAATGCGTTAGCTGCGGCACTAAGCCCCGGAAAGGGCCTAACACCTAGCACTCATCGTTTACGGCGTGGACTACCAGGGTATCTAATCCTGTTTGCTCCCCACGCTTTCGAGCCTCAGCGTCAGTTACAGACCAGAGAGCCGCTTTCGCCACCGGTGTTCCTCCATATATCTACGCATTTCACCGCTACACATGGAATTCCACTCTCCCCTTCTGCACTCAAGTCCTCCAGTTTCCAAAGCGTACAATGGTTAAGCCACTGCCTTTAACTTCAGACTTAAAGAACCGCCTGCGCTCGCTTTACGCCCAATAAATCCGGACAACGCTCGGGACCTACGTATTACCGCGGCTGCTGGCACGTAGTTAGCCGTCCCTTTCTGGTTAGTTACCGTCACTTGGTAGATTTCCACTCCTACCAACGTTCTTCTCTAACAACAGAGCTTTACGATCCGAAAACCTTCTTCACTCACGCGGCGTTGCTCGGTCAGACTTCCGTCCATTGCCGAAGATTCCCTACTGCTGCCTCCCGTAGGAGTCTGGGCCGTGTCTCAGTCCCAGTGTGGCCGATCACCCTCTCAGGTCGGCTATGTATCGTCGCCTTGGTGAGCCTTTACCTCACCAACTAGCTAATACAACGCAGGTCCATCTCACAGTGAAGCAATTGCTCCTTTTAAATAACTAACATGTGTTAATTACTCTTATGCGGTATTAGCTATCGTTTCCAATAGTTATCCCCCGCTATGAGGCAGGTTACCTACGCGTTACTCACCCGTTCGCAACTCATCAGTCTAGTGTAAACACCAAACCTCAGCGTTCTACTTGCATGTATTAGGCACGCCGCCAGCGTTCGTCCTGAGCCAGGATCAAACTCTCATTAAAAGTTTGAGCTTTGCTCTTTTCTGTCTCGCTGACAGATTTATTGTTTTTTGTCATTGACGGATTTACAATGTAAATCCACCCTGCACATTCGTTCGTCTTGTTCAGTTTTCAAAGGTCTTTGCCTCTCTTGAGACAACTTCTATATTCTAGCAAACTTATTCTGCTTTGTCAACTACTTTTTTTAAGTTGTTAACTACGCGCTAATAGAAACTGCTCTCTCGAGACAACTTATTTAGTTTACTACATCATCTCTTACTTTGTCAACTCTTTTTTCATACTTTTTCTACATTTTCTGAAAAAAGTTTCCTGTTGGCTAACACCAATAACATAGAGTTTAAAATTCCATACCTAAATTTATTTTATTAGTAAAAAAATAAAAGATGGGCTAGCCATCTTTTATAATATTTGTTTTTTATATTCTTCAGCTTCTTGGGGTGTAGATAAAACAAAATGACCAGGGGTAATCTCGTGCATTTGACGTTCTTGTCCGTCTTGCTCAATAGCTGGATTATACGGCTGGTGAACACGTTGACGTTCACTCTCCGGATCTGGTTCTGGAATAGCTGATAATAGACTCTTCGTATAAGGGTGGATTGGATTGTTATAAACATCATCAGATGTTCCAACTTCTAACAGTTTCCCCCAATGCATAACACCGATACGATCTGAAATGTATTTTACCATAGACAAATCATGTGCGATAAACAAATAAGTCAATCCTTGTTCTCTTTGCAATTTTTGCATTAAATTAACAACTTGTGCTTGGATTGAAACATCTAAGGCAGATATTGGTTCATCAGCAATGATAAATTTAGGCTCTACTGCTAAAGCACGTGCAATCCCGATACGTTGTCGTTGTCCACCTGAAAATTCATGCGGATAACGTGTTAAATGATCTTTATTTAACCCTACAAGATCTAATAGGGCCTGAACTTTACTATCACGATCTGATTTTGATTTAGCTAATTTATGTATATCTAAACCTTCTGCTACGATATCACGAATCTTCATACGGCCGTTTAAGCTAGCCTGAGGATCCTGAAAAATCATCTGAGCGTCTTTACGAAAACTATGTAATGCTTTACCTTTCAGATGTGAGATCACTTCTCCATTAAAGGTAATTTCTCCATCAGAAATATCATAAAGTTTTAAAATTGAACGTCCAACGGTTGTCTTTCCTGATCCAGATTCCCCAACTAATCCAAACACTTCACCTTCATAAATGTCAAAACTAACATTATCAATTGCTCTCACTTCATTAGCTTTTCCTTTATTGAAGGTCAAAGAAACATTTTTGACTTCAACTAATTTTTTTCGATTTTCAGTCATTAGGCTTTCCTCCCTTCAATCTCGTTCCATTTTTCCCAACGTTTTTGGATCGGTAATGGAGGAAGCACCTTAGGTGATCTTTCATCTAAAAGCCATGTAGCAGCGAAATGTGTTTCTGAAACTTTGAAGTACGGTGGTTCTTCTTCATGATCAATATCTAATGCAAATTCATTACGAGCTGCAAATGCATCTCCTTTAGGTGGGTTCAACAAATCTGGTGGTGTTCCCGGAATTGACTCTAAACTACCTGATTCTGTGTCGGTTGTCGGCATTGAATTCAATAATCCCCAAGTATATGGATGTTGTGGATTATAAAAGACTTCATCAACAGTTCCAAATTCAACAATTTTCCCTGCATACATAACTGCTACACGGTCTGCCATCCCTGCAACGACCCCTAAGTCATGAGTTATGAAAACAATGGAGGAGTCTCGTTCTGCTTGAATTTTTTTCATTAAGTTCAAAATTTGTGCTTGAATTGTTACATCTAAAGCAGTCGTTGGTTCATCAGCAATAAGAATTTCAGGATCAGCAGCTAAAGCAATCGCTATAACCGCACGTTGGCGCATTCCTCCAGACCACTGATGTGGGTAATCATTAATATGCTCTTCAGCATTTGGGATACCTACATCTTTCATTAGCTCAAGAGCTAATTTTAAAGCATCCTTTTTTGAAATTTTTTGATGAATCATCATTGGTTCTGCTATTTGCATGCCAATTTTCATCGTTGGATCCAAACTAGTCATAGGGTCTTGGAAAATCATAGAAATCTCATTCCCGCGTACCTTAGTCCACTCTTCTTCTGATAGTTCAACAAGGTTACGCCCCTTAAATTGAACATTCCCTGATATCTCTGAATTTTTAGCATTTAAACCAATTAAAGTTCTGGTAGTTACAGATTTTCCTGAACCAGATTCACCAACGATTGCAAGAGTCTCACCTTTTTTTAATTCAAAGTTGACATCACGAATTGCTTTTACTTCTCCAGCATATGTGTGGAAGTCAACATGAAGATTATTAACACTTAAAATAGTTTCTTTTTCCATGATTATACCTCCTTATTCATCGCTAGATTTTGGATCAAAAGCATCTCGCAACCCATCACCAAGCAAAATAAATGCCAATGAAATCATTACCAATGCTAAAGCTGGCAAGATAACTTGATATGGATAATATTGTAAATTTTCTTGTGCATCTGAAATCAATGATCCTAATGAAGCTGTCGGTGGTTTAACACCTAAATTGATTGCTGAAAGTACCGCTTCATACATAATAGCACTTGGGATTGTCATCATAATTTGTACAATGATAATACCAGAAATGTTAGGTAAAATATGTTTGAAGGCTATTTTAATTGGACTTTCCCCAAGTGAACGTGCAGCAAGCACAAACTCTCTTTCTCGATATGATAGGGTTAAATTCCTTACCTGACGAGACATAGAAGTCCATCCGGTAAAAGCAATAGAGATAATAATAGCCGTAATACCGTTACCAAGGACCAAACCTAACATTGTAACGATAACTAAGTTTGGAATTGATGAAATTACCTCTACGATACGTTGCATTAATGTATCAAGGCGTCCTCCAGCAAAACCTGAAACAAGACCGTATGTAACACCGATAATTAAATCAATGAATGTAGCTGCAATAGCTACAAGTAAGGAAATCCGAATACCTACGATGATGCGCTTAGCAACACTTCTCCCTAGAGAATCTGTACCTAAAGCATACTTAACTTTTTCAGGGACATTTTGAGACTTATAAGCGTCTGTAGATTCTGTATTTCCAGCGTACTTAATGCTACCATTCCAAAAAGGAAGGTTTGAACTCAATTTAGGTGGTAAGTTGCGATATGTAGTTACTTTTTTCGAATCAAACCCATTAGCATCCTTCTGAGTTACAAATAAATTTGAGGCTAACGAAAAAGTAAGTAAAAGAGCTAATAAATAGAGTGAAACTACTGCTAATTTGTTTTTTTTCAAGCGACGCCACGCATCTTGCATAAACGAAAGAGCAGGCTTTTCAATTTTTTCTTGTGTGCTAGAAGATCCTGCACCTACAAGTTTAAATGTTCTGTTTTTATCTGCCATAACATCTCCTTACTGCAAGCGAACACGTGGGTCTACGATACTAATAACAACGTCTGTTATCAAGATAGCAACCATCAACATTACTGCATAAACAATGGTTGTCCCCATAATAACAGGATAGTCTTTTGTTGGAATCGAAGTAACAAACTGCTGCCCAATTCCTGGAATCGAGAAAATCTGCTCAATTAGTGCAGAACCAGTTAACAGACCCGCCGCCAAAGGGCCAATTAGAGTTAAAATTGGAATCATAGAATTACGGTAAGCATGTTTTCGAGTTACTTGACGAATTGTCATACCTTTTGAACGAGCTAGTTGCACATAATCAGAATTTAAAGTTTCAATCATTTCACTACGGAAGAAGCGTGAAACAGATGCTAATGTAGGGAGTCCTAGAGCTAAAGAAGGTAAAATGGTTTGAGAGAAAGTCCCCCAACCTGATAAAGGCAACAAGTTCCACTTAAATCCAAAATAGTCTAATAATAAGATACCAATGATAAATGAAGGCATAGAAATCCCTAGCGTTGCAATAACACTTAAGATACCATCGACTTTATCATTCTTATGACGTGCCGAAATAGCTCCTACCAAAATACCGCCTAAAACACCAAATACGAGAGCCTGAACACCTAGATGTACTGAAACTCCTAATCTCAAGCTAATCATACGTGATACTGGCTGATTCACTGATTGATAACTCGTTCCAAAGTCACCATGAAGTACATTCCAAAGGTAAGTCAAATATTGTTGCCATACAGGCTTGTCTAAACCATACTGTTTATTAAGCAATGCGATCATTTCTTCAGTGAGTTTTGGATTATTGTAGGGTGTTCCTGGAAGGATCTGCATCAGAAAGAACGATAGGGTTATGACAACCCATAGCGTTACTAACAAAATAGCAACACGCTTTAAAATATATTTAATCATATCATTTCCTTTTCTTAGAATTGCTAAAAATAGCAAACTCTTTCACTTTCTTTACTTAACCAAAAGCAAGAACTGGCAATTACCAATTCTTGCAAAGGTTTAGTGTAAAGTAATTTAATTATTTTTTATAAGCATGTGTAAAGTCTATTGACAAACCTGTAGTATTACGAATAACACCTTTTAATTTTGGATTTTGTAAACCTTTACCACTACGGAAGTAGAGTGGGTTATAAGCACCTTGCTCAAATAAAATTTTCTCTGCTTCTTTATAGTCCTTCGCTGATTCTGCTGGTTTCATCGCATCTTCAGAAATTGCCTTGTTATAAGCAGCATCATAGTCCTTGTTAGCAAATTTTCCATCGTTATTTTGTGAATCTGACTTAAAGAGGCCGTAGAAAGTTGATCCTTCTGGATAATCCCCACCCCAAAGAGAAACTACGATGTCAAAGTTTTGTTTTCTACTGTCTTCTAAGCGTTGTTTAAAGGTTACAAATTTTTCTTCAACAGTAAGTCCTGGAAGAGCAGCTTCCCAAGTAGACTTGATATAGTCAACAGAGTTTTTGGCAGCAGGAGCATCAGCATCTGCTGTAATTGTTAATTTTAGCTTAGTCAAGCCTGATTCAGCCAAACCTTCTTTAAAGAGTTTTGCTGCTTCAGTTTTATTATATTCATAACCTGGGGCAACATATTTTGCCAAATCAGTTCCATCTGGTGTTTTGGCTAAACCAGTAGGTGCAAAAGCAATTGCCGGTTTTGAGCCTGTATCAACGGCTGCTTGAACAACTCCTTTACGGTTAGTTGCTAAGTTTAAGGCGCGACGAATCTTAACATTATCAAGCCCTTTCACAGAACCAGTAGTATTATATTCCATATAGGCAGTGGTCGCTTCTAGAACATCTGTGACATCTTTATTATTCTTATTAGCTTGATAAATAGCAGAAGTATTTGAGATATTAGCTGCATCTAACTCACCACGTTTATACATTTGAACGGCGGTATCTGGTTTTTTAACAGTCTGGATGCGAACTTCTTTTGTTTTTACATTTTTAGCGTCCCAATAATTTTTGTTTTTCTTCAGCGTGAAAGTACCATTCGAACCATTCCAACCTTCAACAGTATATGGTCCTGAGTAAACTGTATTTTTTGAAGTAGTTGCGTAATCTTTTCCATATTTTTCAACAACTTCTTGTTTTTGTGGCATGAAGTTAGTGAATGCAAGGTAGTAGATAAATTGTGGAGACGGACTAGATAAAGTAATAACAACTTTGTCATCGCCTTCCGCCTTAACACCTAGCTTATTCAAGTCTTTCTCTTGTCCTTCGTTGATTTTATCGGCATTAAGCACATGCCCTTCAACAGCAAGGTAAGCATATTGTGAAGCTGTTTTAGGATCAACTAAACGTTGCCATGAATAAACAAAATCCTTTGCAGTAAGTTTACTGCCATCTGACCACTTCAAGCCTTTACGTAATGTAGCTGTATAAGTTAAGCCATCTTTTGAAACATCTACTTTAGTAGCCAAATCTGGTCTTGTCTTTCCATCTTTATCTAAGCGAAGGAAATTACTACTAGAGTTACCAATAGCTAGATTTGAGTAAGTGTCTGTGACTTTAGATAAATCTAGTGTATTGATTTCTGTTGGAATAGCCCAATTAATCGCTCCATTAGAATCCTGGGAAGCTGATTTACTTCCACATGCAGCAAGAGTCGCAACTGAAGCAAGTGTAAGGACACCAACTCCAACACGGCGCCAGTTATTTTTCTGTTTTGCCATAGCTTTGTTCTCCTAATTCATTTATCTAGTGACTAACATTATACCACAAAAAATTCTTAAGAAAAGACAAAAACGCAAAATTTTCAGATAATTTTTTAACTTTCATTTTTTTACATTTTTTTACATTTTTATAACAAACGTTTTCTTTATTTAATTATCAAAAATAATAATTCCTAGTATGATATAGTGATATGATATAATAGGAGGGACAAAGTTTAAAAAATTTCTAAAGGTGTTATTTTGAAAAAAATTATTACTTCTATTCTATTACTTAGTTGCATTTTTTTTATGCCAACCATCTCTGCTGAATCTTTTAATGCTTCCGCTAAACATGCCTTGGCAGTTGATTTAGATTCAGGAAAAATCTTGTATGAAAAAGATGCTAACAAACCCGCTGCTATTGCTTCCTTGACTAAAATAATGACCGTTTATATGGTCTATAAAGAAATTGATAACGGTAACCTCAAGTGGAATACCAAAGTAAATATATCTGACTACCCTTATCAACTAACACGCGAATCTGATGCTAGTAATGTTCCTTTAGAAAAAAGGCGCTATACTGTTAAACAGCTCGTGGACGCTGCCATGATTTCTAGTGCTAACAGTGCAGCCATTGCTTTGGCTGAACATATTTCAGGAACCGAAAGTAAATTTGTTGATAAAATGACTGCTCAATTGGAAAAGTGGGGAATTCATGATAGCCACCTAGTCAATGCTTCTGGCTTAAATAATAGTATGTTAGGCAATCACATTTATCCAAAATCGTCACAAAACGACGAAAATAAAATGAGTGCACGTGATATTGCTATTGTTGCCTACCATTTGGTCAACGAATATCCTTCCATTCTTAAGATTACTAGTAAGTCCGTTGCTAAATTTGATAAAGATATTATGCATTCTTATAACTACATGCTACCAGATATGCCTGTCTTTAGACCAGGTATTACAGGTTTGAAAACTGGGACAACGGAATTAGCTGGCCAATCTTTTATTGCTACATCTACTGAAAGTGGAATGAGACTACTCACTGTTATTATGCATGCTGATAAGGCCGATAAAGACAAATATGCTCGCTTTACAGCAACTAACTCTCTCTTGAACTATATCACAAACACCTACGAACCTAACCTTGTATTAGCTAAAGGAGCTGCATATAAAGGTAAAGAAGCAAGTGTGAGAGACGGAAAAGAACAATCGGTCATCGCTGTTGCTAAAAACGATTTGAAAGTAGTACAGAAGAAAAATATCACTAAACAAAATCAGTTAAAAATTAACTTTAAAAAAGAGCTTACTGCTCCTATTACAAAAAAAGAGAACCTAGGGAAAGCTTATTACGTTGACCTTAATAAGGTTGGAAAAGGCTATCTCATAAAGGAACCTAGCGTTCATTTAGTGGCAAAAGATAGTATTGAGCGCAGTTTCTTCCTCAAAGTGTGGTGGAATCATTTTGTGCGCTACGTTAACGAAAAACTTTAATAGTAATCTCCCTTTGACACAAGGAGTTGCTGCACAGCAGTTTCTTTAGCTAGGTTTAGGAGAATATATAAAATTAAAAATCACTAATGAAATGTCTTTTTTATTAGTGATTTTTTGTTATAATATTAATAAAAAGTTTTCAGGAGTTACCTATGCCTAAATTAATCGTATCTTTCCTCTGCATTTTATTATCCCTGACTTGTGTAAACTCTGTGCAAGCTGAAGAACATAAAGATATTATGCAAATTACCCGAGAAGCCGGATATGATGTTAAAGATATTAATAAACCTAAAGCGTCTATCGTTATTGACAATAAAGGTCATATTTTGTGGGAAGATAACGCTGATTTAGAACGTGATCCCGCTAGCATGTCTAAAATGTTTACTTTATATTTACTATTTGAAGACTTAGCTAAAGGAAAAACAAGCCTCAACACCACAGTGACTGCAACAGAAACAGACCAAGCCATAAGTAAGATTTATGAAATTAGTAATAATAATATTCATGCTGGGGTTGCTTATCCTATTCGTGAACTGATTACTATGACAGCTGTCCCGTCATCTAATGTAGCAACTATTATGATTGCTAACCACTTATCACAAAACAATCCTGACACCTTCATTAAACGAATCAATGAAACCGCCAAGAAACTCGGTATGACAAAAACTCACTTTTATAACCCCAGTGGGGCGGTAGCGAGTGCTTTTAATGGACTTTACTCCCCAAAAGAATACGATAACAATGCTACTAACGTTACGACTGCACGTGATCTATCAATTTTAACCTATCATTTCCTTAAAAAATACCCTGATATACTGAACTATACAAAATATCCTGAAGTCAAGGCCATGGTCGGAACTCCTTATGAAGAAACATTTACAACTTATAACTACTCTACCCCCGGCGCTAAATTTGGATTAGAAGGAGTAGATGGCTTAAAAACTGGTTCTAGCCCTAGCGCTGCTTTTAATGCCTTAGTTACAGCTAAACGCCAGAATACTCGCTTGATAACTGTGGTTTTAGGAGTTGGTGATTGGTCAGACCAAGACGGAGAGTACTATCGTCATCCGTTTGTCAACGCTCTTGTAGAAAAAGGTTTTAAAGACGCTAAAAATATTTCTTCTAAAACTCCTGTATTAAAAGCCGTTAAACCTAAAAAAGAAGTTACTAAAACCAAAACCAAATCTATTCAAGAACAGCCTCAAACAAAAGAACAGTGGTGGACAAAAACAGATCAATTTATTCAATCACATTTTGTATCTATTTTAATTGTTCTGGGCACCATCGCTATCCTTTGTCTTTTAGCTGGGATAGTATTACTTATAAAGCGCTCTAGATAATAACTGTGCTAATATAAAAGCCCCCTTCATCAATAACATAGGGGCTTTTTATTATCTCTTGAAATCTTCAATTAACCAACTGAACCTTCCATTTCATAGGAAATTAAGCGGTTTAACTCTACCGCATATTCCATTGGTAATTCTTTCGTAAAGGGCTCAACAAACCCCATAACAATCATTTCTGTTGCCTCAGCTTCAGATAAACCTCGACTCATCAAGTAGTACAGTTGCTCTTCAGAAATCTTAGACACCTTTGCTTCATGCTCTAAAGCAACCTGTGAATTATGAATCTCATTAAACGGTATGGTATCTGATTTTGAAATATCATCCATCAATATGGTGTCACATTCTATATGTGACACTGATTTTTTGGAATCTTTATTAAATGTCACTTGACCTCGATAATCAACTTTTCCTCCACCCTTAGCAATTGATTTAGAGACAATGGATGAACTAGTATGGGGAGCATTATGAATCATCTTTGCACCCGTATCTTGGTGTTGTCCTTTGTTTGCAAAAGCAATAGACAACATCGTGCCACGTGCTCCTTCACCATCAAGGTAAACCGATGGGTATTTCATTGTTGTTTTAGCACCTAGATTTCCATCTATCCACTCAACTGTTGCATCTTTTTTAGCGGTAGCACGTTTTGTCACTAAATTATAGACATTATCGGACCAATTTTGAATAGTCGTATAGCGCATATAAGCTCCATCAAGTGCAAAAATTTCAACTATAGCTGCATGTAAACTATTTGAAGAATAAGTTGGGGCGGTACAACCTTCAACATAGTGAACACTTGCTCCCTCATCGACAATAATGAGAGTACGTTCAAATTGTCCAGTATTTTCATTATTAATACGGAAGTAAGTTTGAAGTGGAATATCCACCTTAACACCTTTAGGGACATAAATAAATGTTCCACCTGACCATACAGCAGAGTTCAGAGCAGCTAATTTATTATCTGTTGGAGGGACAAGTTTAGCAAAATATTTTTTGAATAGCTCTGGGTACTCTTTAAGTGCAGAGTCAGTATCCGTAAAAACAATACCCAGCTTATCATATTCTTCTTTCATATTATGATAAACCACTTCTGATTCATATTGTGCTGATGCTCCTGCAAGATAAGCTCTTTCAGCTTCTGGAATCCCAATTCTTTCAAAAGTTTCTTTGATTTTTTCTGGAACATCATCCCAATCACGCGCAGGTTTATCAGATGCTTTTTGATAATAAATAATATCATCAAAATCAATATCTGATAAATCTGCTCCCCAGGTCTGCATTGGCATTTTATTAAACGTTTCCAAGGATTTTAGACGAAAGTCCAACATCCACTCAGGTTCACCCTTAGCTGCAGATAACTCACGAATAACAGCCTCATTTAGACCTTTTCCCGTAGAATAAATTGGCTTTACATCGTCATGAAATCCAAATTTATATTCCCCAAGATCTATTGGCTGTGGTTCTACTTTTTCATTTATTTCGGACATACTTATCCTTTCTTTAATATTTAAATTTAAGACATTCTTCTACTAGACTACCTTATGTCAGTAAAAGTTGTTTAAATGTAATTCCTTCAACTATGGTTGTCAGAGTTCTGCCTGATTATCTCTCTCAATAGCCTTTCTTAAAGCATTCCACGAAAGCGTAGCACATTTGATACGTTGTGGAAATTTTGATACCCCAGCTAGAAACTCTGCATCCCCAAGTTTCTCTTGTTTTGGATTTTGATCGCCTTGAACCATTTTGGAGAATACATCAGCAAGCTGCAATGCTTCTTCTTTTGTTTTCCCAATAACTGCATCTGTCATCATGCTTGATGAAGCCGTAGAAATTGTACAACCATTACCAGCAAATGCAATATCTGAAATAATATTTCCATCAAATTTAACAGATAAGGAAATAACATCTCCACATGTAGGATTATTTAACTGCACTTGTTCAACGCCTTCTAAAAATCCATGATGATGAGGGTGTTTTGAATGATCAGCTACCACTGCCATGTAGAGATTATCTAATTTAGAGAGTGCCATTGAAAAACTCCTTAGTTTTTTGGATAGCGTCTACCAATTTGTCGCAATCCTCTTTGGTATTATAGAAATAGAAACTTGCTCGAACCGCCGAATGGATACCAAGATGATTAATAAGGGGTTGTGCACAATGATGACCTGCACGAACAGCCACTCCTTCGTAATCCATTGCAGTTGCCACATCATGTGGGTGTAAACCTTCTAAATTGAAGGCAATAACGCCTACATGAGATTCAGCATCACTAGGTCCGTAAATAGTTAAACCATCGATAGCCTGTAATTTAGGCAACACATAAGAAACTAAACTTTGTTCATATTGATGAATCTCATCCATACCAACATCCGTTAAATAATCTAAAGCTTCTCCAAAAGCGATCGCTCCAGCAATATTAGGCGTTCCAGCTTCAAACTTCCAGGGCAATTCCTTCCATGTTGCACTTTGCTCATAGACAAAATCAATCATTTCACCACCAAATTCGACAGGTGGCATCTTATCTAAAATGCTTTCTTTCCCATAAAGAACACCAATACCAGTAGGACCAAGCATCTTATGGCCAGATAAGGCGAAGAAATCACAATCAAGGTCTTGAACATCAATCGCCATATGTGGCGCTGATTGAGCTCCATCAACAACCATGTATGCCCCAACTTGATGTACACGTTCTGCTATTGCTTTTACTGGTGTAACACAGCCAAGTACATTTGAGATATGTGCCAAACTAACAAATTTAGTTTTAGAGGATAATTTATTATAGAAATCTTCTAAATCTAAAGAACCATCTTTTAGATAGGCATAAACCAATTTAGCGCCAGTTCTCTCGCAAGCTTGTTGCCATGGGATAATATTAGAATGATGCTCCATAATGGAAATAAGTACCTCATCACCTCGTTCTAAAATACTTTCGGCAAACTTAGCTACCCAATTTAATCCTGTTGTGGTGCCACGTGTGAATAAAATTTCTTTACTTAATTTAGCATTTAAAAACTGCCTTGCTTTTTCACGAGCATTCTCGTACTGAGCAGTCGCTCGTTCTGCTAAAGTATGAACACCACGATGGACATTTGCATTGTCGTTTTGGTAGTAGTCTCGCAAAGCTTCTAAAACTTGATTCGGTTTTTGTGTCGTTGCTGCATTATCTAAATAGATAAGCGGCTCATCATTAACTA
This sequence comes from Streptococcus sp. FDAARGOS_520, assembly GCF_003812685.1. NCBI lineage: Bacteria > Bacillati > Bacillota > Bacilli > Lactobacillales > Streptococcaceae > Streptococcus > Streptococcus sp. FDAARGOS_520. The sequence continues at coordinate 1,120,490 of NZ_CP033810.1, read as the reverse complement.
ATTGATTTAAAATTGGGAAATCTTGCTTTAGTTTATAACTATCTAGTAATGTCATATTAACGTTTTTCTAGTTTTGTATCAATAACGGCAATCATTTCATCGCGAACTTCTTTTACTGGTATTTCAGCAATGACTGTTCCTAAAAATCCACGAATAACTAATTGCTCTGCTGTTTTTTGGTTCAAGCCTCGGCTCATCAAATAATATAAATCCTCTGGGTCAACCTGACCAATTGAGGCTGCGTGACCAGCTGTAACATCATTTTCATCAATCAAAAGGATAGGATTAGCATCTGAACGTGCTTTGTCTGATAACATGAGAACTCGGCTTTCTTGTTGGGCGTCTGCTCCCTTTGCACCTTTTATAATATGTCCGATACCATTAAAAGTAAGAGTCCCACGCTCTAAAATAACCCCATGCTGTAAAATATGTCCTACTGAATTACAGCCGTAGTTTGTAACACGCGTATCAATTCCTTGAACTTGACGCCCTGACGAGGCAGCAACTACTTTTAAATTAGCGTGACTTCCATCACCAATTAAATCAGAATCAAAGTCAGCAACAACATTGCCTTCATTCATCACCCCAAGGGCCCAATCTATTGTTGCATCGCTACTGTGACGACCACGACGACTTATAAACGTTGTCACATTTTCTCCGAGGCGATCAATTGAAGCAAATTTAATTTGGCTACCTGCTTGGGCAATTACTTCTACAGAAATATTAGCACTTGTTCGTTCTGTCCCATCACCAATTGACTCAAATCGCTCTAAGTAACTAACTTTTGCATTCTTTCCAACAATAAGAAGGATATGCTTATTAAATGGTACTTTAGACTGACTATCTTGATAAAAAAGACCTTCGATTGGTTGAGTAATTTCAACATTATCTGGAATATAAAGCACTGCACCACTGTTGAAGTAAGCTGTGTGATAGGCAGCAAGTCTATCTTCTTCAAAAGGACGTGCTTTCCCAAAGTAGCGCTCTATGACTTCTGGAATTTCTTCCAAGGCCGAATAGAAATCTGTAAAGACAACGCCTTTCTCTATTAATTCCATAGGAACTTGTTCAAGGACGGTTTGGGTCCCAATTTGAACCAACTTGGGATTGTTTCCTAACTCTGTGAAATCTGGAACGTTAGCTGTATAGTCATTCTCTAAAATGGTTCCATCACCTAAATTCCATCTATGAAATTTTACACGTTCAATTACTGGTAATTCTAGTTCTTCTATTTTTTCAAAAGCCTTTAGTCGTAATTCTTGTAACCAAGTAGGCTCACCTTTGGCTTGTAAAAAATTTAATATAGCTTCTTTAGACATTTGTAACTCCTTTTCTCTTCTAGTTGAAGTGACAAATTAGACTTCTTCTTTATACTCTAAACCAAGCTCTTCAGCGATTTGAGCATAACCTTCTTTCTCAAGGCGAACCGCTAATTCTGGTCCTCCTGACAATACTACCTTCCCGTCCATCATAACGTGTACTTTATCTGGTGTAATGTAATTCAAAAGGCGTTGATAGTGTGTAATAATCATAGCACCAAAACCTTCACCACGCATTTCATTGACTCCCTTTGATACCACTTTAAGAGCATCAATATCAAGGCCAGAGTCAATCTCATCCAAGAGGGCAAACTTAGGCTCTAACATTAGGAGTTGTAAAATTTCATTGCGCTTCTTCTCACCACCTGAAAAACCTTCGTTAAGATAACGTTCCGCCATTTCTTCTTTCATGCCAAGTAGTTCCATCTTTTCATCTAACTTAGTGATAAATTGGCGGATGGAAATTTTATCATCATCAGCCTTTCCCGCATTCATAGCTGCTCGGATAAATTCAGCATTAGTAATCCCTGGAACCTCTGAAGGGTATTGCATGGCAAGAAATAGACCCAAACGAGCACGTTCATCCACTTCTAGCTCTAAAATATCTTCACCATCAAAAAGAATTTCACCTGCTGTAACTTCATAATTAGGATTTCCCATAATAGCTGCTGAAAGTGTCGACTTCCCAGTACCATTTGGACCCATGATAGCAGCAATTTCTCCTGTTTTCAACGTTAAATTAAGACCTTTTAAAATTTCTTTATCTTCAATAGAAACATGAAGATTTTTGATTTCAAGTACAGACATTGTACACTCCTTTTCTTGGTTAACAGAGAATATGTGATATTTCTCTATGGTTTAAAGAAGATATTATAGGGCACTCACCCGATATTATATTCTAAATAATTATAGCAAAAATGAGGTGTGACTGCTATCTAAATGATTAAAACTAAAAAAGCCTTTTCAGGCTTTTATTTTTGATGCTTATCGCTATATTTAGCAATAACACTTTGTCTGTAATCACTGTTGCCAATGAACTTTAAGAGATTAAATAGTGGTGTCCGATTCTCACCCCAAATATTTAAACCTTCTATAAAAATTTCCATCGCTAATAGTAGCGCCAATAGAAGAAAAATTCCCCCAATACGACTAGAAACATTTAAAAGCAAAGCGATAAGCGAAAAGATAATTGCAATACCATAAACAACTAAAACTGCTCCTCTATGTGTAAATCCCATAGATAGCAATCGGTGATGCAGGTGCATCTTATCAGCTTCAGAAATCTTTTTCCCTGATAATTTACGCCTCACAATAGCAACAGCTGTATCCAAAATAGGAACTCCTAAAATAATGACAGGTGTTATCACTGCAACAGCTGTGGAGTTTTTTAAACCTTGAAGCGATAATACACCAATCATAAATCCTATAAACAAGGCACCAGCATCACCTAGGTAGATAATGGCTGGATGATAATTATAAGGGAAAAAACCAACTATTGAGGCGATTAAAATAACAATAGTTAGCGTGAGAAAAAAATCTATTTTAGGTAAAAAGAAATAAGAAACCACTGCCATCGTTGCTAGACTGATAATTGAAACACCACTAACTAGACCATCTAGACCATCAATCAGATTGATAGCATTAGTGATTGAAATAATCCATAAAACTGTCAAAAAGAAAGTTAAAATAGGACCAAACTCCAAGAGTGGACCACCTATTGGAATCTTAAAACTATCAAATCTAAAATGTGTAAATTTCCATATGATAATAGCTGCAATAATAATTCCCAACATTTTATAACGAGGTCTTAATTCAAAGATGTCATCTATGAATCCTGTTGTTGTAACTACGAGACCGCCAATAATTACAGGCAAAATGTAGTGAAAATAAGAGACTTCTATAAAGTGTCTACTGGCCGCCATTGGCATGAAAAATAATGTTGTTACAACAAAGGAGAGAAATATTGCTAAACCACCACTACTTGGCATTGGTACTTTGTTGATTCTTCGAGCGTTCGGTTTATCAACCGCTCCTACCTTCAAAGATATAACTCGAATAATAGGAGTTAGAATGATTGATAATAAAAATGCTCCAATCAATACAAAAATATACTCAATTGTAAAAGGTATCATTTTATCCCATCTCAATCATTTGTAATTTTGAAATAGCATCATCATGAATCAATTGAATACTATGCTCTTTCAAGTAAGCTCGTGTTTTTGTGCCCACATTAGCATGTTCAAGCATTCGAGCATACATCAAATTAGCAAAGTAGCTTGGTTGGTTTTCCAAGTCTAGCAAAATTGTCATATGATAGCCTTTACCATTTTTATAGAGTTCAGAAGCTTCTATTGGAAAATCAATCGTTTGTGAAAATCGAACTACAGCTTCAATATTATCAAAATCAAAGACATAGTGAACATATCCAATCGTTTCTACTTCCTTTTCAGGTTGTTCTTCAGAAACATTTTCCTCAACTACTTCTTGAGTTGCTTTATCCATCATATTTTCAATTTCTGCTAATTTGGCATGGGCATCCGTATCCCCTTTTTCCAACATCGATTGTTCCAATGTTTTAAAAAAGTCTTCTGGAGACATTTTTGAAATGTCACCCAAATCTGCTAATTCTTCTAAATTTAAATCTTTACTTAATTCAGACTTTGTAACAAAAACATCAATGCGATCTTTTTTAGGTGTTACTCGAAAACTTAACATACCACTATTTTTAAAGTTTTCTGGCAAGTCTAATTCATCCATGACAGAATAGAAAAATTCCTCAGTCTTCTCCTGAGGGATTAGGAAATCTTTCAGCTCCATACCACGATCTTCTAAATCTTCCATACTAATTGTAATTTTCAGTGTTGTTTCACTGATTTGTTTCATTTCCATATCATCACCTCATACGAGTATTCAGTTTTCTTATTATACCGAAAAAGCTATTTTTTAGCAATTTTTCACAGCCTAACACGCTAAAAAGCTGAGGAATACTCAGCTTTTTATGTTATATTTTAGAATAAATGAACAACTAACCAGTAGAGGATGAGTAAACTTCCTAAGACTATACGATACTTACCAAAGATGGTGAAATCGTGTCGTTTGACATAGTCTGTCAAGAAACGAATAACATATAAACTAACTACGAAAGCTGTCAGACTTGCTACTAAAAGTATTAAAGATTGGTCTAAACTCAAGACGTTACCATCTAAAAAGTATTTAACCGCCTTAAGTCCACTATAACCAAACATAGTTGGGATGGCAAGGAAGAAAGTAAAGTCAGCAGCGACCGAACGACTAGTTCCAATAATAATTGCTCCTAAAATAGTAGCTCCAGAACGACTGGTTCCCGGAACAATACTGAGAACCTGGAAGCATCCAATCAAGAAAGCTGTCTTGTAAGACATACTTGCCAATTCGGTTACCTGTGGTTTGAGGTGTGCATTACGTTTTTCAACCCATATGAAGACAAAACCATAAAAGATTAGGGCTATTGCAATCGGGATCATGAAATTAAAATGAGCTTCAAACCAATTATCAAATGGTAAAGCAATTAAAATAGATGGAATACAAGCTATCACTACTTTTAACCATAATTGCCAAGTTAAACGAATTTCTCTAGCAGATTTACCTGGCTGAAATGGGTTAAGGCGTTTAAAATAAATGACAATAACTGCCATAATTGCCCCAAGTTGTATAACAATATTAAACATTTCAACAAAGGATTTGCTTTGGTTCAACTTCATAAACTCTTGAACCAAGATTAAATGGCCAGTACTAGAAACAGGTAACCATTCTGTCACTCCCTCAACGACTCCTAAAAATAGGGCTTTGAGTAATTCAATTATTAACATAATAACTCCATAAATTTTTCTTTATTATACCATACTTTTGGAAAATTAGAAGGCACCACCACCTCCGCCGCCTCCGCCGCCTGAGAAACCACCTGAAGAACCGCCTGAATTAACACTAAAATTAGAAGCGTGACTAACATCTTCAGTTATCGTTGAAAAATGATTACTAGATTGATTGACTGAAATCGCAAATTGATGACTATCAATGTTTGCAAATCTTTCTGGAATATCTATTTGGTTCACTCTGAGTGCTTTCTCAACACGGTCAGCGTAGCCGAATAAAGTAGCGTAAACCAATATTCGATTCCATAATACGATACTTTCTAACTCTGAACGATCAAACGATTTGATATCCCTTAGCATGTTCCTAAAACTAGTCCATTGGTAGACACGACTTGCTCCATCTTCAGTTACAATATAACCGTTACTTATTTTTCTTGTCATCATAAAAATGATTTTATTCAACAACAGGATAACACCAAACAATAAGAGATAGATACAGAAATAGGTAAAATAATTTAAAAAAAGCGTATAAATTATAACAACAAAAGAAATAAGAGGTGATAGGTAACTGAATCTTTTCAACCTAGATAATTCTTTAGACTCTTCTGAAGACATTTTACGATAAGGGGATGAAATTCCCTTTCTTCTAAGAGAGTTTATATTGTCTTTAGAAATCAACCTTGTGAGACGCGTAATTCTTGATAAGGCATTACTTCCTCGGCGTCTCATTTGAGTTTGCAGATCTGAAGCCTTGTGCTGCTTTTTCAGTTCACGTAGTGTTTCTTTATAACTAAATTGGTAATTAGAAAAGAGTTGATCTGGCTTCAAACTCGTAGAATCCGCAAAAGCAAACTCTATAAAATCTATTTCTGCATCAGAAGCTCTATCTAAGTTAGCTAGAGATAACAAGTTATCATCATAATTCAATACTTTTCTATCAATCAAGTCTAATAGAATTGACTGAATGAGTTGTTCTTGACTGATAAGGTGAGTTTTCTTCTCCTCATCTTGAAAATTTTTAAAACTCATACTATAAATGCTTTGAGTTAACTCTAGTGGTGAAAGGTCCTCAGGTGCTTCATATAAATGATGTTCCTTAGGGAATTGCCCGTATTTATTAACTTTTTTTCTAAACAGGAACACCCTAATTGAGATGAATAGTGTCACAATAATAAAGAATGAAGGTAATAATATCCTTAACAAGAAACTTAGGATAAAACCATGACGCTCTATCATCTTCTCTTGATATTCAATTTTTTTCTTGTAATTATTTTTACTGTTTGTAGGTAGATTAAAATAAGATCTATCCCAATAACCATGAAATTCTAATCGTTTGTTTACATTAAAAGCTGTCAAATGGTAACGATTATTATTTTGTCTTATTTTAGGAGGAGTTTTAAGATAACCCAAGTGCCCCCAAAGACGAGAAAGAGCAACCTTTTTGTCAGTTGATATCCAAAAATCTACTTTCTCTAACGTTTTATCCCAGTCGCTAATAGGAATCCAGTTAAGTTCACCAACATCCTTATGCATAAATAGAACATTTTTTAGTTTCCACTGAACATTGACTTTAACAGTATCACCTGCTTCACCACCATTAAACACTTTCAAACGGTAGCCATCCTCCAAATCTTCTATCTGGTAACTAACTTTCCTTACTTTACCATTAATTGAAACTTCAACCTGTGGCTTATTATTAATATCAAAATTGTCAGGTAACTTACCCGCCGTACCTAATGTGACATACTGTCCATTATAGGACGAATCAAATTGGTAAGTAACCTTCTCTGTAAAATCAGCACTATTATCATTGTGAATAGTTAGATTACCCTCATAATGAGGAATGTTATAGTCCACCTCATCTGCTTGAACTGAAACCATAAAAAAACTAAGAGCTAAACAAATAGCCAAAAAACATTTCTTCATTATCATCCTCCTTCCTTTGTTTGTATACCATTTTAACATAAAAATACAATTAATCGCTTTCAATAAGATAATGATATTGAAATCGACCTTGTTTTTCGGTAAAATAGGAGGAAGTAACTTATCGGAGGCTGTTGAATGAAAAAAATATTACTAAGTTTATTCACTGCTTTGCTTATCACCTTTGGAGGTATGACAAGTATACAAGCAGATGAATATCTACGTGTCGGTATGGAGGCAGCCTATGCTCCTTTCAACTGGACACAAAATGATAACACAAATGGTGCAGTTCCTATTGAAGGAACTGATCAATATGCTAATGGTTATGATGTACAAGTCGCTAAAAAGTTAGCTAAAAAGTTAAATAAAAAAGTTGTTGTTGTCAAAACAAAATGGGAAGGCCTTGTTCCAGCACTAACTTCTGGAAAACTCGATATGATTATTGCAGGAATGAGTCCTACCGAAGAACGTAAAAAAGAAATTAATTTTTCAAAGCCTTACTACATTTCAGAACCTACTCTAGTTGTTAATGCTGAAGGAAAATATACTAATGCTAAAAATATTAGTGATTTCAAAAATGCTAAAGTAACTGCCCAACAAGGAGTCTACTTATACAACCTCATTGATCAAATCAATGGTGTCAAAAAAGAAGTTGCCATGGGGGACTTCAATCAATTAAGACAAGCTGTAGAATCTGGTGTTGTAGACGCCTATGTTTCAGAACGTCCAGATGCAACTTCCGCTCAAACTGCTAATCCTAAATTAAAAATGATTGAACTGCACCAAGGGTTTAAAACATCTGATGCCGATACAAATATTTCTGTTGGGATGCGTAAAGGTGACAATCGTATTAATCAAGTTAATCAAGTTCTCGAAAGCATTTCTAGAGATAAACAAATCGCCTTGATGGATAAGATGATTAAAGAACAGCCATCCGTTAAAAAGGAAAAAAATGGGAAACCAAACTTCTTTGAACAGATGGCAACTATTTTAAAAAACAATGGTTCTCAATTCCTCAGAGGAACAGCTACAACCCTCCTAATTTCTATGGTAGGAACAATCGTCGGATTATTTATCGGCCTTCTCATCGGTGTTTTCCGTACAGCACCAAAATCTGACAATAAGTTAAAGGCTGCCTTACAAAAATTATTAGGTTGGTTACTTAACATCTATATTGAGGTCTTCCGCGGGACACCTATGATTGTACAATCGATGGTTATCTACTACGGAACAGCACAAGCTTTTGGAGTTTCGCTGGACCGTACACTAGCAGCTATATTTATTGTTTCAATCAATACTGGTGCTTATATGAGCGAAATTGTACGTGGTGGTATTTTCTCTGTTGATAAAGGACAATTTGAAGCCGCAACTGCACTTGGTTTCACCCACGGACAAACCATGCGAAAAATTGTTCTACCACAAGTTGTACGTAACATACTCCCAGCTACTGGTAATGAGTTTGTTATCAATATCAAAGATACCTCTGTACTGAACGTTATCTCTGTTGTCGAACTCTACTTCTCTGGTAATACTGTTGCAACACAAACCTACCAATATTTCCAAACATTCACCATTATTGCGATTATTTACTTCATCTTAACCTTCACCGTAACACGTATCTTACGTTACATTGAAAAACGTTTTGATTCAGATAATTACACAACCGGTGCGAATCAATTACAAGTCTAGGAGGTTGGTATGACACAAGCTATTTTAGAAATTAAACATTTGAAAAAATCTTACGGAAGCAATGAAGTGTTAAAAGATATTTCGCTTTCGGTCAACAAAGGCGAAGTTATTTCTATCATTGGTTCTTCTGGATCAGGAAAATCAACTTTCCTACGTTCTATTAACCTCTTAGAAGAACCAAGTGGAGGAGAAATCTTATATCACGGTCACAATGTTCTTGAAAAAGGCTATGATTTAAATAATTATCGTGAAAAACTTGGGATGGTCTTTCAATCTTTTAACCTCTTTGAAAATTTAAATATCTTAGAGAATGCTATTGTCGCACAGACTACTGTTCTAAAACGTGAACGCCAAGAAGCTGAAAAGATTGCTAAAGAAAACTTAAATGCTGTTGGCATGACTGAGCAATATTGGAAAGCTAAACCAAAACAATTATCAGGTGGGCAAAAGCAACGTGTCGCAATCGCCCGAGCACTTTCTGTTAACCCAGAAGCTATACTTTTTGATGAACCAACTTCAGCCTTGGATCCAGAAATGGTTGGTGAGGTCCTTAAAACAATGCAAGATCTAGCTAAATCTGGATTAACAATGATAATTGTGACACACGAGATGGAATTTGCTAAAGAAGTATCAGACCGCGTTATTTTCATGGACAAAGGAATCATTGCAGAGCAGGGTACTCCTAAACAACTTTTCGAAAATCCAACACAAGAAAGAACTAAGGAATTTCTACAACGCTTCTTAAAATAAAATTTATTCACATTTAAATATAGACTATTTATACCCCTACAGGTTTTGTCATTGTCATCATTGCAATGGAACTGGAGGGGATTTTTTATTGCTACATCTTTAGTGAAATCCACGACTAGCTTCAACTATAGATCAAATTAGACAGTCGTTATTGGATTGTATACTATTAAATAAGTTACTAAATCTCATTTTTTAATTTTAAGCGATATTTGATTAATCATATATTTGTTTAAAATTAAAAACATGTTGTTCGAATGAGCTTTTGATGATATAATATAGTATGCACAAAATGAACTAACCACTGTGCAAGAATAGTTTATTATCTTTGAAAGGATTTTATAATGAAACTTAAAATCAGTGTTTTAACAGCAGCTTCAGCTGTCACTCTATTATTAGCTACTTTAGCAAGTCTTGCGAAGGCAGACACAGTGTCTTATCCTTCACGTGATGCCGGATTTGTCTACTCTCGTGGGTATGCTCCAAAACACTTCCTAAGTGCTTACGATAAATAAAAACTGACCTTATTAACTTAACCGATACACTTTCACAAGTATAAATTTTCATTCAATTACATTAAAAATAATTATTTAGTTTGCTGAAAAACGATCACTCATCGATCGTTTTTTTATATGCACAATGATAGCCATTAGCTACTTTCTCGTTGGGTATTTTCCTCATTCATCTTTCACTTAACATCACTTGTCAAATCCAAACCTCATTAATAAAGGTTTAATATATCTTTGAACTTATTACTTTTGATTGATATTTAATTACTTTGCTATTTATTTTTAAATTTATCAACAAAGTACTTTACCAGTTAATTTTTTTGTGGTATACTGGTGTCTGTTAACGTTAATAAATTGTCTATAGGAGGTAATCATGGCTGAAAAAACAGACCTATCGTCAGCCTATCGCAGACTTAAAAGTCCTAACATTAAAACTAGAAAACGTGCTCTGAAAATCATTCATGAGTACAAACGTTACGGTAAAAAATAACTTTTTTCCGTCTCTCCAATTATAATAAATAAGTCAGACACAAAATAACCAGAGCAAATGCTCTGGTTATTTTGCTTCTATAAAAAGTTCATTATCTTGTTTTAAGAGCAGATAAAACTTGTGTACGAATATCTTCAACACCTTCTGGGTTATTTGGTAAGAAAATCGTTTGATTACCATTAATAGCAAATGTATTTAAAGTATCTAAATATTGATTTGTTAACAAGATAGACATGATTTGTTCTTCTGTCAATGTCACGTTAGCATCTTTCAATTCTTGAATCGAATCAGCTAACCCATCTACAATTGCTTTACGTTGTTGCGCAATACCCACACCATGTAGACGATCTTTTTCTGCTTCTGCTTCTGCAGCAGTTACAATTTTGATCTTATCAGCATTCGCTAATTCTTGAGCTGCTACACGTTTACGTTGTGCAGCATTGATTTCGTTCATGGATTGTTTTACTTCTGCATCTGGCTCAACCTTAGTAATTAAAGTCTTAACAATGATGTAGCCGTATGTTGACATTTCTTCTGCCACTTGATGTTGAACTTCCAAGGCTATTTCATCTTTCTTTTCAAATAGCTCGTCTAATGTAAGTTTAGGTACTGATGAACGCAAAGCATCTTCGATATAAGATTTAATCTGAGCTTCTGGCTTTATTAATTTGTAATAAGCGTCTGTAACGTTATTTTCATTGACACGATATTGTGTAGCAATATTTAAAGTGACAAAAACATTATCTTTTGTTTTTGTCTCAACGATAATTTCACTCTGTAAAAGACGTAACTGCACTCGTGCTGCAATCTTATCGATACCCAATGGTACACGAATATGAATACCGCTAGTAGCAGTCTTTTGATATTTACCAAAGCGTTCAATGATGGCTACTGTCTGTTGTTTAACAACGTATAAAGAAGTTATCAACAGAACAATCACTAAAACCAAAATAACCGTAAGAATAATTAATGACATCATAAATCTCCTTTGTATGAATGTTTTAAAACAATTCTAACACAATTTGTCAAAATTTTCAAAATACTGATGCTTTATCATACTAAAATAGAAACTCTGATAAAATAAAAAATTAGAAGTATCTCTCCTAATTTTTAATTTTATCAATTATTCAACGCTCATGAGGTATGGATATACAGGTTGATCTCCTTGGTGGATCTCAACTTCAACATCTTCATAAGTTTCCTCAAGATATTCCGACAAGGTCTCAGCTAATGCTTGCTTACCATCTTCACCAACATAGATTGTCACGATTTCACTATCTTCATCAATCATTTTATCAAAAGTGTCTTTAAGTGCTTTTTCCATATCTGGTGTAGATACTAGAATTTTACCATCAACCATCCCAAGGATGTCGTTTTCATGAATTTCAAGGCCATCTATCGTTGTATCACGAACAGCTAAAGTCACACTACCACTAATGACATCTGAGAGGCTATTTGTCATATCAGCTACATTAGTTTCAAGAGACTTAGCAGGATCAAAAGCAAGTAAGCTAGTAAATCCTTGTGGAACTGTACGTGTCTCTACTACTGCTGCTGGAATATCAACGACATCTGCAGCTGACTGTGCAGCCATGAAGATGTTCTTATTGTTTGGTAAAATAATAACATTTCTAGCGTTTACTTTTTCAATCGCTTTTACAATATCTTCTGTAGATGGGTTCATAGTCTGGCCGCCAGAGATGATATAATCAACACCTTGTGATTTAAAAATCTCAGCTAGACCGTCACCAGCTACAACAGCAATAATACCATATTCTTTAGTTTCTTTGACAGTTTCTTCAACTTCAACCTTTTGCATTTGGGCATCATGTTGGTTACGCATGTTTTCAACTTTAACCTTCACAAGCGATCCATATTTCAAACCTTCTTGCATAACAAGACCTGGATCTTCTGTATGAACATGAACCTTGACAATTTCATCATCATTAACAACTAGTAAAGAATCCCCTAGATTGCTAAGATAACCTTGAAATTCTTCGTAGTTAAATTCCTTAACGTAAGTTGGTCCTTGCTTTAAACCAACCATGACTTCTGTACAATAGCCATATTTAATATCTTCTGTGGCTACGTGGCCTACTACAGCTTTATGGTGCTCTGCATTAACCATTTCAGTCATTGTTGCGGGAGTTGCTTTAAAATCTTCTGATGCGATATATTCCCCAGTCAGTGCTGAGAGGAAACCTTCGTAAATAAAGACGAGTCCTTGACCACCAGAATCAACAACACCAACCTCTTTAAGAACAGGTAGCATATCCGGTGTTTTAGCAAGAGCACGCTTAGCACCTTTGAGAGTTGCGCGCATAACTTCAACTGCATCATCAGTTTCTTCAGCTTTTTTTAGAGCAGCGGTAGCTGCACCGCGTGATACTGTCAAGATAGTTCCTTCAACTGGTTTCATAACGGCTTTATAAGCTACTTCAACACCATTCTGGAAAGCGTGTGCCAAATCTTGACCCGTTAATTCTTCTTTATCCTTGATACTTTGACCAAAACCACGGAATAATTGTGATGTAATTACACCTGAATTTCCACGTGCTCCCATCAATACACCTTTAGAAAGAATTTGACCAACTTCTCCAACAGTCGTCGCTGGTTTGTCCGAAACTTCCTTGGCTCCGTTTTCCATAGTCATCCCCATATTCGTACCAGTATCACCATCTGGAACTGGGAATACATTTAATGAGTTGACATACTCTGCCTGTTTACTCAGACGTGTACTGGCAGCTTGTACCATTTCTTGGAATAAACTTGTCGTAATCTTTGACACTAATCTTCTCCTACAACCTTAATACTTTGCACATAAACATTCACCATATCAGCAGATAAACCAAGCTGATTTTCGAGATTGAATTTCACTCGCTCTTGAATATTTTTTGAAACTTCACTAATTTTGACGCCGTAACTCATGACAGTATAAACATCTACTACGATGCCCGCTTCACTAGACCTCACAACAACACCTTTTGCGTAGTTTTCCTTACGCAAAAGTGCTTGAAAGTTATCTTTGATAGCACTTTTACTTGCCATACCAACAACGCCAAAAATTTCCGTTGCTGAACCTCCAACGACAGTTGCAATAACGTCATCAGAGAGTTCAATTTGACCATCTCTTGTATTGATTTTTACAGTCATATCTACTACCTCAAAAGGTTTTTATCACTCTATTCTATCATATCTCACTATTATTGTAAAAAAATAGAGGCATCTAACTATCAAATCAGCCTTAGAAACACTAAAAAAAGCCCTAAGGCTTTCTCAGTTTATTAAACGCGTTCTACTTTACCAGATTTAAGCGCACGAGCTGAAACCCAAACTTTTTTTGGTTTACCGTCGATAAGAACAGTAACTTTTTGAAGGTTTGGTTTAACAGTACGTTTTGTTTGGTTCATCGCGTGTGAACGGTTGTTACCAGAAACTGTTTTACGTCCTGTGAAATAACATACTTTAGCCATTTTACGAGTTCCTCCTATATTGATCAATATTTACGGATGTGCTAGCACCACATACTAGACTATTCTATCACAACTTACTTCTTCTAGCAAGTTCTTTTCAAAATTACTTTTTCATTTGTTTTATCTAAATCGCTTACATATTTTTTATAATAAGACACACTTCCTTCTAATTCATTTTTTAGTTTACATTTTCTTTCAAAATATTATAATAGACAACAATAATCAAAGGAGGTTTCATATGACACGTAAAATTGGAATTATAGGCATGGGGCACGTTGGATCAACTGTTGCACACGCTCTTATTGCACAAGGTATTGGTGATGATTATGTCTTTATTGATACTAATGTTGATAAGGTTAATGCTGATATGATTGATTTTCAAGATGCTCTGGCAAATGCTACTTATCACGCTAATCTAGTATTAAACGACTATGACGCGTTGTCAGATGCTGATGTTGTGATTTCAGCCTTAGGTGATATTTCACTACAGAATAACAAAGAAGCTAATCGCTTTGCTGAACTACCATTTACCAGTAAAGAAGTCTACGACGTTAGCCAAAAGTTAAAATCATCTGGTTTTAGAGGGATCCTTATTGTCGTTACTAATCCTGTTGATGCCATTACCCAGCTTTATCAAGAATATACTCAATTTCCTAAATCACGCGTTATCGGAACAGGAACCTTATTGGATACTGCTCGGATGAAAAGAGTGCTTGGTCAACGCCTACAAGTTGATCCAAGGAGTATCGGTGGTTATAATCTAGGAGAGCATGGTAACTCCCAATTTGTCGCTTGGAGTCAGGTAACTGTAAAAGGACAACCAGCTATATCACTATTAAAAGCAGAAGAATTAGAACAGATAAAAGAAGCTTCTTTAAAAGGCGGGCACACTGTCTTTTTTGGTAAAAAATATACTAGTTATGGTATCGCTACCGCAGCTGTCCGCATCGTTTTAACTGTGTTAAATGATTCCCATGAGTTACTACCTGTATCTACCTTCTATGAGTCCGAAGGGGTTTACCTTGGATATCCAGCTATTATTGGTAGAGTAGGAATTGTAGAAAGAATTTCTCTTTCACTAAGCCCAAAAGAAGAGCAACAACTCACAGATTCAGCGGCATTTATTCGAAATTATCTTAAGCATATCAATCTTTAAAGAGTATCTATTTAATAAAAAGTCATATAATCCAAAAAAAGCTCACCATAAGTGAGCTTTTAACTATTATCTGTTTATGTTAATTATGCTTTGTTTGCTGAACCAAACACGTCAATACGTTCTTCAACTGCTTCTGTAATTGCATCGAAACCAGGTTTCAAGAATTTACGTGGGTCAAAGAGTTTTTTCTTCATGTATTCAGCTTCGTTAGCGTTGAATTCAACAGCGTAGTCACGAGTTGCTTGACAGAAAGCTAATTGACATTCTGTGTTAACGTTAACTTTAGCAACACCAAGTTTGATAGCTTCTTGGATTTGATCATCAGGAATACCTGAACCACCGTGTAACACGATTGGGAAACCAGGAACAGCTTCAGTCAATTTCTTCAAGTGATCAAGGTCAAGTCCTTCCCAGTTTGCTGGGTATGGTCCATGAATGTTACCGATACCTGCAGCCAAGAAGTCAATACCAGTTTCAACCATAGCTTTAGCGTCTTCGATTGGTGCTAATTCACCTTTACCGACAATACCATCTTCTTCACCACCGATAGTACCAACTTCAGCTTCTACTGAAATACCTTTAGCATGTGCTTTAGCAACAACTTCGCGTGCTTTTTCAAGGTTTTCTTCAACTGGAAGGTGTGAACCATCAAACATAATTGAAGTGTAACCTACTTCAATACACTCAAGGGCATCATCGTAATGACCGTGGTCAAGGTGGATAGCAACTGGTACAGTAATACCCATTGATTCAACCAAAGTTTCAATAAGTTGTTTACAAAGTTTGTAACCACCCATGTATTTAGCCGCACCCATTGAAGTTTGGATAAGTACTGGAGCTTTTTTAGCTTCTGCTGCGCGCAAGATAGCTTGAGTCCACTCAAGGTTGTTTGTGTTAAATCCACCTACTGCATAGCCGTTATCACGAGCTGCTTGGACGAATTTTTCTGCTGAAACGATTGCCATTATTCAGGCCTCCTATTTATTTTTTGGGCGTTGCCCACTTACACGTTAATTCTAGCACAATTCTATAAAAAATGCTAGTTTTTTACTGAAAATACGTGAGAAACTTAACAGAGTTAAACGAGGGTTTTTTCAGAAAGCAGTCATTCCGCTTTCAATTCTTTACGTGCCAATAGGATCTGTTTTTTAACCTGGTCAAACCCCGTTCCTCCTAATGAATTTCTTCGTTTAACTGCTGTCTTTGCAGTTAATATCTCATAGATATCGTTTTCTATCAACTCTGAAATTTCTTGATAATATTTTAAAGGTATATCCTGTAAATAAGAACCATTTTTACTGCATTCTAAAACCAATTTACCTACAATTTCATGTGCTTTTCTGAAAGGTACCCCCTTACTTGCTAAATAATCTGCTAATTCTGTTGCATTTGAAAAATCAGTCTCCGTTGAGGTCATCATTATGTGCTCATTCACAGTCATTGTCTCAAGCATATTAGCCATGATTTCAATAGCTATGCTGACTGTTTCTACGCTATCAAACATCCCTTCTTTATCTTCTTGTAAATCTTTGTTATAAGCTAACGGCAATGATTTCATAACAGTTAGTAAACTAAATAAATTTCCATAAACACGGCCTGTCTTCCCTCGAATTAATTCTGCCATATCAGGATTTTTCTTTTGAGGCATAATAGATGATCCTGTAGAGAAAGTATCTGATAATGTGATGAATTGATATTCATAACTGCACCAATTAATGATTTCTTCACAAAAACGTGATAAATGCATCATTAAAATGCTAGCATTGGATAAAAATTCTATGATAAAGTCACGATCTGAGACAGCATCAAGCGAATTACTATATGGTTTTTCAAAATCTAATAAACGAGTTGTCATATGGCGGTCAATAGGAAACGTTGTCCCTGCTAGAGCAGCAGCTCCTAATGGTGATAGATTGGTGTGTTTCATATTAAACTCTAATCGCTCTGTATCACGCGTAAACATATTATAGTAAGCCATTAGATGATGTCCAAATGAAATCGGCTGAGCATGTTGTAAATGTGTATACCCTGGCATAACAGTATAGATATGATTTTCTGCTAAATTAACTAAGGTTGTTCGTAAATGAAGCAATTTCTTCATCATTTCTTGCAATTTATCTTTCAAATAAAGGTGCATATCTGTAGCCACTTGATCATTTCGTGAACGTGTAGTATGAAGCTTACCTGCTACTTCTCCAATTTCAGCGGTTAATAAGCTCTCTATGTTCATATGAATGTCTTCATTTGATATGCTAAAAGTCAATTGACCTGCTCTGTATTTATCTTGCAGTATTTTTAAACCATCTTTTATCAAGCCTGCTTCTTCTTGACTAATAATATCCGTTTTGCCTAACATTGTGACATGGGCCATAGAAGCCTTCATATCATAGGGAGCTAATTTTTGGTCGAAACTGATTGATGCACCGAACTCTTCAACCCATTTTTCAAGACTACTTTCAAAACGACCACCCCATAACTTATGATTTTTTGTCATCCTCTTATCTTCCTTTATTTATCCTTTGTTTACTTGGGCATTAACTTGGGTTGGAAGTCCCCAGAGTTTGATAAAACCAACTGCTGCATCTTGATCAAAGCTATCAGCAGCTGTATAGGTTGCTAAATTCTCATCATATAATGAATTAGATGAGTGGCGAGCAACGACTTGGGCAGAACCTTTATATAACTTAACTTTTGTAGTACCATTAACCACTTTTTGTGTTTCTTTGACATAGGCAATGATAGCTTTTGTAGCTGGACTAAACCATAAAGCATTATAAATAAGATTTGATAGTTCATTTTCAAGGATAGGTTTAAAATGAGACACTTCACGAACTAGTGTTAAATCTTCAATTTCTTTATGAGCAGCTAACAGTACCATTGCCGCAGGACATTCATAAATTTCACGTGATTTGATACCGACTAAACGATTTTCAACATGATCAATGCGTCCAATACCATGTTTTCCTGCAATTTCATTTAGCGATAAAATCAAATCTGCTAGTGTCATTTCTTGATTGTTTATAGCTATAGGCTTCCCATTTTGGAACGTAATATCAATATATTCTGCACAATCAGGAGCTTCTTCTGGTGATTTTGTAATACCAAAAGCTTCTTCTGGCGCTTGATTCCAAGGATTCTCAAGCACACCACATTCATTGGCACGTCCCCATAAATTTTGGTCTATAGAATAAGGGTTATCTAAATCTGCTGGAATAGGTACGCCGTTAGCTTTTGCAAAAGTAATTTCCTCTTCACGATGCCACTTCCACTCACGAACAGGGGCAATTACTTTTAATTCAGGATCTAGTGCTGCAATTGCAACTTCAAAACGCACTTGGTCATTTCCTTTACCTGTACAGCCATGTGCAATTGTGGTCGCACCTGTTTGATGTGCCATTTCAACTAATTTTTGGGCAATAATTGGACGACTAAGCGCTGAAACAAGCGGGTATTTTTGTTCATACATCGCATGTGCCTGTAAAGCTGGTAAAACAAAATGCTCAGCGAACTCATCTTTAACATCTAAAATATAAGATTCTATGGCACCTATTGTTAAAGCCTTATCGTGAATAAAATCAAGATCTTTACCTTCGCCAACATCCATACAGATAGCAATAACGTCATAATCTTTTTTTAACCAAGCTATAGCAACAGAGGTATCTAAACCACCAGAATAAGCTAAAATTAATTTTTCTTTTCCCATAAAAAATCCCCTTCCAAATTCCTATGTTTTGTAATATTATACACTTGCTATATTTATTGTCAAATATTTTTATAGTTTTTGTCTATTTTTAGTATATTTATTTCTAAACAAATAAAACAATAACTGCCAATTGGCAGTTATTGTTTTAAATAATTATGATAAAGGTAGTTCTACACAAAATTCTGTTCCAATTTCCAACTGACTGGAGACACTAATACGTCCCTTACAAAGAACAATTATACGTTTAACTATTGCTAGTCCTAATCCATTTCCTTGTTGATTATGCGACTGATCCGCTTGGTAAAATTTATCAAATATATGCTGAACATCATATTGAGAAATTCCCCTACCTTTATCAGAAATAATAACTCTCAGATAATGATTATTAGTTTCTTCCATTCGTACACTTAAGTCTACAATATCCTCGGAATATTTTATTGCATTATCTAAAAGGTTTATCCAAACTTGCATCAGCAAGTCAGAGTTTGAGTAAACAGTATATGGTTTTGAATCCAGTTGAAAATTTATCCTTTTAGCTTGCCAACGTTCTGTTAAACTAATCATTGCTTGACGAATTTGTTCATCTACACGAACAGAGGATAGCTCCCCAATAGTCTCCTGATTATCCACGCGCGACATTTGCAACATCGTATCACATAATCTTGTTAACCTTAGGCTCTCTGTTTTAACAAGACCTAATAACTCACTTTGTGTTTCTTCATCTAATTCTGGATCTTGTAATAGTTCTACAATATTAGCTACTGCAGCAATCGGAGTCTTTAGCTCATGAGAAACATTAGTGATAAAGTCTTTTCGCATATGATCCATATGAGATAAAGAAACAATCATCTGATTAATACTTTCAGATAGCTCATCCAATTCATTATAATACTCATAGGATTTACGACGATTACTGTTTCGATAAATATGCCCTTCAAAGTCACCGTCTGCAACATTGGACACAATATGGCTAATATCTAAAATTGGTTTTGTTAAATGATAAGAACCGTACCACATACTAATACTAGCTATCACAAGGCTTAAAAAAACAACAGCGAGAGCACTAACTTGTAATACATGAGTAGTTAAGACTCCTTGAAAAAAAGTAAAAACTATTGCTGCAACTAGTAAAAGAGAAGCTAGGACTGAGAAAAGCATCGTTAACACAAACATTAATGTGAAATAAAATCTTAACGGAAACCGAAATCGCCTTAGCTTAGTCATTTTTTGCACGATACCCTACCCCTCTCACCGTCTCAATCTTAAAATCTGGTAAGTGTTCTACTTTTCGTCTAATTTTATTGATGCAAGCATCTACCACCCGCTCATCTAAATCAGTATCCATTCCCCAAATACTATCCAATAGTTCTAAACGTGTGAAAATCCTATTAGGATAGCTAAGTAAGTGGAAAAGAACCCTAAATTCTTTCTGAGGAAATATAATTTCTTGCTCAAAATATTTCAAGCTTAATTCATCTTCATTAAGACAAGTATTCCCAATAATTAGCTGATGTTGAGCTACAATATTAGCTCTCCTCAAGAGTGCCTTAATACGTAAAGCTAATTCTTGTAACTGCACAGGCTTAACCATATAATCATCTGCACCAAGGCCAAACCCTTTTGTCATATCTTCCATTTGTGATTTTGCTGTCATAACAATGATTGGAACATTATAAGCAGCTGACCTGAGTTCTTGAATTAATTGATAACCATCCATCATGGGCATCATGATATCAGTTATAATCAATTGTACTTCTTCTGTATCTAGACAATTTAGAGCTTCTTGTCCATTTGAAGCAGTGATAAATTGGTAGCCCTCTTGTGTTAATTTTGTGGTAATGATTTTTTGTTGAACAATGTTATCCTCTACAACTAATATTTTAATCATTAAATCACCTCTAGCTTATTGTAACACAAGTTAGAAGTTTTCTTTAACTAATTTCCCGTCCTTTAAACGATAAACGGTATCTACTAAATCTAGAACGCGCTCATCGTGTGTCACCATAATAGCTGCAGTATTATGTGATTTAACTTCCTGACGAATAAGTTCTGTAACTTGACGCCCACGTTCTTCATCAAGGCTAGCTGTTGGCTCATCTGCCAAGATAACCTTAGGATGATTAATAAATGCTCTAGCAATTGCTGCGCGTTGCTTTTGTCCTCCCGATAATTGGTTAGGGTATTTATGTGCACACTGCTCTATTCCTAAATCTGATAATAATTTATTAATTTCTTCCAAGCTTGTTTTCTTATCATAGTGTTTTGCAAATCGAGCCTCTTGTTGCAACTGTTCTTGGATTGTTAAATAAGGAAGCAGTTGATGACTTTGAAATATAAAACCTAGTGCTTCACGGCGCAATTGTGTTCTTTGTCTTTGAGACAAATCCGTAACGTTCTCATGATTGACATACAAACTACCTTGATCTGCGCCAAGAAGTAACCCTGCAATGGATAAAAGTGTGCTTTTACCTGAACCTGAGGGTCCCAGTATAGCTACAAACTCACCTGCAGAAACTGATAAATCTAAATTATCTAATATTGATAAAAGCTCATCTCCATCTGGATAGTGCTTTGAGATGTGTTTTAATTCTAAGATTGCTGACATTATTCTCCTCCCCCATTAATAACTTCGACTGGGTCGATTTTAGCAACTTTTACAATTGACAAAGCACTACTAATCATTGCAATGACTAAAAATACAAACGATACTAGAATAATATTTTGCCAATTAATAACAAATGGCATTTGAGCTGGTAATACATAAGAGAGAGCAACCGCCAATCCATCTCCAACAATGATACCAAACAGTGCCAATATAATGACTTGACTCAATTGAAATAGGGCAATCTCTGACATTTTTGTCCCAATAGCTTTCATGACGCTAAATTCATGACGTTTTTGAAGTGTGATGATGTAGAAAAAGACACCTAAAATACCAGCTGAAGCTACGACAAGGACCCATAAAATCATATTCAAAGTGGATTGTTCGGCACTATAACCAGGAATATGTTGAATGACATCTTTTTTACTAACAGCTTCTAATTGAGTTGGTAAATGAGATATACTTTTATCATTTTTCATAACTAATGCCTGAGGTAAGAACTGGTATTGAGGATTAATCTTTTTATTAATTTCGGTATAAATGTCTTTATCAATAAATGCCACAGGTCCGTGACCATACATACTATTATGGACAAATCCAACGACTGTTAGTGATATAGATGATGACTTATCAATCACTTTATCACCTAACTTTATCCCTTCAGCTTTTAAACTATCATTTAAAATAATAGCTTTTTTGTAACTTGTCAGTTGTTTTCCCTCAGAAAGTGTAGGTGCCATAAAAGAATCTTTATCAATAGCAAAATAAGAAATATCAATTTTCTTTTCGTGTCCTTGTCGAGTTAAACTCGAACGTTGAATATTTAAAGTGGTACTATCTTTTAAATTCAAACTGTTTAAATCTGTCTGATCTTTAGTTGTCAATACAGATGATGTAATCACTTGTTCAGCACCTTCATTCAAAATATAGGTTTGAGCTGGGTTATTTTCAATAGCAGCACTAACAGCTCTACCTAAACCGTTTGCTAAACCTGATAAAAAAACTACCATGAACATCATAACAATGATTAGCAATTCAATCAGGAGGTATTTTTTCTTATAAAAGGTTAATTCTTTCCAAGCATGTGACATGGTTTTTCTCCTTTGATCTTTTGATGTGAACATAGTATCACAGCTTTATGACTTGAATATGACCTCTAAAAATAATGATATTTTATCATTAAATTATTTAAAAAATAGCTTGACAATTTTTTAGTAAGCGATTACAATTCTAATTGTGAAACCGTTTCCACAATATAAGAAAGGAGTTTCTATGAGTACGATTAGACAAGTCGCCGAGAAAGCTGGCGTATCAACATCTACTGTCTCAAGGTATATATCCCAAAATGGTTACGTTAGTCAAAAAGCAAGTCAAAAAATCGAGCAAGCTATCCGCGAACTCCATTATGTTCCAAATTTCCTTGCACAATCTCTGAAAACCAAAAAAAATCAACTTGTTGGATTACTACTTCCCGATATTTCAAACCCTTTCTTTCCAAGACTTGCTAGAGGAGTTGAAGAATTTCTAAAAGAACAGGGTTATCGTGTCATGCTTGGCAACACAAATAACAAGAGCCATTTAGAAGAAGAGTACTTAAATGTGCTATTACAAAGTAATGCTGCAGGGATTATTACAACACACGATTTCACCAAAAATCATCCTGAAATAGATATTCCAGTTGTAGTTGTTGACCGCGTTAATCAAGAAACACAGTACGGCGTTTTCTCTGATAATAAAGAGGGAGGAAAATTAGCAGCTCAAGCTATTTGGACAGCAGGTGCTACCAATATATTACTCATTCGTGGTCCGCTAGATAAAGCTGATAACCTTAATCAAAGGTTTCAAGGAAGCCAAAATTACCTATTAAACAAAGGGGCTTGTTTTGCTATCGAAGATAGTGCCAGTTTTGATTTTGCAGAGATTCAAATTGAAGCGAAAACTTTACTTGACCACCATCCAGACATTGATAGCATTATCGCTCCATCTGATATACATGCTATTGCCTACCTACACGAGATTCTTAATCGAGGGAAGCGAATCCCTGAAGATGTACAAATTATTGGTTATGATGATATTTTAATGAGCCAATTTATCTACCCTTCGTTGTCAACTATTCACCAATCATCATATATTATGGGACAAAAAGCAGCTGAATTAATTTTCAAAATTACTAATCAATTACCTATTACCAATAAGCGTATTAAATTACCCGTTCATTATGTCGAACGTGAAACCCTAAGGAGGAAAATAGATGAGTAACATTGTCATTATCGGTAGTATTTCCATGGACTTAGTTATGGAAACCAATCGTATCGCCAAAGAGGGAGAAACCGTATTTGGCCAACGTTTTTCAATGGTTCCAGGAGGTAAAGGTGCTAATCAGGCTGTCGCTATTGGGCGTCTTAGCCAAGAGCGAGATAATATTACTATTCTTGGTGCCATTGGCGAGGATTCTTTTGGTCCCATTCTTTTGGATAATTTAAACAAAAATCATGTTACTACGGATTTTGTGGGAACGATACCATCTTCTTCAGGTGTTGCCCAAATCACTCTTTATAATAATGATAATCGAATCATTTACTGTCCTGGAGCCAACGGAAAAGTTGATACTAAAAAATGGTCTCAGGAGTGGTCAATAATTAAAGAAGCTGATTTAGTTGTATTACAAAATGAAATTCCTCATCAAGCAAATATGAAAATTGCTAATTTTTGTAAAGAACATAGTATTAAATTACTCTATAATCCTGCACCATCTAGAGAGACTGATATTGAGATGCTCGATAAGGTCGATTATTTCACACCAAATGAACACGAATGTCAAGAGCTGTTCCCAAACCAAAAACTAGAGGATATATTAGCCACATATCCTGAAAAACTAATCGTAACACTCGGCACAAAAGGAGCCATCTACTCTGATGGAAAAGAAAGTCATTTAATTCCTGCTTTAGAAACTAAAGCTGTTGATACAACTGGTGCAGGTGATACTTTTAACGGTGCATTCGGTTATGCTATCTCGAAAAAATTTAAGATTGCTAAGGCCTTACGTTTTGCAACTCTAGCTGCTCACTTATCCGTGCAAAAATTTGGTGCACAGGGTGGCATGCCTACAATTAAAGAAATGGAGGACAACCAACATTATGAAAAAGACTGGTATATTAAATAGTCATCTCGCTAAATTAGCAGACGACCTTGGGCATACTGATCGAGTTTGTATTGGAGATCTGGGTCTACCTGTTCCAAATGGCATTCCAAAGATTGATTTGTCTTTGACCTCTGGAATACCTAGTTTCCAAGAGGTACTTGATATCTATTTAGAGAATATCTTAGTTGAAAAAGTCATTTTAGCAGAAGAAATCAAGGAAGCAAATCCGGATCAATTATCAAGGTTATTAGCTAAACTTGATAACTCTGTTAGCATAGAGTACGTCAGTCACAATCATTTAAAACAAATGACCCAAGATGTCAAAGCAGTTATTCGTACAGGTGAAAATACACCGTATTCAAATATTATTCTACAATCTGGTGTTATCATCTAGAAAGGAGTTTAGTCCATGAAAATTGACATGAGGAATATCTCCAAATCCTTCGGTACTAATAAAGTTCTAGAAAAGATTGATTTGGAATTACAATCTGGTCAAATACACGCGCTTATGGGTGAAAATGGTGCGGGTAAATCAACCTTAATGAACATTCTAACAGGACTTTTTCCAGCAAGTACAGGAACTATTTATATTGATGGCGAGGAACGAACTTTTTCAAACCCTCAAGAAGCAGAGGAATTTGGTATTAGTTTTATTCACCAAGAGATGAATACTTGGCCGGAAATGACTGTCTTGGAAAATCTCTTTCTTGGACGTGAAATCAAGACAACTTTTGGCTTACTCAATCAAAAATTAATGAGACAAAAAGCACTTGAAACTTTTAAAAGATTAGGTGTGACTATTCCCCTAGACATCCCGATTGGTAACTTGTCTGTTGGACAACAACAAATGATTGAAATCGCCAAAAGTCTCCTAAACCAACTCTCTATTTTGGTAATGGATGAACCGACTGCTGCTTTAACAGATCGTGAAACTGAAAATCTTTTCCGAGTTATCCGAGGTTTGAAACAAGAAGGAGTGGGCGTTGTCTATATCTCCCATCGAATGGAGGAAATTTTTAAAATCACTGACTTCGTAACCGTCATGAGAGATGGTGTCATTGTAGATACAAAAGAAACATCACTCACAAATTCTGACGAATTGGTTAAAAAAATGGTTGGCCGAAAATTGGAAGATTACTATCCTGAAAAACATTCTGAAATTGGGCCTGTTGCTTTTGAAGTTAGTAACCTCTGTGGAGATAATTTCGAGGACGTTTCCTTTTATGTCCGTAAAGGCGAGATTCTTGGATTTTCTGGATTAATGGGAGCTGGGCGTACTGAAGTTATGCGAACTATCTTTGGAATTGATAAAAAGAAGTCTGGTAAGGTGAAAATTGATGACCAAGAAATCACTATTACTACCCCAAGCCAAGCTATCAAGCAGGGCATTGGTTTTTTGACCGAAAATAGAAAAGATGAAGGTCTCATCCTAGACTTCAATATCAAGGACAATATGACTCTCCCTAGCACTAAAGATTTTAGCAAACATGGTTTCTTTGATGAAAAAACAAGCACAACATTTGTGCAACAATTGATTAATCGTCTCTACATTAAATCAGGGAGACCAGATTTAGAGGTTGGAAATCTTTCTGGAGGTAACCAACAAAAGGTCGTTCTCGCTAAATGGATTGGTATTGCTCCTAAAGTCTTAATTCTTGATGAGCCAACGCGTGGTGTTGATGTCGGTGCTAAACGAGAGATTTACCAATTAATGAATGAACTAGCAGACAGAGGTGTTCCAATTGTCATGGTATCATCAGACTTACCTGAAATTCTAGGTGTTAGTGACCGCATCATGGTAATGCACGAAGGTCGAATCAGTGGAGAACTCAGTCGAAAAGAAGCTGACCAAGAAAAAGTTATGCAACTAGCCACAGGAGGTAAGTAAAGTGAAAAATATGATGAAATATATATCAGAGTTAACAACCCTGATTGCGTTAGCTGGTTTAATGGTTATTATCACACTCATTAATCCTAATTTCCTCACAACCAATAATCTACTCAATTTATTATTACAAGTAACTGCAAATGGTTTTATCGCTTTCGGGATGACCTTCGTTATTTTGACTGGCGGTATTGATTTATCAGTCGGGTCCATATTAGCCCTATCTAGTGCATTAACAGCTGGATTAATCGGCCACGGAGTACCCGTTGGTATTGCTATCGTTTTATCTGTTGCCTTAGGTGGCATCTTGGGAATGCTAAACGGACTCTTCATTTCTTACGGAAAATTAGCACCATTTATCGTTACACTGGCAACAATGACTATCTTTAGAGGAGCAACGCTAGTTTATTCAAACGGCAACCCAATTACCGCTGGCTTATCCGATAGTTTTCTATTCCAATTTTTGGGACAAGGCTATATTGTTGGTATCCCATTCCCAGTCATTCTCATGTTTCTTACTTTTATTATTTTGTATATTTTGTTACATAAAACAGCCTTCGGGAAATCTGTTTACGCTTTAGGAGGTAATGAAAAAGCAGCGTATATCTCGGGTATTAAGTTAAACAAAGTTAAAATTATCATCTACACTATCTCAGGTATCATGGCTTCCATTTCTGGGTTAATTATCACATCACGCCTTAGCTCAGCACAACCAACAGCTGGAGCAAGTTATGAGATGGATGCTATTGCCGCCGTTGTCTTAGGTGGAACGTCTTTATCTGGTGGGAAAGGACGTATCATTGGAACATTGATTGGTGCTCTTATTATTGGTGTCCTGAACAATGGATTAAACATCATTGGTGTCTCTGCATTTTGGCAACAAGTTGTGAAAGGTATCGTTATTTTAATGGCTGTTTTACTTGATCGCTTTAAAGTAGCAAAATAGTCTTTACTCTAATTTCTATAAGTTCATTATATTTTATCTAAAGGAGTTTCAAATGAAATTTGGAAAAAAACTTGGCTTTCTAGCCTTATTGATGTCTATTGTCCTCATTCTAGGTGCATGTGGTAAAACTGGACTTGGAAATTCTTCTGGGAATTCTACAAAAAATGTAACCAAAAAATCTGCTAAAGATTTGAAACTAGGTGTATCTATTTCAACAACTAACAATCCCTACTTTGTTGCGATGAAAGACGGTATTGACAAATATGCTAGCAATAAAAAAATAAGCATTAAGGTAGCTGATGCTCAAGATGACGCCGCACGTCAAGCAGATGATGTCCAAAACTTTATTAGTCAAAACGTAGATGCTATTTTGATTAATCCCGTTGACTCAAAAGCTATTGTAACAGCTATTAAGTCTGCAAACAACGCTAATATTCCTGTTATTCTAATGGACCGTGGTAGTGAGGGAGGCAAAGTATTAACTACTGTCGCTTCAGATAACGTTGCTGCTGGTAAGATGGCTGCGGATTATGCCGTTAAAAAACTAGGCAAAAAAGCAAAAGCCTTTGAATTATCTGGAGTACCAGGTGCCTCTGCTACTGTAGACCGTGGTAAAGGATTTCATTCAGTTGCAAAATCTAAACTTGACATCCTTTCAAGCCAATCTGCCAATTTTGACCGCGCCAAAGCTTTGAATACTACACAAAATATGATTCAAGGACATAAAGATGTCCAAATTATTTTCGCACAAAATGATGAAATGGCACTTGGGGCTGCACAGGCTGTCAAATCTGCTGGCTTGCAAAATGTTCTTATCGTAGGAATTGATGGTCAGCCAGATGCCCATGATGCCATTAAAAAAGGAGATATTTCAGCCACTATTGCACAACAACCAGCTAAGATGGGAGAAATAGCAATTCAAGCAGCAATTGATTATTATAAAGGCAAAAAAGTAGAGAAAGAAACAATTTCTCCAATTTACCTTGTTACCAAAGACAATGTTGAAAAATACAATTGGTAAAAGTACACAAAAAGTCGTGAAAATTCACGACTTTTTATATTATAATTTTGCTAACATATTATCGATATGTTGAACTGATTTTTCTTTACCTAATAAATAAATAGTATCTGGTAACTCTGGTCCATGCATTTCACCAGAAACCGCAATACGAATAGGCATAAATAGGTTCTTACCTTTAATACCTGTTTCTTTTTGAACAGCCTTAATTTGAGGGAAAATAGTATCTCTAGTGAATTCTTCGTCAGAAAGCGATACTAACTTTTCCTTAAAAGCAGATAAGACTGTTGGGACTGTTTCAGCTGCCATTACTTCTTTTTCGGCTTCTGTTAGTTCTGGAAAATCTGCAAAGAAAAGGTCTGTTAATGGTACAATCTCATCAGCTGATTTTAATTGAGGTTGATAAAGCTCAACTAATTTTTCAGCTTTGTCTGTAAGTCGACCAGCTTCTTCTAAGAATGGTTTGCAAAGTGCAAAAACACTCTCAAAATCAGCATTTTTTAGGTAATCATTACTCATCCAATCCATTTTCTTCTGATCGAATGCTGCTGGTGATTTGCTAAGACGATTTTCATCAAATAGATTAATTAATTGCTCGCGTGAGAAGATTTCTTCTTCTCCACCAGGATTCCAGCCAAGAAGGGCAATGAAATTAAAGACAGCTTCCGACATATAACCTTTTTTACGATAGTCTTCGATAAATTGAAGAGTATTGGTGTCGCGTTTTGATAATTTCTTACCAGTCTCTGAGTTTATAATCAATGTCATGTGACCAAATTGTGGCGCTTCCCAACCGAGTGCTTCATAAACCATTAATTGTTTTGGCGTATTTGCAATATGGTCATCGCCACGGATAACATGCGAAATTTGCATGTCATGATCATCAATGACTACTGCGAAATTGTAAGTTGGATAACCATCTTTCTTCTGAATAACCCAGTCTCCGCCGATATTAGAGCCTTCAAACTCAATGTCACCTTTTACCATATCAGTCCATTTATAAATCCCAGATTCATTAACAGCAAGGCGTACTGTCGGAATGATGCCTGCTGCTTCACGCTCTGCAATGTAAGCTTCTTTTTCAGTTTCTGACATTCCGATAAATTCGTTGATATAGCGAGGTGTTTCGCCTGCCAATTCTTGGCGTTCACGCTCTGCTGCTAATTCTTCCTCAGTCACATAGGACTTGTAGGCTTTACCTTCTGCTAACAACTGATCAATATAACGTTGGTAGAGCTCAAGGCGTTCTGATTGACGATAATTTTCATGTGTTTCAGGACTTTCATCCCAGTCCATACCTAGCCAACGTAAGTTCTCCAATTGAGAGCGTTCACCATCTTCGACGTGGCGTTTTCGGTCAGTATCTTCAATACGAATAACAAAATCCCCACCATGATGGCGAGCATAAAGGTAGTTAAAGAGCGCAGTACGCGCATTTCCGATGTGTAACAATCCTGTTGGACTTGGTGCATAACGCACACGAATCTTATTAGCCAAAATTCTACTCCTATATTTTCTGATAGTAAACTTTTTCAGTTTAACTGAATTAGTCAAGGGGGCAAAACATCATTCAAACTCTTACAGATGATTGCCAATCAACCCTATTATACCACTAAATCACTAAAAATGATAATCAGTAATAATAGCCACACTAATTTTCGATAAAAAAAGTAAAGCAAAATTGCCTTACTTTTTAAAAATATTCTTAAAAGTTAAACAAATCATTAAAATTCTCTACCATTGTTGGGTGAGTGAAAATTTGTTTTTGGAAATAAGTATATGGGATTTTATTATCCATTGCCATTGTGATGATATTAATTAATTCATGGGATTCTGCACCAAATAAGCGAGCTCCCAAAATAAGATTTGTCTCAGTATCTACCACAACTTTAAAAATACCTCTAAGGTCATTATTAACATGTGCACGTGGCATGGCAGAAACAAGAAGGCTATTAGATTTAACTTGATATCCTTTTTCCTTAGCGGTCTTTTCATCTAGACCTACCGTTGCTAAAGGAGGATTTGTAAAGGTTGAAGTCGGTACTGCTCCTCGATTTTTTAGAGAATAATCCTTATCACAATTCAAATAATTTAAGACAATACGTGAGTCATCTAAAGAAATATATGTGAATTGAGGGCCGCCATTAACATCACCAACTGCAAAAATATTCTCAACAGAAGTTTGGCAATATTCATCAACAGCAATAGCTCCACGTTCTGTCAATTTAATATCTGTATTTTCAAGTGCTAAACCTTCTGTATTTGGCTTACGTCCTGTTGCATATAATACTGCATCAAAGCTTAATTTTTCATCCTCAAAGCTAATAACAACGTCTTCATCTTCATTTTGCACAGATTTGATATCGGCTGATAATTTAAAAGATATCCCCATCTCTTCTAAATAATCTTGAGCCATCTCTGATAATTCCTCTTCCTCACGCGCAAAGATACGGGATTGACTATCAATAACTGTCACTTTGCTCCCTAATTCGGAATATAAAGTCGCAAATTCAAGCCCAATATTACCGCCTCCAATGATACCTAACCGTTTAGGAAGATGAGCCAATTCTTGGATTGCCGTTGAATCATAAACATGTTGAGAATCAGCTAATCCTGGGATTGGTAATTGTACTGACTTAGCACCAGTATTGATAATAATAACATCAGCTGTAAGTTCTTGTTTGTCAGCTCCTCCTGTTAATTCGACCACTTTATTTGATATAAAGCGGGCTTTAGCATTATAAACATCCACAGTGTCTTTATTATCCAACATAGCAAAATTTTTAGCACGTAAACGACTTGTAACTTCATTTCTAGTAGTCATAGCTTCTTGAAAATCATGATTTTTGCTAGCTGATACTAAAAGCGTTTTTGTCGGAATACATCCAATGTTGATACATGTTCCCCCGTACATTTTATCGTCTTCTTCGACCATTGCAACGCTTTTACCTTGTGTTGCTAATTTTGCTGCTAATGTTTTACCTGCTTTACCAAAACCAAGAACAATGACATCATATTTTTTCATTTTAAATTTCCTCCGCTTTTATAGTATAGTTTCAGTATAGCAAAAGATGTTTCCTCTGTCTGAATTCCAGCATAAGGCATGATAAGCCTAACTGTTGCCTTTAAATCTAGTTTTCTAAAATAAAAAAACCCATCGCTAAGGACAGGATTTTTTCTATTTAACTTCCACCATACGACCAGTATCTACATCATAAATAGCACCAGAAATAACAACATCATCTGGGATTAATGGAGAAGCATGTAATTTTGCCACATCTTCACGAACGCTTTCTTCAATATCATTAAAAGGAAGAAAATCATGTCCATGCATATCAACACCCAAATCTCTCTGTAATTGAGCAGCAAAAGCTTCGTTAGTAAACGTCTGTGCTCCACAATCTGTATGGTGTAGAACAACGATTTCTCGTGTTCCTAATTGTTGTTGCGAAATAACTAAAGAACGTAGAACATCGTCTGTAACTCGTCCACCAGCATTACGTAAAATATGAGCATCTCCTAAAGCTAGCCCTAGAGCTTGAGCAACGTGTAAACGAGAATCCATACAGGTTACAATAGCAACCTTTGTCTTTGGCTTGATAGGTAGATGAGCTGTTCCATGTAAGTCAGCATAGGCTTGATTGGTTTTTAAAAAGTTATCAAAATAAGTGGTCATAGAGATCTCCTTTGTTAGTGTAACATCATTCGATATTTACTAAATACCAACCCTTTTATATTATCATTTTGCCCATTATTTTTCACGAAATGTTTCTCGCCACCAAAAAAGATTCGGCTGAACCGAATCTAATCATTATGTTGAAAACACTGCTTTTAAGACCTGACTAACAGTTGTCACACCAATAACATCAATGCCTTTAGGTATTTCAATCCCAGCTAGAGAATTCTTTGGTGCGTAAATTTTAGTAAAGCCCAATTTACTAGCCTCATTAATACGTTGCTCAATACGTGTCACGCGACGAATCTCACCAGTGAGTCCAATTTCTCCAATAAATGATTCTTGTGGATTTGTGGGTTTTTCTTTGTAACTGGAAGCAATAGCTACAGCAACAGCTAAATCAATTGCTGGTTCATCCAATTTAACACCACCCGCTGATTTTAAATAGGCATCTTGATTTTGAAGCAATAAACCACAACGTTTTTCTAGAACTGCCATAATAAGACTGACACGATTAAAGTCAAGACCTGTTGTTGTACGCTTAGCATTTCCAAAAACAGTCGGAGTCACTAAAGCTTGAACCTCTGCTAAAATAGGCCTTGTTCCTTCCATAGTAACAACAATAGCAGATCCTGTTGCACCGTCTAAACGTTCTTCAAGAAAAACTTGACTTGGATTCAAAACTTCAACTAGACCACCCGACTGCATTTCAAAGATACCTATTTCATTGGTCGAACCAAAACGGTTTTTGACTGCCCGTAAAATACGGAACGTGTGATGACGCTCCCCTTCAAAATAAAGAACCGTATCCACCATATGTTCTAGCATTCGAGGGCCTGCTAATGTTCCCTCCTTAGTCACATGACCTACAATAAAAGTAGCAATATTATTAGTTTTAGCTAACTGCATCAATTCAGCGGTCACTTCGCGAACTTGGCTAACAGAGCCTTGGACACTTGATACTTCGGGACTCATAATAGTTTGTATAGAATCAATAATAAGAAAATCTGGTTTAATCTTCTCAATCTCCGACCGAATACTTTGCATATTAGTCTCGGCATAAAGGTAAAATTCATTATCGATATCGCCTAGACGCTCACTTCGTAACTTAATCTGTTCTGCAGATTCCTCACCTGAGACATATAATACTGTACCTTTATTAGCTAGCTGAGTTGATACTTGTAGTAATAAAGTAGATTTACCTATCCCAGGGTCTCCTCCAATCAGAACCAAACTTCCTGGTACAACACCGCCTCCTAGAACACGGTTAAATTCATCCATATCAGTCTTAGTTCTAGAATAGTTAATTGAGGAAACATCTTTTAACTTCGTCGGTCGGGACTTTTCACCGTTCAAACTAACTCGTGCATTTTTAACTTCTTGAACTTCAACCTCTTCTACAAATGAAGACCAGGCTGAGCAATTTGGACAACGTCCCAAATACTTAGGTGATTGGTAACCACACTCTTGACAGGTGAAGACTGATTTTTTCTTAGCCACTCAGGCCTCCTTTATAACTTCTAAATTAATATGATAGCTTGGTACCAAATAACTAGTACACTCATTATATCACACCAAGTTAGAGAAAATATAAGTTTACTCTCATCAAAAAAGGCTAAGAAGTAAGTCTAGCCTTTTCTAACATTATTCGTAAAATAATTTTATTTTCCAGTACTACCAAAACCACCTGTACGCATTCCTGTAGCCTGATCGTCATCTGCCAATAAGAATGGGGCAAAAACAGCCTGAACAATCCGTTCCCCTTCTTCTAAAATAACAGCCTGATCAGTAATATTTTGCATCTGTGCAAAAATATGTCCTTCATTGACTTGGTTATTATAGTAGTCACCATCAATAACACCAACTGAATTTATTAGGACAATCCCTTTTTTACGTGGATTCGATGAACGATCATAAAGGTACAGGACCTCCCCTGGTTGCATGTATGCTTTAATACCGGTCGGGACCAATGTAATTTCACCAGGTTCAATAACCGTTTTTTTAGCTACTTTTAAATCATAGCCAGCTGCGTGAGCTGTTTCTCGTTTTGGTAATAACTCTTTATTGCTAAATTGGCTAACTAATTCAAAGCCACGTACTTTTGACATGTGATACTCCATCTTTATCTTAAATATGCAAAAAGTCGAGTTCCAAATGAACTCGACTAGTCTGCGGAGAGAGGGACTTGAACCCTCACGACCAAAAGCGGTCACAAGATCCTTAGTCTTGCGCGTCTGCCAATTCCGCCATCCCCGCTTAACAACATAATAAATTATATCAACTTATCATATTGTTGTCAATATTATTTTTCATATTTTTCCAAAAAACTAGAGATACGTTTCTCATATTTTTCTGGCTCTGTTTCAAAAGATTTCGCATGTTTTGCCCCTTTTACAATATAAAGCTCTTTCTTACCTGCTGTAGCTTTATAGTTGTCATAAACCATACTTGTTGGAACAAAATTATCCTTATCACCATGAATAAAGAGGGCTGGTAAATTATTCTTTTTCAATTGTTCGACACTACTTGCTTGTCCATACGAAAAACCTGCTCTGATTTTAGAAATTGTTGAAACTTCATATAAGAGTGGGAAGGCTGGTAAACCATACATCTCTTTAGCCTGAAATTTTAATTCATCCCAAACACTAGAATAACCGCAATCTTCAATGATATTAACAACCTGACTAGGTAATTTTTCACCACTAGCCATCATGACTGTTGCTCCACCCATTGAAACACCAAATAAAGTAATTTGGCTTGATGGATTCTTATCAACTATCATTTCTGTCCATTTGATAATGTTCTCGCGGTCGTTCCAGCCATAGCCTATCAACTGCCCATGACTTTCACCATGTGCAATATTGTCAGGCATAAGAACATTGTATCCTAACTTATGAAACAGCCAACCATATGCCTTCATATTCTCTTTGCTATTCGCAAAACCATGAACGACAACAGCTGTCTTATGAGTTTTCTTAACAGCAGGAACATACCAAGCAACTTGCTTTATATTTTGGTTTGTCATTTCTATTTTTTGCTTTAATAGCTTATCAAAGGATTTATCATAAGCATATAAAGAGTTTCCAGGCTTACGTTGACCATTTGAAATAAAGGATTTATCATCTCGAACTTGGGCAACGTGGAAAAAATAAAAACTAGCTGCTACACTAATTAAAAACAAAATAACAACAATCATTTTAATAAACTTTGATAATCGAATCTTTTTCATGCAACCTATTATACCTTATTTTTAGAAAAAGAAAAGAGCTAATGATACTTTGATAGTGAAACTATCTAAAAAAATAAAATCGCCTCCTAATACTGGGAGGCGATAAAGTTATTTCATATTTTCAACTGCTGCGGTTACAAAAGCTGTGTAAAGCTCTTCAGCATGGTTAGGACGTGATTGTAATTCTGGATGGTATTGTGCTGCAACAAAGAATTTTTTCTCTGGTAACTCAACAACTTCCATCAAACGATTATCCGGTGATACCCCTGAGAAGACAAATCCAGCAGCCTCAAATTGCTCACGGAATTTTGTATTAAATTCATAACGGTGACGGTGACGACGTTGGACAACTTCTTGATTATTATAAGCTGCCGCAGCTCTTGAACCTGATTTCAATTTACATGGATATAGACCAAGGCGAAGTGTACCACCCATATCTTCAATATCGATTTGATCACGCATGATATCAATGATTGGGAACGGTGTTTTAGGGTCAAGCTCTGCTGAATTAGCTCCATGAAGGTTTAAAACATTACGCGCAAATTCGACACAAGTTAGCTGCATTCCGAGACAAACACCAAGCATTGGAACATCATTTTCACGTGCATAGCGAATTGCTTCAATTTTACCCTCACTACCTCTTTGGCCAAATCCACCAGGAACGATGATACCATCTGCATCTCCGACAAGTTCTTTAATATTATCTTCTGTCACTTCAGCAGCATTTACCCATTTTAGATCAATAGCAACATCGTTGACGTACCCTGAGTGCTTAAGGGCTTCCACAACTGAAAGGTAGGCATCAGGTAATTCAACATATTTACCAACCAATGCAATTTTAACTTTTTTCTCAAGGTTCATTACTTTATCAACCATTGCTGACCATTCTGTCATATCAGCAGCAGGTGTCTCAAGCTTCAAGTGATCACAAACAATTTGATCCATATTTTGAGCTTGCATGTTAAGTGGAATTTGATAAATATGGTCAACGTCAAGGGACTCTATAACAGCCTCTGGTGCAACATCACAAAATTGTGCCAATTTATTCTTAATACTTTGACCTGCTGGTTGCTCTGTACGGATAACAAGCATATTAGGTTGGATACCTAGGCCACGTAACTCTTTAACAGAATGTTGAGTCGGTTTTGTTTTCATTTCGCCGGCAGCCTTTAGGTATGGTAATAACGTTGTATGAATGTACATAACATTATCAGAACCAACATCTGCCTTCATTTGACGAAGTGCTTCTAAAAACGGAAGGCTCTCAATATCTCCAACAGTACCGCCAACTTCAGTAATAATAACATCTGAATCTGTAGTTGTCGCAGCACGTTTGATTTTTTCTTTCAAAGCATCTGTAACGTGTGGGATAACTTGAACAGTTGCACCAAGGTATTCTCCACGGCGTTCTTTTTTAAGAACTTCACTATAAATCTTACCCGTTGTAACATTTGAATATTTGTTTAAGTTAATATCAATAAAACGCTCGTAGTGTCCAAGGTCAAGGTCAGTTTCTGCACCATCATCTGTAACATAAACTTCTCCATGTTGATAAGGGCTCATTGTCCCTGGGTCAATATTAATATATGGATCAAATTTTTGAATTGTCACCTTTAGCCCACGGTTTTTTAGTAAGCGCCCAAGACTTGCTGCAACAATCCCCTTACCAATAGAAGAGACCACACCACCTGTAACAAAAATATACTTTGTCATTAAAAACTCCTTAAATTAAATGTTAATCTAACAGTTAGTTTACGGGTAAAACCCAAAACACATGATTGATAAATAATACCAGCTTCTCTAGTCAAAACTAGTAGAAACTATCTGATCAAGGGCCTACTCAGAAAACTATCTGGAACCATTCTGTATCTTTCCCAAAAACAAAATAGCCCCCTATCACTAGGGAGCTTTATCTGACCTCATAAGAGGTGCCCGAATAATAGTTTAAACTATATCTGACTATTTGTCAAATACAAAATCCCCGTCTAAACCTCTTCTTCCTCTTCTTCCTCTTCATCGTCTTCTTCGTTGATTTCTACATCCTCATCTAAATCTTCATCAGGAATGATTTCATTAATCTCAGAATCATACGATTCTACCTCTGATTTTTCATCGTCAGGGTTTTCTTCATCATATTCTAAACTTGGTGTTTCTTCTGTGAAATCTTCATCTTCTGGATCATCATCATTGTAATCAATAGCATCTTCATCACCATCCATGAAAGCATTGACACGTTTCTTCTTACGTTTTGGAGCGCCATCTTCATCTTCTTCAAGAGTGATGATTTCCTCGTCAATTTCATCGATAGCATACCATGAACGAAGTCCCCATTTGTTTTCGCCAAGTGGAATAAAACTTCCGTCTGTATTCAAATCTGAATAGAAAAATGGCAATGACTCACGGATTGCTGAGTCAGATTTTCCAAGGTAGGTTTGAATATCATTTACCAAATCGCTGAAGTACATTTCGTTATCACGACCACGTTGCTCTAAAATAGCGCGAGCAACTTCAATCATCGAAAGTTCACTTTTTTCTTGCCCAGCAAATACTTCTAATTCCAAAGTTATTCTCCTTAATTGTGTAAGACTATCATTTTGTTTAGCAATATTCTTTATAGATAGAAAATAGATAAGTCATATTTTCAAATTTTCGCTATTTACTATTTTACGCTATTTTTAGCTATTCGTCAAAAGAATAATCACAAATAAAAAGACTGGGAAGCCCAATCTTTTCAAAATTTAATAAGCAATTATTTTACAGTAGCTGAGCTAGTGATAACGTCAACCGCTTTTTTCATTGCAATATCATGTTTAAGCATATCTGCTGAAAGTAGACCGCGTACTTGGTCAGCTTCCATATTGTATTCTGAAGCAAGATCTGTGATTTCTTTTTCGATTTCTTCATCTGTTGCTTCAAAGCCTTCTGCAGCTGCAATTGCTTCGATAACAAGGTTAGTTTTAACGCGTTTGTCAGCATCTGCTTGGTATTGCTTATGAAGGTCTTCTTCAGTTGTACCTGTTAATTGGAAGTACATTTCTGGTGAAATTCCTTGACGTTGCATATTACCCATGAACTCATTCATAGCACGATGTACTTCATCATGGACCATTTCTTCTGGTAATTCAACAATTTCTGCATTGGCAACAGCTAATTCGATTGCTGCACCTTCAACTGCATCATCAAATGCAATTTCTTTTGCTGATTCTAGCTCTTTGCGATATTTCGCTTTCAACTCATCAAGTGTTTCAACTTCATCATCAATATCTTTTGCAAGTTCATCATCAAGTGCTGGAACTTCTTTAGTTTTTACTTCATGAATTGTTGTAACAAATTTAGCATCTTTACCAGCAAGATCTTCTGCTTGATAATCTTCTGGGAATGTTACATTAACGTCTACAGTTTGACCAGCTTTAGAACCTACTAATTGTTCTTCAAATCCTGGGATAAATTGACCTGAACCAAGTTCAAGTGAGAAGTTATCTCCTTTACCACCATCAAATTCAACACCATCAACTGAACCTACAAAGTCAATAACAACTGTATCACCTTGTGCTGCTTCACCATCTTTAACAGTCAATTCTGCAAGGTTGTTACGCTCACGTTCAACTTTAGCATCAACTTCTTCATCTGAAACTTCTTTTGAAGCATCAACTTCTACTGAAAGGTCTTTGTAATCTCCAAGTTTAACTTCTGGTTTTGTAACAACTTCAGCTGTCAACTTCCAATCTTGACCTTTTTCCATTGATACAACATCAATTTTTGGTTGAGCAACAACGTCTAAACCAAGTTCTGCAACAGCTGCTTCGTAAGCCTTTGGCAACACTAAATTCAATGCATTTTCGTAGAGTGCTTCTTCACCAAATTTTTGGTTGAAAACTGTACGAGGCATATGTCCTTTACGGAATCCTGGAACGTTCAAATCTTTTTTTACTTTGTTGAATGCTTGATCAAGAGCTGGCTTGATCTCATCTTGACTAATTGTAAATGTGATAATACCACGGTTTGTAGCTTTATTTTCAAATGATGTAGACATTAAGTCATTTCTCCTTAAAATTATTTAGATACAGTTTAGTTTACCATAATTTAAAACGTTTTACAAAGTTTTTATGCAAAAAAGAAGCTTTAAACTGCTTAACGATAAGCTTTTAAAATACTTGCTCTATGGCTTTTTTTTTACTAGACTATTACTATGATTACTTTAGAAAAATTTATAGACCATCTTAATGTAGAGGAAGTTTTATTTACTTTCTTCACCAAACTAATATCAATCTTATTATTAATCATTGCATTCGTTATCGTTAGGCAAGTCATCAATTATCTTTTCGAAAAGACTGTTAATCGCTCACTCGCCTTTTCTAGACAAAAAGTAGCTCGTCAAAAAACATTAGCTAAACTTTCTCACAATGTTTTAAACTATACCCTTTATTTCTTTCTATTCTATTGGATTTTAAGTATATTGGGCGTTCCAATTTCTAGTTTATTAGCTGGGGCTGGTATTGCTGGGGTTGCTATTGGACTTGGTGCTCAAGGCTTCTTATCAGATGTTGTCAATGGCTTTTTTATTCTGCTAGAAAACCAATTTGATGTTGGTGATATTATTAATGTTGGTACTGTATCAGGCACTGTTACTAATGTTGGGATACGCACCACACAAATTCATGATTTCGATGGAACCTTGCACTTCATTCCTAATCGTAATATTACAATTGTCAGCAATAAGTCTCGTAGCAATATGCGTGCTCAAATTGATATTCCTTTATTTGTTCATACAAACCTTGATCAGATTTCTGATATTGTAACAAAAATCAATGAAGAGTATGTTTCAAAACACCCTGCTATCGTTGGAGAGCCTACTGTTTTTGGTCCTACAACCAATGCTAATGGTCAATTTGTTTATCGTATTAATATCTTCACGCAAAACGGTGCTCAGTTTGACATCTATGCTGAATTTTACAAACTTTATCAAAAAGCTATTCTTGAAGAAGGTATTGACTTACCAACGTACAATTTCTCCAATAACCACTCTCGTTGAGATAAATAATAAACCTCTGCAGAGCAGAGGTTTATTTTAAAATTTACGGATTGGATCGCTCGTATATCCTGCTCTAGCACCGCCAATTAATTTAGGACGACTAGCTAGTGCTGTAACGTGTGCTCCTCCCAACTCACGACTAATTGGAATCAAGGGAACTTGTACTCTCTTGATATGCATTCCAATAGAAGTATCTCCAATATCAATTCCAGCATGTGCCACAATTTCTTCAACCTCAACTGGTGATGTCATCAACTTAAAAGCTGCAACCTGACCACTACCGCCAGCATGTAGATTAGGAACAACATTAACGACTTCCAACTGTTGACGTTCAGCCAATTCTGCTTCAACAACCAACGCCCTATTAACATGTTCACAACCTTGAACTGCTAAATAGATGCCGCGTGAATGTAACTCTTTGAGGATAACTTCAACGATAATTTCACCAATTTCAGAACTAGAATTTTTTCCAATTAAACCACCAGAAACCTCACTAGATGATAGACCTAGTACAAAAATTTGACCTTTTTTAAGAGCGCTACGTTCAATAATATCAACTACAATAGCTTTAGTTTCCTGCTTTAACTTATTATAATCTAGTATCATTTCTTCACTCTTTCTAGAGACTTATTAAGAGCAAAACCAACAACCATACCAACCATATTTTGCATAATATTGCCAGGAATATCTGGTAGAACAGCTCCCCAACCATACATCAATCCACTAGCTATAGCATAACCTAATACCATAACAAGAGTTGCACTAATAAGACCTAAAAGACGTCTTCTACCTGGTAAACCCGCTAAATACCCTTGCGTCCCATGAATCAATAAACTAAAGAACATCCAATTGGGATAACCTTTCAATAAATCAATTAAAAAACCAGCTAAGGCACCTACCACAGCCCCTTCTTTTTTGCCAAAGTAAAAGGCAGCAAAGAATATTCCAGCATCTAGTAATGTCAAAAAACCTGTTGGTGTCGGAATACTTATAAACATCCCCAATACAATAGATATAGCTGTTACAATTGCCAATTGAACCAATTGACTAGTTTTCTCTTTCCTCATTAAAATCTCCTAAAAATGTTGGACAACTCCGTACTTATCCGATGCTTTAATAGCTTGATAGACGAAACCTTTAGACATTTTGACTGCATCTTCTACATTTTTACCCATAGCTAATTGGCTGGCAATACTTGACGCAAATGTACATCCAGCACCTGTATTATTGGCATCTACTACAGGAAAAACATAGGTTTCAAAACGTTCACCATCATAGTAAAGGTCTGTAGCCTCTTCAGCATTTAAACGGTTGCCCCCTTTGATAACAACATGTTTAGCTCCCATATCGTAAAGTTTCTCAGCAGCAATTTTCATTTGATCTAAGTTTTCAATCGAAAGACCCGTCAATAATTGAGCCTCTACTAAATTAGGAGTAATCACATCAGCATATGGGAAAAACGCAATTAGCTGCTCACGTAATTGGCTAACTTCTAAATCATGATTTTCTTTACAAACTAAGACTGGGTCTAAGACTACTGGACATTCTTGTTTTGATTTTACAAATTCCAAAACAACTTGTGCTGTTTCTACATTGGGAAGCAATCCTAGTTTAATAGACCCAAACTCTACATCTTTTAAACTTTCTAGTTGCTGCTTTAGTATAGATGCCTCTATAGGAATGACTT
Organism: Streptococcus sp. FDAARGOS_520; assembly: GCF_003812685.1. Classification (NCBI taxonomy): domain Bacteria; kingdom Bacillati; phylum Bacillota; class Bacilli; order Lactobacillales; family Streptococcaceae; genus Streptococcus; species Streptococcus sp. FDAARGOS_520. The sequence continues at coordinate 1,078,413 of NZ_CP033810.1, read as the reverse complement.
CAAACCCTTTATCTGACATTGCTGTTAAGCATGTTACTGCCACAAAACCATGTAATTTATTAACAACGTAAGTTGCTAAATCTGCATGCAAGCCGCCGCCAGAGAAAATATCATTTCCTGAAATTGCTAAAACATTCCTCGTCTTCATAAATAATCTCCTTCAAATATAAACCATTTCCTGCCGCAGTTGGACCTGCTAAATCCCGATTTTTAGCCTGTAAAATTGTTTTGATTTGGCTAATAGGCATGCGTCCATTACCAATTTTTAGCAGGGTACCAACCATATTACGCACCTGTTTATACAAAAAACCATTTCCTGTAAAGGTAAAAATTAAAAGATTTTTAGACGCTTCAAACTGAATTTTCGCATCAAAAATAGTACGTACTTTATTTTCTACACTCGTACCTGAAGCAGTAAAGCCTGTAAAGTCATGGGTACCTACTAAATCTTTAATAGCTTCTTGCATAAGCTCAATAATGACAGGATAAGGGTAATGTGTTGCATAGTTTCTCATCATAGGATTTTTCGGCCTACCGATATCCACTAAAAACTCATAAGTTTTAATGTGTTTATCATATCGACAATGAAAATCATCAGACACTTGCTCTACTTTGACAATATCAATATCGTCTGGACACTGTGTATCTAAACCAAAGCGTAATTTTTCTACATCACGCGCCTGTGGTAAATCAAAATGGATAACTTGTCCATAAGCATGAACACCAACATCTGTGCGACCAGCACCATGGATTATCACATCGTTCCCGCTATTTAGGCGCTTAAGAGTTCTCTCAATTTCTTCTTGAACTGTCCTACAATTTGGTTGTCTTTGGAAGCCTGAAAAAGCTGAACCATCATAAGAAATCTGTGCCTTATACCTTGTCATGGGTTTATTTTACCACCTTTCATTTATGAAAACTATATTATCTATTTTAAACTGTCCCCCTACAATTATACTACAACGATCCCAAGAACTGCTTTAAGCAGGAATCATTTTTTACTTGTAAGAGAGATTGATGCGATTTTTGACAAAAATAATTTTCCAAAGTATCGCCGTATTGCCGTAATATTTTAAAGTTATCGAGTTTCGAACAATCAAATAATACACTATCGTGATGTAAACTATATGAGGGTAGATTAGGGTGATCAGCTAAAATAGATTTTGAATTTGCAAGGTCTTTCTGATAACGATATTTCAAATATTGACTATTCTTAGCATAAAGGCCATTTTCAATATAAAGCGCTAATGCTTTTTGTAAAATCAGATTAGTATCATAATCCATCAACTTCTTGTAAGCCATAAATGTTGATTTTAAAGCTTGTGGTAAACAAATCGCAGCTAATCTTAAAGCAGGGAAAATAGCCTTTGAAAAAGATTTTAGATAAATAACACGCCCGTGAGTATCATAATAATGTAATGGTGACTGACTTGCAAAATCAGACATATAGTCATCTTCCACAATATAAACATCATACTTCTCTGCCATCTCTATTAATCTTTTCATCTCTACCGGATTATAGGATGTTCCCAAAGGATTATGCATGCGAGGTATAACATAAAAAAACTTAATTGATTGTGTCTGGAAAATCTCCTCTAAACGCTGAAAATCAATTCCATGAGTACCTCGAGAAATAGTTTCATAGGGTAAATTTTGTGTTTTGATTAGTTCAATCATACGAGGATAGGTCGGTTCTTCTATTAAAACTCGAGATTTTCGATTTGGAAAGGTAACCTGTGTCAAAATAAATAATGCCTGTTGAGTACCAGCCGTAATAACAATATCATCAAGGGGAACATAGACCCCTGTTTCTTCCATTAATTTAGCCACTGCTTTACTTAAATCAAGAAGACCTTCTTGACGATAGTAATAATTGAAAAGGTAATCTTCCCTACCAATAAGGGTCTCATTCAAACACAATCTAAAATCATCATAAGCTATATTTGCAATCTCAGAGTTTGGTAAACTAACCCCTTCTTCAACTTCCTCTTGATGAGAATCAAAGACGTAATAGCCTGACCTAGGCTTTGCATAGATATAATTATCAAAACGCAATTCCATCAAAACTCGTTGCACTGTATCTTTGTTACAGAAAAATTGATTAGCTAACTGTCTTATAGATGGTAGGCGATCTCCTGGAGCCAACTTACCATTTTGTATAGAAGCTATCAAATATGAGCGAATCTCTTCAACTTTGGTTACCATAAAAATTGTCCCCCTACAATATTAGATTCATTGTACTGTAAAATTTAGGTTCAAGCAATCCCTCTAGCAATACAAAAAAGTCTAGAATACTTTCGATTCTAGACTTTTATTTTTTAATCAACATCTAAAGCATCTTTGACTTTATCAAAGAAACCTTTCTTCTTCGGATGTACCATCTTATCTCCACTTGCCTCTGCAAAAGCGTGCAATGCCTCTTTTTGAGCATCATTCAATTTAGTAGGAGTTACGATGTTAACAGTAACATGCTGATCACCTTGTCCACCCCCTCGAAGTTTAGGGGCACCTTTTCCGCGAAGACGAAACGTTTTTCCTGTCTGAGTACCAGCAGGAATTGACATTTCTACCGCTCCATGGACAGTAGGTATATCAATTGTATCACCCAAAGCAGCTTGGACAAAGCTAATATTCAAAGTATAATAAATTGTTGATCCATTACGCTCAAACTGTTGGCTTGGGAGAACGTTAATAATAACAAAGAGATCACCATAAGGACCACCATTGAAGCCAGCTTCACCTTGTCCTGTTAAACGAATTTGTTGCCCAGTTTCAACTCCTGCAGGTATTTTAACTGATACTTTATGCGTCTTCTTCTCATGACCAGTTCCATGACATGTTGGACATTTCTCTTTGATTTCTTGACCACTACCCTGACAAACATCACAAGTCACTTGGCGACGCATTGTTCCTAGAGGTGTTTGTGTATCAACATTAATCACACCCGAACCATGACACTTTTGACAAGTCACAGGGCTAGTACCTGGCTTAGCTCCACTTCCTGAACAAGTATGACATGATGACTCCCGATTATAAGATACTTCTTTTTCAGCTCCAAAGATAGCTTCTTCAAAACTTAAATTAACACGATATTGTAGGTCATCTCCTTGACGTGGTGCATTAGGATTGCGCATCCCTCCTCCACCAAAAAAGCTTGAGAAGATGTCTTCAAAACCACCAAAGCCACCACCATCGAAGCCACCAAAACCGCCACCATCGAAGCCACCAAAACCGCCATTTGCCCCAGCAGCGCCATATTGATCATAGGCAGCACGTTTTTGTGTATCACTCAAGGTTTCATAAGCTTCTTGAACCTCTTTATATTTTTCCTCTGCTCCCGTCTCCTTATTAATATCTGGATGGTATTTCTTAGACATCCTACGGTAAGCTTTTTTTATTTCGTCCTGAGAAGCATCTTTTGAAACGCCAAGACGATCATAAAATTCTGTATTGTTCATTATCTAATCCTTTATATTTTGTTCATATACTACACTTGAAGAGATTAACAATTATTCTTGCCCAGTTACAGCTCTAAATAGTTAACATATATATGACACTTAATAAAACAGACGGAGCGAGGCGCCCCGCCTATTTATTATTAATATGTTTTTATTTAGTGATAGCGAAATTAGCTTATGTAATCTGAAACTTATCTAGATTATTGAGCAACCCCTATCACGAAGAACTTTACTATGCTAGTATAGTTTTCATGCTTATATTCAAATGAATCTGAACAATATTAATAATTATTTCTCAGTGAATTCGCCATCTACAACATCATCACCCTTGCTTGATGAATCAGCTGATTGTGCACCTTCAGCCCCTTGAGCTGCTTGTTGTGCTGCAGCCGCTTGTTCGTAAAGTTTAACTGCAAGAGCTTGTGCTTTTTCGTTAAGAGCTTCAAGTTTAGCTTTCATGTCGTCAAGGTTACCTGATTCTTGAGCTTTTTTCAACTCATCAAGTGCTGATTGCGCTGCATCACGTTCTGTATCAAAGCCTTTGCCTTCAGTTTCTTTAATAGTTTTTTCTGTTGCAAAGATGGCTTGGTCAACTTCATTTTTAAGATCAACTTCTTCTTTACGTTTTGCATCTGCTTCAGCATTTGCTTCAGCATCTTTCATCATTTTATCAATTTCTTCATCAGTTAATCCTGAATTAGATTGGATAACAATGTGTTGTTCTTTTTGAGTACCGAGATCTTTAGCTTTAACAGATACAATACCATTTTTATCGATATCAAATGTTACTTCAATTTGTGGGATTCCACGAGGTGCAGCTGGGATATCAGTCAATTGGAAGCGACCGAGTGTTTTGTTATCTGCTGCCATTGGGCGTTCACCTTGAAGAACATGGATATCAACGGCTGGTTGGTTGTCTGCTGCTGTTGAGAAGACTTGTGATTTAGATGTTGGGATTGTTGTGTTGCGGTCGATCAATTTAGTGAAGACACCACCCATTGTTTCGATACCAAGTGACAATGGTGTTACGTCAAGAAGTACAACGTCTTTCACATCCCCAGTGATAACACCACCTTGGATAGCAGCACCCATAGCAACCACTTCATCAGGGTTAACAGATTTATTTGGTTCTTTACCAGTTTCAGCTTTTACAGCTTCAACAACTGCTGGGATACGTGTTGATCCACCAACGAGGATAACTTCATCAATTTCTGACAATGACAAGCCTGCATCTGAAAGAGCTTGACGAACTGGAGTTTTCGTACGTTCAACAAGGTCACGAGTGAGATCGTCAAATTTAGCACGTGATAAGCTCATCTCCAAGTGAAGAGGACCAGCAGAACCAGCAGTGATGAACGGTAATGAAATTTGAGTTTGAGTTACACCTGAAAGGTCTTTTTTAGCTTTTTCAGCAGCATCTTTCAAGCGTTGAAGAGCCATTTTGTCTTGAGAAAGATCAATACCATTTTCTTTCTTGAATTCTTCTACCAAGAAATCAATAATTTTCTGGTCAAAGTCGTCACCACCAAGTTTGTTATCACCTGCTGTTGCAAGAACGTCGAAGACACCATCACCTAATTCAAGGATTGATACGTCAAATGTACCACCACCAAGGTCAAAAACTAAGATTTTTTCATCCTTGTCAGTCTTGTCCATACCATAAGCAAGTGCGGCTGCTGTTGGTTCGTTAACGATACGTTCTACTTCAAGACCTGCAATTTTACCAGCGTCTTTAGTTGCCTGACGTTGTGCATCGTTGAAGTAAGCTGGAACAGTAATAACTGCTTTTTCTACTTTTTCTCCAAGATAGTCTTCAGCATAACCTTTAAGGTATTGAAGAATCATTGCTGAAATTTCTTGAGGAGTATATTCTTTACCATTTGCAGAAACTTTTTCAGAAGTTCCCATCTTTGATTTGATAGAGATAACAGTATCTGGATTTGTTACCGCTTGACGTTTTGCAGCATCACCCACGATAATTTCACCATTTTTGAATGATACTACTGAAGGAGTTGTACGATTGCCTTCTGGGTTAGCAATGATTTTTGATTCAGTCCCTTCAAGAACTGCTACTGCTGAGTTTGTTGTACCTAAGTCAATACCAATAATTTTAGACATGTTAATACCTCTTATTTTATAATACTTTATTACTTTTTATTTCAATTTATCTTAGTAAGCACTCGAATTATTTTACTTCCAATTCTAAGCAATCACTATAGTTTAATCAGCAAGCTGAATAGCTTCTAACTTGCTATCTAGTTTACTGTCATTACGGACAAAAACGAAAACTCATTTACCTTAGTTATAGACAACTACCATCGCTGGTCTTAGCAGACGCTCGTGCAATTTATATCCCTTTTGAAAGACTTCTGCAATGCTATCGGCTGGATGTTCATCATCGGCTGGGAGAGTCTGAACTGCCATATGAAAGTTGTGGTCAAATGAGTCGACTTCTACTTCTTCTACGCCTTCTTCCTTTAGTGCTTGAATAAGGCTATCACGAGTCATTTCTAAACCTTTTTTAACATCATCTGTCAACCCTTCAACAGCCAAGGCACGTTCTAGATTGTCAAGCGATGGTAAGATTGCTTTTGCCAGATCCTGAGAACGATAGCGTTGAAGTTGTTGACGTTCTTCACTAGAGCGACGTTGTATATTCTGCATTTCTGCATGAGCTCGCAAGTATTTATTTTCAAACTCATCAGCACGCTCGTTTGCGAGTTCTAACTCTGATTTTTCAGGAATTTCTTCAATAACTTCCTCAACTGTCTCTTCAGTTTCAGTGGCTTCCACTTCTTCCTGTAAATCGTCTTTTTTAATTTCTTCTGACACTGAGTGCCTCCTTTTAAATAACTTATTGAATACTGCCATTATCAGTGAACTTCATAATGGTTAGAATTTAGGTATCGATAATAATCACCTAATTTAGCAGCCAATACCTTTCCGATAATGTTTACCAAACTAACAGACCTACGATAATCCATATCAATAGGACCAATCAAACTCAGGAGTCCAAATCCACGGTAAGGAATCAAAAATTTGTGAGTTAAAACTGACACATCTGCAAGTGCGGCTTCTTGACTATCTGCCACTTGGACAGAAGCCATCTCACCCTCTTTCAGACTTTGCCTCAAAGAAATCGCTACTTGCTGCTCATTATCCAAAAACTGATACGTTGATAGATCTGAATACGTTAAAGAATTTACCTTGCCAGCTACAAATACCGTTTCCAGAAACAGCTCTGAAAAAACATAATCAAATAGTTGTAAAACATTATCCGTAGTTACAAAATACTTCTGAACGATCTGAGGAATTTCTGTCCTCAACTTATAATGAATATCCATGACACTACCATCCAGCAAGCGCTCCTCTACGATAGCTTTAAATGCTATCAAGTCACGTGTCAAAAAGTTTCTTGGAATAGCAAACTGCACTGTCACTGGCTTAGATTCATCTAAAGTCATGACTGCTAGAGCATCATGGTTGCTAAGCTGAACAACATCAAACCCTGTCAAACGTTGACGAGCTGGCTCCACATCTAAAATAACGGATGTATAGCCCGTCATCTCCGATAAAATATGACTAGCTTTTTGAAGCATGTCTTCTAATTTGAATGCTTCAAAGTCAAAAGCTTTTATAACATGATAAATATCTTGCTCATCAATACTATCTAGTCTAAGGGATTGCTCTACAAAATACTTAAAACCAGCTGGACTCGGCATCCGTCCACTAGAAGTGTGTGCTTTTTCCAATAACCCCAACTTCTCTAGTTTTGCCATATCATTACGAATAGTGGCGCTACTAGAATCAATCGTTCTCTGTAAAGCTTTAGACCCTACTGGTTCATGAGTTTGTGTAAATAACTCAACGATTAAATTCAAAATATCATTTTGACGTTGTGTAATCACAAAAACATCACCCCTCTCGGTCTTTCTGAAATTAGCACTCTTACACATCGACTGCTAACTATGATTTTATTATACTCCTTTTTAAAAGATAGTCAAGGAAAAAACATCAAAAATTAGCACTCTTATTCAAAGAGTGCTAATATCACTTATCATATCTTGTTAAATCATACAAATCAATGATTTCCGTCATTTTTTTAGCGTACTTTTTGTCATTATCAAAACCACTATCTTGTAATTTTTGCACTAAAGTTTTTGGATTTTTAACAGACACCATTATAGTATATGAATCTTTTTTGCCTGTCGCTCCAGATTTTATATGAGCAAGGTAATCATACATTGAATACTTCCAAGATTTATAATGAGTAAATTGCTTTTCCTGTTTTTTTCCTGTACTACTATCATTTAAGGTAATTGAGGGCGTTCCTGGTTCTGCAAGCAAACCAAACAGATTATGATACTTATTAGCTAATATTTTCTCTCCGAAATCAGAATCCAAAGCCGCCTGTGCAATAATAAATGAAGGACGAATACCGTACGACTTTCCTAGATCTTGCGCATCTGGCACAATTTTTTGTATAAATTCTTCTTTGGTGTAGGTAACACTCTGCCTAGAATTAGCATCTACTTTTCCCTTATGGTTTAAAAGCGGAAAAAGAATAAAGAAAAAGAAAATAAAAGTAACAACAATAAAATTTAGCAAGGAAAAACGTTTCCTCATTGGTTATTCTCCTTTAATAAAGTTATGTATTCTTCTAATGTTAAATGATGTTTGGCCATATATTTTGCAGACTCTACCCCAACATAGCGGTAATGCCAATCTTCATAACCTACCCCTGTTTCTGCTGTTTTACCATCCGGAAACCGTAAGACAAAACCATATTGTGGAGCTATCTTTTTCAACTGACTGACTACTCTAGGATCGCTCTCATTCAAAGAATCTACAGTACTCATATCCATCGCTAATCCAGTCTGGTGTTCACTAGCACCTGCAGGCTGAGAGTAAGTTTTTACCAACTTTTCTGCTTGTCCCCTCGTCAAATTAGGGTTACTAGTCATCTCTTGAGTAACATAAGAATTGAACAACTTCTCCTGATAGGCAACACTACGATAACCCGAAATTAAATGTTCTCGTGAATCAATTGCTCTAGCAGCCTCTAAAAACTGAGTAGCTTGCTTCGTAATACGTTTATCCAAATAAATATTTTCAACAGGAACCACATCTGGACTTAATTCTTCATGTTTATGGTCACGATTGACCAAAATCAAGTTCCAATCTTTTGATGATACAGCTGGTAATTGTAATTTCTTATTTCTTTTTTGAGAGGATATCTTTTTTATATCCTCATTCCTCAACTTTTGAGATGATGATTGTTGACTGTTAGGCTTCAATAAAGCAAAAAGACTAAAGCATAGTATCGCAAGTAGAACACCAACTAAACTGAATCGGATAATTTTATTTTTTTTCATTGCAATGTTTTTTCTAAAATTTCTCTTCCTTTTTCTCGATAGGACATATCCCCAATAGATTGAATAGAAAATGTTCCATCTTCAAAATCAACGACTGAGACACTACCATTATCTAAGCCTAAACTACGAGGGGTACTATGGTCGATTAACCATAAAAAAGTCGCAATAGTCATCCCATGACTGACAACAATCGCATTACCTCCCCCAATATCCTCTATTTTTTTAGCTATAGCAGTGAAGCCTGACAGAATACGGTTACTCAATATTGCCCACGGTTCTGCCCAGCCAGCCGTATCAACTTGACAAATCAAATTAGCAATTTCTTCGTGTGTCAAATGGCTCATATCTCCGTTTGAAACTCGAGGCAGAACGCCATTAAAAAGGTCGCCATCATATCCTCCATCCAAACTACCAAAGCACCACTCGCGGATTCGTTTATCTCTCGTATAGGGAATATTTTCTTGTTGCACTTCCCTGAGAATAATTTCCATAGTTTGTAAAGTACGTCCACTATCACTAGAAAAAGCCTCTTTAAAACTAATATTTGAAGCCTTTAGTCCCAAACCAAGCTCTTTAATCCCGAGTTCTCCAAAAGTAGTTAAAGGAGTATCACTCCACCCCTGAGCGCGACCAATTGTATTAAACATTGTTTTACCATGACGAGCGATATATAAACGAACTTTACTCATACTGACACCTCACAAGCATTTTATTATATTATAACAAAAAACAAAGGCTTTCACAGGAATATATCAGCGAACTTTCCCTATAAAAAAATTCTGCAGCTATCTACTGCAGAAATAAAATCGATTAATCCGCTTTAAAAGCATTGAAAAAGGGTTGAATATCTCGTATGAATTGTTTCTTCCCCGCAAAACGTTCACCACTAATCAGTTTTTCAAATTTTTCTTTATCAATATCTGACAAAGTTTCTTCCACTTTTGTTAAAGTATCACGATAAGCAATATAGTCATCTAAAACTAGTCCTTTACTCTTAACATAGTGACTAACTTCACTTATTTCTTCATAAGGCATTTTATTAAATTGTCGCTTTTGACAATCTTGGTGTCTTAATACATCGTTTAAATAATTTGAAAATTTTGTTTTAAAGTAAATGAATAGTTTGCTTTCATTATCCAATAAATACGGATGCTCTTCAAGCAACCTAAAAAGTACAATACGTCCTTCTTGAATCCAATCATCATATTCCCAAAGTTGAACAAAATAATTTCTTCTCAGCTTCATTACGATTGGCTTTACTTTATCAAACAACTCCTCAAAATCTCTCAAAACAACTTATTCCTTTCTTAAACATATACTAAGTATAAAAAAAGTAAGGTGATAACAACATGACAATGGTGTCCTTTAAGGAAATGATTTTTTCCCAAAACACATTAATTGAGCATTATCAGACTATTTAGTGACTCATATTAGTTAACATATAAAAAGCTTGAGATGACACTCTCAAGCTTTTTATATGATGACACAATCAATGTCCTTTTTTCTTTTGGTAACGTTTTTCTTGTTTTAATTGGTACCGATGTTTTCTTAACTCATTTTTCTTACATTTCTGACTTAATTGACGTTCGTTTTTTATACTCATATGAATAGTTTTCATCGCCAATTGCGCTTTTGTAGATACTACTGGCTTACGTTTTTCTCTATTAATTTCTCTTTGCATTCTTTTAGGACTTTTTTTGTGTTCATTCGTACGCTTTAGAGAAATATCCGTTTTAACAAACTCATATTTTTTTATCAAATCATTAAGTTTATGATTTATAAAATTAAAAACATCATCATCTTTAGGTTCTTTTCCAAAAAAATACCGAAAAACTTTGTAATCACCATCATCATCGTACTCAATCAAACCCAACCAAAAATTACCATCAAAATAGACTGTCATTTTCATACAGCCCCCTCCTTTAAATATTAAATTGCAATGGACGACCTGGAGGGAAGGTTACTGACGTTCACTGAACGCTTGCAGACTACCAACTGCAACGTGTTTTTATGCTATAACGATTATAACACAGTACACTATGATTATCGATAAACGACCTTATTAAAGGTCTATACTATTTGTCAGTCTAAAAATTTAAAAGCTGTTAAGCCAACTCCAGTAACGTTATCATTTTTTTATGATTGTTAAACGAGGCCAAATATTATTCCATTTCTTCTTATCCACTCGCTTCAAATAAACATTATAACGTAATAGATCCTCTTCAAAATATGGCGTAGGACTAACAATGAAATTTAATATTTCCTCTTCACCATAAGGGAGGTAAAGTTCGAGTTGATTTCTATCATCTAACCTTGCTCCCACTGCAGTACACTTTTCAGGAAATTTTGAAATAGCATCTTTAGAGCTAGTATACTTTGGGGTATTAGGAGAATGAGTGTTCATGTAAAATTCATTTTTAAGTTCCCAATCGTACTGTGGATAGTTATCCTTTAATTGTTGTTCTAATACCACCGTTTCTTCATAAGAAATATTTTTATCAAAAAATACAACATCAATATCTGATGTCAATGTCTCATTTATTCCAGAAAGTTTATTCCATACAAAGTTTCTCAATGTGCCAGCACACAGCCAACAATCATTCAGTGGAAGAGATTTTATTATAGCTAAAATCTTCATTATATCAGAATTACATAAAATCATATGATAAATTTTAGTCATTTTATCTCCTTTGCTACATCTCCAGACAATGTTTAAATTTTAATCTTATTATATACTATTATTAGATCAGATAGTAAGATCAACAAGAAATACATCCTTAAATTTTAAACAATTTTTAGTTATTACATCACGTGATTGAATGCTCCAAGTGTCAATTTAAGATAATTATTATCCCATATATTAAGCAAGAAGAACAATCATCAAGTTAACATATTAAATCAACTAGATAAAGGGATCGCTTTTGATGAAAAGAATTACATTGATGATTTATTGACAAACTGGAATATTAAAAGTATCATTTGATACCAGAATAATTACATGATTAATAAACCATTACTCAGAAAGAATAAAAACAACAATATTGTTATCCCGCCTAATACAAGCAATAAACTTACATTTAGTTCACTAAAAATATCTAGCCTATTTCATATGTACAAGGTTATCAAAAGGATACTTAAAACTATGTACCAATATATGACGTTAGATACTAGGTTAAAATATTTTAACTTCTACAGTCCTTTTAAAGATGTCTTCGAAAATACTATAATGGAGCATACATACTCCAAAATATTAAATTAAAAATAATGAAAATAAACCTTAAGTAAAGGTACATATAAACAAAGTAACTTAGAATGAGGAATCCCAATAATCTCATTTTTAGAAAAATAACATGTCACTTTTAAAAGCAAACAGACCTTGATTTAACAAGGTTTGAGCTTTAGAAGTTAACTTAAACACTAAGCAATGATGAGCTTTTAGTGATTATAGAGTTACTGCTTCATCATCTTTCAGTAACCTTTCTGATAGGAATTAGTAACACAATGCTCAGAGTGATAACCGCCATTGACATCAGGAACGCGAACCTCTACTTTTTCATCAATTGTATTTAAGGACTTATCCAGTTTGCAGGTAGATTACCCTATGACTTGGGGGTGCCCTCCTTCGATAACCTTATTTTCTTTCTTAACATCTTTAGAAAAATTAAACTTAACTGACTCCCCATTTTTTAACTTTTCTCTTTGAAATTCAGTTAATTCTTCTAAAACAAAAGAATTCGATCGACCTGTATTAGCACTTTCTGCCATACTTCAAAATATATCTTCAAATTCCTTAAGATTCCATCATCCCATTATATACCTTTCTTATTGTTATTATTAATCTTCAATAGTTGATAAATTATCTGAGCCAACTGAGTCAATATTAGGCATTTGATTATCACCCAATGTGAAATTTAGAGTAAAATTGGTTAATTCACTGCCATTTGCATAACCCAAAATTAATAATAGTTGCTCTCCGCCTTGAGGGGTTCCACTACTAGCTTCCACTATGCGCACACTATTCCAATCATACTTAATTTCACTAATATCTGGATTTTGACATATTCAGTTAATTCTTTTTCATGCTTTTTGAGATAAGCTACTTGTTCTTTTTTTATTACTTTTTTACCTTTCTTTACTGCTGACTGTTTGCTATTTTTTACTTCGTTTGACTGACTTTTAGATTCACTATTCATTTGACAGCCTGCTAGTAACATCCCAATAATAGATATGGGAATTAACCATTTTACATATTTTTTCAACATGCTCTCTTTTCTTAGAAAATAAACTTCCCATGTCAAGTATCTAATAAAAATAATTATTATTTACCAGTATGTTAAAACTAATATTAGTATAACAAATTTTCACGAGTTTAATTTTTTAGTCGTAACATATACACTGAAAAATCTTATTATTTTATACTACCTATCTATCATTCACAAACACTTTTATTACTTCAGAACCTATGACATTTAGGAGTCCTCTTTGAATTTCATTTAAATGTTGAGTCTCCACTAACTCTTGAAAAATTTCCTTATTATTTCTGCTTGTTTTAAACCTTCTATAACGATTGCAATAATGAA